>NZ_FNQK01000017.1 GCF_900107625.1 Bizionia paragorgiae
AATTTCAAATATAAACTGGATACATCCCGAAACCAAAGAGACTTTACAAGAAACAACATACACAGAAAATGTAGCATTAACTGCACAAATAGAAAATCAAGAAAGCAGTTCGGCTAAAATAACAATTACCAAAGAAGACGGAACAGAATTTGAAAACGGACAAACAGAACTCGCTTTTGAAGAAGAAATAAACGAAGACGGAACTATTGAATTAAGCGCTTTAGAAATAAAACAACAATGGGAAGAATTTAAAACCGCTGATATAGATAAATTGGTTGCTAAAATAGACCATAATGGCTATCAGAAAAAAAGTAGTGTTTTGCAAGTTATTCCTCCTCCAAAAGTAATTGTCGATTTTAGACCAAGTAAAAGTTATGATGGCGAATATGGTTTTGACTATATGCGAGATAAAAACAAAAAAGATAAACTCACATATAAAGATATTTTAGGCACAAACAAGACAGTTATAAGTACAACTACAAAAAAGAAAGAAAATAAGTTTACTAAATACACTACAGATGCTAAATATAAAGAATTAAAATGTGATTTTTACGACTCTATAGATATAGATTGGCATAAAAATCCAGATGGTAGCCATTACGAATACATACAAAGTTGGCTAAGTATTTACCCAAAAGAAACGCAAACTTTAAGTTTACAAGTAGAAACTATTGAAAACCCTAAAAAACTAGACTTAACTTTTGAGTACAATAAAACACTTTTTAAACTAAACACAGAAAAAATACCAGCTCAAAGTAAAGGCAAAAAAAGATTAAAAGACCATTTAACTATCGAGTGCATAAAAGAGTTTAATACAGACCAAATAATAAAAGTGTTATATGGAAAACGACAATTAGGACAACTTAATGTACTTAAAAACGATAAAGCCAATCGCAAAAAAGTGGAAGTCGTTTTTGTAAAGGTCAATACTCAATTATTTTCGGGAACTGTAAAAAAAGGAAAAACAACAGGAGAAGATGCTTTTTTAAAAAAATATTTAACCCAAGCCTATATTCAACCTAACATAATAGAGGAAGTTTTAGACTTAACAGCTGATACAACTTTTAATAAAACATTTGACACAAAGAGTAAGGGATATATTGACAACAGAACTGGACTTCACGATTACTTGAACAAAAAAATGGATACAAAATACAAAGATTATTTAAAGGTTTATTTTATACCTGACGAATGTCCGTCTTTTAATAAAGCTGGAACAAAAGTTGGGCGTGTAAATGGTCAGGCTAAAGATATTTCTTCAGATGCTGTGGTGCTATTTGATGGGCATAATACTTCAACAACCACTCACGAAAGCCTTCACGCTTTAGGTTTATATCATACCTTTTCACGAGATAAAAATCACCCTTATAGCTATAAAAAAGGAGAAACATACAATATTATGGACTATTCTCACCAAAGTAGATATGGAAGTAAAAAACGAATTATGACTTGGCTCTGGCAATGGAAAAAACTATGGACTAACACATTAATTAAAAGTGAATAATTATGTTAAAAAAAACTATAATCATTGTTGCAATCCTATCATTAATAGGTTGTAGCGCTCAAAAAAATACAACAATGGAAAAATTTGATATTGAAAGATTCAATGAAAATAAAAATCACTTAAATGAATTTAAATTTATTAAAAAAGACAGCACTGTCATTGAGCAAATGGAATTAAAAGATATTTATTCAGAGGATATTATTTTTAAAGATTCATATTTTATTAAAAAAAGCCAATATTATAAAAATGGTTTTTTAAAAATTACTGGATTATTTTTCGATTCAAGTTTCAAACAAGGAATTTGGAAAGAATTTGATGAGCAAGGGAAACTAATTAAAGAGACAGACTACGACAAAGGTTTTGATTACACTTGGGAAGATTTAGTAAAATATTTAGAAGAACGTAAGGTAGATATAAAAGGAAGATACACAACTATAAGAAAAGAGGAAGGAAATTGGCGTTTTTCTTACGTTGAAGGAATTTACATTTATGATGTTATTATAGATGGAAAAACAGGGAAAATAATACAGGATGCTAAAAATGAGTTCGAGGAAGGCTCATAAAAACAGTTTACAAAAGGGAAAACGGTTTAGAACAACGTATAAAATTAATTGCTTGTTTCAAGCCTACTTACGAAAATTTTCGCTGATTTTTTATTCGTTATGTACTTGCAAAAGTTAGTTGCTAAATCACGCAACTAATCTTATACAACAACGTTGCCCACAATTATGACCCGTCCTGAATAAAGGCTACATAATTTTAAACATTATGTACAAAAATGACAAAGTAATTAGACGGTATTCAGAATCTTTTAAACTCAAAATTTTAGACGAACTTACCGCAGGAAAACTAAACAAGTATCAACTAGGAAAAGCTTATGGTATTGCACCTACCACAATCAATGAGTGGATAAAAAAGTACAACCGTAAAGATCTAATGAACACCAGAGTAACTGTGAAAACTAAAGACGAAATAACCCGTATTAAACAACTTCAAAAAGAGATTGAACAGCTAAAGAAACTACTTCTGAGAAAGGATATGGATGTATTAATAGATGATTCCTATCTGGAAGTTGCAGCAGAACAACTAGGCTATAAATCTGTCCTTGAACTTAAAAAAAAACTAAGTATCAAGCCCTGATTAAGGCCAAGGAAAAATCTAAGGGATTTGCTTCTCTTACTACTATAACTGCTTGTTTCGGACTCAAACGTGACGCAAACTACAAATACAAACGTAGAGAAGACAGACGGTTAGAGATAGAGAAAAAAGTAGTGGTTATAGTTAAGAACAGACGCAGATCCCTTCCTAGAGAAGGCGTTAGAAAACTCACCAGATCATTAGAACAAGAGTTTACTGAATCCAATCTTAAAATAGGCCGAGACACCTTATTCAACATACTTAGAAAACACAATATGCTCACACTTAGAAAGAAATACAGTTCAAGAACAACTAACTCACTGCACAGGTTCTACAAATACAAAAACATCATTAAAGATGTTGAAATAACTAGACCAAACCAAGTCTGGGTAAGCGATATCACCTACATTAGAACCATAAAAGGTTTTTGTTACCTGGCACTCATTACAGACATGTACAGCCGAAAAATTGTAGGATATGACATAAGTAACAGCCTGGAACTAAAAGGTTGTGAAAGAGCTTTAAACAAGGCGCTGTATCAAGCTAAGGATACTACTGGACTTATTCATCATTCCGACAGAGGTATACAGTATTGCAGTAACGTCTACCCTCAAATTTTAAAGAGAAATAACATCGATATTAGCATGACAGAAGAAAATCATTGCTACGAAAATGCTATGGCTGAGCGTGTAAACGGAATTCTAAAAGACGAGTTCTATCTAGATCAGACCTTTGACAGCCTACAACACGCAAGAAGAGCAACAAAAAATGCAATTAATTTATACAACGAAATAAGATTACATTTATCTTTAGACTATAAAACACCAAATATGGTATATTTAAAAACAGCGTAAATCAATTTTAACCTGTAGCCATATTTCAGGACAAGACATTATGAAAAAATTACTACTTCCCTTCCTATTTATCGCGTTTTCAACAAATGCACAGGAAAAAGAAATGATCACTTTAAAGTGGAAATTAACAGACACTTTATCTTACAAAACATTTATGTATGGATATACTTTAGAAGAAAAAATTAAAAAAGCCGAAACCGAAACAAATATTGAACGAAAAAATAAGCTACTTAAAGAAATAGAAAGAAATAAATTGAATTATGAAACATTAATATTACCTGATAGCAAAGGAAATTTTGATGTGAAAATGATTCTAAAAGCTACCAAAGCAGATTCGGTGGAAACCTATATTTCTAAAATGGCTAAACTGAATAAAAATGTCGTGTTACGTGGAAAATTTACACCAGAAGGTAAAATATTGAGTTTTTATTATGAACAAAATAAAAAAAACTTGATTTCCTTACTTTTTGAACTTCCTCAAAAATCTGTAAAAATTGGAGATGAATGGAATATAGATGTTGATATGATTTCTCTTGACCAACATTTTAAAGCGGATAGCTTACACAAAAAAAATACTGTTAGACTAAAAGATATTGTTGAGAGAAATGGTAATAAAATTGCAATAATTGAGTATGACTTAAACGAATACGTTTCTGGTAGTTTAATGAAGAAAAAATCATTAAACTCAAAACAAAATGAACTTTCCGAAAAACCTTACCTGAAAGCAATACATAAAATTATTGGCGAATTTAATATTGATAAAGGGTTTTGGATTTCTTATAATGGATACAGAGAAACGAAAGGTAATATTTCAATTTGGGGAATGAACAACAACAAAAAATCAGTTTTGAAACTAATATTAAAAAAATAACTGTGGGCAACAATGGTAACCGTTGCACAAGCCAATAATAAATAGTTCAACTGTGATAAAAAACCGTCTTTAGAGACGGTTTTTATTTTTATACACTTAAAATTTTAGGTGATTTAGAAGGTCCTAAAAGCGACTTAATAGCTTTATAAAAGGTGTTTTTAAGAAGTACTGTGGTAAAAAACAAGTAAAAAAGCATTAATTTTTCACTAAGGAACTTCTGTAGCTAGCCTCATATATTAGTCCAGATTTAGCTATAGCAAAAGCTTGTTTTAATAGCTTATTGCATACTGCAATTAGTGCTAATTTTTTACTTTTTCCTTCAGCAACTAATCGCTCATAAATATCCCTACAAGCTTTATTGTATTTGCTGGCATTAAAACTGCACATAAATAATAAGTTTCGAAGTTTTTGATTCCCCATTTTACTTATTTTACTCCGGCCAGTTACACTGCTACCACTTCTTTTTATTACGGGAGTCAATCCTGCATAACTACATAATTCACTACCACTTGTAAATCGTTCAAAACCATCTGTGAGAACCACTAACATTAGTGCTGTTTTGTTTCCAATACCTGGTATGCTTTTTAATCGGGTTAATACTTCTTGATGCTCTTGTTTAACTAAAATCAAAAGTTTGTCTTCCAGCATTTTATTTCTTTTTGCACTTGCTTCAAACTACGTTTTAAAGAGCTAACAACTGCTTTACTTGGGTTCCCTAAAACAGATTCACCGTGTAATTTATTTTTAATCATGGTGCTTTGTTTTGTATATATAGCAAGGAGTCTGGTGATTTGAAGACACTCTGTTTGGTGTTTAGAGTTGCCTTTCCAAAGCTTTAATTCGACTTGTTTGGCATATTCACAGATCTGTTTAGCGTCGCTCTTATCCGTTTTAATTTTAGATAATTTCATCTGTATAAAACGTTTAACTGCTAATGGGTTTTCTACAGAAACTCTAATACCTGATTCTAACAAATAATAAGCTAATTGGGAATGATAATATCCTGTAGCCTCCATGACACAATGGCTATCTATATCTAATAGTTTTACAAACTTTTTAAAGCCAGAAAGGGTGTTTTTAAACTGGTAAAAGTTGCCATTAGAATCTGCAACATCAAAAACTACGTGGCTAATGTCAATATATTCATGGCATTTATATTTTATAAAAAGGTATTCATGATGTGCTTCGCAGTTCAAAAAATTTAATATCTTTATTCATAAGAAAATGATTTTTGAAAGGACATCTACGCGAGTTTCAACGACTTAAATGCGAGGTCTAAAAGCCTCATAGAACTGTACGAAATCTGTGTAGAAACCGAAGAATGAGGTTCTTGAATACCTTTAAAAAACATCTAAAACAATGAACAAAAAAGAGAGGGGATTGTCATGAAAAACGAGATCGCTGTCTCAATACACAAAATAACCTTAATCCTCTCTTTTTTTCTTTCTGATTTGATTCTTAATTTATAACTTATATTTATAATCGCTAACTTAAGATACACGAACCCGTTATGCCACATTAAAAAAAAGAAAGACTTACCATATATCATAGACCTAACCTTAAAACGTGATAAAATTGCAGATATGGATAGTTATCCATTTTCAATTCCAGCAATACGCGAACTTGATTCTATAAAACTAGGTAAAGAAGTTACCTTTTTTGTAGGAGAAAATGGTAGCGGAAAGTCAACATTGCTGGAAGCAATAGCTGTTTCTTTAGGTTTTAACGCAGAAGGTGGTTCAAAGAACTTTCAATTTGGCACACGTAATTCTCATTCAAATCTTCATGAATATTTACAGATTGCTAAATCCTATAAAAAACCAAAAGATGGGTACTTTTTAAGAGCTGAAAGTTATTTTAATCTTGCTACAAATATTGAGGATTTAGATAATGAACCTCGTGGAGGGGCTCGAATTATAGACTCTTATGGTTCATTATCTCTTCATGAACAGTCTCATGGTGAGTCATTTTTATCTCTATTGATTCATAGGTTTGGAGGAAAAGGGATTTACCTACTTGATGAGCCCGAAGCAGCTCTTTCTCCAACTCGACAACTCGCAATGTTAAGAAGAATGAAGCACTTAACATCTGATTCTTCTCAATTTATTATAGCAACTCATTCACCAATTTTATTAGCATATCCTGAAGCCGTTATATATGAATTTAATGATAAGGAAATTTCAAGAATAAAATATGAGGATACTGAGCATTATCAAATAACTAAAGCATTTCTTGAAAATCCTAAAAAAATGCTTAATGAGTTATTTAAGGAATAGTGGAACTAAAAACAATATCTAACCATGTATAAAAATAATAAGGACTAAGTGCTAAATCGAAAAGTAAACACATTTTAATCCTTTACTATTCTTACACTAACCGTTAGCCAACATATTAAAACACTATTAACAAAATACAAATCAATGAACAAATTATTCACAATTTTAGCTCTTTCTATTTTTTCAATGAACTCATTTGCTCAAAACATATCTGGTAATTGGATTGGAATATTAGAAATTCAAGGAACTGAATTAGACTTTGGCTTTAACTTGGTTAAGAATGGAAATAACTATAAGGCTATAATGAACGTTCCTAAAAAAGGCCTTATAAATACTGAAGTAGAGACAACAAAAGTTGTTGATTCTACTTTGACCATTTCACACCCAATTCTAAAAATGGAATATAAAGGACAATTAAGTCAATTAAATGAATTTCAAGGTACGATAACTCTTGCAGGAAATCCTTTTACAATGAGTCTTAAAAGAGGTAAATTAGAAATCAATAGACCACAAGAACCTAAACCACCATTTAATTATTATTCAGAGGATATAACTTTCCAAAACGAAAATGACAAAATTTCTTTGGCCGCAACACTAACTTTACCTAAAAAAGAAGGTGATTTTCCTGTTGCTATTATTATTAGTGGAAGTGGTCCTCATAATAGAAATGGCGATATGTTTGGGCATAAACCATATTTTGTGATAGCAGACTTTTTAACAAAAAATGGGATAGCCGTTTTAAGGTTTGACGAAAGAGGTGTTGGCGAATCCGAAGGGGATTTTGAAACAGCTACAATTACAGATTTATCATCTGACGTAAAATCAGCAATTAATTATTTAAAAACAGAGAGGAAATTAATTCCTCAAAAATAGGATTAATCGGTCATAGTATCGGTGGAATTATAGCACCTAAAGTCGCATCTGAAATAGATGATGTAAATTATATTGTAATGTTAGCTGGACCAGGAATTAATGGCGATAAATTAATGCTATCACAAAAAGCTGCTCTAGAAAGAATTATGGGGCTAAACGAAATGCAAATTGCTCAAGGGCAAAATTTTTTAAAAGGGGCTTACGACATTATTGTGGAGTCTAATTTAGATAATATCAAATTAAAAGACTCTATAAATTCTTTCTTTATTAATAAATATAGCGATCTTTTACCTGAGAACCAAAGAAAAGCAATTGTTAATCAAATAACTGAATATGAAATTGTAAGTCTATTGAAATCCAAACCAAGTATTTATTTATCCAAAGTAAAATGTCCTATACTAGCTCTAAATGGCTGTAAAGATTTTCAAGTGCCAGCCAAAGAAAATTTACAAGCAATTAAAAAAATATTAGTAGAAAGTGGTAATAAAAATGTTGAAACATTAGAATTAGAAAACTTAAACCACCTATTTCAAGAATGTAAAACCGGTGTATCAAATGAATACTCTCAGATCGAACAGACTATTTCGCCAGCAGTCCTTGAATTAATTACTGGTTGGATAAAAGAACAAACTAAATAAATACCTTGGCTAATACAGCTATAATTAATTGCTTTGGCAAATGCTTATTTGAAAAACTACTTCGGAATTTTCTCTAGCAAGTATTTGTTTACTAAATTAGATACTTACACACAACGTATCATATAGAAAACCGTTGTAACACATTAGGGAAAAAATAATATTATGGACGGAAATCGAAATAATTCAATAGAAATTAACAAAGAAGAGTTTCGAAAAATCGGACATCAATTAATAGATGATATTTCTGATTTCCTTTCTAGTATTGATAAAAAACCTGTTACCATAAAAGAAAGTCCAAGTCAATTACAAAGTATTTTAGGAAATACTTCCTTGCCAGAAAAGGGAACACCCGCAACCGAACTGATTTCGAGAGCAACGGACCTATTACTTAACCATTCATTACTTAATGGACACCCTAAATTCTTAGGCTATATTACTTCATCGGCTGCCCCAATTGGAGCCTTAGCCGATTTATTAGCAGCATCTGTAAATCCAAATGTTGGCGCGCATATTTTAAGTCCAATGGCTACTGAAATTGAAAAACAAACTATTCAATGGCTGGCAGAGTTCATTGGTGTGTCACCTAACTACGGAGGAATTTTAGTCAGCGGAGGAAATATGGCAAATTTCACAGCATTTTTAGCAGCTAGAACAGCTAAAGCACCTAAAAGCATAAAAGAAGATGGACTTTCAAACATATCCCAAAAGCTAACTATTTATTGTTCAAAAACCACACATACTTGGGTTGACAAAGCAGCTATATTATTTGGTTTAGGCACAAAATCTATTCGCTGGATTCAAACTGATTCTTCAAATAAAATGGACAATAAAGTACTAGAAGAAACTATTAAAGAAGATATAGAAAATGGTTTTAAGCCAATAATGGTTATAGGTACTGCTGGTGATGTTAGTACTGGAGTAGTTGATAATTTAAAAGGCATTTCAACTATTTGTAAAGATTATGATTTATGGTTTCACATCGATGGCGCTTATGGCGCTCCAGCCACAATTATTCCAAAATATAAAAACCTGTTTGATGGTCTTTCAGAAGCTGATTCTATTGCTCTCGACCCACATAAATGGTTATATAGTCCACTTGAAGCCGGTTGTACTTTGGTTAAAAATCCTCAACACTTAATAGATACCTATAGCTCACATCCAGAATATTATAATTTTAGCAAAGATGAAAACGAAATTGCTCAAAATTTTTATGAATATGGACTTCAAAACTCACGTGGCTTTAGAGCTTTAAAGGTTTGGTTATCATTACAACAAATAGGTAAAAGTGGTTATGAAAAACTAATTGGTGAAGACATTGAACTCTCAGAACTGTTATTTGACTTAGCTAAAAAAAATCCTGAATTAGAGGCAGTTTCTCAAAATTTAAGCATTACTACTTTTAGATATATTCCATTCAATTCCAAAGATGATAATGATTATCTTAATAAACTAAATGAAGAATTATTGAATGCATTACAAACTGGTGGCGAGTTATTTTTATCAAATGCTATTGTAAACGAAATGTATTGTTTAAGAGCTTGCGTTGTAAATTTCAGGACTACAAAAAAAGATATTAAAGAGATTATTGATATAATAATTAGAGAGGGAAGAAAAACTAATTTAAAATTACAACAACGAAAAGTAAATTAATAACGTTTTTCAACAATGGTTAGCAACAGTAATGATAAAGCAGTACTTCGAAAATACAAGCCTTAGAAAATTCATCAAATCTGAATTTCGGAATAAAAAGAAACTGAATGGATTTGGAGGAAAAGTCTCTGCGTTTATTGCTTTGATTCCATCTTTTGTTTACAACTACCAATTAAAAAAATCTTGGAACGAACTTTATTTTTCAATTGAAAATAGATTGCTGCATTTTTATCCTGAATTAAGTTGCAAATGGAAAGGACATAAACCCAATTGACTACAACAAGTTTTAAACCAAGATTCAAAACGAATTGAATTTAAATTTGACAAGTGTCATATTGGAATAACTAATGACTCAATTTATTTTTTCCCATATGAAACTGCTGATCTGGATTCACCATTTTACGACACATTAGAAAAGCAGTTTAGAATAGTTTTTAACCCCAAGGAGAAGAAAGACAAATATTCAACAATTAACACTATTTCGAATTTTAAATCCATAAAAGAAATTAATGGATAAACACAATTGACATTTCAAATAGAAGAGTTGAAAGAAGAAACCGAATTAATAATAAATACAAAACTACAGTTGCCCACACCATATAAATATAATTGCTAAATTAGTGCTTAATCAAGGGCCATTGCAGTTTTACTAGCTTCTGATTTTCCTGCGGAAAATCCTCGCATACAAATCGCAACATCCATGCACAAAAACGTTGTGTATAATAACATAAGAAACATAAAATGATAAAAAAACTCACACCTTTTCTCTTATTCACTATGTTGTATTGTAATGCAACTTACACACAAGAGCTACACAATAGGAATACGAATTGGGAAAAAGAAAATTTAAAAGAAAACGTCCAATCTTATACAGAAATCAGTGAACCTCAAAAACAGATTGTCCATGAAATTAGTGGTCCATCAAAAACAAAATTTGTATTTAATAAACAAGGACATTTAATTGAAAGAAGTTTTTATAATTATAGGCTAGGAGATTTTGATCTTCAATGGACATATAAATATGATAATCATGGCAATCAAATAGAATTTAGAGAGTGTACAGGCAATGATTTACATCAAAAAAAATGTATTCTATCTAAGTACACATACAAGAAAAAAGGTAATCAAACAGAAATTAAACTCTATGAAATTAGAGAATTTCTTCCTGAATCAGAAGATGGAGATTATACTCATAAAAAGTGGATTTACACTTATAATAATAAAGGCTACCTGATAGAAGCAGAAGAGTATAGAGGAGAAAAAGATTTACATACAGTAAACAATTATATTTATGACAATAAAGGAAATTTAACAACAAAAAAACACGTGTATAACGAAAAAGAATATTCTAAAACGTCTTATAAATATGATAAAAAAGGCAATATGTTAGAGTGGAAATATTGGGCAAGTAATGATAATGATCTAAATAAAATAATTACTTATTCTTATGATGACAAAGAAAACATTGTAGAGAAAAGTTTTAGAAAGTATACAGATGGAAAAATTTATAGAATATATAGTTACAAATACGAATATGATAGACATGATAATTGGAAAAAATGTATAGAATATAAAAATGGAACCCCAATAAATATACTAAAACGAACTTATGAATATTTTGAAAAATAATGGTTATAAAGTACTATGGGACACTACCCTAAAAACAAGTAAAACACTCAAAAACATCTGTGAGACCCACCAACATTAGGACTGTTTTGTTCCCAGTACCCGGTATGCTTTTTAAACGTGTTAAAACGTCTTGGTGCACTTTTTTAACTAAAACTATTAATTTATCCTCAAAGGTTTTTAATTCTTTTTGTACTAGTTTTAAACTGCGTTTAGAGAACTCACCACTACTTTACTCGGATTTCCTAAAACAGCTTCACCGTGTTATTTGTATTTAAGCCTAGGGCTTTGTTTTGTTTTGTTTCCTTCATATTTAGAGACCTTAAAGTAGTATTTTAATTAAAATGCTAACTTAAACCGTGTTAAAACAAATTCGTGTCCTCGCCTACTTCTGAAAATTGCTTCGCCAGTTCGCTGCTCTCGGATCTTACGGATTGTCTAGTTGGTTTTTATTTGCTAAATTAGTTACTGAAATACACCACTAATTAAACACAAAACCGATATAAATCATTAGAAAAAATGAGAATAGGATATAATAAAAGACACGTGAACATCAATCTAATTTTTGGATTGCTTTGGCTCGTTTGGTTTTTTATAGGAATTCTCACTAAAGACAAACCAAACTGGATTGATTATGGTTGGATTGTAATTTCTGCAATGTATTTAATAGGCTATTTTTATCAACGACAGCATAAATATCTGACCATTGAAAATGGTAATATAAAAATTAATAGCCCATTCGGAAAAAAGCTAAATCTGACTGAAGTCAAACAGATTAAAAAGTTTGCTGCAGATTATATCTTAAAAACTGACAGAAAAGAAATTACTATCAACACACAAATTATTGACCCGAATTCACTCGCGGAACTAAACGCGGAACTTGAAAAACTAAATTTAGATTAGGAATAAAAACGTTTTACAATACCATGTAAAAACATTCCTTATATTTAACTAAACTGCACGCATAAGACGTGAATAATTAATTACCTAGCCACTGCCAACATACAACCATGGCTTCGCTAGTTCGCTGCGCTCTGAGCTCCCGAATTTTATATATCGTAATATTTGCTTAATTAAGTTCTTAAACCTCGCAATTAAACTTAGACAAAACCGTTTGGTTCTTTAAAACTAAAACAGTTCCTTTCAATTACTTAATGTATCCAATCTAAAACTATAGATTTGCAAATTGAAAACTAAAAAAACATATACTTATGAATACTATAATAGAACGCATTACAAAAATGGAAAACATATTAGACGAACTCACCATAGTCGTTGAGAAATCTGATAAAGCAATGAGTGAACTTGAAGATTCCTTAAAAGATTTAAAGACATTAAAGACATACTATGAATCGCAATATATGAAAGATGTGATGGCAGACAAAAGGCTTGAAGTCCCACAGGATCTTAAGCGAGGCGTTTTGAGTGAAGATGCTGTTCATATGCTGCTCACCGATTTGTTTGAATTATCTAACAAAATGGAAAAATTGAGCAAAAAAATAAGATGATTTTAATAAAAATCTACATTAAGAAAACAAACAACCAGCGGCAAACACCTTGTTTACTTATTGGCTCGTTTTAGCTTGCTTACCTAACTTGCTTAACCACTGTACTACGATCGGGTCTTACGGACTTTCTATTCGGTATGTATTTACTAAATTTCGCACTTCACCTCGATATACCTCTTTTAAAACCACCAAACCAACAATTTAAAAAACATTCAGAATTTTAAAACTTGATGTCTTGAGATAAACCCAGAGCATAATTGTGTTTAAAAGACCTTAGTGTCTTTAAGATTGTTAATATCAAATATATTGATTAGCTTTGTAACTCATTAATTTTAATACAAATGGCAGCAATTTATAGTCTACATACCAATACTAATCCTTCAGGGTTAGCGCTGTCATTATCGTACTTACATGACGATATTTTTTTAAAAAATTCAAAAGAGTTTATTAATTAATCCCTGTTACGACTCAAAACAGGGCCACTCTTTATTAGTATCACAATTTAATCTTATTTCCTTTTTATCACTATTATTAGCATTCAAAAACAGGAGCTCGGTATACCGTGCACTATTTTGAATGATTGAGTCACACTAACGTCGTGCTAAGAAGGACATTCAAAAAAAAAATATTATGATGTCAAAAAATGTAATTTTAACAACTGGAATTTATGATATGATTAAAGATCATGTCAGAAGAAAAAAAGTAACAAAACAAGAAGAAGAGCTTTTACTTTTAGAACTAAAAAACGCCGAACAAGTGTATAGACGCGATTTACCAGAAGATATTGTTACGGTAAACCGACGTGTAAAAATAAAAGACCACACGGAAAACAAAGAAAAAGAATATACGTTTGTGTCTACCACTAAAACAAACCCTAAAAAAGGTAAACTATCTATTTTATGTGATGTTGCCGTTGCAACAATTGGCAGACAGGTAGGTGATGTAATAAATTGGCCTTTTAAAGATGGTGAAAGAAAACTAGAAATCTTAATGGTTGAAAACATATAACCACCACAAACAAAAAAAGAAAAAGAGTCTTTGTATTATTAATACAAAGGCTCTTTTTCTTTTTACAACTACCCAAACTTGAACTGTCGGTTACAAACAAAATCGTCTCACTGTATCTTGAATACAACACGTGTTTCATTGTATGTTATTTCCGAAATTTTCTTCAAAAAATCATTAGATAACATTTACATTTGACAAGTGGCTATTGAGTTTAAGCACAAATTTTTTTTCGGATTTTCGTTGGTGTGAATTTTTGAGCCAAACGACGCAATTAACCTCCCGAAACCACGTTTCAGCTCATACTAATATTAGAAAATTATTATAACTCAGAATGGATAAAATTGCAGTAATTGGAGGCTTAGGCGCTTTATCTGGAGCTGATTTATTTTTTAAACTTTTAAAAAATAAAACGGCTATAAAAAATCAAAAGCACTACCATTTCATTTTTGAACAACAACCTTATAGTCAGATTGAATCTGCGTTATTTGAAGAGCAAGATATTAAATCAAGAAAGTTCTACACCTTTAATTTATGTAAAAACTTTGAACAACAAAAGGTGTCTAAAGTTCTACTCCCCTGCTTTGCGAGTCATTCTTTTTTAGACGAACTACAAAAGGAAACATCAATTTCTATTGTCAATATATTTGATGCAATAACACATTATCTGAGTTTGAAATTTAAAAAGGGGACTAAGATAGGCGTACTCACATCTAGTTTTGTAAAAGAATCATCCTTGTTAAAGACCTACCTTCAAGATTATGAATTGATATATCCCACAAACCAAACCCAGTTAATGCATGCTATCTATGGTAAATTGGGCATAAAAAACGGGTACTTAGACGGTCTGCCGTTAGAGTATGTATACGAGGCCTGCACCGAATTAAAAGCAAACGGTTGTGAAGTTATTTTACCCTGTATAACCGAAATAGCTCTATTGGCAAATAAACTTTGGACAAGGGGGATTTCTATTATAGACGTTAATGAGATCTATGCAGACTATGCACTATCTCAAGGAAGCACCCCACAACCTAAACCGTTTAAACTTGGTATTGTAGGCGGAGTTGGTCCTTCTGCAACGGTCGATTTTATGAATAAAATCATTCAAAGTACACCCGCGAAGAAAGACCAGGACCATATAAAAATGATAGTGGAACAGAATCCTCAAATTCCAGATAGAACAGCCAATTTGATTCATAATCAAACAGACCCCACCATTGCGCTATTTTCAACCTGTAAAAAATTAGAAGCGGCTGGCTCAAATGCCATAGCAATACCTTGTAACACAGCACATGCTTTTGTAAAAGAAATACAAGAACACCTTAATGTGCCTATTGTTAATATGATAACAACGACAGCTGAATATATTTTAGAGAATTTTGGAAAAGAGACCAATGTCGGCTTACTAGCAACCAGTGGCACTATTCAAAGTCAAGTTTATTACAATGTACTTACGCACTATGGACTTCAGGTTATGATTCCTGACCACACCCATCAAAACGATGTTATGGAAAGTATATATGGGGATAGGGGTGTAAAAGCGGGATATACCGATGGGCTCTGCAAAGAACAAATTAACAAAAGCGTTAATCACCTTATTAAAAGAAACGCTCAAGTCATTATTTTAGGGTGTACAGAGTTACCGCTTCTGTTTCCTGAAACTAACACATTTAGGGATAATAAAACAGCCGTTGAACTCGTTGACCCTACTCTAATTCTAGCAAAAACGGTAGTCGATTTAGCCACATCAAACCTATGAAAAAACTAACGCAAAACTAAAATCAATGCACAGTTGGCTTTTATAGAAATACTGATGATAACATTACTGAAAGCCCTTGATTAACACAGGCTAACCATAAGACAACACCATTTTACTATCGAAAACTAAACGACGAGAATATTAATTCCATTTACAAAAACATAATCCTACACCCGATAATAAAAACTGTGCAGCTTATTATATTTTATGCTTTTTTACCCGCTAAAAAGCTAGCGACTAAAGCGACAACACCTAATCCTATCGTAATGTAAGCATTAGTATTATCTTGAGCTTCGACGCTTAAAGGACCAATATTTATTGCGGCTTCTGGAGCAATCATAGTATAAACACCATAAGCTAATAGCCCCACTCCCGCGACCATTAAAATTGTTTTGACTGTTTTATTCATTTTTAATTACGTTTAATTACCTGTAAAAGATAGTATATTTAAAATTAATATTTATCTAAATCAGACTTAGATGTGTTTTAATCCAATAGAGAAACGCGTCACCCACTACCACACAACACAAACACAAACCACTGATTAATCGGTATTTACCCCAAAACAAAAGACAAAACCGACTCTTTTTCGTTTCATTTTTACTACCTTAGTGTAATCCCCACACGACACATCAAAATACGAAACCGCCGTAATCCTTTTTTTTAAATAGGCATGCGATAATGTTACACTGACACTCTGGAATAGATCATTAAAATCTAAAATCACTAAAATAGATTTTGGAAGAGTCGTTTTTAAAATTAATTACAATAGCACCATATGGTACTTAGTCGCATATCTCGTTTCCAAATTGCTTTTAATCATTGCTACATACTATGAAAACCTTTAATTTAATTTTCACATTACTTCTCGCATCTTCCTTGGTATTAGCTTTTAGCACAGTTAAGGATTCTACAAACATAGATTTGCAAAGAACCTTTGGTATTTTTAAGGTATTATCTGATAATTCGACTATCGAAATGGATGGAACTATTGGCAGTTATTCACTAAGTAATTTCAACAGTTTAAAAAAGGCCTTTCCTGATGTATCCAAAATAAACATTAGAAACTGTGACGGTTCTTCTGACGATGAAATCAATCTGCAATTATCTGCTAGAATCCATCGTGAAGGGATTAACACTCATGTAATGGATAATGGCGAAATATCCTCTGGCGGTGTAGATTTTTTTATTGCGGGAGTGCAAAGATCAAAAGGAAACAACACTAAAATCGGCGTCCATTCTTGGTCTTCAGAAGAGGACACCGCAACAGATTTCCCTGAAGGTCACCGGTACCATTTGCCATATATTAAGTATTATGTTTCTGTAGGTTTTACGCAACAACAAGCAGAAGACTTCTATTATTTCACCATCAACGCCGCGCCTGCAGACGCTATTCATTGGATGACGGAAGATGAACTATTTAAATATAATATACTCACCAGATAAAGAGAAGCAACCCCTTACACATTAAAGCATTAAACTTTTTAAGCGTTGGAATAATTATCCCCTTCAACCTTTACTAATTTTTAAACACGCGACATCACGAATTAAAGCTAATGAAGCCACTTAAAAAGCTGTTAAAATAATTACTACTACCCATACTGTGTAAAAAACATTTCTTATTTTAGTTTTAAGCTTAGGTCGTTCCGTTTTTGTTAGGTGTGATTTTCCTGTGGCTAATCTTCATTTACAATATCGCAACTTTCCATAACTAATAGCGCATATCACGGAAAATGAAAATAGTATATAATCACATCGAAATTATTAAACGTTAAAATGAAAAAAATCTATTCGGAGATAAGCGTTTGTCTGTACTATTAAAGAATGGAAAAAACCGAGATTTTCCGGACATGAAAACGGACCTATCCGAATTAAAAAAACTATTTTCTGAAATCGGAGTTTAACACTAAATTAGAGACACGATTTAATTACTATTTTTAGAAAACTGCCATCCAATCGATATCGCAGTGAAAATTTATGTTTTAAATAATTATAAAATAACCACTCAACAAACAACAACTATGAGACAGCTACTTTTAATCCTTTTAACCTTAGGTCTTTTTTCCTGTAACACGGAAAATGATAACACAAAAATATTACAAAAACGAATAGACTCTTTGGAGACCAAACTAGCAGATACTTACAAACCTGGATTTGGAGATTTTATGGGTACCATGCAAACACATCATTCTAAACTTTGGTTTGCAGGTCAAAATAAAAACTGGGACCTTGCTGATTTTGAAGTCCACGAGCTAGAAGGAACTATTGAGAATATTTTAAAATATCAAGCAGGTCGTAAAGAAAGTCAATTAATTGAAACCCTAAGCCCTGCATTAGACAGCATAGAAAATGCTATTGATAAGAAAGACCATGATGCCTTTGAAAAAAGTTATCGCTCACTAACCATTGCGTGTAATACGTGCCATAAAGCTACAGGTTATGAGTTTAACAGAGTAAAAATTCCAGAAATCTCAACATGGAGTAATCAGGACTTTAGTCCTTTACAGTAAAACATTCTTTTTGTTGTAAAGGGTAACTCAGCATGAATTAATAAAAAACAAGCGCTTCGTTTATCACCCCTAAACACGCGAAAATTGAATTGTTATGTGTTACGTCGAGCTTAAAAAACAGTATACTTTTGAGGTTTCTAAGTATTTTTAATAATTAACAATCCATATTTATAAAGTATATAAATCATGAAATTAAAGCACATAAAAACCCTAATACCCATAGTCTATTTAACCGTGCTATCGTTTGGTTGTAAAGAGCAAAATAAGCAGGAACATCAGGAGCAGTCAACACCTATCACTATTGAAACACGTACCGACGACTTAACGGATGCTATTCAAATAAACACCATACAAATAGGATCTGAAACTAGCAATGACGAAAATAGATTCCATACGTCTTACCCAAGTACGGCTTATACATTTATAAACACACACCAAGAAGAATTTGCACAAGCCTACTTAAAAGAGTTTCAAAGTAATATAAAAGACGGCAATACACAGGCTGTCGCGAAACTAGATTTTGGACAACATTTTGAAATTATAGAAAGCACCCCGTCCCTACTCGGTTTTTTAATAGAGCGCTACACCTCTTACGGCAACAACTACAACACGCAATATTTTACTCATTTGTATGATATTGAAGAAAACAAGAGGCTGCTTTTTTCCAATTTATTTTATCCGCAAGAAAACTTTGACAAACTCGCTGCGATTGTTAAGTCGAAAACAACCGCTATTTTAAAAGATAAAATCCATGCGATGCCAGGGCTTTCTGATGGTGACAGGGAGACTATGCTAAATAGCACCATGGAGATGATAGACCAAGGCACCACACCTACAGATAAAAATTTTCATGCCTTTTCTTGGGATTCATTAGGCTACCTCACTATTTATTTCGACAAATACCAAGTAGCATCAGGTAATTATGGGAATATAGAAATTAAACTTGCTCCTGAAACCTATAACAATTTGGTCGCTAAAAAATACCTGCACGTGTTTCATATTCAAGAAAAAGACACCTCAACACCCGATATAGAGAACACCACGACCACCAAAAAAGTATATGATATCGATTGTAGCAAGGTGCCTTGCGTTGCTATTACTTTTGATGATGGCCCGGCCAAATACACCTCTCAACTTTTAGACATTTTAAGCGAGCATGATGTTAAGGCTACCTTTTTTGTTCTCGGTAAATCGGCAAAAATTCAAAAGCACACCCTATTAAGAGCTTTTAAAGAAGGGCATCAGATTGGAAATCACAGTTGGGATCACAAAGATTTAAAAAAGTTATCCGAAACAGAAATACGAAGTCAGATACAAAAAACCAATACTGTCATTTCACAAATTACTGGAGAAGCCCCTCTGGTCATGCGTCCGCCTTATGGTTCTTTTAACGAACTTGTAAAAACCCAAGCGGACATGCCTATTATTTTATGGAATTTGGATCCCTTAGACTGGAAAGATCGAAATGCCGAAACCGTAGCACAACGCATTAGTGAAGCTAAAACAAACGGTATCGTACTAGCACATGACATTCACTTGTCGACAGTAGAAGCAATACCGGAAGTTATTTCTAATCTAAAAGCCAAAGGCTATCATCTAGTAACCATAGATAATTTATTTTCAGATCAACCACTCACTAATGGCGAGGTTTATAACAGAAGACGTGATTAAAAACTATGGTAGATCACCTTTAGCTAAAGCCTAATAGCCAGTTCTAGAGTCTATTTTTCTAGGCCCAGAACCATAAAACCCACCTTCTTATAACAGGCAAATAAATAAGCCAATTAATACATACCACGAGACAAGATTACTTTATCTTTAGAGCATAAAACACCATATCTAAACTATAACCAATGGAAAAATCATGGCTACTATTAATCGCTCTACTATTATTTTTAACATTCACTTTTCTATTTTGGCGTCTCACTAGCGGTTATGCGAAAAAAGAGTCTGGTACAAAGATGTGGAAACATGGGGCAACACGGTTATCTTATTGGCAAGCCGCAATATTATATTGTATAGGCGCTACAATTTTAACCATGTACATTTTAAAATGGACACAAGTTTTGTCGTTCTAGTAGTCAACACGCAACTAGAAATAACACAACCTAACTGTTTTAAGATTAATTCCGAAACCGTTTAAAAGGCACAAAAGTAATTTCCTCATAGTTGGAAATAGGACCTCAGGTAAAACCAACGCATTGTCTTCTCTATTGATTCATGGAATAAATTGCTATATTTAGTAATCAACGGAGTGTCCCTCCTTAAAACAACAGTTTTATGAAACAACTAATTAAAACTCTATATGACAATTAAAATGCATTATGTTATAATTCTTTGTTCTTTGATGTTGTTTACATGCTCTTCAAATGACGAAGACAATACTGCCAACCAATCGCCTACGTTTCCGACTTTTGGCCCTCCCATTGAATTAACAGTTAACGGACTATCCTTTGATGCTATGGAGCCGTTTATATCGCCAGACAGCAATTATTTATTCTTTAATAGTTTAAACGATGGCATAAATACAAAACTATATTATGCAACTAAAATAAACGATTCAACTTTTAATTTCGTTGGAGAATTAGCAGGTGCTAACCAAACGACATCACCTCAATTAAATGCTGTGGCAGACTTAGATGCCAATTCTAATTTTTATTGGACATCGACTAGAGATTACCCCAATAACCTCAACACCCTTTTTCACGGTATTTTTAACAGCGGCTCTGTTAATAACAGCACTAGAGTTCAAGGTGATTTTAACATGAATACCCCTGGCTGGTTAATAATGGATCACGGTATAAGTTTAGACGGTAATTTCCTGTACTTTAACAATGCAAGGTTTGACGATGCCAATTGCCAAGGGCCATGCGAAACCACATTAGGAATTGCAGAAAGAGTAAACCCGACGACCTATAATACACTTCAAAATTCGGCAACAATTCTTCAAAATATTAACGATCCTAACTTCATTTATTACGCGCCTTGTATAAGTAGTGACAATCTTGAATTGTATTACACAAGGTTTTTAAAAGGCCCGATTTCTCCAAATACAGTTTTTGAAATCTGTGTTGCTATACGCCCTAATTCTTCAGCTACATTTTCAACACCTAAAGTATTATTTTCTGAAACTATAACTAATCTAATAGAGGCACCTACCTTAACTGTCGACAAAAGAATCATGTATTATCATCAAAAAACTAATGATTCACATAAGATTATGATGAGATATAGAAACGACCTTTAAAACATAAGCATTAAAATAATATAAAACACTTCGAAATTTATACCATAAAAAAAGCGATCTGAAATTTCAGACCGCTTTTTAGGTTTAGACTATTAAGAGTATTACTTTTTAGTAATAATAGTTAACTCATCTACAATATGTTTGGCGTTAGAATACTTATCTATCAACCAAAGAACATATCTAATATCTACATTTATGGTACGTTGTAATTTAGTATCGAAAATAACATCTCCTGCCATAGCTTCAATATTTCCATCGAATGCTAAACCAATTAATTCTCCTTTTCCGTTTACTACTGGCGAACCTGAATTCCCTCCAGTAATATCATTATCTGTTAAGAAGTTTATTGGAAGTTGACCATACTCATTGGCATAACGACCATAATCTTTCTTTTCATAACTATCCAACATACTTTGCTCTAAATCGAACTCACTATCGTTAGGCTTATACTTTTTAATCATCCCTTTAAACGTGGTATAATTATTTGTATTCGCATCGTTTCTCTTATCTGCAGGTAAAGCTCTCACTTTCCCGTAAGATAAACGCAAGGTAGAGTTCGCATCTGGATATTGTATATTACTTAATCCTGACTCGCGTAAGCCTTGAATTAACAATCTAAAAGACGCTTGGAAATCGTTTTCTGCTTGCACTAGATCTTCAGGTTGCTCTCTGTACTTTTCTAATAATTGCGTAGATAAAACAAATAAAGGATCGTTTTCTAAAATAGCAACATCAGGATATTGTAAAAAAGCTTCTACACCTTCTTTTGAAGTGAATAGACTCAAATCAAAAATAGCATTAGTATAGCTTGTAAAATCATTGTTATTCTCACTTCCTATTGTAGCAACACGTTCTGGTAAGGAATAGTTAGATTTAGACGCTAGCAACCCTAATTGTTTCGCTAAAACCTCTTTTTCTAAAGGCAGATAAAAATCTTTATAAGATCCTTCAATCAACCCTTCTAATCTTGGTAAAAGGTTCGCACGTTCAGCCTCGTTAGCTCCTGCGTAATGTTTTAAAGCAGTCCCTAATCTATAAGGTAAAACAGCAAACTTACTTGAACGAAGCATTCCTAATAAGTAGTTGCTTTGTTTTGCTTTCTCGTTTGTTAAGCTATAGTAATTATTAATGTTTTCTATAACCTTTCCATATTTGTCTCTGTTTGCTTTTTTATTAGCCCACTTCGCAAATTTAGCTTCTGTTTTTGTCTTTTTTGCTACGGTTTTATGCTCCGTTAAGGCTTCAATCATTCCACCTCTATTTTTCCAATAGTTAGCAATACTAGCATAAGAAGACGCGTACATTAAGTTTACAGCTTCATCTTCTTCCATGTACTTTTTCATTACATCCATGCTTAATTTTGAGCCTTCAACCCATGCAGGATATGCATATTTTACATTTTGCTCCACACCTTGAGCTGGCATCCAACGATTAGTTCGTCCTGGGTAACCTAAAATCATAGCAAAGTCATTCTCCTTTACACCATCAATATTAACAGGTAAATGATACTTTGCTTTTAAAGGCACATTATCTGTAGAATACGCTGCTGGCTTACCCTCTTTATCTGCATATACTCTAAATAGTGAAAAGTCACCAGTATGTCTTGGCCACTCCCAGTTATCTGTATCACCACCGTATTTACCAACACTTTCTGGAGGTGTCCCTACCAAACGCACATCGTTGTAATCCTCGTAAACAAAGTAGTAATACTCGTTACCTTGGTAGAACGAACGTACAGACACTGTATACTTACCACCTTCGCTATTTTCTTGTTCAATTTTTGCAATCTCTTTATTTATAATAGCTTCGCGTTCTTTTTCGCTCATAGAATCATTAACAAGAGATAAGATACGTTTAGAAACATCATCCATTCTTACGAAAAAACGAACATATAAGCTTTCTGGTTTCATTTCTTCTGCCAATGACCCTGCCCAAAATCCATTTTTCAAATGATTCTGTTCTGCAGTAGACAATTCTGCAATAGCACTATAACCACAGTGATGATTTGTTAAAACCAACCCACTGTCTGAAACGATACTTGCTGTACAACCACCGTTAAATTGTACAATAGCATCTTTTAAACTGTGATTGTTAATACTGTAAATTTCTTCAGCCGTTAACTGTAAACCCATTTTTTGCATATCACGATGATTTAATCGTTCAATATGCATTAAAAACCACATACCTTCATTTGCCATCATCGACGAAAACGAGATGATAAAAGCAATAATTGTTAGAGATAATTTCTTCATTTTATTATGTTTTGTATAAGCTGATAAAAATACAGAATTTAATAGTTGAATTGAAACTGTTGAAACGTTAAATTGGTGTTATTTTTAGCCGCATGGCAAGCATTAAAAGGATAAAAACACCACTTTTTATCTTTTAATATGACCAACAGATTTTTATCTAAACACTTTTTCCTTTTTACCAGTGATTAGGTTAAGCTTAATTAATCAAAGAACAGCATGCTCTCACGGACTAATTAAAGCTCACTTTTGCATTTCTATAGACTTATACCTTGGTTTTTCAACAGTCTTTACACACCAAAAACAAAATCCTAACACGTATATAACTAACGCCCTATTTTTAGGAGAGTCACAAAAAATTCACAGCTTTCAGCAGGCATGCAAAACGCAATCAGATTTCTTATTCCGTTTTATATTTGCTAACTTACACCCTTTACAAAAACCACGCCCGAACGGCCCAATTTACAGTAGCAAATCGTTCACAAATTCATTAAGCTTTACCAAAAAAATAAGGCAAACCCATTAAAAACTTATATCCATTAAAATTTACAAACAACGTCCTATTAGAATGTCCAAATTATTTTTTTCAATACTTTTATTAACTATTCCATTTACTTTATTTTCTAATGATCCTATCAAATTAGATTCTGTAGACCAGCCTTTATTCAAACCCTTAATTGAGAGATATATTCTTGATGAAATAAAAAGCTTAAGACAAGAAAATCAAAGCTTGAAAGCAGAGGTTACAAAACAGGTTGCTGAAGCTAAAGTAGAGTCATCTGACAGAGCCATCAATTATACAACAAGTACAATAAACAACATCTTCTATATCATAACTGCCGCAGCTTCATTGCTAGTACTTTTGGGTTGGCGCTCATTAAATGATATAAAAAAGAGTTTAAAGATTGATATGGCAAAAAAAATACAAACACTGACTTCAGACTATGAAAGCCGTTTACAACAGGTGGAAGTAAAAATGACAGAGCGTTCTAAAGTCATTATAGAAACACAAAAAAACATAACAGACACCAACTCTATTCACTCTTTATGGATGCGTGCTGGTTTAGAAAAAAGTGATGAGGAAAAAATATCGGTATACGATGAAATTTTAAATATAAAACCTGATGATATTGAGGCAATGACTTATAAGGCTGATGCTTTATTAGAAATTGGAGAAGTGCGTTGGGCCTTAGATTTGGCAAACCATGCTATAGACCACGACAATGAGTACGCTCTAGCCTACTGGCAACGTGCTTGTGCCTATTCTAAAATGGACAAGCAAGCGGAAGCATTAAAAGATATAAAAAAGGCTCTTGAACTATCGGATGCCCTAGAAGAAGAGTTACTAAAAGAAAAGCACTTTGAAAATCTGCATACCAACAGATCGTTTAAATTATTAGTACCAAAAACATAATTAACAAAAAAGAGAATGATTATAAAACGATTATTAAGTTTCATTTGGCCTCAAACAACAACGGTTAGTTCTGACTATAGCGGCGTGTTGGAATTAACCGTGGTTAATGGTAAAAAAATGCTTGATAGCAAAAATGCCAATTACTCTTTTGGGTCCTTACAAAGAATATTAGAAAGAGGCTTACGAGAGATTGAATTAAAAGATGTTTCTTCGGTCGTACTTTTAGGCTTAGGAGGTGGCAGCCTCATCACATCATTACGAGAACGCTTTAATTATTCCGGTAAAATTTACGCCGTTGATATCGATTCGGTAGTTATTGATATTGCTAAAAAAGAATTTAATATTCAAGAATCTGAACACTTACATATTTTTAATGCGGATGCCTATGACTATGTAAAAGCATTTTCTACGACTACAGACCTTATAATCGTTGATTTGTTTATAGACACCAAAGTCCCTACAAAATTTTACTCTGAAGACTTTTGCTGTGAACTATCTAGAATCCTTAGTCCTAAGGGACAAATGATTTTTAATTTAGGAATGGATGATTCAGGTGCAAAAGAAAGGCAGCAGGTTATTACATACTTTAAAAGCAACCCGAACTTCAAGTGTACTATTCTTGAAAAAATAGAAGGCACGAATGTGGTAATGATCGTCGAAACAATTCCGCACCAAACGAAATAAAGCCCTTTCTATACGCTTTTACACCTCTAATAAACACACCAGACTGTAATGTGCGATCCCTGCCCCTGCACACTACACAGCTCAAAACACAACCTATTACCAGCTGATTAACAACTTATTACAAACAAGTCCGCCACATATACTTGTGATACCTAATCACCAACTTTACATTTTATTTCCTTATATTAGGTTAGCTCAATAACCAGAACTGCCTTATTAACGTCTAGCATTAACACAGCGCATTCGTAATTCGTCGTCACTTAGAGTTCCTTTATTGCATTTACCTCAACTGTTATTATTACAGAAAGACAGCGTTCCAAACCTGAATTCTCATACACTGAGTACCACTAGAAAAAAGCAAAGCATTATGAAACAACTAAATTTCAGTCAACTAAGCGTCGTTTATATAAATTGTACGTTAAAAAAGTCACCGGAAAAAAGTCACACAGAAACCCTAATGGAAGTTTCCAAGGCAATTATGACTAAAGAGAATGTTGGTATAGATGAGATTAGGTTAGTCGATCATCACGTTGCCAGTGGTGTATATCCTGACATGACTGAACATGGATGGGATCGTGATGAATGGCCAAAACTATTTGAGAGAATTATGAGTGCAGACATTCTAATAGTGGGCACCCCAATATGGTTAGGCGAAAAGTCTTCTGAAGCACAAAAGCTAATCGAAAGACTTTACGCTATGAGCAGCAAAACAAATGATAAGGGGCAGTATATTTATTATGGAAAAGTTGGTGGTTGCATTGTTACTGGAAATGAAGACGGTATTAAACATTGTGCTATGGGCATCTTATACTCATTACAACATGTAGGGTATTCCATCCCTCCTCAAGCCGATTGTGGGTGGATTGGAAATGTGGGCCCTGGACCAAGCTACGGCGATCAAACATGGAAAGACACACCTTTAGAAACCCCTGTAGGATTTGATAGCGACTTCACAAACAGAAACACCACTTTTATGACCTACAACCTGCTGCACTTGGCTTTACTATTAAAGCAAAGTAAGGGGTATCCTAATTACGGAAACTCTCGCAACGCATGGGATAATGGAGAACGTTGGGAATTTGACAACCCAGAATACCGATAATAAAAACGCCCCCTTTTCTAGCAAACAACATTAAAGTATTAGTCCGCAGTATACTTTTCCGCACTCAGCCGTACCGCACAACTTAAAACAAGCCTTCAATCGTACCATCCTTATCAATGGTAATCTTTTCCGCTGCTGGAATCCCTGGTAACCCTGGCATTCGCAACACATTACCTGCGATAGGAATTATAAAACCGGCACCTGTAGCCAATTCGAACTCTCTAATATGCACATCAAAACCGACAGGGCGGCCCAGGTGTTTTTTATCATCACTAAAACTTTTCTCTGTTTTTGCCATACAAACAGGAAAGTCGCTATAGCCCATGGCTTCATATTTGCGTAACTGTGCTTTTGCTACATCACTAAGCACAACCGAATCCCCGCCATAAATAGTACGGCAAATTTTTTCCATTTTTCCTATAATGGAATCCTCAAGGTTGTACGTTGGTTTAAACTCCTGAGTACAAGTATTTGCTGCCTGCACCACTTTCTCTGCTAAATCCACACACCCTTTACCGCCTTGCTCCCAACCGTAACTTAGAGCCACCGGGACACCCAGTGTTTTACAATGTTCTTTTACCAGTTGCATTTCTGCATCGGTATCCGATTTAAAAGCGTTTATAGATACTACAATAGGAATTCCAAAACTTTTTAAACTCTCAATATGGCGTTCTAAGTTTGGCAGTCCCTTTTTTAGTGCTATTACATCCTCTTGGGTAATGTCTTTAAGCGATTTACCGCCATGATATTTTAAAGCTCTAATAGTAGCCACAAGAACAATAGTTTTAGGTGAAATTCCCGCGGCACGACATTTAATATTCAGGAATTTTTCGGCACCTAAATCAGAACCAAATCCAGCTTCGGTAACCGTATAATCACGCATACTCATTCCCATTTTTGTAGCGACAATAGAGTTCGTTCCCTGAGCAATATTTGCAAATGGTCCACCATGAATAATAGCAGGATTCCCTTCTAAGGTTTGTACCAAGTTGGGTTTTATGGCGTCTTTTAACAACACCGCCATAGCGCCATGAGCATTTAAATCTTTGGCGTAAACAGGAGTCCCTTTCCACGTGTCACCAATATAGATATTACCGCACCTTTCTTTTAGATCTTCTAAGTCTGATGCTAAACACAAAATGGCCATAATTTCGGATGCTGCAGTAATATTAAACCCTGTTTCTCTAGGCACACCACCCGCCTTACCACCAAGAGCTGCTACGATATTCCGCAATCCGCGATCGTTCATATCCATACACCGTTTCCAAACCACCGTTCTCGGGTCTATACCGAGGCTTCTCGTTTTACTCTGAATGTTATTTTCTATAAGAGCAGAAAGTAAATTATTCGCTTTTTCTATCGCGTGAAAATCACCTGTAAAATGCAGGTTAATATCAACCATAGGAATCACTTGACTCCAACCACCACCTGCAGCTCCTCCTTTTATTCCAAACACAGGCCCTAAACTAGGCTCTCGCAATACCACTACTGCTTTTTTATTTAAAACATTTAGGGCATCCACTAAGCCTATGGACGTTGTCGTTTTACCTTCACCAGGAGGTGTTGGCGTCATTGCCGTTACTAATATAAGGGTGTTCTGTTTTACTTTTTTTTCATCAATACCTTCTAATGGAAGTTTTGCTTTGGTGTTGCCGTAATATTCTAACTTCTCTTCTGGAATACCCAATTTATAGGCGATCTCTTTAATATGTTTAGGAGTCACACTTTCTGCAATTTGTAATTCGGTCATAGCTATAGGGTTTTAGTCTTTTATTCTACCATAAAGGTAAAGGTTCAGCAGCACTAAAAACATGACTATTATCACCATGCTCCTCTATATTTTATTACAACTTAAAGCCTTCATTTAAATAAAAACCAAAGCCTGCGACTGTGTAACGATTACATAGTTTAGATCCACACAATTCATAAAAAAAAATCGCTTACATCTTAAAAACGCAAGCGATAATTACAACCGGCACAAAACCACAAAAACAGACAATCTGTTTAGATGTGTTGAGCGAATCAGGCCTTAATAAATTACAAGGTTATGGTCTTAAATCCGCTTTCCTCTAAACCAAACAAATACACAAATCCATCGGGTGTAAAAGCAATAGAACTATGGAAATCGGTATGCTTTAATTTAAGATGATTCATAGCAGCTTCACAAACAACAAGGCGAATACCCAGTTTTTCACTTGCTTCTATTGTCGACTGTAAACTTTCATCGGTAGCTAAATCTTTTACCACAGGACCAATTAATACCACTTCAAAATCGACTGTACTGTGTTTGGCTTTAAGTCCTTCCCCGGTTCTTACTGCGGCTTGAAAATAACGGGCATTTGACACCAAAATCGCATATTTACCATCTTTTTTAATAGACTGCTCTACTGCTGAAACAGTTAATGATTGAGCACTAACAGGGGCATACAATACCGTTCCCACAACAACGAGAAGGGTCATAAAAAATTGTTTTTTCATACGTTTTACTATTTAATATTTGACTTATAGATTTTTGGAGGTCAACCAAAATACCTCTTGTAAAAATAAGCTATTACGAGCATAATCTCGGTAACAAAGGTTACTCAACAAACATCATTTCAATTAAACAAACAAAAGAAACGCTTAAAAGCGCTATCTAAAATATTAAGATGGTTATAGTTACCCTAGTTTAGAATTAACTTATCTAATAGGAACCACTAAAAAACTGTTTGATTTGTTAATTTTTTACTGATATGCCCATATCATTTAGCGATAAAAAAAAATTAATGTATGTTTACATCTTCAAAATTTTAAAAAAAAATACGATTATGAAATACTTTAAGATGCTTCCTGTATTATTATTAAGTGCCGTTCTTTCATTTACTGGCTGTAACGATAAAACAAGTACACCAACAAAAGACGCTTTAAACGCTACAGAAGTTTCAAAAACACCAAGTAAAGCAACGACAACAACTCCACCACCAACTAATCTTGAGCCAGCTCAAAATACAGCAGGTGTATGGCATTACACATGTACAAAAGGATGTCCTGGAGGAGCTGGGTCTGCCGTTAACTGTGAGACTTGTGGTATTCGTTTAGCCCACAACCAATCTTATCACACTCCAGTGAACATGAACACGAACACAAACCCATCGGCTATACCTTACGCTAATCCTCCTGTAGCAGCAGAACCAAGTAGAAATGCTGCTGGAGTATGGCACTATGTCTGTAGTAAAGGCTGTGAAGGAGGTTCTGGAACAACGGGAGCTTGTAAAACATGTGGTACAGCATTAGCTCATAACACAGCATACCACCAATAGAACGACTCTATTATCTTGAATTAAATTAAGATAATAGCCTAGAGTGCTTTCTTAAAGCCTCAAAATTAGTGGTAAACACAAATTTCTTAACGGAAAACATAAAAAAGCGATTATATTTTTTAATCGCTTTTTTTTAGTTTTACACGTTATAGATATGTAATGCGGACTCGTGATAATAACGACTTATTACATTGAATTCCTATAAAGAATTCCTAGATTGCTAGTTGTCGGTTCCGTTTTATTATCTAATCGCCGACAGTAATTTTGGAGGTCCTATTAAAAATAGTATCTTTTTAAAACCGGATATTGACCAAAAGGCAGAAGTTTGTCTAATTATTAATAACTTGCAGTAAAAACAATAAAACCTATGAATTTAGCCGTACTCATTGATGGAGACAACATCCCTTCCGCTCATGTTAAAGAGATGATGGAGGAAATAGCGAAATATGGTAACCCTACAATTAAGCGTATCTATGGTGATTGGACCAGTCCACATTTATCAAAATGGAAAGCCCTATTGTTAGAAAATGCAATCACGCCTATACAGCAATATGCCTATACCACAGGAAAAAATGCCACAGATTCGGCGATGATTATTGATGCTATGGATATACTTTACACCGGACAAGTGGGTGGTTTCTGCCTTGTTTCTAGTGATAGCGACTTTACAAAATTAGCGACTAGATTACGTGAAGCAGGCTTACAAGTTATTGGTATTGGGGAGAAGAAAACACCAAACCCGTTTATTGTAGCTTGCGATAAATTTATTTATATAGAAATTATTAGAAAGCAAACAGGGAAGAAAGAAAGTGTTAGCCAGAAAGACAATAGCAAAGATAGTATTGATAAAATCACTCCGAAAGTGATTAAGCTTATAGCGGCTACAATTTCGGATTTATCAGACGAAGATGGTTGGGCATTTCTTGGTGATGTTGGTGGATTAATCCAAAAGAAACAACCTAATTTCGATTCAAGGAATTATGGTTTTGACAAGCTTACTCCTCTTATTAAGTCTATCGGTAAGTTTGAGCTAGAACAACGTGAAAACCCTAAAAGCAGACATAAGTTAATTTATGTCAAAAATAAATAAAGGTTCTTACAACGAGGACCTAACATTAAAATGCCGAAAAAAACGCCATGAAAAATCATGCTTTTTTTTGGCATTTATAATTCCTAACACCTATTTGTGTTCTTTAAAAGGTTCCTACTAAACCAATAGTTTGATATCCAGCACGCAAACTCCAGTTTATTTTTTTTGGCTTTTTATAATTATAATAAGATTGTCTGTTCATGAAATTATCAACACCATCGACCACAACAATACTTAAAACCATACCTAGTCCAACATCACTAACCCAGTGTGCATTAACCCACAACCTAGAAATAGGGGCGATAGATCCAACAGCATATATTCCAGCTTTAACCCAAAAACTATCGAACTGTTTTGCAACAGCGTGCGCCATAGTAAATGTCAAGATCGCATGTCCTGATGGAAATGAATGATACCCCGATTCCTTACTAAAAAAGTCAAATGAATCATGACCTCCATTCGAAGGACGTGAACGCCCAACTACTGTTTTTGCCACAGACTGCATAATACCAGAAGCAACGGCACTCGATACAATCAAAACACCTGCTCGTCTTACTTTAGGATTATCCGTTATTAAACCAAACCCATAAATTCCGGCCGAGGCAATAAAAAAATTCTGTGGGCTACCAAAATACCATCCAAAATCTTGAACCACATCCGGTATATCTTTTTCCTGTCTTAAGAAAAAATCTTGTGCTTCATTGTCTGCTAAATACAAGAAACTTGTTCCTGCAACAATACCCCCTGCCGTAATGAAATCATTTTTATTCCATCGTGTGGGTTGTGTAAAAGCGTTACCAACACTTTTAGCTGTAACTTCAAAATCATATTTTAAGTTCTTCCACACTTTATTCTTCCCACTAGAAGTTGTGTCCGTTTGTGAAAAAGAAACAGATGCAACTAAAAGGAATAGGACCGTAACATATTTATTCATTTATAAATATAAATTATTAATTATTAAATTTCCATCGCAAATTGTTATAATAAATAGTTTAGCACACCTCGTAACACTAGTGCTCTCTATTTATTTCTATACATATTTAATTCAAATACGACGGTACAAATTTACGAGTTTAGAGAAACCGAGAATAAAATTAATCTAAAATTTATCAATCAAGACTATAGTTTAATTCAGAATAGAGCATAATATCATATAAAAATTTTATCGTTAATTTTGAAAACACCTCTTATATCCTAGTTATAACCAATTCTCATAAATTCTTTTTAATATTACTTCCCTTAAGTTTCAATGAACTAAAATTATCACATTTGACACTACTATTTACCCTACACTAATATATCAGTGTTATAGAAATCCACGAATATAATTACCGCTTTAGTCCAATATTTATGAGTTAGATTGCAAAGTTAGATTTATGTCTTTATCTTTGACGGTTAGCTAAACATTGCCTGTAACACAAATGTATAGCATAAGAAGAATGGCCTTTAACGGCTGATTTTTATTTTAACCATTCTTTTTCAATTTATAAAACACCTAAAAATGTCTCAAGAAAACAATAAACCGATGAAGCTTGCTGAAGCTCTTTTACTAAGGGCAGATTTATTGAAGAAAATTGAACACCTTCAAAATAGAATACGACCTGTTTTAATTGTTTCAGACAATAAACAACCGCAAGAAGACCCTGATAAATTACTATCCCAACTCAGAAAAGCCATTCAAGATTTAGAAGCTCTTGTAGTTAGGATAAATAAAACCAATAACACGACTAAAGTCTCTGGCAAAGGTTACCTTATGGAAGCACTCGCTAAAAGGGACAGCTTAAAAATGCTGTCTGAAAAATTAAGAACCATTAGGTATTCTGCACAAATAAACAACAGTGGTGAGACCAATCTTAAAACCACGATAGATATAAAAAAACTACAAGCGGAAATGGACCAAACTGGCCGTGCGTTTAGAGAAATCGACAGTAAGATTCAAGAAACCAACTGGCTTACAGTATTAACAGATTAAGCCGAAAGGCGGAATGATCGGGGCGAGTACCAGCCCCTTTTTGCCGGTATAGGTTTTCGGGGTAAATTGAAAACTCTACCAACCGCAGCTGCTTGGGTTGCAGCAATACTGTATTGTTTAAGACCCCTTACTGCGTACAAGGTACACTTGTAAACTTTAAAATGTACTACCAGGTACTGACCGATCATTCTTTTTAATACTATAGACCATTTTACAATCCGTAGCCCCACATAAATTGTAAATACAACCTTCCACCCGTTCTTTTTAAAACCAACTTACCATAAAACACCTTAACAAATCCTTCATCCAACCGTTAAAACACTCTTAATAAACCTTACACCTTCTTAAATAGTTTACCAATGTTTTTATAAAAAAATCTAATTAATGTAACTTGCCGACCGATGAAAATGTGAAAACTATGGAAGATAATAAAAGGCTAAATTACATAAAAGAGGTGTTAACAACTATGCCTGCAGGCTGGTTAAAAACAACAACACATCGCTTAGATATTTATAACGAAGAACTTGCAAAAACACAGTTTTTAGAACAGTTTGAAAACTTATTCAATACGGGAAATTCTGAGTCTTCAGCGCTTAAAGAATTACCAACAGCATACGACTATATCCGTTTAGGGCACCCACTTTCTTGTGTCTTAGAATGGGGTATTGCAAAAAGGCATCAGTTAAACCCTGATAATGTAATTAGTTTCTCTTCAAAAACAGCACCTGTACTAGCTGTTTTAAGAACTAACTTACTTCAAAACAAGAATACACAAATCGTTTATACTGGAGAATTACCAGCGTGCTTTGATGCCGATATACTACATCGTATTTACGGGTATACCTTCGATTTGAAACAGGTAGAAAGCTCTGACGAAGTGACGGAATACAACGGTAGCACCATCTTTTTAACACAGCACGAAAACCTGGGTATCGCCGAGCTTAATGCAAAGATTGATTTCTACATTACTATACACCCCGAACTAGGGAGTGTACTTCTAGTAAACAAGCAAAACACCAGTTATATTGCCGATATTCAACATGTAAGAAGACGTGAAACTATAGCAATGACTCCAGCAAATTGCTATTCAGCTTTACAGGTACTCGTAGGGCAAACGGGTACAGAAAATAAAATCAACGCCACCAAGACGCATAAAACACAAGTTTTAGAATCTATTAACACCATAACCGGTACTACTACCAAAGCCTTAGTTGCTTCTAGCGGACTCTCGATTCAGTATGCTATTATGATGGGTCTGGTTCATGATGCCCTAGACAATCACAAAGGAAAAGCGATTAAATTTATAGTACCCCCTAACTGTTATGGTGGAACAAACGACCAAGCACGCCGTGTGGCAGCTTGTATAGAGAATGTGGAGATTGTAGACCTACCCGTGGATGGTGAGAATGATATGGTTAAAAGTATCAACAGCATTTTAGATCAGGTCGCACTGGAGGATGCTGTACCGTATATTATTGCAGAAATCCCTACAAACCCTAGAGTTGAAGTGCCAAACCTTCAAGATTTAAAAAATGCATTAAGCGCAGTACGTAAAACAGCTAATGGCAACACTGCTATCGATCCTGTATTTATATTGGATCAAACGTTTTGCCCTAATGTTCTCTTTTTAGGGGAGGGAGAAATACTATCAACAGTAAGAACCATTTCTTTCGCTAGCGGATCTAAGTTCCCTAGTGGCGGAAAATGTACAGCAGGCTACTGCGTAGGTAACACTAAAACAACTACTTTAATCGACACTATAGAAGCGCATCTAAGCCTTTGTGATAACGAAGCTACAGCCTTACAATACGAGCTTTTAGCAGAACAACTGCCATCGATGACGCAACGTATTACTGATGCTTATAAAAACACTCGTGAGTTTGTTAACTTTATCCACAACACCTTACCTGAAGCGAAAATTAATTTCGTTTCCGACGATTTAGCAGCACAAGGGTTTACGCCTTCTGTTTTTTCATTAGATCTTCCTACAAAAGGACACACTGCCGAGGAAAGAGAGCGCTATAAAAGAGCCTTAAACCTGAAACTAATTAATTTAATGATTACCGAAATCCCTAACGAAAGCAAGTATTGCGTGAGTTACGGACAATTAAAAGGGTGCTATTGGACGATTCCGGCAACCTCAACTCAGGGAACAACAAAAGAAGGTGATAAAGACTATATTGTTCGCGCCTCACTGTCACCAAGTTTAGATTTGGAACGCCACAAGCAAGTCTTTTTAGAATTTGTAAAAAACATATAAACATTGGGGAGGTCACGTACCTCCCTAGTTATTTGTACTCCTTCGAGTGCAAAATTAACGACTTAGAAACAGCATCCCTTTTGGCGATATGAAAAAACAGATTGCGATTATTGGCGGCGGACCTTCAGCTTTTTTATTAGCTGCGTTTTTAGATACTGAAAAGTTTAAGGTTACCATCTATGAAAAAAACAAAACGGCGGGTCGCAAATTCCTAGTTGCTGGAAAAGGCGGATTTAACCTAACCCATTCCGAAGCTATAGATCAGCTTATAAATCGCTATACTCCGCACTCTGTTTTAAAGGATGCTCTTCTTGAGTTCACTAATTCTGATTTCAGAAATTGGTTGAATAAAATAGGAATCCCCACTTTTATTGGCAGTAGTAAACGCGTTTACCCTGACCCTGGGATAAAACCAATTCAAGTACTAAACACCATATTACAACATTTAAAAGACAGGAACATTACCATACGCTACGAGCAGCATTTTACGGGCTGGGACCCTAACAACACCCCTATAATTAATCGGCAAGCAGTACCATCTCACTTTACGGTGTTTTGTTTAGGTGGAGGCAGTTGGAAAGTTACGGGCTCCGACGGACATTGGCTAGACACATTTTCTAAAAAGGGAATACTCACCAAGCCTTTTAAAGCATCAAACTGCAGCTATGACGTTGATTGGAAGACTGATTTTATAACACGTTACGACGGCGCGCCGTTAAAAAATATTACAATAACCTGCCAGGGCAAAACACAAAAAGGAGAAGCCGTTATTACCACCTTCGGTTTGGAAGGCAATGCCATTTATGGCTTGAGTCCGCAAATTAGAAACCAGCTAAAGTTAGATACTAGCGCCACAATCCATATCGACTTTAAGCCTACACTAACCCTAGAAGCTATACGCACTAAAATAAAATCTAGCCACTTTAAAACGACAACAGATATCTTAAAAAAGGAACTTAAACTAAGCCCTGTTCAAATTGCTTTATTAAAAACCTATGTCTCCAAAAGCGACTACCTTAATCATGAGCACTTAGCCCAAGTCATTAAGGCATTCCCTATAGAGCTTATAAAAGCCGCCCCACAAGACGAGGCGATCTCCACTGTTGGAGGCGTTGCTCTAGAGGCTGTTTCAAAAGATTTTGAACTCCTTGCACTACCGGAACAGTTTTGCATTGGTGAGATGTTAGATTGGGATGCGCCCACAGGAGGTTATCTTTTACAAGCCTGCGTAAGTAGCGGTGTGTATTTAGCCAAGCATTTAAACAAACATCATTAAAAAAAGAAAACCGCTTTCCTTAGTTTGAGAAGCGGTTATTTTTATAGTTGATTGATTTACTTTATAATTTGATTAGTGCACAACGAGTAATGGCATTCTTCTATTTCTAATGAGCAGATCGTTAGTCACGCTACCCAAAAACAAAGCCGTGATATTACTCCCTCCTCTAGCGGAAACCACAACAATATCAAACTCCCCTTTATCGGCATGCAACTCTAGGGCTTCGACAACAGACAACTCTTCTCTATCGGTATACTTAAACGGTAATTGCTCTGACAATTTGAATTTTTTACGGAATAACTTTACCTTTTCTTGAAGGTGACGTTTGGTTTTATCGATTGCTTTTTCAGTATTAATATAAGGGAAGAAAAACGACGGAATATTATAAACATGTAAGGCTTCTATTTTTCCTCCTGAGCGCTCCACCAAACTATTAGCTACCTGAAAGCACTTTGCCGAAGCCGAGCTAAAGTCGGTAGGCACCAAAACGCGTTCCATTCTATGTTTAGCCTCTTCAGGAACTAGCAACACGTGGGTATCTAACATGCGAACAAGTTTTTGACTCAGCGCCCCTGTTCCTTGAAGCTCATCTTTATTACCGGTAATCATAATATCGATTTTATACTCTTTAGCCAAATGAGTTAGAATACTTTCGGTATAATCATCGGTAGTAATAAGTACCGTATGAGGCACCTTAGCGGTATAGTGTTTTTCTATTGTTCTTTCAAGTTCTCGATCAACAATATCCTCTACTGTTATTCCTTCCTCAAAAAACTCATCATAAAGATCATAGATTTTATATTGCTTTATGTTATGTGTAAAATATAAATACTCGATATTCCATACGTTACAAAGAAAGCTAACATATTCTAAAAGAATAGGATCCATCGCGGTGAGATCTAAAGCCACCATCAATTTTAAGTCGTTATCTAAATTTATTGTCTTAGTCATGTCTTACTACCATTTACTTTTAAGTATACTATTTAATTTTCAAATTTCAGCATTGCTTTACCAGAGAAAACGATGCCTAACCTTATAGGTCGGTAAGTTTACCTTTTTTTCCCGGCGCACTATCATTATCTATTTTCTTCAAGTTTTTTTCTTCGCGTTCCTTATTTACCAACTGAAGAATATTTTTTCTATAGGTTTCACGCTCCAATAGCTTTTCTTCCCGTTCGGATTTCTGATAGTCTTCTTTAACGCCAATATAAAGAGAAAAACACATCATCACTAGCAGAATAGCAAAAGGCAACCCGGAGATGGTTACTACGGTTTGCAAGGCATTCAATCCGCCACCATACATTAAAACAGAGGCAATAACACCAATGGCTACAGCCCAAATTACACGTTGAAATTTCGGTGTTTTTAATTTACCTCCAGAAGTAATGCTATCAACCACCAATGCACCAGAATCGGCAGAGGTTATGATAAAGCTACAAATTAAAATAACACCCAATACTTTTAGCAACATGGCTAACGGAAATTTATCGAAAAACACATAAAGTGCTGTAGAAATATTATCGTTTACAGCTGCAATCATCGCGGTATCTCCTAGAAGTATATCGCGCATTGTTGTACCACCAAAGGCACTAAACCACAGGAAGGTTACTAATGCTGGCAATATTAAAACACAAAGCACAAACTCTTTTACTGTTCTTCCCTTTGAAATTCTCGCGATAAAAGTCCCTACAAATGGCGACCATGAAATCCACCATCCCCAATACATAATGGTTCTCGTTTTCTGCCAATCTGTTCCTCTCAAGGCTTCCGTCCATGTAGACATTTCAACAAAATTGACTAAATAACTCCCTATATTTTGAATGTAGGATTTAAAAATAAAAGTTGTAGGCCCGGAAAGCAATACGATTAAAAAGATTGCCGAAGCCACTCTTACATTCAGTTTACTTAGCATTTGAACTCCTTTATTCACTCCACTAAACGCAGAAATAGTAGCAATTAAGGTCACTGCAACAATTATAATCACCTGATAAAACAGGGAACTCGGGATTCCGAACACGTGGGTTAGACCGGAATTAATTTGTCCTACCCCAAAACCAATGGTTGTAGCCAGTCCAAAAAGGGTGGTAATAACGGCCATAATATCGATAAGGTCTCCCATCCACCCATGGATTCTATTCCCTAGAATAGGATAAAACACCGATCGCAAAGTCAGCGGCATTTTTCTATTAAAAGTAAAATAGGCTAATGAAAGTCCTACCACCGAATAAATCGCCCAACCGTGAATACCGTGATGGAGAAAAGAGAAGTTTATAGCTTCCTGAGCAATAAGTGCAGGCTCCTGCCCTGCCAATCGTGGCGGATTCAAAAAATCACGCACCGGATCGGCAATACTAAAAAGCACCAAACCATTACCAATTCCCGCACTAAAAAGCATGGCAAACCATGCCCACAGACTAAATTCAGGCTTGGTATTAGCACCCCCAATTCGGATGGCTCCGAATTTACTAAATGCCATATACAAACAAAATACGATAAACAGATTTACCGACAACGTATAAATCCACCCGCCATGAGCAGACACATTTGTTTGTGCTATTCCAAAATAGTAATCGGCTTGTTCCTCAAAAATCAAGGTGAACCCCACACTAAAAATGATAACAGCAATCGCTGAAAAAAACACTGTTTTGTTTACTACGAGACCCAGAAATTTCGAAGCACTTTCTTTTCTATTGACTTTAATCGACATATAAAAAATAGTTTTTGAATATTAACTGTTTACTAGTTGTGTGAGCTGTTATAATGGCAAGCCATTTATATTGAAAAGACCCTTATTAGAATAAGAACTCACTATAAAAAACACACCTCTCTTAACCTTTAAACGTATTGTGCTTAGAGGTCGTCAAAAGATATCTTTTTGTAAAACGATATTATAAGATAAATAACCCGTTTTTACAAATTTACACGCCCTTGTTTATAGTACAGATTTTCACGCGTCCTTAAATTAACCCCTTCTCTTTTTACAGCGAACACTATAAATAGAGCATTCTACCAAATAACACCCTCAACTTAGAAAACGATAGTTTTAAATTTAAATAAGAATTAATCACACTAAGTTGAATAGGATTCGCTTTTATTTTGATAAATTAGAAACAGGAATTATTAGATTTTATGTCTAAATGTTTTGTATCAATAAATTAATCGCTTTTAGAAATTGGTACTTTATAATCTATTACCCCATAATTACCTATGATTTTAGGATGAAGATATAATGATGTATTAATATTTGGCGTACTCTTATGCGTTTTGGTTGTTTTTTTCGCCTACCGAAACACGACCGTAATAGCCACTCCGGAGATTGGACAAAAAATAGACAGTTTAAATGGTGTGGCCGTGTATTATAATGGTTCTGTTAACCATGTAAAAGGTCGGCGCGTGACCAAAGACGGGTACAATTTAGGCTTAAAGTTTCAATGCGTGGAGTTTGTTAAACGGTATTATTACGAACATCTTAATCATAAAATGCCTAACAGTTACGGGCATGCTAAAGACTTTTTTAACCCCAATATTAAGGACGGGAAATTAAACAAACAACGGAATCTTATTCAATACACTAACCCTAGCTCATCTAAACCTAAAGTTGATGATTTATTGGTGTACTCAGGCACTATTTTTAACACCTATGGTCATGTATCTATCATCTCTCAAGTTTCCGATAACAGCATAGAAATCATTCAGCAAAACCCAGGTCCCGGTGGCGCTTCTAGACTGCAGTTTAATCTAAAAAACGAAAACGGTCTTTGGAAAATTGAAAACCATCAGATTATGGGCTGGTTACGAAAATAAAAAAGAGCCTACCATAAAATCAATTGCCGTATGTGCAACCTCTTAATAAAGTAGCACGCTTACTTTTACTTTAGGCGACTAATTTGTCTTTAGTAATTTTATTCACCACTAAAGAAATAGCACCATCTCCAGTTACATTACAAGCAGTACCGAAGCTATCCATAGCGATATACAACGCTATCATAAGTCCTAACATTTCCTCATTAAAGCCTAACATAGATTGTAAAATTCCAACCGCAGCCATGATAGCACCTCCAGGAACACCTGGTGCCGCAATCATAGCGATTCCAAGCATAAAGATAAAACCTGCAAACAGTGTAAAACTAAAAGGCATACCTTCCAAAATCATTAAGGCCATTGCACAGGCGGTAATTTTCATAATACTACCAGATAGGTGAATTGTTGCACATAATGGAATAACGAACCCTGCCACTTTTTTAGACACTCCATTTTTCATGGCTTGCTCTAAGGTAACAGGAATAGTCGCTGCTGAAGACTGTGTACCTAAAGCCGTAAAATACGCCGGCATCATCGTTGCTAAAAGTTTTACTGGATTCTTCTTTGTAAGCACTCCTGCTATCGTGTATTGAAGCACTAGCAATAAAATATGCAAAGCAAAAATCACCCCGATAATACTTACAAATACCGACAGTATTGAGACCACTTTTCCACTAAAAGACATACTTGCAAATATGCCTAAAATAAATAATGGTAAAAGCGGCACAATGACATTCTCGATGAGCTGCATTATGATTTTATGAAAATCTTTAACAACCATTTTCAAACTTGATTTTTCTTGATAAGACAAGCCTAAACCAATAACAAAAGCCAACACCAAAGAAGACATAACATCTAACGCTGGCGGAATGGTTATACTAAAATATGGCGTTAACTCACGGCCAGAGTCGACAATTTGAGCCGCATCGTTAACATGAGACTCTAAAAGTTGTGGAAATATACTAGAGGCCGTAAAGTAAGTCATAAAACCCGAAAACAAGGTCGAACCATAAGCTATAGCTGCTGTTAGCAACAATAATTTACCAGCACCCTTACCTAGATCGGAAATGGCTGGCATTATTAACCCCATTATAATTAAGGGAATAGAAAAATTTAAAAACTGACCGAAAAACGAATTAAAGGTGGTGAAAACCCTGTTCACCGACTCCGGCAAATACAGTCCGAAAACTATTCCTAAAACAATGGCTATAAAAACTTTAAAAAGTAAGTTCGAAAATAAACGTTTCATAATATAAATTGGTTAGCAAAAAGACCTAAGACTACTAATTTTTAAGATCATTTTTAAGTCCGCTAAAATACAACGATTGTCAAGAAAGATGGAAGTCAGAAAGGTGTTTTTTTCCTAATTAACAATTTCACACTACAAAATTTACTAGCACAACAAAATTAGACCTCATTGCTAATACTAGCTATTATTCCCCCTTGATTATGATATTACCCCACTCCGATTAATGGTAAAAGTCGCACTACAATTTCTATCTTCAAAAAAAACAGTTTTCACAACCACTATCTACTGGCGACCAAAAACTTATAACCCAACCCGTAATCAATCAACACTCAATTGAGAATATAATTTACGAGACCTTTTAATATGTCGGAACTTAAAAAAAAACTATATTTGAACAGATCGCTTAAGCAAAAAACATCTATAACCACCATTCTGTTTAATGAATAGTAGTAAACGCCTCATTATAATATTAATACTCCTTGCTACGGGTGCACTATTTCTTCAAGAATTAGTCACATCCTATCAAGAATTAGAGCACAAAAAAGCTCAAGATAAACTCCACAAAACCCATTCTGAGGCTTTACTTAGAGCTCGAGCAGGATTTGATATTTATGCTTCACTAGTATCGTCACTAAAAAGCTACACACGTAATGCACCTACATTTCCATCTGAAATTGAATTACAAACCTATTTAAATGATTTACTTACAGGAATCAATTTTAAGGATTCGATAGTTGTTAGTTATAATGATCCCGACCATGTATTTAAATATGTCATCACTCCTAAAACCATTGATCCTGCCGGGATTAAAGGAGTAAATGCCAATACATTAGTAAGTAAAAAGCGCATGGCGGAGTTTGAACAGATAATGCAAACTGACGATATTCACTTACTCACTCCAATTAATGTCAAAGAAGGTTGGGTTGGCTTTCCTTTTAGTTTTACTATTCGTGACAAACAAAATAAGCTGTCAGGTTACCTCACTCCTATTATAAATGTAAAATATCTATTAAATTATTTTTATAAAGATGAGATAAACAAAGAGTTTGTAAATAAATTTATCATACAAGACAATTATGATTTAACACGGGAAGTAATATACAACGACACCCCAATTTACAATGAGAATGTAGACCCTGAATATTATAAAAATTTCAATATCCCGAATAATAAATTCATTTATTCAACAATAAATGTTTTCGGTTTAAAACTTAAAATAGGTAGCGCTTATAAGGTAAAACCTAAAGCGTCTAAAACCGTTGCCTATTTTGGTTACCTATGGTATTTCCTCCTTTCTGTAGCGATAGTGACCATTTTCTACCAATTTGGAAAAATTAAAGGATTAAATAACAACCTAACTCTAGCTAATGCCCAAATTCAATCAAAAAATAATGATTTAGAGAAAAGTCTGTTTAAAATACAAACATTAATTAAAGAAATACACCACCGTGTTAAAAACAACATGCAAATGATTGCTGGTGTGCTTACCTTACAGCAAGATGAAAGTACGGATAACGAAGTAAAATCTGCTCTAGAACAAAGTAAGTCGCGTATTCACTCCATGGCTTTAGTCCATGAGAAATTATATAGTAGTATTTCTCTTCAGGATATCAAAATTAAGGAATACACTACACAATTGGTGGAATTTGTAGACAACACCATTGGAAATAAGGGTCTAAATGTAAAACAGAAAATCACAATAAATGACGACTTAATTTTTGATGGAGACACCACGTCAAACTTAGGGTTAATTATGAACGAGTTACTAACAAACTCCTTTAAGTATGCCTTTAGTTATAATAAAAATAACAGTTTTGAGATCAGCCTTTTAAAAGATGGTGATCATTATAGTTTAAAGTATTCGGATAGCGGTTCTGGACTACCAGAAGGTTATAATTTCGAAGATTCCGATTCTTTAGGCCTTCAACTTATTGTGATACTTACAGAGCAATTAAACGGAAGGCTTCACTATTCCAATCAGGGTAAAAGCGTTTTTAAAATTACTTTCACCCCTCTAGAAGTCAGTTTTTCAAGATAATCAACTACTGTAAAGACAGTTATAACAAATAACCAATTGTGCAAAAAAAACTAAATTAGCTGTATAAATCAATTAGACCTATTTAAATCAAGATGCACTTACTTTGGATATAAAAAAAATTAAAAATGCCGATTGAAAACATCCCTGAAATTTATTTTAACAATAAAAAAGAGCCTCAAGACATCTTTGTTTACGACTTTAAAATGACTAGCGATGTCGTTAAAAGTAAAGTCAACCTAAGTATGAACATGTTTAGCTTTCTTCAAGTCGGTAAAAAACAGGTTCATTTTGCCAACACTTCTATTGCGGTAAACAACAAGCAATCGTTATTACTTAAAAAAGGAAACTGGCTGTGGACTGAATTATTAGACACTGATGCTATATATTACTGTAAGCTTGTCTTTTTTTCAGAAAAAAAATTGACTGACTTTTTAAGTAAGTACACCAACGACGTCAAACCCTATCAAGAAGAAGAACCTTATTTTGTAATCGAAAACGACGATTACATAGCTGCATTTATAAGCTCTCTATCGTCAAGCACTTTTTCAAAACATAGTTTCAGTGATGCCCTACTCGCTTTAAAATTTGAAGAAATCATGTTGTATTTACTCAATAAGTACGGCTCTAGCTTCGAGTATTATTTACACTCTCTGATTTCAAAAGAGGTTTCACCGTTTAAAAATGTTGTAGAAAGCAACGTATATTCTAATTTAAAACTGGAAGAAATTGCGTTTTTATGTAATATGAGTTTATCTACTTTTAAGCGTCATTTTACTTCCGAATACAACGAAGCTCCAGGGAAATGGATAAAAAACAAACGCCTTCAAAAAGCCAAAGAATTATTAGAAGGCGGCGAATTAAAAGCTTCTGATATTTATTTAGATATGGGCTATAACAACCTATCCAACTTTAGTGTAGCCTTTAAAACCAAGTTCGGCTTTAGTCCAACAGATATCACAAATTAAATCCCTTCATTTTTTTTTATCAACTAATAAAATGTATAACAGTTAAAGCATATAATTAAATTACTATTCTAATTCATAGAGACACCCCAACCCCATAACGTTTTCTAGACCTACTTTTATATTTATGAGAACCAGAACATACTTGATTGTAATTATTATATCTCTAATGTTAGGAGGCGCTTTACTGCACCAATATATCACTACAAATCAAGAACTAGAACAGAAAAAAATTCAAGACAAGTTAGAAAAGACACATTCAGATGCGATGCTAAGTGCAAGAGCTGGAATTGATGTTTACGCTACCATAGTATCGTCTTTGAAAAGCCACATTAAACACAGAGCTTCCTTTCCTAGCGAAATTGAGTTACAAAACTATTTAAAGGATTTATTAGATCAAATTAAATTCAACGATTCTATTGTAGTAAGTTATTTTGACAAAAACCATATTTTTAAATATGTTGTAACACCAAACGCAATCGATCCACTAGGACTAAAAGGTGTGTCGTTGAGGGAGATACTAAACAAAGAGCGCATAGATGCTCTAGATGAACTAATGACAACTGACACTATTCGCATATTTACTCCAATAAACCTCAGAGAAGGTTGGGCTGGTTTCCCGTTTAATTTTACTGTCCGCGATAAGGACAATAAAGTACTTGGCTACATGGCGCCAATTATGAATACTAAATATTTATTAGATTATTTTTACGAAGGAGATTACAACAACGAGTTTACACATAAATTTATAGTATCAGATTCTATTGATTTAACAAGAGAAGCCATTTACAATGAAACAACCCTCTTCAATAAAAATAGCGACCCTGAATACTATAAGAATTTTAATATTCCGAACAACGAATTCATCTCTTCAACCATAGAAGTTTTTGGTTTGAATTTAAAGATTGGAAGCGCCTATAAGGAAAGGCCAAGAGTGTCCAATATCGTAGCATACTTAGCGTATTTATGGTATTTTATTATTTCAATGGCTATAATTACTATATATTATCTTTTTACAAAAAACGCGAAGTTAAATAGCTATTTAAATCATGCGAACACGCAGATTAATATTAAGAATACCGAATTAGAAAAAAGCCTATTTAGAATACAAACCCTTATTAAAGAAATTCATCATAGAGTTAAAAACAATATGCAAATGATTGCTGGAGTACTTAGCTTACAACAAGATGAAACCAACAACACTGCCGTCAAAACAGCTCTAGAACAAAGTAAATCACGAATACACTCTATGGCTTTAGTACACGAAAAACTATACGGGAGTGTATCACTAAAAACAATAAAAACGAAAGAATATACCGAACAACTTCTAGATTTTGTAGAGCAAATAGTAGGCAGAAAGGATTTAAGGTTAGACAAAAACATTACTATAGATGACGATTTAATATTTGATGGTGATACCACGTCAAATCTTGGACTAATTCTAAATGAATTAGTAACCAACTCCTACAAGCATGCCTTTACACTTGACAAAGTGAATACTTTAGAGATAACTATTCAAAAGGAACACAATCATTACTTATTAACCTACTCCGATAACGGCTCAGGACTTCCTGAAAATTATAATTTTGAAACCTCTAAATCCTTGGGCATACAACTCATTTTAATATTGACAGATCAACTTAATGGTAAAATGAACTATTCAAATGAAGGAAAAAGCACTTTTAAAATACATTTTAACCCTGCCGACATTAGTTTTTCTTAATAATCTATATAATAAACAATTTTTAATATTAACTTTTAAACTTATACCGTATATCCAAAGCGAACATAATGGTTACATAATTACATTTACTCAGCTTTAACTCATGTACTCCTGAAGATTATATACCCTTTAATTTTATAAGCGAAGTAATAACATTAAGCCATTTCATCCACGCATTGCTTACAGTAATAGGGACGCAAATAACTTACAATTTGCGACTGGAGCTCAATTAACTTTTTAATCTGCCACTAAAAACACATAATTCACTTAAGACTGTTTTACTTAACTCTAAATTGAGCTCAAGCACAGTTCAATATATAATATAAGAAAAACACACCTAAGCCTCAATAACCTGACGCATAATGGATTATAAGTATTTCCACATATGATTTTTCATCAAATCCAAACATTGACCTTTTTTCATAAGTTCTTGAACTGTATCCGTAAATAGAAAGGAAAGAAGCCAACGTATATTTGCAGTGTAATTACACAAGGCTTGTTTTAGCAAGCATTAATTAAGAATCACAATTTAAAATATATAATTATGGCAAATGTAACTAAACCTGTATTTAAAGAAAGATATGGGAATTTTATTGGCGGTAAATTCGTAGCTCCTGTAAAAGGGCAGTATTTCGATAACGTATCTCCAGTAGATGGTAAAGTATTTACTCAAGCAGCACGTTCAACTCAAGAAGATATTGACCTTGCTCTTGATGCAGCTCACGAAGCGTTCCCATCTTGGAGCACCTCTTCAGCTACAGAACGCAGTAATGCGTTATTAAAAATTGCTCAAGTAATGGAAGATAACTTCGAATACTTAGCAACTTTAGAAACTATAGACAACGGTAAACCAATCCGTGAATCTCGTGCAGCAGATATCCCTTACTGTATTGACCACTTCCGTTATTTCGCAGGTGTTATACGTGCAGACGAAGGTTCTATTTCAGAACACGATAAGGACACTGTGAGTATTGTATTAAACGAACCTATTGGTGTTGTTGGTGAAATTATTCCTTGGAACTTCCCAATGTTAATGTTAGCTTGGAAAATTGCTCCAGCTTTAGCAGCAGGTTGTACTGCAGTTGTAAAACCAGCAGAACAAACACCTACTAGTGTTATTGCTTTAATGGAACTTATTGGTGATATTTTACCAGCAGGTGTATTAAACATCGTAACTGGTTTTGGTGCAGAAGCGGGTGCAGCTTTAGCAACATCTAAGCGTATTGCTAAACTTTCTTTCACAGGTTCTACAGAAACTGGTCGTAAAGTTTTACATAATGCAGCAGAAAACATCATTCCTGTAACTATGGAATTAGGTGGTAAGTCTCCAAATATTTTCTTCCCATCGGTAGCAGATCATGACGATGAATTCTATAGCAAAGCTATTGAAGGCGCATTAATGTTCGCTTTAAACCAAGGTGAAATTTGTACAGCACCAACGCGTATTTTAGTACACGAAGATATCGCTGACGATTTTATTGTAAGAATGCAAGAACGTTTAAGAAAAATCAAAACAGGAAATCCATTAGATCCTGAAACAATGATTGGTTCTCAAGTGTCTAAAGCACAATATGAAAAAATCTTAGGTTACATCAATATTGGTAAAGAAGAAGGTGCTGAAGTATTAGCTGGTGGTGACGCTGGTAACTACGAAGGTGAACTTTCTGAGGGCTACTACATCCAACCTACAGTATTAAAAGGTGACAACAACATGCGTGTGTTTCAAGAAGAAATTTTTGGTCCAGTTGTAGCTTTAACAACATTCAGTTCTACTGAAGAAGCTATTGCTATCGCAAACGATACGCCTTACGGTTTAGGTGCTGGTGTTTGGTCTCGTGACGCTCACGAATTATACCAAGTTCCTCGTGCTATTCAAGCCGGTAGAGTTTGGGTAAACCAGTACCATACCTATCCTGCGCACGCGCCTTTTGGTGGTGTGAAAGAATCAGGATTTGGTCGTGAAAACCATAAAATGGCTTTAGATCATTACCGTGTGGTAAAAAACATGTTAATCTCTTACGATAAGAAACCTATGGGATTCTTCTAATTGATTAATAGCAATTAATTACTAAATAAAACCCCGGCATTGCCGGGGTTTTATTGTTTATAACCTAACAGCGTTTGTATTACGCCTGCAAATTGACAACAACATTAAACCTTGAAAGCAACTATTTTTTATACAGTCCCCTAAAAAATTTAACTTAACACTAAAACGCGCTGTAGTTTTATTATACAAGAATCCCTTAAGCGCAACTATATGTTCACTTAATCGAAAAAACAAGTTAGCTTATCGAAAACCTCGCAAAACACACAACTTCACACACAAAAAATAACTGAGTTACAGATAGTTATAATTTAATTTCTATAAATTAGTTTCGAATTAGAGGAGATAAAAATTCATAAACCTAATAATAATTATCTAAAAAATCACGGTCACGGAACACTATTCTAACATACTAAAAAGTACTCTTTGTTTAATAAAACCCTCCATTTACAGTCCGTAAGCGCTCCTATTCACACCTTTCTATCGCTATTAATCAACACCATCAAACTCATGTTAAAAAAGTTACTATTTGTTTTACTTTTCGGAAACCTCGCTTACTCACAACAGGATATCATAGCCATTAAATCTATCGATTTTAATTCGGAGGTTACAGCGAAGATGCTAGACCAAAATCAAGATTTAAGAAAAATAAATATTTTACTTAACGAAAGAAAAAATAATGCAATCACAAACAATAGTCTAACCATAGGCACCTCCATAATTTCGTTATTAGATTATCAACATTCCAACACCGATTCTAAATTTGGCTATTTAATGAGACACCCTACAGCGAATAACCAAATAGGGAAAGATGTTAGTGAAGCGGTTATCCATTCCTTTCAACTCTCACTAACGGCTACCGTTAATCACTGGCTTACTAGCTATGTAGAAATACTTTACAACCCGCAGCAAGCATTTGGCAGCGGTACGATAACAGCGCTAGAAAGAAACCAATTGCAATTGAGAAAAGGAATAGTAGTAATTGGAGATTTAAACCGATTCCCCTTATATGGGGCAATAGGAAAAATGGATGCTCCGTTCGGACAAATGGGGAGTGTCAACCCGTTTACCAACTCAACATCATGGCACGCTTTTGCAGGCTTGAGCTACGGGGCACAATTGGGATTTAAAAAAGGTGGTTTTCACGCTAAAGTGATGACCGCTCAAGGTGGTGCTCAGTTTCGCGCAATGCACACTCCCGTTGGAGACAATACAAAAACACCGTCAAAACTTAATAATTATGTAGCAGACATCAATTACACCTTTGCGTTAATAGAAAAAGTAAAGCTTTTAATAGGAGGCTCCTACTTACGGGGTAGCGCTTACTGCCAAGAGTTTCCCGTAACTCACTTTTCGCCCTGTAAAGACAATAATCCCGCATACACTTTTTATGGGAATTTAAATATTGACAACCGACTTACGGTACAAGGCGGATTTGCAAAAACAACAAAAGTTTGGGAAGGCACCCATAACCCGACACCACCATTAGACATCTATGAAGCCGCTAAGGTGAGCACTTTAGATATCGGCGCTAAGTACACTATTAACCCAGAAAACAAAGTGACTTATACAGTTTCAGGAGAATTCTCGAACCTTAAGTGCGGTCCTGATGGCGCGCCATGGGAACGACAAAATCAAATGGTAATCGGGCTTTCTGGCCTTATAAATAACTCTTCAAAATTATTTTTTGAAATGTTTAGAACCGAAGGCTATGTACCCCTTAATTTTATAAGTGGAAGTAATGACTTTGAGCCATTTCCTCCGGGAACAACTCACAGTGATAGAAACGCTAATAGCTTAGGATTTGTGCTTGGAGCTCAATTAACTTTTTAATCTGCCATCATAAATGCTTGTAAGCTTTTATAGTTTAGTTCTAATGAGAACAAAAGTAATTTGATGCAACAATCCGTAATCTATAAACACAGCTTTCATACGACCTGTTAATAAGAGGCATTTACAACTTTAGAAACATCCAAACAGCCTTGTTTTTATAATCCATACCGCACTTCTAGAACTATATTAGGCCAATTGAAGTATAAGGGCTATGTTTACCATTTACCACAACAAACCCGGTGATATTACTTAAAGTAACTATGCAACTACAAAAAAGGCAGCAGATTAATTCGCGATACGGCATTCACGTCAAGGGATTATTATGTTCTTTTTTTTATAATGTAGGATCAGCAAAACGCAAAATCATCTTCCTGAATTAGTCAGGCATAACGAGTGTGCCTGAAAAAACGCTTTACATGATATCTTACCGAAACTATTCCGTTTAAAACAGACTGAAAGATTCGACTCGTGTTTTATAAGATGTAATTAAACAGCGTTAAGGTTATGTTTTCTATTATAAATCATAAAACCATTACACCATGGCTGTATTAAGAAAAAAACTGACTAAAGCAGAATTAAACGATAAAAAGCAAGAGAAAATTCTAAAAAAATTAGAAGATAAGAAAATGAAAAAACGCAGATCTAGAGCGTAAGCTTATATCTGAATAAGCAGGATTTAGTATTAACATAAAAAAAGGCTACATAATAATCATGCAGCCTTTTTTTATATTATTTAGCCGACGGTTTTAAAACGTTCTGAGTTGAATTGCCATTGCCTGACTCTCATTAAAAACAAACTTACAATCCTCGAAAGATGGCGCCGAAAATTTAGGAACCACATTATTAGAAAAGCCATAGGCCTCTTTTGGAATACCTATAAAATTTTTATTACACTTATCATCCGAATTCTCATCATGATACATTGAAATAGCATACTCCCCTTTTGGCAAGTCCTTAATCACTATAGTCTCGGTATCCTTGGTAACCTCGATAGTATAGTTTTTATAAGCCGCACCTTCTTTTAGATAATTATGAGCCGTGTTAAACACACCAATTTCTATAGAGCCTTTTATAGTTTCAATATTGGTAATATTTAAAGTCAATTCTGGGGATTGTGCTTGCGCACTAAAACAAAGTAAACCCAAAAAAATAAGTATATGTTTCATGTTATATTTTGTATTTCTTAAACCATTTATTGCGGACTTTAGCAAAGCATTTCTCTAAAATTTCAAGCAAAAGATACTATTTAATTCGTTTTCTACCTTAAAGTTTACTTAGTTTTTTAACAGTCCGTTACTTACAAACCACTAAACACCCTTCTGTTTACAGTGCTGCTAAAATCATGCCTGTTTTTTCTTTTCCTTAAATTATATACAAAAAAGACCACAATAAACATACAAAAATCACCAACCCAAAACAACTACTAATCAACTATTTAACACTAAAAACACACTACCAAAACCCCTGTTTGTAAATTCTCTAAAAAAACATTACCTTATCGCCTCCAGAATTTATATCAAAATCCTGAAGTAAAATCGCTCTTTTTAAGAGCCTTTTACTCCTTTAAAAGAGCCTATAAGGCTTTTCTTTTTTAAAATAAATAAAATAGTATAACCATTAATTAACAGGTGTTGTGTTTTAAACATAGCATCTTAACAACATCTTATTATTACATATGAAGAATACACGTATTGGTATTATTGGAGCCGGACCTAGTGGTTTAGCGCAGTTAAGAGCTTTCGAAGCAGCAGAGAAACAAGGACTTGAAGTGCCTGAAATTGTATGTTTTGAAAAACAAGAAAACTGGGGAGGAATGTGGAACTACTCTTGGAGAACAGGAGTTGGTAAATACGGAGAACCTATTCATGGTAGTATGTATAAGTACCTTTGGTCTAACGGACCAAAAGAGTGCTTAGAGTTTTCTGACTACTCTTTTGATGAGCACTTTAAAAAGCCCATCTCATCATACCCACCACGACCAGTATTATTTGACTATATACAGGGACGTATTAATAAAAGTAACGCAAGAAATTACATCCGTTTTAATACTACAGCACGATGGGTAAGCTATGACGAAGACACGAAAAAATTCACACTGATTTTAGACGATTTAAAAAATGATAAAACATATTCTGAGGAGTTCGATTATTTAATTGTAGCCTCAGGACACTTCTCAACGCCAAACATGCCGTACTTTGAAGGCATAGAAGATTTCCCTGGCACGGTTATGCACGCTCATGATTTTAGAGGTGCCGATCAATTTAAAGATCAGAACATCTTGCTAATAGGAAGCAGCTACTCGGCAGAAGATATTGGTGTACAATGTCATAAACACGGTGCCCAATCGGTAACCTTGAGTTATAGAAGCAACCCTATTGGTGTGGAATGGCCTGACGGCATAAAAGAGGTGCCTTTATTAACGCATTTTGAGGGTGATACAGCTCACTTTAATAACGGACATAAGGAACAATTCGATGCTGTTATTATGTGTACTGGATACCAACACAAATTCCCGTTTCTACCTGACGAATTACGTTTAAAAACAAAAAACAACTTATATCCTGACAACCTATATAAAGGTATTTTCTTTAACGATTTACCACAATTAATGTATTTAGGAATGCAAGATCAATATTACACGTTTAATATGTTCGACACACAGGCATGGGTAGCAAGAGATTTTATGATGAACCGCTACGAAATCCCTAGTAAGGAAGAACGCAGTAAAGACATTGATTTGTGGTTAGAAAAAAACAACAACTTACAATCGTCTTTCGACCATGTCGATTTCCAAACCGATTATATTAAGGAGTTGATTGCGCTTTCGGACTATCCAGATTTTAACCTTGATAAAGTTGCCGATATGTTTAAAGAGTGGTTAAACGACAAGGATGAAAACATCTTAACCTATCGCGATAAAACCTTCCAAAGTGTTGTTACCGGAACAGTAGCCGCAGAACACCACACAGAGTGGATGGATGAGTTAGACGATAGTAAAGAGCGCTACTTATTTGCAGATGAGAAAGAAGAAGCTCTTACTGAAGTTGAAACCACAACTAAAGCCATTTAATACACAGGTTAATAACATTATAAAAGCGGCATTAGAAGTAACTCTTCTGATGCCGCTTTTTTTTATATCTCTATTAAGTGCATCACAAAAAAAGTTCGCACTCTAATTACTGGTATCCTCTACGAGACCGCATTCTATTCTAAACTTCAAATGAAACCTGTTATAATCCCAACATGAGAGGCTAGAACAACGTTCTTCACATTCAGTCTTTTGTTTTTCACACCATTCCCATAGGGATTCAGAAGCAGCTTTAAACAGGGCGTTTCCGAAATTAAAAACAGCCATTAGTCACTTATAATCAAAAGACCAACAACACATTACCCTCATAATTGTACTAAAAAAGAGTTAAACCGACCGTAAAATTTTAAAAATTCATATAGTTTTCAGTTTTTGCATAACGCATTACAAATCACCTCACATGAAAACATCAAGTTATATATTCGTAACGCTTATATCGGTAGTTATAATAGGAATTGGTATTGCATTCAATCCAAAACCGACGCAAATACCACAAGCTACACCCACTACTAAAACTAATAAAACACCTAATACAGCTACTCAAGCAAACTATACCATAATCAACACTTGGGAATTACCATCAGAACTAGACGAAATAAGTGGTTTATCTTGGATCGCTCCAAACACTTTTGCCTGTGTGCAAGATGAAGACGGCGTCCTATATATATACAACACGACAAGTAAAAGCATTACAAACAGCATAGAGTTTGCAGGATCGGGCGATTATGAAGGCCTTACCATTGTAAATAAAGATACTTATATAATGCGCAGCGACGGAACATTATATGAGGTTTTAGACTATGCATCGCCAAACAAAAAAATAAAAGTATTTGAAACCGGTTTCTCTTCAAAGCACAACATGGAAACCTTAACCTATAATCCAGACACCAAGCAACTGGTAACCGCTCCAAAAGATGTAGACCTCGAAGACCAAGAATTCAAAACACTTTATACTATAGATTTAGAAACAAAACAGCTTACGGATTCCCCACTATTAAAGATTGATATGAATGATGAGGCCTTTGACGATTTTAGCAAGAAAAAAGCACGAAAGACCTTTAACCCGTCGGATGTGGCAATCCACCCTATAACCAAGGACATCTACGTCCTAGAAGGTAAAAATCCGAAATTAGTTATTTTCAATACAAAAGGCGTTGTAAAAAAGGTTATACCATTCGACGAAAACCAGTTTCCTCAACCGGAAGGAATCACGTTTAGTCCCGAAGGCACCCTATACATTTCTAATGAAGCTTATAAGGGATCGGCGACCTTACTAGAAGTCACTATCCACTAAAAAGGAGAACACCTAATTAGGGAACGGCAACGTTTTAAAAACAGGAAGGATCACAATAAAATGAGAGTCAATCCATTAAACACAAAAAAGCTATTGATAAAGATATCAACAGACTTATTAAAAATAACTACCCACACTATTTGGTAATCAAATATATAATCGTAAATTTGCAAACTCTTTTAAAGAGAGGAATGTTTAATAAAAAATATTAATAACTGTGGACACATTAAGCTACAAAACGATTTCAGCCAATAAAGCAACTGTAGATAAACAGTGGGTTTTAGTTGACGCTGAAGGTCAAACATTAGGGCGTATGGCTTCTAAAGTTGCAAAACTTTTAAGAGGTAAGCACAAGCCTAGCTTCACACCACACGTTGATTGTGGTGATAACGTAATCGTTATCAATGCGGAAAAAATCAACTTATCAGGAAACAAGTGGAATGACAAAACGTACATTCGTCACACGGGTTACCCAGGTGGTCAAAGAAGTTTAACTGCTACTGAATTGTTCGGAAAAGATCCAGCAAGATTAGTAGAGAAATCTGTAAAAGGAATGTTACCTAAGAACAAATTAGGAGCAAATCTTTTTAGAAATTTAACTGTTGTTACTGGAACAAAGCACGCTCACGAAGCTCAAAAACCAGCTACAATTAACTTAAACGAATTCAAGTAATGGAAGTATTACACAAAATTGGTCGTAGAAAAACGGCTGTTGCTCGTGTTTACCTATCTCAAGGAGAAGGGAAGATCACGATTAACAAGAAAGAATTAACAAACTACTTCCCAACTGCAACATTACAGTACAAAGTAAAGCAACCGTTAGTATTAACGGAAAACGAAACTACTTTTGACATTAATGTAAATGTATTTGGTGGTGGTATTACAGGTCAAGCAGAAGCTATCCGTTTAGCAATTTCTCGCGCTATGTGTGAGTTAAATGACGAAAACAGAGGTATTCTTAAACCTGAAGGTTTATTAACTAGAGATCCTAGAATGGTTGAACGTAAGAAATTCGGTCAGAAGAAAGCACGTAAGAAATTCCAATTCTCTAAACGTTAATATCCTCAACTCCTTTGGGGATATCGTTTATCGATTTTTCTTTATGGGGTTCAAATTAAAAAATAACTAGTTATTGTTGTCCTAGTCCAAAAGACAGGATTTAGTTTAGCATCTAAATAATTAAGGCGATTTGTAAAAAGACCACTTAGTTATTGCTAATTCAACAGAACGTAAACTATTACAAAATGGCAGTAGAAGTAAAAGAATTACTTGAAGCAGGTGTACACTTTGGTCACCTTACGCGTAAGTGGGATCCAAACATGGCTCCTTACGTATATATGGAGCGTAATGGCATCCACATTATAAACTTATACAAAACAGCAGCTAAGATTGAAGAAGCTGGAGAAGCGCTTGCAAAAATCGCAGCCTCTGGTCGTAAAATCTTATTTGTTGCTACAAAGAAACAAGCAAAAGACATCGTCGCTGAAAAAGCGGGTAACATCAACATGCCTTACATCACTGAAAGATGGCCAGGTGGAATGTTAACTAACTTTGTAACTATCCGTAAAGCAATCAAAAAGATGGCTACTATTGATAGAATGAAGAAAGATGGTACGTTTTTAACGTTATCTAAAAAAGAGCGTTTACAAGTAGACCGTCTTAGAGCTAAGTTAGAGAAAAACTTAGGTTCTATTACAGATATGACACGTCTTCCAGGAGCTTTGTTTGTTGTAGATATTAAACGTGAGCACATCGCGATTAAAGAAGCACAGAAATTAAACATTCCTATTTTTGCAATGGTAGATACAAACTCTGATCCACGTCAAGTAGATTACGTAATACCTGCAAACGATGATGCTTCTAAATCTATAGATAAAATCTTAACGCACGTTACTGAAGCCGTTACTAACGGTTTAAACGCACGTAAAGCTGAAAAAGCTGATAAAGATGCCGCTAAATCTGATGAGAAAGCAGCACCTAAAAAAGCTAAAGCAGCTAATGAAGAAGAAGAATAATTAATTATTACACAACATCTATAAGTCGTTTAATGTTTTTCTTTATAGAATTAGATTGAACGACTTTTTTAAATTATAGCATAAAGTTATGACAAAAATATCAGCCGCAGAGGTTAACAAATTAAGAAAAGCTACAGGTGCAGGTATGATGGACTGCAAGAAAGCATTAGTTGAAGCAGAAGGAGATTTCGACAAAGCAATCGATGTTCTTAGAAAAAAAGGACAAAAAGTAGCAGAAAAAAGAGCAGACCGTGATTCTAGTGAAGGTGCTGCTGTTTCTAAAGTAAATGATGATAACACGACTGGTGTTGCTATCGTATTAGGTTGTGAAACTGATTTTGTTGGTAAAAACGAATCTTTCGTAAAATTAGCAACTGACTTAGCTGATAACGCAATCAATTTCGATTCTAAAGAAGATTTCTTAGCTTCTGATTTTGGTGGGTTAACAGTATCTGAAAAATTAGTTGAGCAAACTGGTGTTGTAGGTGAGAAATTAGAAATTGGTGCTTTTGCAAAATTAAACGCGCCATACGTGGGTACTTATGTACACATTAATAAAATTGCTGCTTTAGTTGGTTTATCTGCTAATGTAGATAACGTTGAAACATTAGCTAAAGATTTAGCAATGCAAATCGCATCTATGGGAGCAACAACTTTATCTTACAAAGATTTTGATCCTGCTTACGTAGCATCAGAAACTGAAGCAAGAATTGCAGTTATTGAAAAAGAAAATATCGAATTAGGGCGTTTAGGAAAAACACTTAAAAATGTACCTAAGTATATCTCTATGTCTCAATTAACTCCTGAAGTTTTAGCGCAAGCTGAAGAAGATGCGAAAGCTGAATTAAAAGCTGAAGGAAAACCAGAACAAATCTGGGACAAAATTTTACCTGGTAAAATGGATCGTTTCATCTCTGACAATACAACTTTAGATCAAGAACAATGTTTATTAGATCAAAGATTTATTAAAGATGATAAAATAACAGTTGCAGAATACGTTAAGACTTTTGGAGACGTAGAAGTTACTGGATTCGAAAGAGTATCTTTAGGATAATCATGGCATTAACGGTATTATAACCGATTATATACTACACTTAAAACCACTACCTCACCGTAGTGGTTTTTTTTTGTTTTACAGAAAATAGGGCCCTCTAAAAAACAATTCCTTAAAAATGTGGCTTCCCGATTAAAAAAATTTCAAAAGGGAAAAAAATTATGTAGCTTTGCTAAACTTTCAGAAACAAAATGAAATACAAAAGAATCCTCTTAAAACTATCGGGTGAAGCCTTAATGGGTAATCGCCAATACGGAATCGATCCAGAACGTTTAGCCGAATACGCAGAAGATATTAAAGCAGTTACCGAAAAAGGAATTGAAGTAGCCATAGTTATTGGTGGCGGAAACATCTTTAGAGGGGTTGCTGGTGCCATGAATGGTATGGACCGCGTTCAAGGTGACCATATGGGTATGTTAGCGACCGTTATTAACGGACTAGCGCTACAGAACGCCCTAGAAGATGCTGGTGTTAAAACACGTTTGCAAACAGCTATTAAAATTAATGAAGTGGCAGAGCCCTTTATTAGAAGAAAAGCCATGAGCCACTTAAGAAAAGGACGCGTTGTTATTTTTGGTGGAGGTACCGGAAATCCGTATTTCACAACAGATTCAGCTGCCGTTTTACGCGCAATAGAAATTGAAGCTGATGTGATTTTAAAAGGAACTCGCGTAGATGGTATTTATAATACAGATCCGGAAAAAGATAGCTCAGCAATCAAATTCGACCACATTACATTCGACGATGTACTAAGAAAAGGTTTAAAAGTAATGGATACCACCGCTTTTACCCTAAGTCAAGAAAACGACCTTCCAATAATTGTTTTCGATATGAACACAAGAGGCAACCTAATGAAAGTTATTTCAGGTGAAAATATTGGAACTCAAGTAAGTTTATAGTAAATTTAAATTACCATTTATAGTACTGTTACGCTGTTAAGCCAAATAAAATTGGTTTAGTTTTTGCTAAAACAAGATAAAATATCTCATTATGAACGAAGACATTACATTTATATTAGACTCTACTAAAGAATCTATGCAGGCTGCTGTAAAGCATTTAGAAAAACAATTTGTAAACATTAGAGCCGGAAAAGCAAGTCCAGCGATGTTGGGGAGTGTTATGGTAGATTACTATGGATCTCAAACCCCTTTAAGTCAAGTTGCCAATGTTAATACGCCAGACGGTAGAACGATTTCTGTTCAACCTTGGGAAAAAAATATGCTTCAACCCATCGAAAAAGCAATTCAAATTGCTAATCTTGGTTTTAACCCAATGAATAATGGTGATCTTTTAATTATTAATGTCCCACCATTAACCGAAGAACGCCGTTTGCAATTAGCTAAACAAGCGAAAGCAGAAGCTGAAGATGCTAAAATTGGTATTCGTAATGCTCGTAAAGATGCCAATAACGAAATCAAAAAAAATGATGACGTTTCTGAAGATCTTCAAAAAGTCGCAGAACAAGATGTTCAAAACCTTACCGATACTTACGTTAAAAAAGTCGAAGAACTTCTAGCCATCAAGGATAAAGAAATAATGACTGTTTAATATTTAAAAGCGACTTGAAAAAGTCGCTTTTTTTAATCCTATTTATCTCTTCTAGTGTAGATAAATATCCTGAGACTTTCCTAGTGTCTTTTAAAATCGTTGACGTTACTAACAATATGTTAAAGTCTTTATACAATTCTATATTTTAAATAAAAACCGATTTTAAAATCATATAAAAACTGTACTTTCGATAGTTGTAAAGGTTAATCCACTATGCTAAAACACTGCCTTATACTTTCTATACTGTTGTTTTCTCTTTCTTTAAGTGCACAAACACCTAAAGACAGCACTGTCGTGATGCAAGATTCGACTAAGTCTGATCTACTTTTAAAACAAATAGGCAACGGATTTTTCCCTACGCAATTCTGGAATTTCGATTTACGCTACTTGGTAAAATTTAATCAGTACGAAGGACTACGAACAGGATTAGGCGGCGTTACGAACGCAGGTTTTTCAGAAACATACCGCATCGATTCTTATGTTGTTTACGGATTTAAAGACCATCGCTTTAAATATAAAATTGGTGGTGGTGCTCGGCTAAATGAAGACACAAAAACCTGGCTTAACTTTTCGTATACCGATGACTTGGAAGAAACAGGAAGCTCCAAATTTTTAACCGATGCCCGTTTCTTTTCGTTTTTCGAGCCCCGATTATTAAATATCGATCTGTTTCATAAACACATTACCTCTGCCCTATCTTTAGAGCACCAGATTACACCCAATTTAACGACCGAGACCCAACTAGCTGTCAGCAATATAAGGCCAACCTATAGCTACAACTACGTGTTAGACGACAAAGCTTACGATGCTTTCGAAACCAGTACCGCTAAGGTCTCTTTACAATGGAGCCCGTTTAATACTTATGACTATAAGGACGATAATCTCGTAGAAACCTATAGTGGTTACCCTAAATTCTCCCTACAATACACAAAAAGTTTTAAATCTGTTTTTGATGCCGATTTTAATTTTTCGAAAATCGATTTCAGAACGATTCATAAAATAACGCATAAAAACACGTCGTATACTACTGGCGTACTGTCTTTAGGTTTAGCACATGGTGATACACCAATAACCCATTTGTACCACGCTTACCCTAATAACATCAATAAAGAAACGATACTAAATCGTTTCTCGGTAGCAGGTATTAATAGTTTTGAGACGATGTTTTTTAACGAGTTTTTCTCAGATCGGTTTACATCATTAGTCGCCAAGCACTATTTTAAACCCTTCGCTATTGCCAAACATTTTAATCCGCAATTGGTCCTTATCTCACGCTTTGCTATAGGGAATATGAATCATATATCTCGTCATCAAAACCTAAGCTTTGGTACACTAAAACATGGGTATACAGAGACAGGCTTAGAGATTAATAAACTGCTCTTAGGATTCGGGTTAAGCCTAACCTATCGTTACGGAGCTTATCATTTACCAGAATTTAATGATAATATCGCATTAAAATTCACATTTAATATTACGTTATAATTCAGAATTTAATAGACTAAATACCTCTGTTTTATATACCTTTGCGCTTCTTTTAAATTACTATGTCGAAACTTAAAAAATCACGCTTTTGGGATACTGTTGCGAGGTTAATTCTACGTAACAAAATTGGTATTCTAATTACTGTTGTTCTAATTACAATTCTGTTTAGTACGCAGTGGAAATACATGCGCTTCACCTATACTGAAGCCAACTTGCTACCAGACGACCACGAGGTTAATATAGAATACAACAAGTTTTTAAATATTTTTGGTGAAGAAGGGAACCTTATTATTCTTGGAGTAAAAGACTCTACTCTATTTACTGTAGATAAATTAAACGCGTGGAATGCCCTTTCCGAAACCTTTAGAGAGGACGATGAAGTGATTACTGTTGCGTCGATAAAAGACTTACAAAAACTTCTAAAAAATACTGAAAGTCAACGCTTCGATTTAGAACCTTTTATAAAGGACTCGATTCATTCTCAAGCGCAAATCGACACCTTGCAGTATGAGTTATTTACGCAATACCCGTTTTACGATAACTTTTTATTCAATAAAGAGACGAAAACAATCCGATCGGCCATCTACCTTAAAAAAGATATTGTCAACACCCCTGCCCGAAAAGACTTTGTTGTCGACAAGCTTATCAAGCGTATTGATGCCTTCGAGAAAGCCACCAATTTAGATGTCCGCGTTTCTGGAATGCCTTATATACGGACACTTAACGCCCAAAATATCGTAGATGAAATTGGCCTATTTGTAGTAGGTGCTTTAGTAGTAACCTCCCTTATCTTTTTCTTATTCTTTAGATCTTTTAGAGCCACGTTAATATCGTTGGTTGTTGTTTGTATTGGTGTCATGTGGACCTTGGGTATTTTAGGCTTGTTAAAATATGAAATCACCGTACTTACCGCCTTAATTCCTCCGCTGATTATTGTTATAGGAATCCCCAATTGTATCTTTTTAATCAATAAGTATCAGCAAGAGGTTAAGCTACATGGTAATAAAGTCAAATCACTACAACGTGTTATTACCAAGGTCGGTAATGCCACACTAATGACCAATATGACCACAGCATCTGGATTTGCTACGTTTATCATTACCGAAAGTACATTACTTAAAGAATTTGGGGTTGTAGCCTCATTAAGTATCATTGCGATTTTTATCTTATGCCTACTTATAATTCCGATTATATACACCTTTTTACCGTATCCTAAAGACCGCCATTTAGAGCATTTAAACAAGCGCTGGGTTGGTGGTTTTGTAGATTGGACAGAGCGTATGGTAAAAGAAAAACGCATAGCTATTTATATTACGGTTTGTTGTTTAGTCATCACCTGTATTATTGGGATTTATAAAATAAAAATTTCTGGCAGTCTGATTGAAGACATGCCGAAAAAGACAGAATTCTTTAAAGATATTCGCTTTTTCGAACAGGAATTTAACGGTATTATGCCATTAGAAATAATGATAAATACCAAGCGTGAAAAAGGCGTTATGAAATCGACGACCCTTAAACGCATGAATGAGCTTGAGGATTTAATAATAGACATACCGGAATTATCACGACCAATTTCTATTGTAAGTCTCGTAAAATATTCTAAGCAGGCCTTTTATAATGGCAATCCTAAATATTACCAATTACCGACCAAGCAAGAAGAGGCGTTTATACTTCCTTATGTCAAAAACTCAGCGTCTGGAGACACGTCGATGCTTAGTAATTTTGTGGACAGCACTGGGCAGTATGCGCGTATCACTACATTTATGAAGGATATTGGAACCGACAAAATGGAGGAGATAGAAGATGACTTAGAAGCAAAAATTAAAAAATTATTCCCTAAAGACCGCTATGAAGTTACCATTACGGGTAAAGCATTAGTCTTCCAAAAAGGAACGACTTATTTAGTTAAAAACTTAGCCCTATCATTATCTCTAGCGATTTTTCTTATTGCCCTATTTATGGCGTATATGTTCCGATCGTTTAGAATGATTGTTGTCTCCTTAATCCCTAATTTATTACCTTTAGTAGTAACTGCTGGCCTTATGGGATTCTTAGGGGTACCAATAAAACCATCTACCATATTAGTATTTAGTATCGCTTTTGGTATTTCGGTCGATGATACCATTCACTTCTTAGCGAAATACCGACAAGAATTACAGGCCAATAACTGGAAGATAAAAAAATCGGTTTATGGCGCATTACGAGAAACAGGAGTTAGTATGTTTTACACCTCAATAGTATTATTCTTTGGGTTCTCGATTTTTATCATTTCAAGTTTTGGTGGTACTGTAGCTTTAGGCGCATTAGTATCGATAACTTTATTATTTGCTATGCTATCTAATTTATTACTGTTGCCTTCATTATTACTATCTTTGGAGCGCAGTATTGCCAACAAACAAATTTTAAAGAAACCGACTATCAATATCATCCCAGAAGAAAGTGAAGGGGATATTAATAACGATTATAACGACAAAAAAAAATAGATATTAGCTATAAATAAGGTAAGAATTTATAGTTTCATTTAAAATAGATTATAAAATGACACAGTACACAGTTGCACAATTATTAAAACAAACAGCGTCTCAAGACGTTGACATAAAAGGTTGGGTAAGAACATTTAGAGCAAAGCGTTTTATTGCCTTAAATGATGGTTCTACACTTAATAATATCCAGTGTGTTGTTGATTTTGAAAATACGCCGGAAGACGTTTTAAAACGTATTACTACAGGAGCTGCCGTACATATTAAAGGGGAGTTAGTAGAAAGTCAAGGACAAGGACAAGCGGTTGAAATTGCCGTAAAATCCATTGATATCTTAGGTGATTCTGATCCTGACAAATACCCTATTCAACCTAAAAAGCACTCCTTCGAATTTTTACGTGAAAACGCCCACTTACGTACTAGAACAAACACTTTTAGTGCGGTTATGAGATTGCGTTCTTCATTATCATTCGCCATTCATAAATACTTTAATGAGAATGGTTTTTACTATATGCACACACCTATTATCACAGGAAGTGATGCTGAAGGTGCAGGAGAAATGTTTAGAGTGAGTGCCTTAGATCCTAAAAACCCACCATTAAATGAAGATGGTACTATCGATTACACAAAAGATTTCTTTCGCAAAGAAACGAATCTTACTGTTTCGGGTCAGTTAGAAGCTGAAACCTATGCGATGTCTTTAGGTAAAGTGTATACTTTTGGTCCTACTTTTAGAGCTGAAAACTCTAATACGTCACGTCACTTAGCTGAATTTTGGATGATTGAACCAGAAGTTGCTTTCATGGATTTAGCTGGTAATATGGATTTAGCCGAAGACTTTATGAAATCGGTTATCTCTTATGTTTTAGAACATAATAGTGACGATTTAGAATTTCTAGATCAACGTTTATTTGATGAGGATAAAGCAAAACCTCAAGCCGAAAGAAGCGAAATGCGTCTGATAGAAAAATTAAAGTTTGTCACAGAAAACAACTTTAAGCGTGTTAGCTATACTGAGGCTATAGATATCTTAAAAAACAGTAAACCAAACAAGAAAAAGAAATTTAATTATATTATTGAAGAATGGGGTGCCGACCTACAATCGGAGCATGAGCGTTTCCTTGTAGAAAAACACTTTAAATGTCCTGTAATATTATTCGATTATCCTGCTGATATTAAAGCCTTTTATATGCGCTTAAATGAAGATGGAAAAACAGTAAGAGCTATGGATATCCTATTCCCAGGAATTGGTGAAATCGTAGGAGGTTCTCAGCGTGAAGAGCGCTTAGAAGTTCTTAAAGAGAAAATGGCAGCCTTAAATATTCCAGAAGAAGAACTGTGGTGGTATTTAGACTTACGTAAATACGGAACGGCAGTACACTCAGGATTCGGATTAGGTTTCGAACGTTTAGTGATGTTTGCCACAGGAATGGGTAATATTAGAGATGTTATTCCTTTTCCAAGAACACCTCAAAACGCAGAGTTCTAGTAAAAAAATCATATCTTTTAATAAAAATAAACAATCTAGTAAACTCAAAAATCTAGATTGTTTTTTTTATTTTAGTACTTATTCTAAAACACATCATGCTTAAACAATTTTTACAGTTTAAATTATCTCAGAAGTTGTCCCCACAACAAATTCAATTAATGAAATTGATACAACTTCCTACCCAAGCTTTTGAACAACGTTTAAAACAAGAGCTTGAAGAAAACCCTGCTTTAGATAGTGGTAAAGAGGAAGTGGAGAATGAGTACGATGAATTGGACAATTCGCAGGATGATTACGACGATAACGAAACGATAAATACCGACGATATTAATGTCGACGATTATTTAAGTGACGACGAGATCCCGGACTACCGAACGAGTGCAAATAATTATAGTGCCGATGAAGATGAAAAAAGCATTCCTTATGCTTCGGGGACTTCATTTACGCAGCATTTAATTACCCAGTTAAACACGTACCGTTTGGATGAGGAAGAACGTCAAATTGCAGAGTTCCTTGTTGGTAGTGTCGATGAAAGCGGATACATCCGTCGTGAGTTAAGCGATATTATGGATGATTTAGCTTTTACTCAAAATGTATACACTACGGAAGAAAAAATACAACAGGTTTTAAAAATCGTACACCAATTAGACCCTTCGGGAGTTGGTGCACGCAACCTTCAAGAATGTTTAAGTATTCAACTGGCTCGTAAAGAACAAAAGCCGGATGTCGCTCTAGCATTAGATATTATAAATAATGGTTTCGATCAGTTCACAAAAAAGCATTATCAAAAGCTGATGCAAAAGTTCGATATCACCGAGTTGCAACTTAAGGATGCGATTCATGAAATTGAACGCCTAAATCCGAAACCTGGTGGCTCATACTCTGGAAATACCCGAATAGTACAACATGTGGTTCCCGATTTTGCTATAAAGATTGTAAACGGAGAATTAGAACTGACTTTAAACGGGCGTAATGCTCCAGAACTTCATGTGTCTCGCGAGTATAACAATATGCTTAAAGGCTACAAAGAAACCAAAGAACGCACCAAGGCACAGAAAGATGCCGTACAGTTTATTAAGCAAAAACTAGATGCCGCAAAATGGTTTATAGAAGCTATTAAACAACGTCAGCAAACCCTATTTGTTACCATGAGTGCTATTATGCATTATCAAAAAGAATACTTTTTAACCGGCGATGAACGCAAATTACGTCCGATGATTCTTAAAGATATTGCAGACGAAATAGAAATGGATGTTTCCACAGTATCTCGTGTAGCGAATAGTAAATATGTAGACACGCCTTATGGTACCAAATTAATTAAAGAGTTCTTCTCTGAGTCTATGACTAACGATCAAGGTGAGGAAGTATCTACACGTGAAATTAAGACGATATTAGAAACGGTTATCGAGGAAGAGAATAAGAAAAAACCGTTGACTGATGAGGCACTAGCAAAAATACTTAAGGAAAAAGGCTACCCTATTGCGCGTCGTACCGTTGCAAAATACCGAGAACAATTAGATATACCAGTAGCGCGATTAAGAAAAAAAATATAATGAATTTTATTCTTAAAAGCATTTCTTTTATATTTCATCCTATTATTATGCCGTTATTGGCAGTTGTTTTCTATTTTTCTAAATCACCTCGGTACTTAGCCTTTGAGGTGATTAGTGCTAAAATTACCTCTTTATTTATTCTTACCATCCTTTTACCCATTTTAAGCTATTTCTTACTTAAAACATTAGGGAGAACAGAAAGTATTTACTTAAAAACAACTAAAGAACGGGTGATTCCCCTTCTTATTAATGCCATAATTATACTTTTAATTGTCAATCGCGTATTACCTATACATCAAATTCCTGAACTGTATTTCTTTTTTATAGGCTGTTTAATATCCACCATCACCTGTTTGGTATTGGCCTTAGCTAATTTTAAAGCTAGTATTCATATGATAGCCATTTCAGGCCTCCTTATGTTTGCCATTGCCACCTCATTACACTTTAGTATTAATATTAATGGTTCTCTAGCTTTAATGGTGTTCTTAGTCGGCGCTATTGCCACCTCGCGTTTACATCTTAAAGCACATACTCCTGTAGAGCTTGTCTTTGGCTTTTTTATCGGCTTTGCTCCGCAATTTATCTTAATGAATTATTGGATTTAATACGCAAAAAACACCGTATTAAAACCGTCCTATATCCCATTTAAAACAATTTAAGGCTCATTGGGTTGACTAATATAAAATCCGAGCAGAAAAGCCTGCTAAAAGAAGTTTTTATTGAAAAGGGATTACCAAATCCTATAATACCATCGTTTCCTAATAAACTCACATCACCAAGCCTATTAAGATAGAAGTAGTTAAGTCATCGGTGTAAAAACCAGGGCTTACCGATTGTTTTATGATAAGGTCGTTAGCTATAAACGCATACCTGCATAAAAAAAAGTCACCTATCCTTTTATAACTGCGGTGTACGCCCATATATGGCCTTAGTGTATTAGAAGTATATGCTTCGCAAGGAGCAGAAGATGGAAACTAGAATAGATGATGTTTAAAAAAGATAAGCGTGATAATAGAAAATATAATCCCATAGCATAAGTCAGTTAAAGCCACACATTATTAGAGTTAGTAGTCAATTAAGGCTAGCGTTTAACAGGCGGTATACATCTGGTTTTACTGCATAAAAAAACCCTTCATATTTCTATGAAGGGTTTCTAAAAAAGGCGACGACCTACTCTCCCACGAATGTAGTACCATCGGCGCAATTGGGCTTAACTTCTCTGTTCGGAATGGTAAGAGGTGAGCCCCAACGCTATAATCACCTTAAATCTTTCGGTGTGTGTAGATAAACTACTTGACCGTATAAAATAACATATTGAAAAAAGCACGCTAAGCGTGAGTATACTGAAAAAAATATAATAGAATGTGTACTTAGTAAAAAAACAGGCGTACAATAAGCCTATGGGTTATTAGTATCACTCGGCTATGACATTACTGCCTTTA
>NZ_FNQK01000006.1 GCF_900107625.1 Bizionia paragorgiae
CCATCTGCGACGTTTTACGTGAAGATAGACTGTATTACCTCGAAGTGGAAAATCTTGAATAGTGACTTCTTTGTGAAAACCATGAGCAACAAGCATTTTGGATTTCTCCTCTTTAGGAATCACATTGCGCTCTTCAAAATAAAGGTGCATTACTTCACCATTTTTTGTGTTTTTTATTAAATCGAAATGATTAATTAAAAATTCAGGGAGAATAAGTTTCAGTAATTCTAAATAATTGTCCACGGCTATTTTTTTTACAAAAATCGTAATCTTATTTCAATTCACACACAACTTTTGAGATTGATCCGGGATCAAGTCCATATTCTGGTCTTTTTAATATTTAATTGGTTTAGGTAACATTATAATCCCAACATACCACTACGACTTTAGTGTTGTAAAAAAGTATGGTGTTCTACAGAATTAGATAGACCACACATTAGATTTTTAATTGTACCCTGTAAAAATAATTGTAAAATTTATTTTACCACCAAGATTTTAAGATAATAGTCTTGTATTTCAGGAGGTTAAATGTTGTTTTTAGCCTTGTTTCTCTTAAATAAAGTTAAGTTTTTCTTAATTTAGATTGAAAAATCGCATATTCTCCTAATTTTCAATATATAAATAATAGCTTTGTACTTTATTTATTAAAATTTTAAAAACTATTTATGAGTCAAGTTAAAGAAAAGGATACGGTAAAAGTACATTACACAGGAAAATTAAATAACGGTCAAGTTTTTGACAGTTCTTTAGAGCGTGAGCCTTTAGAATTCACCTTAGGAGAAGGTATGTTAATTCCTGGTTTTGAAAAAGCTGTTATCGATATGAAAGTGAATGATAAAAAGACAGTAGAGATTCCAGTACACGAAGCTTATGGAGATGTTCAAGACGAATTATTTCATAAAGTTGATAAAGCGCAATTACCACAAGATATGGAGCCACAAGTAGGTTTAGGTTTAGTATCTAAAAGCGAAGATGGTAGAGAGCACCAATTTAGAATTGCTGAGGTTAATGAAGATCACATCGTAGTCGATGGAAATCACCCATTAGCTGGTCAGGATTTAGTGTTTGATTTAGAGTTGGTTGAAATCAAATAAGTATTGAATACTATAATTATAAAAGCCGTTTACTTCATTGTAAACGGCTTTTTTATTAAAAAAAATCTTTAAAAATCAGAAAACAAAAAACCTCCTAGTATAAGTGTTACGGCTAGTAAAATAACAACAAGAATTATAAAGGCTACCATAGTGCGCTTACTTTTCTTTTGTTCAATAATATACTTTTTTCTTTTTTTATATGCTTCCTTTAGTAATCCCATACTTTAATTTTTTTAGTGCTTAATATAAACAGTCTTAACATTCACAAATTCTCTAATACCCTCTTGAGAAAGTTCTCTTCCATACCCTGAGGCTTTTGTGCCTCCAAAAGGTAATCGGGAGTCCGATTTTACTAATTCGTTAATAAAGAAAGCCCCATCGTTAATCTCAATAACTTTCTTGCTCACGGTTTCTATATCCTTAGTAAAGACCATTGTTCCCAATCCGAATTTAGAATTCCCTGCTAGTTTTAAGGCTTCATCTAAGTTTTTTACTTTAAAAACTGGAGCAACAGGGCCAAAGGTTTCTTCCTTAAAAACGTCCATTTCTGGAGTGGCATTAGCTAGTAATGTTGCTTCAAAATACAATTTATTTCTGGAGTTTCCAACAACTACTTGTGCTCCTTTAGAAATAGCATCATCCACTTGCTTTTGTAGATCTTCAGCTAAATCTTCACGTGCTAAGGTAGAGATCGTAGTGTTTTCATCTAGCGGATTACTATATCTAAGGTTTTCAATTATGGCTTTAAATCGTTTTATAAACGTGTCGTGAATACCTTCGGTAACTATAAAACGTTTTGCTGCGATACAACTTTGTCCTGTGTTTTGCATTCTAGCATTTACAATGGTATCCATATAGGTATCCAAATCGGCGTCGTCAAGAATGATACAGGCATTATTTCCGCCTAATTCTAATACACACTTTTTTAAGTTTTTGCCCGCAATTTCTGCGATGCTTTTACCAGCTTTTTCACTTCCTGTTAAGGAAACGGCTTTTACAATGTCATTACTAATAATAGACGCTATGGTTTTATGGTCTACTAAAAGGGTTTGGAAACATCCTTTCGGATAACCAGCTTGCTCAAATAACTCCTGAATGGCCAAAGCGCAACCCGTAACGTTAGAGGCATGTTTTAGTAATACGGTGTTACCTGCGGTTACTGTTGGAATGGCAAAGCGTAAAACTTGCCAAAATGGATAGTTCCATGGCATAACGGCTAAAATGGTTCCTAAAGGGTCATAACTTATGTAGCTTTCCTCGGCTTCGGTTTCTATAATGTCATCTGCTAGGAAGGATTCGGCATTGGTTTCGTAAAAATCACAAAGGGTAATACATTTTTCAATTTCAGCTCTACTTTGGGAGATAGGTTTACCCATCTCTAGAGTCATTAATTCACTAAATTCTGCTTTGTTTTTATTGAGTAAATCGCCTAATACGGATAGTAGGGACGTGCGCTCGGAAACCGATGTTTTTTTCCAAGTACTAAAACAAGAGTCTGCTAATTCTAAGCTGTTTTCAACCTGTTGCTCCGTAAATAATGTGTATGAGTTTAGGGATTTATTATTAAATGGGTTTGTAGTATTAATGGTGTTTTTCATAAATGCTTATTTTATTCTTTGAAAATCTTGTAAAAGTTAATCATTTTGCACGTTTAACGGGTTCGTTTAACAAATGTTTAGGAATTCATTTATGTTTATTTTAAGAGAGTTAAACTGTTAATTTTGTATCTTTGAGTAGATAGCATTACAAGTAAAAAGTGTATTGCTAAAAACAAGTTTAACATTTAAAACCAACAGACTATGAACAATAACGGAAGTACAGCTTTAGGATTAATATTAGGCGCTGCAATAGGTGCGACATTAGGTATATTATACGCTCCGGATAAAGGCGTTAAAACGAGAGAGCGTTTGGCTGAAGAGGCTAACAATGCTAAAGATAGATTTGCTAGTGGCGCAATGGAAATGAGAGATCAAGTGGCGAGTTCATTACAATCTAAAAAAGTTGATTTAGAAAGTCAATTAGAACATGTGGTTACTAACGCAAGCTATAAAGCTGATGATGTGATTACAACTTTAGAAAAGAAGCTTCAGGAATTAAAATCTAAAAACAAGAAATTTCAGAAAACTTCATAATATATGTCTGTATTTGATTCAATAAATGAAACATCAAATAATGCGATAGATGCTGGTGAAAGGTATTTAAAATCTTCACACGAATATTATAGGCTTAAGATATTTCAACAGCTTTCAGTATCCCTTAGTTTGGTATTTAAAACTGTGATTATAGCTGGTCTTACGGTTGTAGGATTAACTTTTGTGGCTATAGCCTTGGCTTTCTTTATCGGGTCTATGGTAGATAATTATGCTTTAGGTTTTGTTATCGTCGGTGCTCTGTTTTTTATACTTGCCGTACTATGTTTCCTTTTAAGAAAGCATATTAATAATCTTGTAGTTAGTAACTTATCAGATAAATTCTTCGAATAATTATGAAAACATATAAAACATTAGAGGATATCGAATTTGATTTGAAAAGATTAACACTGGAGCGCAACATAGCTTTAGAGGAAATGAAAGCCGCAAAAGGACAATTTAAAGAAAGTTTACAGCCCGCAGAGTGGATGCAAACGGGTTTTAAAATGCTAGGTAAAGTCGGCGTGATGATGATTGTAAAAAAGATTTTTAGAAGATAATAAGATATAACCCCTTAAGATAAAAGGTCTGATACTAAATAGTATCGGGCTTTTTTTTTGTTTAATTATACCTGATCATGGCAGTATTATTAAGTATTTTGGGTAGAACGGAACCGTATTCATAAGTTTCATGTGATAAAAACGTGTTATAAAAGACACATAATAAATGTTTATAGAAAAATAATTACAGTTGATAACTTTGAAGCTGTTTTTCTACTAAAAATGCCTATTTTTGTTCATTATAAAATACGATAATATGTCTGATACAATTGAAAGAGTAAAATGTCTAATTATAGGTTCAGGACCTGCAGGATATACTGCGGCGATTTATGCTGCCCGTGCTAATATGGCTCCAGTATTATATCAAGGAACTCAACCTGGTGGACAATTAACAACAACCAATGAAGTTGAGAATTTCCCAGGTTACCCTGATGGAATCACAGGACCAGCTATGATGATGGAGTTGCAAAAACAAGCAGAGCGTTTTGAAACTGATGTAAGAGACGGTTGGGTGACTAAAGTAGATTTTTCAGAGAAACCACATAAAGTTTGGGTAAACGACACTAAAGAAATTCACTGTGATACAGTAATTATTTCCACTGGAGCGAGTGCAAAATATTTAGGATTAGATTCTGAACAAAAATATTTAAAGTTAGGTGGAGGTGTTTCGGCATGTGCTGTTTGTGATGGATTTTTCTACAAAAATCACGAGGTAGTTATTGTTGGAGCAGGAGATAGTGCTTGTGAAGAAGCACATTATTTATCTAAACTGTGTAAAAAAGTGACCATGCTTGTAAGAAGAGACGAATTTAGAGCGTCTAAAATTATGGCCGAACGTGTTAAAAATACCGAGAATATAGAGATATTATTCAATACAGAAACCGAAGAGGTAATTGGCGACGGACAAGTTGTTACTGGAGTAAGAGTGGTGAATAATGTAACTAAAGAAAAAACAGAAATTCCAGTAACAGGATTTTTTGTAGCCATTGGTCATAAACCGAATACAGATATTTTTAAAGACTATTTAGATTTAGATGAAACGGGATATATTATAAATAAACCAGGAACAGCCCAAACTAATGTAGAAGGTGTGTTTGTTAGTGGTGATGCCGCCGATCATGTGTATCGTCAAGCAATTACAGCAGCTGGAACAGGGTGTATGGCAGCCTTAGATGCCGAACGTTGGTTAGCAGCTCAAGACTCAACTTTTGAAGTTAGTACATCTAGCTATAATTAATTAGAGCGGTTTTAAAAACATAAAAAAAGCTGAAATATTTTAATATTTCAGCTTTTTTTTATGCTCTAAATTGTGGAATAGATTACTACTTTTTTAAGAGTCTTGCTTGGTCTTCAAATTTAATAATCTCTATTTTCGGACTGCCATAAATGTGGGTTTCGCTATATCCTGAAGCTTCTAAAGATAATGTGTTTTTAGTATCAATATATACTTTAGCTCGACCTTCGTTTGTTAAGGTGGTACTATTTGCTGTAAGCTTTTCTCCTCTAAAAGTTATAGAGTTATCCGCTCTTATTACTAAATTTTCTGTGTCACCATCTATTCTAGCAGATGCTCTTTGGTACAGGTCAAGGGTGATTTCCGGAGCATTTAATAGCGCTTCAGTTCTACTATTGTCATTAAGCTCTAGCGTCACTTTATCTGCAGTTACATTTAATTCTACTTTGCTCTTGTCACTATTAATTAATTTAAATAAATCAGTTTTAATGGTAAGAGCTGTTCGAGAAGACTCTTTGGTGACTAGCGTAAGTGAGGGTACTGTTAAATCGTTTAATGCCGATAATTCTGCGTCTTTTTTTACTTCGATATACTGTAAGGAATCTTTAAAAGTTACAGTGATATCTAATTTTTTAGAGGATCGTATTCTTTTGGTCGTATTAAAACTTAGATTCCCATCTTGCACAGAAAACTGTATAACTTCATGAAGATTATCGTCAGTTTCAATTTGTACGCTATTGGTAAGTCCTTGAAGTAATTTGATTTCAAAATCTTCTCCTATAACTAAGCGTTCAAAAGTAGTAATTGGAGTTACAACGGCGGTCACATTTCGGCTTCCTTTTATCTTTTCTGTTTGTTGTGAAAAGCCAGTAAACACCGTAAATAATGTGAGTAATGTAATTGAAATATAGTGATTCATTATTCTAATTTAAGTTAGACTACAAAGATAAGCAAAAACCATCCCAAACTTTTTAGTAAAGTAAGAAATGGTTTTTGTTTTTATGATTTAAGCGTTTGGCTTATAAAAAGATTAATAATATAATGATTACAATTAATTTTGCTAATATGATCATTGTTGTCTGTTTGTGGTTAATGTGTTGGATGTTGGTTTTATAGTGTTAAAACCTATTCGTTAGTGTCTGTATCCGAATTAATATTAATACCGCTTTCATCGATGGTTACATTAACACTTTTACTTTTTGCTTTAACACCGTTGTTATTGATTTCAAGTTCAGAATTTTTATTTTTAGCTTCTAAACCGTCTTCATTAATAAGGAGCTTTGCATCTTTGTCTTTAATATCTATGTTAACTGCAAAATCATCATCAGTGTTATCAAATGTCGTCGGACAGTCCAAACAGCGTAGTTTATTGTTTTGAACTTTTAAATAATAGTTCTCCATACCGTTATCTAAAATATCATTATATCTACTGCTGTTTTTGTGGTAACGGTAAGTGTTCTCGTTAGCTAATAAAGTACTTCCTATTGGTAAATACACTGTGATTTCTACGCGTTGATCTCTTTTTTGCTCGTCGTTTGAAATGAGTAAATGGTTGTCTAAAATCAATTCATTATTACGGAATTCGTAATTATAACTGATTGTATTTGCGCGCTCTTTCGCAGCTTCAAACGAAGCGCCTCTAGCTGTTTTTAAAATCTTTATTTTTGCAATACTATCTCGTGTCGATTTTATAATTAGACGAATATCTTGAGAGTAGGTCACTTCATCACCAGCATTGTTATAGCCGTAATTAAATGAAGAATTTCTGTAAAACTCTTCGGCGAAATTGTCATGTGCTTTCATAGAAATAACCAAGGTGTCCTTTGCAGTTATTGTGTCTAGGTTTTTTATGGTAATCGCTGGAGCTTTCTCGCTGTAAGACAAACCTTGTCGCGCTCCTATAACTGCCAAGCCTATTAAGGATAAAATCCATAGTCCTAAAAGACTAAATTTCGCAATGCTTCCAATAGATTTTAAATTAGTCACTAGTATTTTTAAGCCTAAATAAAAGAGCATAAAAAACGGAATAGCAAAGGTAAAGAACAAGAGTAAAGCTAATAACCAAATTGGTGCACCACTAGCGCTAGAAAGATCGGCAATATCACTATTAAAAAATTTAGAATGATCTAATACACTTGCCGAAATTAAACCTACAATTAGGGAAATTACAGCGGTAGCTCCAGTGAATATTAAAATAAGGCCTATAAACTTGGCGAATATTTTAAAGAAAAATGAAATGACATCAGCGATGGTATCGAAAAACGATTTAGAACTCGATTTAATACTATTCCCTTTAGCGCGTTTTACCGAATCGGAAATACTTCCAGATACCGATTCGAAGCCTTCTTTAATTTTGTTGCTATGTTTTTGGAGATCAACATTTTTTACGGTTTCCGATACATTGTCAAACCCGTCACGAATTTTTTTTTCAATGTTGGTAATATTTACACGTTCTCCGGTCATTATAATTTTTTCTGATGTTGTCTTAGCCTCAGGGATTAAAATCCATAATATAATGTAAACGAAAATACCAGTACCGACACCAAAAACAAGTAAAATCCAAACTAATCGAATCCAAGTAGCATTGATTCCTAAATAATGGCCAAGACCTGCTGAAACACCTCCAATATAAGAGTTGTCCGTATCTCTAAATAGTTTTTTAACGCCCGCTTTTTTTGCTTTGTGTTGTTTCGGTTCGTCTTCGAATATCTCGTCATCAACCAAATAATCTTCTGGCTGCCCCATGATAGAAATGATTTCGTCAACTTCTTTAATTCCTATAACTTGTTTGTCGTGTTTAATACGTTCGGCAAACAGCTCGGCAATACGTGCTTCGATATCTGCTACGATTTCATCGCGACCTTGAGAATCAGTAAATGAACGTTTTATAGCCTCAAGATAGCGTTGTAGCTTTAAATAGGCGTCTTCATCGATATGATAAAAAATGCCTGCTAAATTTATATTGACTGTTTTATTCATCTTTAGTGTTTTTTGTACTTGTTACTATGTTTACAGCATTTTGTAATTCGTCCCAAGTCGTGGTTAATTCATTTAGAAATAGTTTTCCGGTTTCCGTTAATCCGTAATATTTTCTGGGCGGTCCAGATGTCGACTCCTCCCAACGGTAATTAAGAAGTCCTGCGTTTTTTAAACGGGTTAGTAGCGGATAAATCGTGCCTTCGACAACCAGTAACTTGGCGTCTTTTAAGGTATCTAAAATCTCTGCTACGTACGCGTCGTTGTCCTTGAGTACCGAAAGTATACAGTACTCTAAAACCCCTTTACGCATCTGTGCTTTTGTGTTTTCTATCTTCATTCTCTAAAGCATTTTGTAAAAATTAAACTGTTCATTTTTTGATTTGATTGTTAAGTGTTGATGAAATTTTATTTTATAAATTTTATGTTTAATGGATACTTATATAGCTTACCCTCTTTCGCTTTTAAACTGGCGGTGAGAACACATACCAATTCCAATATAAAGGCAATAACCGCTAGAAAAACTAGAGATCCTCCTATAAATAATAAAGGAGATATAGTGCTTAAATTAAAATCGATAGGGGCGTCGAAGTTGAAATCAAAAAAATCAATTCCCTGTAGTATATCAAAGGCTAACAATGGAATGCTTACTAGGCCAATAATCATAGTGTATAGTAATAGACTGATTTGAAAATTAATGGCTTGTTTGGCATGAGCATCTATAAACTCCGACTTTTCTTTATTAGTTACCCATAGTAATAACGGACCTATAAAATTTCCAAATGGTATGATAAACCTTGTAAAGGTAGATAAGTGTATCCAAGTGGCAATAGTTTTGTGATTATTTTGATCCATAATTAAAGTATATAATAGTAGCTTATACAAATATATATCTTTAGGAAGGTATTATGCAATACAAAGTACTATAATTTAACATAAAATTAACATAGTGTTGGTGTCGCTTTTTTTTGATAGTTTTGGTCCAAACAATAAAAAAATGAAATTAACACCGCGAAAAATAAACTTATTTAACCTCGTTAAATTACCTGCTGTTTTCTTTACCGGGATTAGAGTTAAAGAGATATCAAGTACACATTGTAAAGTTGCAGTACGTCACCGATGGATTAATCAAAATCCGTTTAAATCTATGTTTTGGGCGGTTCAAGGTATGGCTGCCGAGTTAACGACTGGCGCTTTAGTGTTAATGAAAATTGAAGAGAGTGGAAGAAAAATCTCTATGTTAGTGGCCAACAATAAAGCATCATTTACCAAAAAAGCAACCGGTAAAATTACTTTTGTATGTCAGGATGGCGATAAAATTGAAGCTGCAATCCAAAGAGCGATTGAAACTAATGAAGGTCAAACGTTTTGGATGACTTCTATTGGAACAAATAGCGCTGGTGTTGTGGTTTCAACATTTGATTTTGAGTGGTCTGTTAAAGTCAAAAATTAGTTAACTTTATAAGCGGCTGTAACAAAAGTACAGGCGCGACAACTAATAGGTATTAAACTATAATATTATGACAGCACACGAAATAGATTATAAAATTTACGGAGAAGAGATGCAGTATGTCGAAATAGAACTTGATCCGCAAGAAGGCGTTGTCGCCGAATCGGGAAGTTTTATGATGATGGACGATGGCATTAAAATGGAAACTATCTTTGGTGATGGTTCTAAAAACGACTCGGGTTTTCTAGGAAAGATTTTAGGAGCAGGAAAGCGTATTTTAACTGGTGAAAGTTTATTTATGACCGCTTTTTATAATACCGTACCAGGTAAAAAGAGCGTGTCTTTCGCAGCCCCTTATCCAGGAAAAATTATTCCTATAAATCTTACTGAGTATCAAGGGAAATTTATTTGCCAAAAAGATGCTTTTCTTTGTGCAGCCAAAGGGGTTAGTGTAGGAATTGAATTTAGTAAAAAGCTCGGTCGTGGTTTATTTGGAGGCGAAGGCTTTATCATGCAAAAATTAGAAGGCGACGGGATGGCCTTTGTTCATGCAGGGGGAACAATGTCCAGAAAAGTTTTACAAGCGGGTGAGGTGTTAAGAGTAGATACGGGCTGTATTATTGGTTTTACACAAACAATAGATTATGATATAGAATTTATTGGTGGCATTAAAAACTCAATTTTTGGAGGTGAAGGCTTGTTCTTTGCCAAATTAGAAGGTCCCGGAATTGTCTATGTGCAGTCCTTGCCATTTAGCCGATTAGCTAATCGCGTGCTTGCAAGTTTACCTAAAGGAGGTAATAGTAAAGGGGAAGGGAGTATTTTAGGCGGCTTAGGAGATTTATTGGATGGTGATAACAGATTTTAGGTGTGGTTTTAGGTTTTTTTTAACAGTTAAAGTTTGAAGCTATTGTTTTTTCAATGGCTTTTTTCACTACATTTAAACGGATTAATAAACCATTTGCCTATAGTACAAATCTACCTTATTAAACTAAAATATTTATAATTATGTCAAGAGCAATGTTTGAGTACACAAAAACTGTACTTAATAAAGTCAGCTTTGATGCAAACCTATTTTGCAAAGAAGTTCAAAAAGCACTTCAGAGATTATTACCTTATGAAGTTGAAGAATTAAAAATTTTTATTAAATCTATTGTTTCTCAAAATCCAGATTTAGACCAATGTTTAATATACTTAAAAACATAAATTAAAAAGCGACTTGAAAAAGTCGCTTTTTTTATTTCGGTAAGGGACTTATTATTTTTACATTCTGGAAAGCGATTGCGCCCCTTATAATTCCAGAAATGACGTCGTGTAAGGCTTCAATAATTTGCATTTTTAATTCGCTCTTATGAAAAATTAAACTTACTTCACGTGCTGGGGAAGGTTCAGTAAAATGATGTAGGTTTTGTTTGTCTTCAGCACTTAGATCTAGGGTGTGTAAATAGGGGAGTAAGGTCATTCCTAAGCCTTCATTAGATAGTTTTATTAAGGTTTCAATACTTCCGCTTTCCAATTGAAAACTAGAAATATTTTGAGTTTTTAAGGCCTTACATAAGTTAATTACACCATCTCTAAAGCAATGCCCATCTTCTAATAACAGCATATCGTCGATATCTAAATCTGTCGTTTCAATTTTTTTCTTAATACTCAATCTGTGGTTATCGGGTATGTATGCTGTAAACGGTTCGTAGAATAACGGACGTTCTTTTATTGTATCGTTTTCTAAAGGCGTTGCCGCTATGGCCGCATCTAAGTGCCCTTCATTTAAACGCAGTATGATTTCTTCAGTAGTAAGTTCTTCTATAATTAACTTTACTTTTGAATGTTTCTTTAAAAACGTCTTTAAAAACATAGGAAGTAGAGTGGGCATTATCGTAGGAATAATTCCTAAACGAAACTCACCACCTATAAACCCTTTTTGCTGATCTACAATATCTTGAATTCTAAACGATTCATTAACTATATTTCTGGCTTGATGCACAATTTTTTTTCCAACCTCCGTGAGTTCAATCGGTTTTTTTCCACGATCAAATATTAAAATATCTAATTCATCTTCTAGCTTTTGAATTTGCATACTCAATGTTGGTTGTGTTACATAACATTTTTTTGCGGCTTTTGTAAAATTTTGTTCTTCTGCAACAGCTAGGACGTAAGAGAGTTGTGTGATTGTCATTTTGTAGAATAGTTTAAGACTATAAAAATATAAAAACTATCAATAAACCTTATACTAATTAACAAATTATTATTCATTAAATTTACAATAGGAGTAATAACAATTTAAAATCAATATATTATGGGATTAAACAGTTTAGGATTAGACAGTAAAAAAACAAAAGAAATTGCTGAAGATTTAAATAAATTATTAGCAAATTTTCAATTATACTATCAAAATTTAAGAGGTATTCATTGGAATATCAAGGGTAAAAACTTTTTTGATTTACACGTTAAATTTGAAGAATTGTACACCGATGCCAATGTGAAAGTAGATGAAATTGCTGAACGTATTTTAACTTTAGGAGAAACACCTTTACATACTTTTGACGATTATACTAAAGCGGCTAAAGTGCCGGTGGGAAAAAACGTATCTAAAGATGATAAAGCTGTAGAGTTAATTGTAGACTCTTTAAGTCAATTATTAAAAATAGAGCGTTCTATTTTAGAAAAGTCAGGAGAGGCTAGTGACGAAGGAACAAATGCTATGATGAGTGACTTTATAACCGAGCAAGAAAAAACCTTATGGATGATGAATGCGTGGTTAAACCAAAGTAATGCGTAAATAGATTTTACGATATAATTAAAGGGCGATTATTTTATAATAATCGCCCTTTTTGTTTAAAATATAATGTTGAGTGTAATAGCCTCGGTTGAGACTTTAAACTTGGCTTCATTAAATTGAGGAGGGCCAAAACTCATTGGGTTATTAGAAAGGCCGTAATCTTCTTTGGGCATGCCGTTGGGAGAAAAATCCATTTTCTTATTATTGTTTTCATCATGTAAGGCGAGAATAGCGTACTCTCCAGGAATTATATTAGAAAAGGTAGCTTCGATTTTTCCGTCCTTAATTTCAATTATTTGTGTTTGTAAGGCTTTGGTTTTCATAAAAGTATCCGTGGTATGTAAGCCCAAAATCACTTTTCCTGTATCGTTTTTGATAGTGTTAATGGTCACGGTGACAGATTTTCCGACTTCGTTTTGAGCATAAACACCTAAAGATAGTGTTAGGCAAATAATAAAAAGTAAACTAGTTTTCATAATATTGATTTTTAAATTATTGGTTTATCAAAGATTAGAATTCACCAGTTTGTATCATATTAAAGACGACCGAATCGTTGATTCTTACGGATAAACAGTTAGTTTACTACAAAAATTTCTATGCGTCGGTTTTTTAAACGGCCTTCGGCCGTAGTATTATCTGCAATAGGATTTTCTTGTCCGTAGCCTTGAGAAGTTATTCTGTTAGATTCTAGACCTTTAAACAATAGGTAGTCTTTAACAGCTTGTGCACGTTGCTCTGATAACTGTATATTCTTTGTTCTATTACCTGTGCTATCTGTATGCCCAGCAATATGAAATTTCATAAACTTTTGAATGATCATGATTTTAGCAATTTCATCTAAAGCCACGGTAGAATTAGTTGTTAGTGATGTTTGCCCATTATCAAATGTGATTAGTTTAGAAAGTTTTGCTAATTCTAAAATTACAGCTTGTTTAATGTCGTTATCCCTAGCGCGTTGTTTTTCTAAGTTTGCCGCTGCTTCTTCTCGCGCTTGTTGTTTTGGGTCTGGACAACCTGAATTTTCTTTTGGACCAGGTACCAATGGGCATTTGTCAAACCTGTCGTCTACACCATCATTATCTGAGTCTCTTCTAGGGCATCCATCATCATCTATTGCACCTGGCTCATCAGGGCACATATCGTACTTATCCGGTGTGCCGTCCCCATCTCGATCAGGGCATCCACTTAAATGAGGGGGGCCAAAATTGTCAGGACATAGATCTTCAGAATCAATAACACCATCACCATCTCTATCAGGACACCCTCCTGTTTCAATCATTCCAAACAAATCAGGACATTTGTCTTCACGGTCATTTATTCCATCATTATCTGTGTCTTTTTCTCCAAACCTATAACTTATACCTATTGCGTGTTGAAAATGGTTTAAACCGTAATCTTTAAAAGCATATTTGTATTGAGATTGAACTGTTAAACCGAAGCTTGAAGTAAGCCAGAAATTTACACCAATACCTCCATGTATAACTGGAGAGCCGTACAATCTAAGACTTCTGTTGTACATGTCTATCCATGAATAGCCTGTTCCTAATGTAACATAAGGATCTATCGTGTACAAACCTCTAGTTAGGTGGTATTTTACCATTCCATCAATGGAGGCATAAGTATGTTTTTTATCTGTGATTTTATAATTGTCAGTCACCGTGCTTAATGAAGCAGCTCCTTCCAGATACAGCCTGTTGGAAATAATATGGCCAATAGAAAGGCGAAAACCACCCGTGTTCCAATTCCACGATTTAAAGCGGTTATTATCGTCATCAATATCTCGAATAGGATTATGTATCATATTGGTGCCAAAACTAGCCGTCCATGGATTGTTTTTTGTTTGAGCGGTCGTATTATATACACAAAACGTGCATAAAATGGCGATAAGGAAATAGCCAAAAGGTTTCATTTTGTTATGGGTTAAATTAATAGCCTTAACAAGATATGCTAAAAAAAAGAATATTTAAAAATAAAATAGTGATTTGTGGTTTAACGGCTTATAATTGGGATAAACGTCTGTTATACTGCTTATAATAAGCCTCTAGATTTAATTTCTAGGTATTTGTTTATGGTGTTTACCGTTAGATTTTCGGGCGGTGTTAAGATACTTTGTATACCGTGTTTTTGAAGTTCTTTAACCATTAATCTTTTTTCATAGGTAAATTTCTCAGCTATGGTTTTATGATAAATCGCTTGGAGATCTTCTGCCGATTCTGAAATAATAGCATCAAGTTCTGTGTTCTCAAATAAAACGACCACCAATAAATGGTTTTTAGAAATGGCTTGTAAGTAGGGGAGCTGACGTTTTAGTGCGCTTATATGTTCGAAGTTTGTATATAATATCAACAGACTTCGATGAGTAACTTTTCGCTTTAATTGTGCGTATAATAAACCATAATCACTGTCATAATACTGTGTTTTGATATTGTACAAGCGTTGGAGTATAACGTTTAAATTGCTTAGTTTTTGGGTTGCCGGTAAAAAGGACTCTATTGTTTTTGAAAAGGTTAATAACCCGACTTTATCGTGTTTTTTTAACGCGACATTACTAAATGCTAAGGCTGAGTTGATAGCGTAATCTAATAGTTTTAAACCATTAAATGGCATTTTCATGACACGGCCGGTGTCAATAATAGAGTATATAGGCTGTGATTTTTCATCTTGATACTGGTTAACCATTAATTGTCCGCGTTTTGCCGTGGCTTTCCAATTTACAGTTCTAAAATCATCGCCGTGAACGTAATCTTTTATTTGTTCAAATTCTGAGGTGTTTCCAATACGTCTAATTTTCTTTAAGCCAAACTCCGTAAGGTTATTACTGATGGCTAAAAAATCATATTTCTGCATTTGGATAAATGAGGGATATACAGCCACCATTTGCTCATTTTGAAACTGATACTTCCGCTTTACAATTTTTAATTTTGAAGAGGTGTAAACGTTTAAGTGTCCAAAGACATATTCTCCGCGATCTACCGGACGCACACTGTAGTTAAAATCTATGGTTTGATTAGGGTTCACAGTGGATTGGTATGAAAAATCTCGTTTTTGAAATTGTATTGGTAATTCGTCTATAATATCCAATTCAATCTTAAAAGGGTAGTGGTTTGTTAAGGATATTGGGACTGTATTACTATCGCTATTAGAGAATTTATCCGGTAATAAGCGCGAGGCTGAAATGGCATTATTGTAGCGGTATAAAATGATTAGATCGACTACAAACAAGAGGGCTATAATTAAAACCAAAACCCATGCAATAGGATACAAGAAAGGTATCCAAAAGGATAATAAAAAGCATACTGAAGCACTTGCCAAATAGACAAAAAAGGCTTTATGTAAGTATAGCGATTTTATAAATTTCATAGGTGTTGAAGTCTTGTTTTTAAACCTTTATTGGATGTTATCTAGGTACTTCTACCGATTGTTCGATCATATCTATTACATTTTCGGTAGTCATACCTTCCATTTCACGTTCTGGTGTTAAAATGATTCGGTGATTAAGAACGGGTTTTAAAGCTTTCTTTACATCTTCAGGAATAACAAAATCTCTTCCGTTAATAGCCGCAAAAGCTTTTGCGGTATTTAGAATTGCTAGTGACGCCCTTGGTGATCCTCCTAAATATAAATGCGGGTGATTTCTAGTATTAGAAACGAGTTGCGCAATGTATTTTATTATTTTTTCTTCTACTAAAACAGCTTGTGTTTTCTCTTTATAGTCTTTTAAATCTATAGTATTTAAAATCGGGTGTATTAGTGTTTGTGGTTTTTTTCCTTTGCGTTCATGATGGGTTTGAATGATTTTTATTTCATCTTCTAAAGACGGATAGTCGACTTTTATCTTAAATAAGAAACGGTCTAACTGTGCTTCTGGCAACGCATAAGTACCTTCTTGTTCTATCGGATTTTGAGTTGCTAATACCATAAACGGCTCGGCAAAAGGGTAGGTGGTTCCATCTATTGTGGCTTGACGCTCTTCCATAGTCTCAAATAAAGCAGCTTGTGTTTTTGCTGGAGCACGGTTAATTTCATCAATCAAAACAATGTTAGAAAAGATAGGGCCTTTTTTAAATTCAAATTCCGAAGATTTCATGTTTAAAATCGATGTTCCTAGTACATCACTAGGCATTAAATCGGGTGTGAATTGAATCCTGCTAAAATCGGTTTTCAAAACTTTTGCAAACAGTTTAGCGGTCACCGTTTTTGCTATTCCAGGAACACCTTCAATAAGCACATGGCCATCTGCTAACAAGGCCGCAATAAGTAATTCGACAAAGGTATCCTGACCAACAATAACCTTTCTAAGTTCTTCTTTTATAGCGTTCACCGCAGCTTGTAGTGATTCTAATTGTATCCTATTATTAAACTCTAAGTCTTGATTTTCCATTCGTTGTTGGATTTAAATAGTTCTATTGAAGTGTTTAACTTTTGTATCAGTTCAACGCTCGTTTTATCTTGATTCGTAATCGTTTCTATTAAATTAAAAAGCGCTTGTGTATCTGCTAAGGTATTATTACTTCTTGCCGCCAAATTAGTAATAAATACAGTATTTATAGTATTCGTATTTAAGTGTAAATGGGTACGGATGTACTCTAAAAAATGCTGAATTTTATGCTTTGCAATAGCATTGTTTTGTCCGTTTTCGTAATACATATTCGCAATAGTACGTGTAAAGTCGACAGTTTGATTTTTTAAAGGTTCAATTACTGGTACCGCTCGTTGTTTGCGTTTTCCCTCAAAAACAACATAAAATAACACAGCAATTAACATGATGTAGTATGCCCATTTCAAGTTTGTATTATTCAAAAAGACATGCATCGGGGAGAGGCTTACCTTTTTACCCGATTTATAATGATTATCAAAGTACAAGGGCTTTGATGTGTCTAAATAAGATAAAATTCCTGCCGTAAAATTTTGATTTGGTGTGTTTAAAATAAAATAATTCGTAAAGGCTTGCGGAAACAAACTCAGTATAATTGTGCCTTTCCCAAAATTGTGTTTGATGGTGTTTGGGTAATGCGTTTTATCACTGCTAAGAGTGTCTTCTGTGGCATTATCTATTAACGAAATTACTTGAGTAGTTTTGTTATTTAACTTATCAAAATAATGAACAAAACCAGCCTTGTCGAAGCTAAAAGTATCCAAGCTTTTATTTAGATCGCCGTGGTTTAAATACAGATCAAAGGAGTTGTTAATATTATTAAAGTTACTAATTATACTTTGTTCTAATCCTAGGGTGTCTAGAAGTTGAGTTCCAAACTGCGAGGAACCTACAAACAAAGTATTTCCTTTAGCTGTCCATTCTAAAAGACTGTTTAGTTCTGCTTCATCAAAATTAACAACGTCATTTACAAAAAAATAAGTTCCTGAAATAGCCTCTTTTTTCAGATACTCATAAGGAGGAGTTTCGACATCTATAAAATGTTTTTTACTAACAATACGTTCTAATTGATCGTGAAAAACATAGGTCCCAAAAGGAATTTTATGATGTTTGGTGTACGTAGGGAACCAATTTATTTCTTTAGGTTTTGAGTACTCTGCGACCACTAGTAAAAGTATTACCAATGCAGTTAAAGCGACGTATATTTTTCCTTTTCTATCCAATTTTATTTGAGCTTAGTTTACTTAATTGGTTAAAAGGTTTTTTTAGGCTTTCAAATTTAATGGCATCAACAGTAAATTCCCCGTACCAGACATAATCATAGATTTTGGTAGCTTGTTTAAAATTTGTTTGAAGGGTTTTATTTTCAATTTCATTTATGTAATCGGCATTGGTTTTATCTTGCTCCCATTTTATAACGTTGTGATCAGTTAATTCCTTTAGGGCTAAAAGATAATAATAACGAATAGCTAATCGGTAGTTATTTTGCTCAATAGCACGTGTTATTAAAGCATTAATGTCTTCATTTTTAATAATGTGCTCTTCATCTGTAAATTCAAATTCAGGTTTGTTTTGCTTGCCTTGTATTATGTTTCTCGCATTCACCTTCAAGAAAAATTTTATTAATAGAAAAACCAGTATAGCTAGAATAATATAGGGGACGACTTGAAATATAAACTTAACGATTCCTGATGCAGCCACATTACCGAAAAGGTATTCCATTACTTTGAAAAGTAGGTTCCTAAACCAGCGTTTTAGTTTAACAAACCAATTGTCGGATGTATCCACTTCGGTATAGTCAAAATTTTTATCGTTTTTGTAAGTTTCTAAATCTGATTCTGTAATATTTTGTTGTTGAATAAAAGGCACCTCTTTGTCGTAGACAAGAGTATCTTGCTTAGCAAAAACTGAGGTGCTTAAACACAGGAAAAGAAAAAGGTACTTAATGTAGGGCATAAAGTTTATTCTGTTTTACCTAACGAATCTATGCGGTCGAAAGTACCAGAGAAGTTTTTCTTTTCGTTAATATTAAAGTAAATAAATACGACAGCGATTATGGAGATGAAATTCAAGAAATATTTAAGAGCATACGATAGTACATTAAGAATAATATAAACGGGGTCTTGAAATAAGCCAGCTTGGCCTGTAGGGTCTACCTCCCCTGAGAACACACCCATTTTAATGATGCCGTATATCATTGCAGGAACACTAAATATTGATCCGATAACGCTAACGATGATTCCTACAACAAAAATTGTTAAAAAGGACATCCACCATTCGTTTTTTATAAAATTAAAGCTGTTGCTAAAAGCGTCTGATACACTTTGATCTTTAAATACCATGAGAGAGAATGAAATACTTAAAGGGACAAATACATAGATTCCAGGAATCACACAGAGTAAAAAACCAAAAGTAACGGCTAGACCTACTATAACACCTAGGCCTACAAATTTCCAAAAGCTGTTTTTTACATTAGTTTTTACAATTTCGGTATTGACAACACCTTTATTTTCTACATACGATTTAATATAGTAAAGTGCTGTAGAATGAGCTAATACATAAGCGATTATACCGGTTGTTATTAAAATAAGAAAAGTAGCTAGCATAGTAAGAATAGAGGTCGTACTACCATCAAAAAGCGCATTGTCGTCCACTAAATTGGTTAAACTTCCTACGCTATAAAAATAAAAGGCTAGAGCAGCAAACATAACTAGTAAATACGGTAGGACTACTTGAAGGATTAAACCAAAAAAAGGTTTAAACTCGTTTCTAATAAAATTAAACGTATCGGTAATTATTTGACCTAAATCGCGTTGTGCTTTAAATTCAATGTATTGTTTCATATTAAATGGGGTTATGGTAAGTTGGGGTTTTATGTTTATTGTGTAATTGAATAGGATAAATAACGTAGTAAAATATTATAAGACCTAACGATGTGCTAATTATTAATATAGCAAGCCAATCGGGCATTTCTGTGTGTCGCGTAACAAATCCTTCTAAAAAGCCTGCAATTATAAAAAAGGGTATAGTACTCATTAATATTTTGAGACCATTTTTAACACCGCGTTTAAAAGATTCTAACCGCGTATAAGTTCCAGGAAAAAGCATGCCATTGCCGACAACTAATCCGGAGCAGGCGGCAACTATAATCACTGAAATTTCTATAGTACCATGAATCCATATCGTACGAGCCGATTCCCAAAGCAATCCTTGGTCGTAAAAGAAATACTGAAAGCTGCCAAGCATGATACCGTTTTGCATCATAATATAAAGCGAGCCTATACCTAACAAGATACCATATGCAAATGCAAATAAAGCTACCTTTATATTGTTTAGTGTTATCCCTAAGAACATATTAAACTCCCCTTGTTGCTTATACACTCCCATGGGGTCTCCTTTTTCAATATTCTCCAAGGTCATATTTACATAACCATCTCCTAAAAAAGCGCGTACAAAATCCCCTTCGTTAGCCGCCGAAAAAGCGCCGACAATAACAAATAATGTAAACACTAGAAAAGCTATAAGTAATTCGCGGTGATGTTGCTTAAAAAGTAAAGGGCATTCTTTTGTGAAGAATGTTATCAACCTGTTTTTAGGTTCTTTTTTCGTCTTATAAATTTTTTGATGCGCTTTGGATGCCAATTCATTTAAGTACAAAACCGTATTACTGTTTGGGTAAAATGTTTTTGCATAACTCAGATGATCGGTAACTTCAATATACAAATTAGAAAGCGCGTCGGGTTGAATAGATATATTATTTGATAGAACATTTTCAAATGTTAACCATTTATCCTTATTTTGCTTGACGAAAGCTGCTTCGCGCATGATTAGAAGTATTTGCTATCAAAGAAAAGAAAATATGAAGGAATTTCAAATAGAAACAGCTCAAAATGTAGCCATCAGCCAAAACGCAGCTCCCGTGCTCGATCGTATGCTCGGATACATTATAGATAGTTGTGTTATATTTTTTTACGGTTTTGCTGCGTTCTTGTTATTAATAGCTTTAGATCTTGATATGAGAGATGCTTGGGCTATTTATTTGTTAGTTTCCCTTCCAGCTTTTTTATATTATGTTTTATTAGAAACCTTTTGGGACGGGTTAACCGTAGGGAAACATGTTTTAAAAACACGTGTGGTTAAACTAGATGGCTCTAAGCCCGGATTCGCTAATTATTTCGTGCGCTGGATTCTAAGGGTGGTCGATGTTGTTTTAACTAGTGGAGCTTTAGCAGTGGTAATTATTTTGATAAAAGGTAATGGTCAGCGGCTAGGGGATATCGCAGCTGGAACCACTGTGATTTCTGAGAAACGAAGAATAAATATTAACGATACCATTTTAAAAGAGTTGCCAATAGATTATAAACCAAAATACCCTCAAGTGACCTTGTTTTCAGATTCTGAAATGCAAATCATTAAAAACGTGTATGACCAAGCCCTGAAAAAAAAGCAACATAATGTTATTAATAAATTGTATGAAAGGCTGATAGCAGTTATGAAACTTGAGCCTAATGAACAACCTATAGATTTTATAAACACAGTAATTAAAGATTATAATTACTATACTCAAAACACATAATGTTTTACATTTTAGATATAATAGGGACTATCGCATTTTCAATTTCGGGAGTTTTGGTAGCGTTAAATAAAAGGATGGATCCGTTTGGGATTTTTATTATCGCTTTTGTCACCGCTGTTGGTGGGGGAACTTTAAGAGATATTCTTTTAAATGAAACGCCAGTTATTTGGATGCGGGATATGACATTTATTTATGTGGTAGCTATAACTGCGACCATCACAATATTAATCCGAAATAAAATTGATTATTTGCGAACTTCCTTGTTTCTCTTCGATACCATTGGTATCGGACTGTATACTGTAGTGGGGGTGGAAAAAGGAATTAATGCGGGATTACATCCACTTATTTGTATTTCTTTAGGGACTATTTCTGCCTGTTTTGGTGGTGTGATTCGCGATATATTATGTAACGAAATACCTATTATCTTTAGAAAAGAAATTTATGCAACAGCGTGTATTTTAGGGGGTATAGCTTACTTTTTAATGAGTAAACTACCCATTGAAGAAGATGTGGTTTTTATTGTAGCCGGCTGTGTGGTGATTTCTGTGCGATTATTAGCAGTAAAGTTTAAAATTAGTTTGCCTAATATTTACGGAAAAGCATAGCGCCTAAGTTTTCTTCGGAAGTCCTAGGCATTCCATTCAGAGTTATAAATTAGTTAGTGGGCTGCTGTCTTTAAAAGCAGCTTGAGAAAACCAATAAAAAAGCCCTGCAGAATAACTAATTCTGCAGGGCTTTAGTGTCTATTATTTAGTCTTTAAATATATTACTCTTCCGTTGAAACAGGGAATCCGCGGTCTCGCATTAATGCTTCAATTTTAGCATCTCTCCCTCTAAATTTTCTATAGGCTTCAGCAGGATCCATAGCATTTCTTGGTGCGAATAAATATTTCACTAGCTTATTCGAAAGGGCTTTGTCATAAAATCCTCCTGGAGCATTTTTAAAGGCTTTTGCAGCATCACTTGTTAATACATCTGCCCACATATAACCGTAATAGGCCGTAGCATAGCCTTCACCAGAAAACACATGACCAAAATGAGGTGTTCTGTGACGCATAGGTAATTGCTTAGGCATGTTTAATTCGGCTAAAGTTTTACGTTCAAAACTATCCACATCTATAGTTTCTGGATCGGCTAAGTGTAATTTCATATCCATTAAAGCAGAAGCTAAATATTCGGTAGTCGCAAATCCTTGATTAAAGGTTGAGGCTTTCTTTATTTTTTCGACTAACTCCTTTGGAATAGATTCTCCAGTTTCGTTATGTACTAAAAAAGTGTTGATCACTTCGTCTGTAGATAACCAGCGTTCTAATAATTGCGATTGGAACTCGGTATAATCTCTAACGCCACCATTTAATGTTGGATAAGCAACAGTACTAGAGAAAAAGTGTAGGGCATGACCAAATTCATGGAAAAAAGTTTCTGCATCATCCCATGAAACAAGAACAGCTTCTCCAGGTGCCGGTTTAACAAAGTTAGAATTGTTAGAGGCTAGAACCGTTTCTGGTCCGTCAAAAGTAGTGTGACTTCTATAGGTCGTTGCCCAAGCACCAGAACGTTTTCCAGATCTTGCAAACGGATCGAGATACCATAACCCTATGTGTTTTCCATTAGACTTATCGGTAACCTCCCAAACTTTCACATCCTCATGAAATACAGGTACAGTACCGTCTTCCACAGGTTTGAAATCGTAATTAAACAAACGCCCTGCAACATAAAACAACGCTTCGGTAAGTTTGTCTAATTGTAAATATTGTTTGACTTCGTCACTATTTAAATCATATTTTTCCTGACGTACTTTTTCGGCATAGTAGCGGTAATCCCATGGCTCTATAATAATATCATCGTTCATTCTCTTCGCAATGGCTTGCATGTCTATTACCTCTTCGGAAACTCTAGCAATAGAAGCCGGCCAAACCGCCATCATTAATTCCATAGCGTTTTCAGGAGTTTTAGCCATTCGATCTTGTAAACGCCATTGTGCGTAATTGTCGTAACCTAAGAGTTCTACGCGTTCTCTACGAAGTTTTAAAATCTGAGCAATCATAGCGTTGTTATCGTAAGCATCGCCATTATCTCCTCGAGAGTAATAATTATCCCAAACTTTTTCTCTTAATTTTCTTTCGGTAGAATACGTTAAAAACGGATCGACAGACGATCGTGTGTTGGTAATCGCATATTTTTCTGGCTCACCGTTGTCCTTAGCAATTTTTGCTGCCGATTTAATAAAGGCTTGTGATAAACCACCCAGTTGGTCTTTCTCCAAATAGGTAATATAATTTTCTTCGTCGTGTAATACATTATTAGCGAAATCGGTATAAAGAGAAGAGAGCTCTTTGTTTATTTCAGCATAACGCTTCTTTTTAGCATCATCCAATTCAGCACCGTTCATTTCAAAACGCTTATAGATTAGTTCTAAAACCCGTTGTTTTTCAGAGTCTAAAGGTGTTTTTTGGGCGTTTTTATAAACTGTTTTTATACGCTGAAATAAGGCCGTGTTTTGGTTGATTTTAGAGGAGTATTCCGATAATTTCGGAGCTAGTTCACTCTGAACGTCTCTAAACTCTGGAGAGCTCATATTGCTACTAAAAATACCATAATAGGCAAATACACGGTTTAATTCTTTACCGGCGCGCTCAAAGGCTTCAATAGTGTTTTCAAAAGTAGGAGCTTCAGGATTGTTTGCAATGGCTTCAATATCTTTTAAGCCCAAAGTCATTCCTGTTTCCATGGCTTCTTTAACAGCTGACACCTTCATTTTATCGAATGCAGGTACGCCATTATATGGTCCAGTCCATTCTTGTAATAACAAATTAGTACTCATAGCTTCATTATTTAAATGAGGTGTCTCGGTTTCTGACTGATTGTCTTTACAACTCGTTGTAGAAATTAAAAGACTACAAATAATCGCTTTTACGTATGGTTTCATAGTGTTTAAATGGGAATTAAATTAAGTGAGTGAATATAAGAAATATGCCTTTTCAAACCTATTTTAAAACGACTACTTTATTTATGTATACATTGCGAAGCGGCCAATCGCCACCATCGGTTTCTACCTCGGCAATTTTATCTACAACATCCATTCCTTTGATTACTTTTCCGAAAATGGTGTACAGGCCGTCTAGGTGGTGTTGATTGGTTTGAGTGATGAAAAACTCGTAAGGAGATGCTAGTTTGTAGGCGTCTTCAATTTCACTACTCGGAATAGATATGACACCGCGATAGTGTTTATGATCATGTCGCGTGTCGGGAGGTAATAAATAACGCCCTATACGTCCTCGTTTTTTTAAGACCTCCTTGTCGTCTGAACTCCCTCCTTGAATAACAAAGTTTTTTACCACACGGTGAAATTGTGTGCCATCAAATACTTTATTCTTCGTTAAAAAAATAAAGTTAGCACGATGGTATTCTGTGTTTTCAAACAACTCAATATCTATAGTCCCAAAATCGGTAAATAATCTCACTTTAGTTTCTGGATTTTCTTTCTCATATTCTGAAAAAAAAGCCATGGCATTAGTATCGTTAAGCGGTAAGTATTTTTCTTCTAAAGTTAAAATACTGTCCTGTTTTACTTTAGGGGGTTCTGTTACACTAGTGTCTGTTTTTGTAATGGTATTGGTGGTTTTTTTTGGTTTAGTTTTTTTATCTTCACAGTTAAAGACTAAAAGAGTAAAAAATAGAAATAAGAAAAATCTCATGTATTGAGGTGTTTTTGAATTTTAATGCCAAAAAAAGGCTCGTGTGATATGAATTTTAATGAATTTTTAAAACTAAGCGTAAAAATAGAAAATTTACCAGTTCCAGCCGAAACATCACAGTTTAAAATGTCTCCTCCGTATCGTCAAGAGCTTATCAATAAACAAAAAGAATTGATAAAGAAGGCGAAGAAATCGGCTGTTATGGCCCTTTTTTATCCCAATGCTGATTATGAAACGGAATTTGTATTAATACTTCGAAAATCATACAAAGGCGTGCACTCGGCACAAGTGGGGTTTCCAGGAGGTAAATTGGAAGCTAATGAAACTGATAAGCAGGCGGCGTTAAGAGAAACAGAAGAGGAGATTGGTGTCTCTAAAAACCGTATTAAAGTGGTTAAAGAAATGACCTCTTTGTATATACCGCCAAGTAATTTTCACGTAAAACCCTTTATAGGTATTGTAGAGGAGACCCCTAAATTTATAAAACAGGATAGAGAAGTAGAGGCTATTTTAACTGTTAAACTCGCCGATTTTTTTAATGAGGAAAATGTAGTAACTAAGCAGGTGTCAACTTCTTACAATGTAAAAGTTGCAGTGCCCGCTTATAAGTTAAATGATTTTTTGGTTTGGGGAGCGACCGCTATGATGCTTAGTGAGGTAAAAGACTTGTTAAAGACTGCTATTAAATAGCCTTGATTTTTTACCTTTGCTTTTATAATAACAACTTAATATAACTATGGGTTTATTTGATAAAAATCCTTTTGGCCACAATTTATTCGTTAAAAAATGGTTGATAAGAATTCTTGGAGTGCTTTCTCATAGGCGCTTTAGAGGTTTTAACGAACTGCAAATTGAAGGCTCGGATGTAATAAAAAACTTACCAGATACAAACGTATTGTTTATCTCTAATCACCAAACGTATTTTGCAGATGTTGTTGCAATGTTTCACGTTTTTAATGCGAGTTTAAGTGGTAGGGATGATTCTATAAAGAATGTCGGTTATTTATGGCAGCCAAAATTAAATATGTATTATGTGGCAGCCAAAGAAACCATGCGCTCTGGATTATTACCTAAAATAATGGCTTACGTTGGGTCGATTAGTATTGAACGTACCTGGAGAAGTGAAGGTAAGGATGTTAACAGGCAGGTGAAAATGAGTGATATTTCTGCAATTAGTAAGGCCTTAGATGATGGTTGGGTTATTACCTTCCCGCAAGGTACGACAACACCGTTTAAGCCGATTAGAAAAGGAACTGCTCATATTATTAAGCGGTATAAACCTGTGGTTGTGCCGATTGTAATTGACGGTTTTAGACGTTCTTTTGATAAGAAAGGATTACGCGTTAAGAAGAAAAATGTGTATCAATCTTTCGAAATTAAACAGCCTTTGGAAATTGACTATGAGAATGAAACTATCGATTCTATCGTTGAAAAAATAGAATATGCTATAGAGCAACACCCTTCATTTTTAAAGGTGATTCCTCAAGAGGAATTAATAGCAAAAGAAGAGCTTAACAAACAAAGAGAATGGTTAGAAAATTAAGCTAATACGCTTTTAGCAATTTCTAGAAATAAAAAAACTCCTGATAACCGTAACACGGTATCAGGAGTTTTTATTTATAATCGATTATAATAAAAAGCCGTCTACATATAGCGACTACTATAATTCTAACTTTTTAAGTTCAAGATAGTTTCTATTTAAACGGCGTAGTAGTATACCGTAAATCAACCTGTAGAATAACCAGAAAACCAGTACAAATATTCCCGTTAAAACAAAGGTAATAAGGTAAAACACTATGGTTTGTGTGGTTGTAAAATGTATAATTTTGTCGTGTAAAGCAGTGTCGTTTAGCGAGGTAAAATACAAGCTTATGGGTACACTAATAAAAATCATAGTCAGGTTGTAAATGACGTAGTATTTTACAATTTTTCGCGTTTTTAAAATACTCGCCATAAGTTGTTTTGTATTATCGGTAACCGAAATGTTTTTGTAGGCTTTATATAAGAGATATACAAAAACCAAAACCACTCCGAAACTGATTACAGAAAGCACAATCAGCACAATATTATTGCCATATACTTGTTCCAAGTCGTCTAAATAACTTGTAGAAAGCATCGGAAGGAAATTAATCAATATCCAAAACACGAGCTCTGCAATACTGATATAAAAAAGCGTTTTCACAATTGAAGACGACTTTTTTAATAACATAGGATATAACTGCTTAGCCGATAATTTTTGATCACTATCGCCTGTACTTTTCCAATGTTTTTTTAATAATTCTAACTCATCCATATATTACGGATTTAATATTGTTTTTAATTTGTTTTTTACTCTATTCATTTTCACTCTTGCATTTACCTCACTAATTCCTAGAGTTTCGCTTATTTCCTTATAGCTTTTGTCTTCTAAATATAAAAAGACAAGTGCTTTATTAATATCGTCAAGCTGATAGACCGCTTGGTATAATAGTTTTAGTTGCTGTTCTTCGGTGTTATCATAATCTTCAGCTTTAATCTTAAATTGTACAGCATCAAATTCCTGAGTTTTTACTTGTCGTTTTGATTTTCTATATAAGGTGATTGCTGTATTTAAGCCTACGCGATACATCCAAGTGCTAAACTTAGAATCCCCACGGAATTTCGGATAGGCTTTCCAAAGTTGTATGGTGATTTCTTGAAACAAATCATTATGAGCATCGTAATTATTCGTGTATAAGCGGCAAACTTTATGCACAATATTTTGATGCTCTTCCAGCAATTCTATAAAACTATGTTCAAGTTCTTTATTCAAAGTGTTTAGTTAGGTATTGTATAAGTAGTCTAAAGGTATGAATTGTTACAAGTACATAAATTAATTTTAAAAATAAAAGTATAAATAGTGTCGCTTCTCTATCTTTACGCTAAATAATACGTTTTAAGTAGTATGAATATTCCAGATACAAAGGACCCTAGAATTGTTATTGTAGGAGGAGGATTTGCCGGTATAAGTATGGCTAAATCATTAGCAGATAAACACGTGCAAGTGGTTTTATTTGACAAGCATAATTACCATACCTTTCAGCCTTTACTTTATCAAGTATCTTCAGCTAGTTTAGAACCTGACGCTATTGCATACCCTTTACGAAAAATTATAAAAAAGAATGATAAAGCGTTTTTTAGGTTAGCCGATGTTCTACAAATTCATCCTGAAGAGAAAGCAGTAGAAACTACTATTGGTACTCTTAACTACGATTATCTCATTTTAGCAACGGGAACGCGGACTAATTATTTTGGTAATAAAGAGGTCGAAAAGCACAGTATGCCCATGAAGCAGGTGCCGCAAGCTTTAAATATTAGGAGTTTAATTCTTCAAAATTTTGAAAAGGCAGCAATTACAAAGTCTAAACAAGAACGTTTAGCGCTCTTAAATTTTGTTATTGTAGGAGGTGGTCCTACTGGTGTGGAGTTGGCAGGAGCAATTGCAGAACTAAAAAACCATATTTTACCTCGTGATTATAAAGATTTAGACTCTAGTGCTATGGAGATTCATTTGCTGGAAGGAGCAGATCGTGTGTTGCCTCCAATGAGTAAACACGCCTCAAAAAAAGCAGAGTGTTTTTTAAAGGAACTAGGAGTAAACGTGCACTGTAATACCCTAGTAAGTAATTATGATGGAAAAACGGTGACTACTAACACAGCGTTATTTTTAGAATCAGAAACCTTAATTTGGGCAGCAGGAGTTACAGGTAAACCTGTTAAGGGACTAAAAGCAGAAGCCTTAATTCAACAGGCAAATCGTTATAAAGTAAATGAGTACAATCAAGTGCTAGGTTACGATTCCATTTTCGCTTTGGGAGATATTGCGTGTATGCAAACTGAAGCCTACCCGAAAGGACATCCGCAATTAGCACAACCTGCAATTCAGCAAGGAAAACTTTTAGGAAAAAATATTATTAAACTAATCGAAGGGAAGCCTTTAAAGAAGTTTGTTTATAAAGACAAGGGGTCTATGGCGACCGTTGGACGAAATAAAGCGGTGGTAGACCTTAAGCATTATAAGTTTGGTGGGTTTTTCGCTTGGTTTGTCTGGATGTTTGTTCACTTAATGTCGCTTGTCGGCTTTAGAAATAAAGTGATTGTGTTTTTTAATTGGACCTATAATTACATTAATTTTGATAAAGCGTCCCGACTTATTATTAGACCGTACACAAAAAAATAGAAGACTATTCGAGTTGTTTTTTTATGCCTAAAACAATTAATAATTGTGCTAGGGCATAGCTTAACATGATAGAAAAACTCGAATAGGGTATTGGTGTATAGAACTTATTGAGTGCTAATATACTATCTGAAAGCATAAACAAAAGAGCGCCAATAAAAACGAGTTTAAAGCTTAGGCTTGACACGTTTTCTTTTCTTAAGTATGCTGTAACTCCCATTAATATAATAACGAGCATATAAACAATTACCGGAATTAGTAAGTCTCCTAATCCAGGGTATAACATGGCGAACAGCCCTATAGCATAGATGGCAAAGAGGACTATAACTCCATAGGGTTTTAAGCTGGAATTACGCTGGTTTAAAAAAAGAAGGCAGTAGAGTATATGTGCCACTAAAAAGGCGAGTAAACCACCAATAAAAAAGAACTCTGATTTAAACACAAATAGTAGTAAAACATCGCCGACTAACGAAAAAAACAACGCCATTAGTGTTAACTGTTTTAGACGTTTGTTTGTAGGCTTGGTAGTCAGCCAAAAGTAAGTAATAAGAGCGCTTAAAATTAGGGGTTTTGAAATAAAGTGGAGTGAATCGAACCCTTCTAAGTTGGCTATTACAGTTTCTAAAAAAACTAGGATTACAAAAATAACTAAGAATGTGGTCGTTTGTATAGGTTTCATTGATGTGATGGTTTAGTGCATTCCGTTAAGGGCTGTAACAGAGGGTTAAATATACTTTTATTCATTTAGAATTTGTAAAAACATATAAAAATAAAAGCCCTAATAGTTAGTATTAGGGCTTTTATTATGTTCGAACTGTTTTACTTTATGGTAGACACTAGTAGTCCGTTCCATTTTTTTATTAAGTCGATTTCTCCATTTAGTTGATAGTTCTCGTCAGAATTATAAAAGTTTATGTATTCGGGAGTTATTGAATTGTCTCTTGGAGTTAAGGTTAAACTTAACGCTGTAATATCTCCTAAAGTAGTGTTCTTAGTGTTTTGTCTTTCTTCTGAAATTTTACAGTCTGAATAGTCTTTTAACGCAATGTGTTTCGATCTGTTTTCATGTGCCGTATTTTTATAGAAAAACAGGGCTTTTGCTACTTGGTCGATACCAATAGCAAAGTCGCTAGTAAGGTCGTAATGTGTTAGCGAACAGTGGTGTTGTTTTGAAAGAGATTTTAGAGCATTTAAAAGTGCTTGTTCCTTCTTTCTTTTTTGTAATTGCATTAAAGTTAAGGGTACTACCACTAATAATATTAGTGTACCAGATATGGTAATCATTCCTAAGTCCATAGTATTTTATATTTTAATTATTTTGATAGAAGTATTGCTGCCTTGTTGTTTTAAAGGCACTTATATTTGCTGTTTTACAGCTCCGAAATAATTAAAAGGGTTTACCAGAAGGCGTGAAAGGGATAAATAATATCAGTAGTTATAAAATTGAGATGACAGGCTTTTAAATACTGAATATATTTAGTGTGTACTAGGGCAAACAAATAGCTACTATGATTTAAGATAGCCGAATCTGTCTTCGTATGTTTTATAAAAAGAGGAGTTGTCGTACCTAGGTGCTGTGTAATAACACGTTCGTAATCCTTGGAGTGAATAGTAAACGAGTCGGTACGAATTGTACTCTTATCTATGTCGTGGGTGGAGTCATTAGAATACGCAATAGTATTACATGCAAATAGCTCTGTGTTTGCATTAACCGTTGTAAAACAGCATGCAAATACAAATAAAAAGCTAAATATTTTAATCGACATTTTCACAATACAAAGCTACTGCAATAAAATTTTAGATTGGTGAATAATTAACTTTTAATAAACAAAAAAGTGTGTTAAATATTTATATTTTTAATAAGACGTGTAGTGTGTTTAATTAAATGAGGATATAAACTCGTTGGGTTTAGTGTACATTGTGATCGCCGTGGTTTTAAATCTTTATACCTTGAGTGGTAAACGAAATACCTTGTTGGCTACTTGTAGAGATCATTACAGCTTCAAAAAACGGGTCGTGTATGTCTTCTCTAGTTTTACTCCAATCGAATATAAAATTAGCTCCAGTACCACCTTCTTTGTCTCTTTCGTCAATTATAATTTCGATTGTTTCAAGGGGTTTAACAAAAACCGTCTTCGAAAAATAGGTTCTTGTTGGTTCTCCGTTAGTATTAAAGTATTGTGCTTTGTTAATATAAAGCGTGTCCTTCGGATTTATGTTTCTTATGCTAACTGTAGCCGTTAGATTTTGAGTCCGATGTTCGGTTAAACCATAAATTTCTGAATATACAGACAAATAGGTTTTTCCATTAATTAAAGAATCTGTTTTAGGAAGGGGAATGGCTCGTTTATTCCAATTAATAGGATCGATAGAACTCACATTTGTTTTATTATTACAGCTCACAAATAGAATGCAAATACTAAATACTAATAACAATCTTTTCATCTTATCTTTTTATGCAAATTACAAAAATATGAAGGATAGAGCATATAAAACTAAATTTAATAGAGCGGTAAGATACCAGGGTGTGTTTATGATGTTTTAGTAGGGGGAATTTAGAAGTCCTTATTATTTAAAAGTGGGCAATTGGTGAACCCGGTTGATAGGATGATGTATTGCACTATTTTATACTGCTTTGCCTTCTTGCCTCCAAAACAGTAAACCCACAGCGATTCCAAAAACCATAGATATGGAGTATCGGTAAATACCATAATAGTGGTCTTCCATAAAATCGGTAACCAGTTTACCTAAATTAAACACAATAATAATTAGGGCGATAGAAAATAGGATAATGGTGCCCACAGTAGGACTGACTAATTTTACACCTCGTGTTGTAAAAAAAAGATTAGCAGCAACAGCGCCCCAAAAATAAGTAAGAACAAATAAGCCGTTGTCGGTGTTGTTTTTTATAATACTACTTATGGTATTATTATCGATTGTATCTACAGCTAAATACACGTCTAAAGCAATTAATAGCACAAACATGGCTATCAAAAAATACTGAATGCGTTTTATGAGCTGGGTATTATTTAAAAACTGTTGAATACTTTTTATCATAGGGAATACGCTTTAAAACCAAGGTAAATCTATATTAGGTAAATGGCGTTGCGACCAAATAAAATGCCCATAAAGCACGCCCGATAGTAATAAAATGATTTGATAACGTCGTTTTAAAATATAGGTTGAGGGCAGTCGCCTTCCTATACGTATCATAATCACTACGATAATTACCAATAGAACCACCGGGAGCCACCAATTTGATCCAAACAAAGGCATTCTAGAACCCAAAAAAAAGTGTCCACCTAAAACGCCCCAAAAAAAAGTAATAAAGAAGTATTTGTTATATGCCCAATTTTTGAGAATAACATTTACAGTATCGTTTTTAGAGCGATTAAAATTTAAAACAATATTGAGTGCCATTAAACAGGCAATGATGCCAAGAACAATATACTCTACAGTTTTAACGGAAATCATAAATACAGACGTTTTCACTGTATAAGTTACTCATTTTTTTAAAATGTACCATGTAAATGCAGTTCAGAAGTAAAAAAATACAGTTCGGTAATCACTTTTTTTATGATCTCTGTTACTGTTAGATATTTGCTGTAACCTTTAAAACCATTTATTATGATTAAAATTGCCGTATTAATTTCTCTTATGCTTGCCGCGTATCTCACTTCGGAAAAAAAATGTGAACGAGAAGAAAATAAAGTCGTAACTATTAAAAAAGACAACTCTAATTCTGCATTTTTGTGTTCAGAACAAGTAGTGCTAGTTGATGCTATGTCTTGTAACAGTAAGAAATCTTAAAATAAGTAAACGTCGCGCTTAACTTTTTTTACCTTTAATCCTGAATGTACTTTAATTTAGAAAACAGACTACTAATGAAAAATCTCTTAAAAAATAGTATCATCACGTTTGCCATAGGCTGCTTAGTCTTTGTGCTAGGGAGTTTGTTTTTTGGGGATTTTAACTATAAAAGTTCGTCCGATTTTTTAATCAGTTTTGGGTTTTACCAGTTATATGCTTTTGTCTTAGGGTTTTCAAATATGTTCTACTTCTCCTATTTAGAAGGTTTAGATTGGAAGAAAAAAGATGGAGTTAAACGTATTGCCATCGGAGTAATAGGGTCGACAATTTTAACCTTAATAGGATTGTTTTTATTGCGACTATTTACCTCTGTGGTTTATATGGGGAATACATTTTTACATTTTTTAAGTCACGAAACGCTTAAGGATTATCAGTTTGGATTATGGATTACCTTAAGTATAGTTATCGTTTTTCACTTTGTGTATTTCTATAACCGTAAACAAAAGCAAAAAATTAAAGAGCAAAAGGTTATTGCGGGTACAGCGAGTGCGAAGTTTGATGCCTTAAAAAATCAATTAGATCCTCATTTTCTCTTCAACAGCCTAAATGTATTAACAAGTTTAATTGAAGAAAATCCGGAGAATGCACAGCGGTTTACAACAAGTCTATCCAAAATTTACAGGTATGTATTAGAGCAAAAAAATAAGGATTTAGTATCGGTAGATCAAGAGTTACAGTTTGCTAAAACTTATATGTCACTTTTAAAAATGCGTTTTGAAGATAGCTTGGTATTTACCATCCCAGAACAGGCAAATAACCCAGAGAGTAAGGTTGTACCATTATCGCTACAATTGTTACTAGAAAACGCTGTAAAGCACAATATTGTAAACAGTAACAAACCGCTGCATATTACTATTTATGAAGAGAACGGGTTTTTGGTGGTCGAAAATAATTTACAAATTAAACAAGTCGTAAAAAGCTCAAGTAGCGGTGTTGGGTTAAGTAATATAAAACAACGATATGGCTTATTAACAAACAAAAAAGTGAGTATTATAGAGAGTAAAGAGCTTTTTAAAGTGGCTTTACCAATGCTTACAAAACAACTATCTATTATGAAAACAAACTACGAGATTAACGAACATGACGCTTATTACCAGGCTAGAAAACGGGTAGAAGAGATTAAAGGATTTTATGGAAATCTTATAGCCTACTGTATAATTATACCTGTCATTATTTTTATCAATTATCAAACCTCATGGGAAGAACACAAGTGGTTTTTCTACCCGATGTTAGGATGGGGAATGGGAGTCGTTTTTCACGGATTTGGCGTATTCGGCTTTGGTAAAAATTGGGAAGACCGAAAAATAAAAGAAATTTTAGAAAAAGAACAACAAACTAAAAACTGGAATTAAAATGGATACTAAATATATAGAACAGGAACGCTACCAAAGAGCTGCAAAACAAGTAAAGAAAATTAAAGGCTTTTACTCGCATGCTTTAGTTTATATTGTAATTAATATAATGATTGTAATTATTAATATTCAAAATTTAGACCCAGGGGAGAGTTATTTTCAGTGGCATAATTTTATCACTTTGTTTTTCTGGGGTATCGGATTATTAGCACATGGGTTAAGTGTTTTTATTCCAACAATGGTCATGGGGAAAGATTGGGAAGAGCGTAAAATTCGGGAGTATATGGAGAAATCAAAAAATAACCGCTGGGAATAATTTAAATAGAATTTATAATGAAAGTTTTAATTGTTGAAGACGAAAAACCATCGGCAAGGCGTTTACAACGCATGTTAGAAAAAATGGATATTGAGGTGAATACCATGTTGCATTCTGTTGAAGAGTCTATAGCTTGGTTTAAAGAAAATAGTCATCCTGATCTCATATTTTTAGACATCCAATTAAGTGACGGCTTGTCGTTCGAAATTTTTGAAGCGGTTTCTATTTCATCAGCGATTATTTTTACAACAGCCTACGATGAATACGCACTAAAAGCCTTTAAACTTAATAGTATTGATTATTTGCTAAAACCTATAGATCAGGACGAGTTAGAAGCAGCAGTAAATAAATATATAACGCGGCTTCCCGAGAAGCAACATGTGACTTTAGATTTCAACGCTATTAAACAGTTATTGGTCAATCCGATAGAACGTTCTTATAAAAAACGTTTTTCGGTAAAGGTTGGTCAGCATTTAAAGCTTATACATAGCGATGATATTGAATGTGTTTACAGTGAAAACAAAGGCACCTACCTCTATACCTCACAAGGCCGAAACTATTTAATAGACACTTCGTTAGAAGATTTAGAATTCGAGCTCGAACCCCATGTTTTTTTTAGAGTCAATCGTAAATTTTACGTTAATATAAATGCTATAAAAGATATGGTGAGTTATACCAATTCTCGTTTAGAGATTAAGCTGAATACCTATAACGATTATGAAATAATTGTGGCTAGAGAGCGTGTTAAAGCGTTTAAAAACTGGTTAGAATAATTGGGGTTATTCATTTAATTCCTTGGGAGGTTGATTCTCTGTTAGCTTATCAATTTTATTATCGTCGAACGTTGACGGCAACATATTCGGAATTAACTTTACAACAATAGGCAACAATATAGCACCACCAGGTAAAATAAAAATAGCAAGACTAGGTATGGTTTTAAAAATATCGACCAATTGAGATTGTACCCTTTTTTGCTCTTCTTTCGTTAAATCTCTAGTGGTTGCTTGGGTTAAAAGCACCATGAGGTCTTTACTTTGAACAAGCTCCTTAAAAATACGTTTGCTATTTCGCTTAATTAATTTCATAACTAATTTGGACGAATTATCGTAAAAATTAGCAATCGGCGTTGAGGTTTTAAAAACAGCAAATTCTGCTTTGTGTTTTTTATTAAAATCAACAAGGTGGTATAAGGAGTCGTTAATTTCGTCTACCGAAAGGTTCATATCTACACCAATCGATTTTACAAAATTATGCGCTTTATCATCTTCAAAAACGTCTTCCCAAATCGCTAAACAAGCAATATCCAAAAAGTATTTTTTCTCGAAAGCATTAAAATTAGTCCCTATCGCAATTCGGTAATCTAAATTAAAGTGATTACGATCGTCTTTTATATATGAGATCGATTCACGTAAACTTTTTAGAAAATCGATATCCTTTTTGTTGTTATCAACCTTATAATTTAAGGCGTCATAGGTAATATTGACAAGAATAGTTTCTAAACGTGACGCATAGGTATGGACGTTTATCTCTTCCATTAAATGTTTACGAAACGTAAGAACGTCTATAAACACTAAAGAATTTGTTACCGTTTTATTAAAGTTACGGGTTAATAAGTTATTATCTAATTGCACACGATCATGAATTAGACGTTCTAAAACCGAAGCGTCCGAACTTCCAATAAAGAGCTTGTCCCATAACGATAAATCTGAAACTTCTAAATCTTTATAAAACTGAAGAACATTTTTTAAGAAGGCGTTAAAGTTGTGATCTTGAGTTGTGCACGCATAGGTATGGTATAAACCGGTAAGTAAATTAACCTTTGCAATTTCATCTTTAGAGTAGGTGTGCTCAAAAATTATGCGCTCTGGAGCATAAATATTAAGTCCGTAAATAAAGCCGTTTTCTCTCAATTTAAGGTATAGCTCGTTAAAGTCGTTATAAAACAAACCACTTTGTGAGACTATCGATTCAAATTTTTTTATCCAACCCGAAGTTGAAGGATTCATAGCTTTTAATTTGGGGATAAAGGTACTTCTAAAAGTTTAAAATCAGAATTATTTTTAAATAATAGACAATTTATAAAACCCGCTTTACTTTTTATGCGTAGGTATTGCTGAGAACAAATTATTAACTAACAAAAAATCTCATATTATGAAAAAAATGAAAATTTTATTAGGAGCTTCAGCATTAGCTATTGCTGGCTTCTTAATGGTAGCAGCCGATCATATTGATGCACCAGATGTGGCGAGCACGAGTAGTGACATTACAGACTTCTATGCGTTTCAAGGGCAAAACGAAAACAACATTGCTTTTGTAGCTAATGTTCAAGGGTTATTAAGTCCGATGGCTACGACTTCGGCAACTTTTGATGAAAATGTTTTAGTAGAGATAAATATTGATACTAATAATGACAACGTAGAAGATTTAGTAATTCAAGCAATCCCAAGAAATGGTAAGATGTACTTTTTTGGCCCAACGGCTCCAACAGCGACAGGTTTAAATAGTATTATTATGAAGGACGCTACACAAACCGTAGTAGATATTACAGCTTACGGTGAAATAGCGAAAGTAACAACTAACTCAAACGGAATTAAAGCCTTCGCAGGACCAAGAGATGACCCTTTCTTTTTCGACTTTGCACAATACTCGGCAATTCTTGCTGGAGACGCAACAAGTTTTAATAACCCAGGAGACGATACGTTTTCAGGGACTAACGTAATGTCTATTGTAGTTGAGGTACCAAAATCTATGATTGGTGGTTCTGGAACTATTAATACATGGGTAGAATCTAAAAGAAAATAATAACACTTTAAAACTTAAAACTTATGAAAACTATAAAAATAGTAATGACAGCATTATTAGTCTCAGCAGTCTCTTTTAACTGCTCTAGCGACGACGATAACTTTACAACAACACCTACACCAACAACTCTAGATTTTTCTGGAACTTACAATCAAGCAGACCAAATGGGACGCCCAGCAGTAAATACAGTATTTGTTTCTTCGGGCTCTAAAGATGGTTTTAATACCACGATACCTTCAGAACAAAATGCAGCATTCCAAGGGATGTTTCAAGCAAACTTAATGGGCTTAAGTCCGGCGTTTGCAAATCCTGGAGATATGAATGCTTTAGGGCAAGACGCTGCAGCATTTACAGGTTTATTAGCTACCGATGTATTAAATGTATCGCTTGACGGAACAACTACTTTTTACGACGGTACTAATGTATTAACAGGTCGTGCTCTTGCAGATGATGTAATTACTGTAGAGTTATTATTAATTTTTGGTGGGGAAGATTTTACTGAAAACCCAGCCTTATCTAACGATAATGTTAATGCTAACGATAAACCTTTTTTAGCCTCATTTCCATATTTAGCTTCTGCTTGGTAGAAGCCTTTTAAACTGTAGCGCTACCCTTAATAGCGCTATGGTTTTTTATAATCAAGCTAAATTTAAAACAAACAAGCAAACAAACAAAACATATTATGAAATCTATACTTTATTCTTTAGTTCTATTAGTTACTGTAGCAAGTTGTAGCAAGGTTTCTAAATCAAAAGATATTACAGCTGCTCAGGATTATAATTCTTTTTTAAATTCTGAAAATCAAAAATTAGAAGCTATAAATAAAGAGTATGCTTTTTGGTCTCAAAAATTAGAAGAAACGCCAAATCAATTTCCCTACTTAGGAAAATTGGCAGGGTTAAACGGAAGTTATTTTGAAACCACTGGAGACATCTCTAAACTTATTGAAGCCGAAGAAAATTATCTTATTTTAAATAAAAAAACAAACTTTAACAATGCTGGCTATTTAAGAGGATTGGCACGTAATTATATTTCGCAACATAAGTTTAAAAATGCGTTAGAATTATTACTAAAAGCAGAAGAAAATGGTGAAAAATTAAATGATACTCAAAAAATGCTGTTCGATGTATATTTAGAGCTTGGAGACGATGAAAAAGCAAAATTTTATTTAGAAAAGATATTAAATCTTAATAGCTTTGATTATCTAATTCGAACCGCTAAATGGAACGATCACAAAGGGAATTTAGACGCAGCAATTAAGTACATGGAGCAAGCTGTTATTGTAGCTGAAACTTCAAAAAACGAAGGCTTAATGCAATGGTCTTATACAAACCTTGCCGATTTTTACGGACATAATGGAGAGATTAAAAAATCATATAACTATTATTTAAAGGCACTTGAGTTAGATTCAAACAACGCCTATTCTAAAAAAGGAATTGCTTGGATTGTTTACTCTTACGAGCGCAACCCAGAAGAAGCAATGCGCATTTTAAATACGGTGACTAAAAATTACAACACACCGGATTTTTTCTTGTTAAAAGCAAAAATCTCTGAGTATATGAATGATATTACCGCTAAAGATGGTTATTTAAAGGAGTATAAAGAGGCAGTAAAAAACAAAAATTACGGCGATATGTATAATGCCTATAATGTAGAGTTATGGGCAGAAAACAATTCTAGTATAGACGCCGCGATAGCAATCTCTAAACGAGAAATCGAAAACAGACCAACACCTTTGTCGTACGATTTATTAGCGTGGTCTGAGTTTAGAAAAGGAAATTTTGAAAGGGCATTATACATAGTAGAAACACACGTTGTAAACAAAACTTTCGAGCCTAATGCGTTGTACCATATTGCAGAAATATACAAAGCAAACAATATGTTAGGCAAAGTAAAATCTTTGAAAGAAGAATTAGAAAATAGTGCTTACGAACTAGGACCATTAATGGAGATTAAAATAAACCAATTATAATTATATATGAATCAATTTAAACTAATTTTTGTCACTTTTCTTCTCTTAAGTGTTACCTACTCGCAAGCACAACAAATTAAAGGATCTGTTTTCGACAGCTATAAACAACCTTTAAATGGAGCTTATGTTTACAATACAACAAGCAAATCGCACGCACACACTTCAGAAAATGGATATTTCCTTATCGAAGAAAGCGCGGTTGGAGATTCTTTAGAAATAGGATTGTTAGGCTTTAAAAAAACGACAATTGTTTTAACCGAAAATTCTTTTTCTGGCTCGTTGTCTATTGTTTTAGAAAATAATGTTTTCAACTTAGAAGAGCTTGTATTAACCGAGCAAATCAATCCGTTAAATACTTTGGTGAAAATGGATTTAGAAACAAATCCTATTAACTCATCACAGGAGATTTTACGAAAAGTACCAGGGTTAATAATTGGTCAGCATGCCGGTGGAGGTAAAGCCGAGCAAATTTTTTTAAGAGGTTTCGATATCGATCACGGTACAGATATCTCCATAAATGTAGATGGCATACCAGTTAACAACGTATCTCATGCTCACGGGCAAGGGTATAGCGATTTACACTTTGTAATACCAGAAACGATTAGTAATATCCATTTTGGTAAAGGCCCTTATTACGCCGAAGCACGAGATTTTACAACTGCAGGCTATGTAGATTTTAAAACTAAGAATAGTTTAAAAAATAATACAATTAAATTGTCTTACGGGCAGTTTAATACCATTAGAACTTTAGGATTATTCAATGTACATGAAAAATCGAAGCGTGATAATGCTTATGTAGGTATAGAATATATTGAAACTGATGGCCCGTTTAATACTTCTCAAAATTTTAATAGAGTAAATCTTATTGGTAAATATACAGCCTACGTAAACAATACCGATAAATTAGCGTTTACAGTTACGCATTTAGACAGCCGTTGGGATGCTTCAGGACAAATTCCTCAACGTGCCGTGGATAGCGGATTAATAGATCGCTTTGGTGCAATAGATGATACCGAAGGAGGTAATACAAGTCGTACCAATGCAAATGTTGAATTTAGATCGGTAATTGATGATAATACTTTATTAACTTCAAATGCATTCTATTCTCATTACGATTTCGAATTGTATTCTAACTTTACTTTCTTTCTAGAGGATCCTATTAATGGCGATCAAATTAAACAGAAAGAAGATAGAAATATTTTCGGATTTAATGCACAAATAGATAAGACAAAAGCTCTTAGTTTTGCCGATTTAAAAACCACGACTGGTGTAGGGTTAAGACACGATAGAGTTAGTGATATCGAATTATCGCATACTCTAAACAGAAAGACAACCTTAGAGAATATTCAATTGGGTGATTTAAACCAAACCAATATGTTTGCGTTTTATAAAGCAGAATTCGACTTAGGTAAATTTAAAATTACGCCAGGTCTGCGTTTAGAATATTTTAAATTTATGTATAACGATGCTTTAGCTGAAGATTATGTTACTCAAGCCGAAAATAAAGCAGGGTTATTTCCAAAATTGAATGTGGTATTCGAACAAAACGATAACCTACAGTGGTTTTTTAAATCTGGAATCGGTTTTCACTCAAACGACACGCGAGTGGTAGTAGCTCAAAAAGGGAAAGAGGTTTTACCTAAAGCTTATGGTGTAGATTTTGGTCCGATATGGAAACCAATTCCTAAATTAGCAGTAAACGCTACAGCGTGGTATTTATTTTTAGAACAAGAATTTGTTTATGTTGGAGATGCAGGTGTTGTAGAGCCTAGCGGAAAAACAGAACGTTATGGTGTAGATTTTGGATTGCGTTACCAATTAACTGATTATTTATATTTTAATACCGATGCTACATTAACTAAGGCAAGAAGCACAGAAGATCCAGAGGGAGAAAACTATATTCCTTTAGCGCCAAAATTAACGTTTGTAGGAGGATTATCTTTAAACGAATTCAACGGATTTACAGGTGGTATCCATTACAGATATGTAGGCGATCGCCCAGCAAATGAAGACAATTCGGTAGTCGCCGAAGGATATTTTGTAACCGATTTTAATTTGAATTATAAAATTAATAAAAACATAACGCTGGGTGTTGCCATTGAAAATGTTTTTGATACGGAGTGGAATGAAACACAATTCTTAACAGAAACACGCTTACAAAACGAATTGAATCCTGTAGAAGAAATACACTTTACACCTGGAACACCATTTACTGCAAAAGGATCTATAACGTATAATTTTTAAGAGTTTTTTAAGTTACGATTTTGGCTAACATTTTTTTTGCTTTGATTGTTTTGTTAAGTAAGATTATTTGTTTGCTTTTTGTTGGTTGATTGTAAAGCCTTTTTTAAACGCTGTTTAAAAAGGGCTTTATTTTTAGTATAATTTAAGTGGGTTTTTGCGTCCTTAAAAAAAAAGGAATCCCTTCTATTACTTATTATTATATAAAAATGTAACGTATTTCTCATCATTAAGAACGTATTAAAAAGAATCAGTTTTAGTGATGTCGGTATTCATTTAAAGCCATAAAAAAACTTAAACTGTTCTCAGTTTAAGTTTTTTTATTTTACTACTCACTACTAATTTAAGAATCACTCACCACACCTAATGTGTACAGTTGCTCCATCGTTGGCGATTCACTTCCGCCAGCCGGTTCCAAAGTAATACCGAAAGCTTGAGAAGCGTTGTTGTTTTGTAACTCGAAAATTTTATTTGCATTGTCGTTAAAATCGTCTATTGTTCCTAAACTAGTAGGGGATAACGGATTTAATGTAAGCGACCAAATTTGATAAACCTTACCCTCGGGAGGTTTTGGCAAACCTGCTAAATCTAAGTAAACAGTTTCTGAAGATTTGTCCCAATACACTTTGGCGTATCCTTCAGGGTAAACGTCTTGACCATTTAACGTAATATTTATTAAATTCTGATCTCTAATAACATTTAGTAGTTTTTTGGTGTCTGCCAAATCAGAATTAATATCTTTAACTTGTATTTCTAAAAACTCTTTATCTGTAGTTATGGTCGAGACTTTAGTATTTAAAGCTTCATTTTTGTTTAAGGTCCAAAGTAAACCAACAGCTAATAAGACTGCAGCTGCCCAGCCCGTATAATTAAACCAAATGGTCTTTCTTGTAGGAGGAAGCAAAGAAGTAACTTTCGTGTCGTTGTCTGTAAAGCTGAGTGCTTTTTTTACACTAGTAAATATATGCTTAGAATTTGAAGGGGCTGCGTGAGCTGTTAATTTTACAACAGCAGCTTCAATATTTAAAACTTCTTCTAGTAATTCAGGGTACTTAAGCATAGCGTCGTAAATTTCTCTATTTTCTTTGTCAGAGAGTGCGCCTGCAACATACAGTTCTAAAATTCCAGATTTTATGTAGGTTTTAATATCCATTTAATTTAAAACGATTTCTCTTAATTCATTAATACAATTTCTATTTCTTGTTTTAACAGTTCCTATAGGTATTTCTAGGGTTTCTGCAGCTTCTTTTTGTGTGTAGCCTTTAAAGTATAATAACTCTAAAACTTCAATACACTTTTGTTTAAGCAAACTTATAAATTTACCAACCCCTATAGCATCTGTACTGTTATTTAAGTCATCTTGTGATGGTAAAATATCTACGAAATATTCTGCGTCAAGGTTTTTAGAATTGTTTTTAAATCCTTTAGATCGAGTTTTGTCTATTGCGGCATTTCTAGAAATATTAAGGAGCCAAGTAAAAAAACGACCTTTGGTAGCGTCGTAGGATTCTGATTTATGCCAGGCTTTTATAAAAACATCTTGCATCACTTCTTCAGCAATATTATGATCTCTTACAATATTATATATAACACCGTGCATACTTGTACTATACATATTGTAAAGTGTTTCAAAGGCATTTTCGTCTTTCTGCTGGAATTTTGAAATTAATAAATCTAATTGCATAGGCTCGATTTCGTTTAAAGATAAAAAAAAAACAGCTTATTATAAGCTGCTTTTTTTTTAAATTGTACGGAGTTATTATTGAATAATTCCACCACAACTAACTCTTGAGCCTGCATTTCCAGTAGGCTGAGATGTAAAGTCATCGGCATCTTTGTGAATAATAATCGCTTTACCTAAAATGTCTTTGGTTTCATCACCACAACCTATACACCATTCGTCTGTAGTCATATTAACTGTAGCATAACCTTTGTCGTCTGCTTCTAAGTTTCCAATATCTCCTTTATGGTACCCTGCTGCATCACCCCATTTACCGTGTGGTGCTCCCGTAGGATTCCAATGTCCACCAGAAGAGGTGCCATCTGCCGCTGAGCAATCTGCTTTTTCATGTAAATGTATAGCGTGAGTACCCGGCTCTAAACCTTCTACTACTGCAACCATTTTTACCTTTCCGTCTTCTTGAGTAAATACAGCATTTCCAGTTACCTTACTGTTGCTTTTAGATTCTAAAGCGACTTTTATTTTTACAGCTGTTTCTGTTTTTGTTACCACTTCAGTTTCTTTCTCCATTTCTGGTGCAGCCGGTGTTTCTTTTTTATCCTTACAACTTGCAGCAAAAATTAAAGTTAATGCTAATGCTAATTGAGTTATTTTTTTCATGTTTTATTGTTTTGAATTATTAAAATACGTTTAAATGTAAGGAGATATTTTCCGTCATGCAAATTCTAAAGCTATAATTAGAATCTATACATTAAGAATGAGGTGTAACCTGTTCATTTTTAAAATATAGCTATTCTGTTATAAGAGTGTTAAAAGCCTGTTTTTATTAAGCCGTTACTTTCTTTCAGATTAAAAAAGGCTTATTTTTATAGTGATGAAAACACATTATACGCATAAAAAAGGTTTTGTTTTTAAAACTTACGAAGCACCTTTTCAATCCCCGTTCGAAAAGTTATTTGAGATTTTTAAAGAATTGATAACGCATACCTCTGGAGATTTTGATGAGGCGATTGCGTGGTTACGCGAATTAGATAAAGAGTATAAGTTAACCACACCAGAATATACTATAGATGATTTTATTGAAGATCTTAAAGCCAAAGGTTATATCCGAGAAGAAATCAAACCAGATGGAACTGGTGGTATGGGCATTACAGCAAAAACAGAACGCGCCATTCGCCAAGCGGCTTTAGATCAGATTTTCGGCGCTATAAAACGTAGCGGTTCGGGTAATCATAAAAGTAAACAAATCGGGTTAGGAGATGAACATACTGGTGATTTTAGAAGCTATCAGTTTGGTGACGGATTAGATAAGGTGTCTATGACTGAAAGTTTAAAAAATGCCCAAATTAATAATGGTATTGGTAATTTTAGTTTAACTGAAGAGGACTTGATAGTCGAGGATACCATGCACAAATCACAAATGAGTACCGTGCTAATGATTGATATTAGCCATAGTATGATTCTCTACGGTGAAGACCGAATTACACCAGCAAAAAAAGTGGCTATGGCCTTAGCCGAATTAATTACCACACGATACCCAAAAGACACTTTGGATATTTTAGTATTTGGTAACGATGCTTGGCAAATACAAATAAAAGATTTACCGTATCTCAATGTTGGGCCATACCACACTAATACTGTTGCTGGCCTACAATTGGCTATGGATTTATTAAGGCGTAAACGCAACACCAACAAACAGATTTTTATGATTACCGATGGAAAGCCTAGTTGTTTACGATTAAAAGACGGTAGTTATTACAAAGATAGTAATGGTTTAAATCCGTATATCACCAACAAGTGCTATGCAATGGCTCAACAAGCTAGAAAATTGCATATACCAATAACCACGTTTATGATTGCTCAAGATCGCTATTTAATGCAATTTGTTCAAGAGTTTACCCGCGCAAATCAAGGGAAAGCATTTTATACTGGGATTAAGGGACTTGGGGAGATGATTTTTGAAGATTATGAAACCAATAGGAAAAAGAGAATTAGAGGGTGATTTGTATACGCTATTAAATAAAGTTGAATAGATAAGATGTAATAAGACAATAAAGGTGTGTTCATTGATACTTGGTCGTGCATTCCTTTTAAAAAGAAACTATGAAAGTACAAACGATAAAAACATTAGGAGAATTAAAAGCTTGGGGTTACCAAAGTAAATCTATAAAAGATGAATTAAGAGATAATTTAATTGAAAAAATAAAGCATAAAGTACCTCCTTTTAAAGGAGTTCACGGCTATGAAAACACAGTGGTTCCTGAATTAGAGCGCGCGATATTATCTCGTCATAATATCAATTTGTTAGGATTGCGGGGGCAAGCGAAAACGCGATTAGCAAGACTGATGCTGGAATTATTAGACGAGTATATTCCGGTGGTACATGGTTCTGAAATTAACGACGATCCGTTACAGCCTATTTCGCGATTTGCTATCGAGTTAATAAAAGAAAAAGGTGATGCAACACCAATTTTTTGGCTGCACAGAAGCGAGCGATTTGCCGAAAAACTAGCTACCCCCGATGTAACGGTAGCCGATATTATTGGAGATGTTGACCCTATTAAAGCGGCCAACTTAAAATTGAGTTATGCCGATGATCGCGTTATCCATTACGGGATGATTCCAAGAGCAAATCGCTGTATTTTTGTTATTAATGAACTTCCCGATTTACAAGCGCGAATTCAAGTAGCACTATTTAATATATTACAAGAAGGAGATATTCAAATACGAGGATTTAAACTGAGGTTGAATTTAGATATGCAATTTATATTCACCGCTAACCCTGAAGATTATACAAATAGAGGGAGTATCGTTACGCCGCTAAAAGATAGAATAGGCTCTCAGATTTTAACACATTATCCGCAAGATATTGAAACAGCGAGACGTATTACCCAACAGGAAGCAAAAATAGGAGCACAGCAACAAGAAAGCATTACCGTGCCAGACGTAGCCAAAGATCTTTTGGAGCAGATCGTGTTCGAGGCGCGAGAAAGCGAATATATAGATGCTAAAAGTGGGGTGAGTGCCCGTCTGAGTATTACGGCTTATGAAAATTTATTAAGTACAGCAGAGCTCAGAGCTTTAAAAGCAGGTGATAAAACCACAACTGTGCGCTTAAGCGATTTTACAGGTATCATTCCTTCCATTACTGGTAAAGTAGAATTGGTTTATGAAGGGGAGCAGGAAGGTGCAGCACAGGTTGCTTATCATTTAATAGGAGAGGCCGTTCAGCGCTTGTTTCCAAACTACTTCCCGGAAATAGAAAAGCTCAGAAAACCAGACGACGAAAGTCCGTATGACGCAATTATATCTTGGTTCTTTAACCATAGTGAAGGATTTGATCTATTAGATGAATTGCGCGATAAAGAATATAAACACGTATTAGATGCTGTTACACCTTTAGATGATTTGTTAGGGGAGTATCAACCTACACTCTCAAAGGAGGCCACTTATTTTATGAAAGAGTTTGTGCTTTGGGGATTGGTTCAGTTTAAGCAATTAAGTAAGTACAGATTTACGGAAGGTACGCAGTTTAAGGATCCTTACGGTAGTTTTATAAACGATTTATAATCATACTGTACTAGTTAATCGAGTATAAAAAAGGAGTGCTGTTTTAGCACTCCTTTTATTATTTATATAGCTTTACACTGCTTATACTAAGGTGGTAATTATCTGCGCAACACTATGGAGCGTTTTGTGTACAGGACATTTATCTGCTATCTGTAAAAGACGTTTAATCTGTTTGTCGTCTAAATGACCTGTTAGTTTAATAGTGCGTTTAAACGTGTCAATTTTAGCAGAGTTTTCTTCACAGTTGGCACAATCTTCGGCATGTGTTTTAGAATAACTGGTATGCACTTCAATGTTATCCAAGTCCCACTGTTTTCTTTTGGCATACATTTGCACTGTCATCGCTGTACACGCCGAAAGTCCGGCACTGACATAATCGTAAGGTGATGGACCAAAATCGTTACCTCCAAAAGAAAGGGGTTCGTCGGCTATTAAATTGTGATTTCCAGAGCGTAATTGTGTAGTAAATCCTTCCTCCTTAGCTAAGCTAGCAACAACATCATGAGTCGTTTTTAAGATGTCGTTTTCTGGTATGGGAATGTAGCGCTTAGCCCAACTCGCAATTAACTCACCAACATAAATGGAGTCTTCTTTTTGCATTAATAAGTGATCAGATCCATCTAAGGAGACAAAACTTTTAGGGTGTTTTGCTGCAATATACAGGTCTTCAGCATTTTTTATACCGACAATTCTATCTTGTGGGGAATGTAAAATAAGTAATGCTTTATTAAGGTTTTTTGCAATTTCAGACAGTGATTTTGATTTTATATCGTCCAAAAACTGTTTTTTTATGGTAAAATCTCTTCCGCCTAAATTAACAACAGCTTTACCTGTTGTATTTATTTCCTCCAGATTACTTTTTAGTAAATGTTGTACGTGGTCTGGATTTGATGGTGCGGCTATCGTGGCAACCGCTTTTATACTGTCTATAGCATCAGCAGCAAAAATAGCTGCGGCACCTCCTAAAGAGTGACCAATAAGCAGTGTAGGTGCAGCATAATTTTCTTCAAGATACTTTGAAGCCTCTATTAAATCTAAAATGTTTCCGGAAAAATTAGTGTTCTCAAAATCGCCACTGCTTTCACCTAAGCCTGTAAAATCAAATCGCAAAACACCAAAACCCTTAGCGGTAAGAGCGCGACTAATATTTCTTACAGCAGATAAGTTTTTATTACAGGTAAAACAATGTGCAAAAAGCACAAAATTATGAGGCTTTTGATGTGTAGGAAGTTCTAATCGCCCTTTTAAATCAAGACCATCATTGTTTTTAAACGTTACTTTTTGAATATTCATTTCAATTGTTTTTTAGAGTTTTTTTACGTCGATATAAAAATCATTACTGACTTTTATAGAGGCGTTTTTAGACTTTAATTTTATGGTATTAATTGTGGAGGTTGGGGTTATCCATTGTTTTTTACCGTCGATAGCTATTTGAATAGGCATAGTAAAGTCATCCACGGTATTACTCCATTTATAATTCAATTTTCGGCCGTTGGTAGTGTATTCTAAAACAGGAATTCGCGTATCTCGTAAATATTGGTTAAAAAACGCATGTAATTCGAGTCCGCTTTTTTCCGCTAAGAAGTTTTCAATTTGCTCCGTAGTTACTGTTTGATGATAAAACTCAGCATTCATATCACGAAGAATATTGCGCCATTTAACATCATCATTAATTAATTGCCTTAGGGTGTGAAGCATATTAGCACCTTTATAATACATATCACCAGAACCTTCATTATTTACATTGTAGGTACCAATAATAGGTCGGTCATTCTGAACACCCCTTCGCGTTCCAACTACATAATCTGCTCCTGCCTGTTTGCCATAGTAATAGTCAACAAAGAGACTTTCAGAATAGGCTGTAAAGCTTTCATGAATCCACATATCGGCAATGTCTTTATTGGTAATGTTATTGGCAAACCACTCGTGTCCAGATTCATGAATAATAATAAAGTCGAATTTTAAACCCCATCCAGAACCCGATAAATCACGCCCTAAATAGCCTTTCTTATATTGGTTGCCGTAAGTCACAGAACTTTGGTGTTCCATGCCTAAGTAAGGCACTTCAACCAATTTAAAGCCATCTTTATAAAACGGATACGGTCCGAACCAATACTCGAAAGCTTCCATCATTTTAGGAGCATCGGTAAAGTGTTCTTTTGCTTTTTCTAAATTATAATCTAATACATAATAACTCATGTCTAAATCACCATTTTCTCCTTTATAAACTTCAGAAAATTGAGCATACTTTCCTATGTTTATATTCACGCCATAGTTGTTTATGGGGTTGTTTACAAACCAATGGTATGTGTTGGTGTTATCGGGTAGCGACTCTACTCCTCGTAAACGACCGTTAGAAATATTCATTAATTCTTTTGGCACATTCACGCTTATAAGCATACTATCGACCTCATCGTACATGTGGTCTTTATTAGGCCACCATACACTAGCGCCAAGACCTTGACACGAAGAAGCTACAAAATGATTATCGTTACTGTCTTTTTTCCAAGAAATACCACCATCCCACGGTGCATTAACGGCTTCTTTAGGGTAGCCTTCATAATAAACATCTATACTTTGGATATCGCCTTTGTTTTGTTTTTTGTTTAAGGAAATAAACCACGCATTACCATCCTGTTTAACAGGAAGCGTCTTATCGTTTTGAATGACTTTGGTGATTTTAAGGGGAGACTGTAGGTCTATTTGCATAATATGATGAGGTTGTAAGACCTTATACTGTACTGTGTTTTTACCCGATATATATTTTTTATCAGGATTTACAGCAATATCTAAATGGTAATAATTAAGGTCCCACCATGCTCTTTCGGGGGTAATACTTCCTCTTAAAGTGTCTTGTTGAGAAAAATTGGTTTTCTTAGAAAGGAGTCCTTGACCAAATCCATTTAGTGATAAGCTAAGGAATGCAAAAAGGAGAATTGTTTTTTTCATGTATTGGATAGAATTTAATCAAAAATACAAAAAATAAAAGCTGTTTCTAGTGAGTAAATCGGCTTTAACAACTTAATAGTAAAAAGACGATTAGCTGAAAGCTAGAAAATTTTAAATCTGTTTTTAGGTAGTCAAAATGAACTATTGAGAGGAAGAGAGTAGAAGTGTTATGTGCTAATGAAAGCTCTTGTATTTAAGGGGCTCTTTTAAGTTGTTGATTTATTTAATAGTAGATGTCATAAGTTCGGGGAAATATCAGTTATAGGATTCTAGAGTTATTGAGGAGTGGAGGGTGAATAAAATCTGTCGTTCTGCTTTAGTTTTGGTACCAAGTATTAGCTATGTGATGTGTTTCTGGGTAAAAAAGCATCATTAACGCTACGATTAACATGTTGTTAATTGGATTGTGTTTTACGGGTTGAGTATAATTATAAAATGTAATATGCCTGTGAGGAATAAAATAAAAAGACCTAGTGCTAAAAGACTTATGGCCCGTCTCACATTTTTGAATTTCCAAGCTGAAATTTTTGAGAGAATAAAAATCTGTTCTCCCAACTGAAGAAAAAGACTGTCTTCATTTTTACTCTTTTTTAAAAAGGTTTTTGAAAACTCTTCGACGGTCCCAAATTTTGTAATGATATCCTTAAAGAAAAACATGTTCTTATTAAATTTACCTTCAATTTTTGGCATAAAACAGCGAATACAGAAAAAGATGGAGGCCGAAGTACAAAAGATCCAAGCGCTAATTAGAATGTATATAATGGTATTTCTGTCCAATGAATTAGAAATACTTGTAGCCCCTTGATAAATAAAATTTAGCAGTATACCATAGAAAGATAATATTAAACCTGCTTTTATTTCAGACGCTTTTATTAAGTTAGTCAAATAATTTATGGTTCCCCAATAATGATCAACTAACTCTTCGGTATGATCTTTTGCCTTCTTTTTTGTTGACACCTGTTTTTTTAACGGTTTTGAGTCTTCCATAATTTTGATGGATTAGTTGTTAGATGCATAATAGGGTTGATATAAAATGAAATATAACTCTACAAATACTCTCATTCAATAACTTGATATATAGTAAGCGGATTGGTTTTATTCTTAACCATAATATTGCCCACCTTTTTGCATTTAAAAGATTCTTTTACTTTTTGATAGCAATCTTCTGAAATAATTATCTGATTTTCTCTAGCGGCATCTTGTAAACGAGCAGCCGTATTTACTGTATCTCCAATTACAGTATAGTCTAAGCGTTTAAGACTTACAGATCCGATATTTCCTGAAACCATCTCACCACTTTTAATACCAATAGACACTTTCGGTTTGTAGTCTAAGTACCCTTCTAAAGCAGGTAGATTGTTTATTTTTTCGCATACAGCAAGTGCCGCATCTATAGCCCTGTCTAAATGATACTCTCCTTTAAATACAGCCATTATAGCATCGCCAATAAATTTATCGATATGCCCTTTTTGCTCTATGATTTCTTTTACCATTTCATCAAAATAGTTGTTTATTAATTTAACTACGGTATCCGCTTCTACATTTTCACTAATCTTAGTAAATCCGCATATATCAATAAATATAACCGTCGCTTCAATGGTTTCACTAGCCATGATTGTGGATTCAAATTCTTTATTACCCATAAAATTTAATACGTTTTCATCCACATACATTTTTAGGATATTATTTTCCTTAATAGCTTTAAGGGTGTCTTTAATTTGCTGTGCATGTTTTAGCGTTTTTTCCATGGTTAATGTCAAATCCTCAAAATTAATGGGCTTGGTAATGAAATCGAATGCGCCTCTATTCATAGCAGTTCTTATATTTTCCATATCACCATAAGCCGAAACAATAACCGATTTAATAAGTGGACTTGTTTCGTGCAATTTGGTCAATAGTGTTAACCCATCCATTTCAGGCATGTTAATATCGCTGAGTACAATATCTACCTCTGGATGTTCTAGTATTTTTTTAAGTGCTTCTTTTCCGTTTTCAGCGAAATAAAAGACGTATTCTTTTTCTCGAATTTGTTTTCTAAATTTTTGTTTAATTAAAACCTCTAAATCCGGTTCATCATCAACGACTAGTATCTTTCCCATAATATGATGTTTAAAATATTAAAGTATAACTTGTATGCGTTTTCTTTATTCGATTAGTGATTCAATTTCCTTGCGTAACGAATCAAAATTAATGGGTTTGGTAAAAAATTCTTTAGCTCCACTATTCATTGCCTTATTGTAGTTTTGCGAATCTCCGTAAGCAGAAATCATTGAGACACTAATTTTTGGAAATTTTTGTTTAATCCTTTCTAACAATTCTAAACCTGTCATCCCTGGCATATTAATATCCGAAAACACATAAACTACTTTCGGCGGTTCTTGATGTTCTAAAAATTCTAGAGCTTCTTGTCCTGAGAAGGCAAAATTTAGATGCAGTGTTTTACTTCTTATTTCTTTTCTGAATTTTTGACGGAACAATGTTTCTACATCGCGTTCGTCGTCTACTATTAAAATTTTCATAGTTGTATAGTGTTTATATTGGTAAAATAATTTTGAATTTTGTAAATGAATTATCACCTTGTTTAGAGTCTATCTGCAAGTGGCCACCATGAGATTTTACGATATCATTTGAAATGGAAAGACCAAGACCAGTGCCTTCAGTACCTCGTTTGGTAGTGAAAAAAGGCATGAGTATTTTGTCTTTAAAATCTTGGGGTATTCCATTCCCATTATCTTCAACTTCTATAACGACATTCTGATGATCTTCATAAGTTCTTACCGTTAGTTTTGGATGATAATTCTCTGATGAGTCTTTATCTTTTATCCGCTCGTACATGGCATCGAAGGCATTGTTAGAAAGATTGAGAATAACACGACTCACATCTTCCATAATTACAGCTGGTTTTTTTAGGGTGTCATCCAACTGAAAATCTAAAGTCACGTTAATGGCCTTTTTGCCAGCTCTCATGGCGTGAAATGATAGATTAATATATTCTTTAAGCATAGCATTAATATCGGTAGGTTCCTTAATGCCATTCCCTCCGCGGCTATGTAATAGCATGGATTTTACAATGCTATCGGCTCGCGTTCCGTGCTGGTGTATTTTCTTTTGGTTCGATACGACGTCTTCTAATAGGCCTATTATATCTTCTTTTTCGGGACTAGAAGGCACTTTTTCTAACTCTACATGAATTTCATCAATGAGTTCTAAGTTTAGTTCAGAAAAATTATTGACAAAATTTAAAGGATTTTTAATCTCATGTGCGATTCCAGCTGCGAGTTGACCTAAGGAGGCTAATTTTTCTGATTGAATCAATTGAGATTGAGTCGCCTTTAATTCGTTAAGAGAGTGTTTTAATTTGTTGTTAGACTCGGCTAAAGCATGTTGCTTATTGGCAAGTTCTTTATTAAGTAATGCAAGCGCTTTTCTTTTCTTACGTATATTCCTAATTGTAAAATACATGCCGAAGAGAATAATTCCCAATAATGCCGCTAGACTGATATATAAAAGTTGTGTTTTACGCTGACGGTCTATGGTCGCGTCTTGAGATTCTATGGTTTCATCTTTTTTAGCCGATTCGTATTTTATTTGTAGTTCCGATTCAAGCTGCTCAATAATTTGTTCTAGCTCCTTAACACGAGCTTCAGAATACAGTTGTTCGTATTTCAATGCCTCTTTATACTGTTCTAAAGCTTCGTAAGAGCCTGAAGTATGTGCGTAGTTTTCCTTAAGGTTAGGAGTGTTGCCGCTTTTTTTCATTAAGTCTATAGCATCTAAAGTATATGGTAGTGCTTCACTGTGTTTCTCTTGCAACCTATATACATGTCCAATATTTCCTAATGCCGGAATTATACCTTGACTTAGGTTGTGCTTTTTGGCAATTTCTAAACACTTTTTATACTCTGTAATAGCGTCGTCATAACGCTTCATGTATTTATATATATTTCCCCTCGTATTATAGTTTCTCGCCAATTCTGGTTCTCCGCTTCCTGCATTTTTTAACAAGTTTATGGAATTGTTTATGTCATTAAGCGCGTCGTCATAGCGCTCTAGAATTAAAAGATTATCTGCTTTATACCTATAGCTCTTTGCCAATTCCTTGGGGTCATTCAATTCCTTTAGAATAGTGATGGCTTTTTGACAATACTCGGCACCTTCTGCATATTTTTCTTGAAAATATAAAAGATCACATAGTCTTGTATAGCTTTTGGCAATGCCTAATTGGTTGTTAATTGCTTCAAACGATTCTAATGCTTTAAAGTTTTCGGTCATGGCTTTGCCATACAGTCCTCTTTGCTTATAAGCCGTTTCTTTTTTTAAGAAGGTTTCGGCTTCAAGTAGAGGGAGTTTATGTGTTTTAGAAATTTTTTCAGCCTGATCTAAATAGTAAATCGTAGAATCTAAGGTGGGGTTTCTAGTGTGCCAAGTGGCAAGATTGTGATACGCTTTTATAAGTTGAGCGTTATTCTGAGTTTGCTTTGCTAGGGTTAAAACTCTAAACATAGAATTTCGGAATTGTATAGAGTCGGTAATAGTACCCTGAAGTTGTTCTGAAATAGAGGATAGCATGCTTTCAATATTTTGATTGCTTTCTGCTGAAGGTTGTTGTGAAAAACCACTAGCGCCAATTAATAAAAGGATTATTAATTGACAGTATTTCTGCAAAAGGCAACCAAATATAGATGTGTTAGTGTGTCGTATATTTTTCATCGGTCTGAAAGTGTTGATGCTGTTAGTGGTAAATGAATGGTGAATTCTGTGCTTTCCCCTTCAATGGTATTCACGGTTAATTCCCCATCGTGTGCTTTTATAATATCATAGCTCATGCTCAATCCTAAACCGGTTCCTTTTCCTGTTGGTTTTGTCGTAAAAAAAGGTTGGAAAATTTTATCTATTATATGTTTAGGTATGCCGTTACCATTGTCTTTTACGGTAATTGTTACTTTGTCTTTTAGATTCTTTGTACTCACAGATACTGTTGGTTTATAGTCTTTATCTTCTGTGCCGGTGCTTTTTTCATCAACGGCATAAAACGCATTAGTAAATAAATTTAGTACCACGCGACCAAATTCCTGGGGAATCACTTTTACAGGTTTGATGCTCTCGTCGTAATTTGTTTTAAGATGTGCGTTAAACGATTTGTCTTTTGCTCTTAATCCGTGATAGGCCAATCTAAAATACTCATCTGCCAATGCATTAATATTTGTTGGTTCTTTTTGGTTTCCACTAGCACGACTGTGTTGTAACATACCTTTTACAATGCCATCGGCACGTTTTCCATGATGGTTTATTTTTTCAAGGTTTTTAATCACATCATTCATTAAAGCTTTTACTTCCTTCATATCACCATTTTCAATTTCCTCTTTCATTTCTTCTAAGAGTTCTTTACTTACTTCAGAGAAATTATTAACGAAGTTTAATGGGTTTTGAATTTCGTGTGCGATCCCTGCTGTCAATTCTCCAAGGGAAGCCATTTTCTCGGATTGTATTAATTGCTTTTGTGTAAGCTGAAGGTCGGTTAAGGTTTCCTCTAGACGTAATTTTTCGCTTAAAAGTTTGGCTGATTGTTCTTCCTTTACCTGTAGATCTTTAAAACGTTGGTATGCAAAGGTGAATACATTTCGGAAACGATCTAAAATAGACTTTTCATCTTTGTTTAATGAACCAAAATTTGATATCCCTATAGCGCCATTTCCAAAAGCATACAGTAAGTAGGATAGACTATCGGTTTTAAGTAATCGTGGGTCTTCTGCTTCGCCATTTTTTCTTCGCATGTCAATAAGATCCTGTAGTTGTTGTCCTTTAAGTGTCATTTCTGAAAAACCATCGGTGGTCTCAGCTATAACCCGCACTTGTTCGTCAAGTGTAGGGTCGTCATCGTAGGACATAAGAGTAACCGAGCCCCCCATTTCGTGGGAATAGTCGTAGTCTAAAAACGTTTTATCATCTTCATTATTTACATCTATAATTACATTGCGAATGTTGTTAAACTCTAATTCTATTAGCTGCTCGTACAGCGCTTTTGCTATATGTAGTAATTCTGTAGATTCGTTTATACTAAGAGCAACAGAACGCACTTTTTCTAAAGCTGCTTCAATTTTAGCCTCCCTTGCCTGTGCTTCTGTGTTGGAGATTTCAGTATATCTTTGGTAAGCAAAGGTAAAAACGTTCCTGAATCGTTTTAAAAGTGATTTTTGTTCATCGCTTAGTATTCCGAAGTTGGAAATTCCAATAGCTCCGTTTCCAAAGGAATAGAGATTGTAAGTAAGGTGTTGGGTGTTTCTAAGTCTCGGATCGTCTTTTTCACCATTGCGTAGTCGGGTTTCAATAAGCTCTTCTATTTGTTTGCCTTTTAATTCAATTTCAAAAAAAGCATCGTTACTCGATTCAACTTTTTTAATTTGTTGCTCAATAACAGGGTCCCCATAAAATGAAAATTTGGTTATAGCGCTTGACATATCATGAGAGTAGTCGTAGTCTAGAAACGTTTCATCATCATTGTGAATGTCAATAATGGCATTACGCATATCGGTAAAACCTAAATCTAGTAATTGCTCATATAATGCCTTGGCAACGTCTAGCATGTCCTCAGATTTTGTTAGGCTTAATGCTACGTTTCTCACTTTTTCTAGTGAAGCTTCAATTTGTGCTTCTTTAGTTTGAGCTTCCGCTTTTTGTAAATCGATAAAACGTTGGTAGGCTCTTCCAAATTCATTGGCAAATTTTATAACAATGCGTTCTTCTTCATCTGTCGCTGGTCGGGTTTGATTTATACCTAGATAACCAAAAGGATGTTTTCCAGCGGTATGGTAAATACCATCCGGATAGTCCTCTGGCGTAATTTTAAAGTTTTCGGGCATGGAAGCAAAGGATTCGTGAAATACCTCCCAAACTTCAGGAAGCTGTTCTTTAGCGAAATGCAGTTTATTTACAGCAAAAGGATTGTCGGCTTTCCACTGGTTAACGGTTTCTGTCCAGTTGTCCATAGCATCGAGAGCAATTGTTTGTTTTCCAAAACTTCTATCTCCGTACTTTCCTGTTTCACGAAAAATAAAGCTGTTGTTTTCAAAATCAAAAACAGTCATGTTTGTAGACATAGGTAGAATGCCTATGTCATCAAATTGCCCACATAACACTGTTAATACGTCGTCTATACCTTCTGAGTTATGCATAGACATAGCTTTCGCTCTTACACGTTCTAGGGATAACTGTATTTGGGATTCTCTGGCTTGAGCTTCAGATTTATTTAAGTCTAAGAAACGTGCGTACGTTTGTTCGAAAACTTTTGTAAATCGCGCCAATAAATTCTCTTCTTTTTTAGTCAGATTGGAGTTGCAAACCAGATGTAAGTACCCATGAGAAAAATTAAAGCAATAAAATACGGTGGGGTCTGGAAACTGATTAAGAACCATCTCTTCTGCCTCTTTTGAATTAAAGGTGGTAATAGCATATTCAAGATGTTTTCTTCGTTCTTTACCTTCAACAGTTTGGTGAAATACGGTTTGTTGTTTTTTCCATGCCTCATAACGTGCGTCAAAATGAGCATCACCAGTTAAAGGAAGAAAAAATAAATCTAAAGAATCGCCGCCAGGATTAGTAACCCATGTCTCTTGTTTCTTGGTATTTTCATTTATTTCCACGTAACCGCAAGTAACGAAGTTGGTCACTCCAAGAGCAATGAGCTCCTTATATAAAAGAACAACAACAGCTTTTACTTCTTCTCCTTTTTGCATAGCCATAGTACGGCTTCTCACTTTCTCCAGGGCTGTTTCTATTTGTGCTTCTCTTGCTTGTGCTTCAGATTTTTGGAGATCTAAAAAGCGCGTATAGGTTTGCTGAAATACCTTACCAAAACGTTTAAAAACATCCCAATCCTTAGGTACAGGTTCATAGGTGATAAACATGAGGTAGCCATGTGTAAAATAGATGATATGAAAAATCTGAAACGTTGGTAGCGCAATACCTTTTAGCTTAAAGTCTTCAAGAACATCTCTAATACCAGGAAGTGTTTTCATAAAGTCATAATGTTTAACTAACTTTTTACCACCTAATTCTGAAACGTGAAAACTCTTTTTATCTCTATGAGGATTATAAAAATCATAGCCTTCACCAATTGTAGGTAAAGAGAATCCTTTTTGAATTTCACCTTCGCTACTCATGTTACACCATACATTTTTTTTGTCTTTGTCTTCCCAAATACAATAACCAGCACTCCATGCCGGGATTCCTAGTGCTTGAACTTGAAGAAAAAGGTTATTAGCAGCTTCTGATAACTCGCTACTGCTTTGCATAGCCATTGTACGAGATCGGACTTTTTCTAACGCCATTTCTATTTGAGCTTCTCTAGCTTGTTCTTCCGCTTGTTTTAAATCTAGGTGACGCGTAAAGGAAAGGTGAAATACTTCTCCAAAACGCTTCATTAATAGTTTTTTGTCCTCAGTGAACTCGGTATCACTGAATGCGAAAAGTCCTCCTGCAGGAAAAACAACGACATGGTAGTATTGAGTTGTTAATTGGTTATTATCATTAGGGGCAGTGACTGGAAGGTTAGAACTTGCAACAACCTGGTAATACTTTTCAAGATCTTTATTTTTTAGGGTATAAGAAAAATCTACTTGCTTTTGCCATGCCTTGTAGATTCCGTCTAGAAGAGGATGACCTTCAAGTTTTTCATCTCCAGATAAATGAGAGGTTTCCTTGTTGTTATGGGATGAAGTGGTCCAAACATTTACATAATTAGATTGGTCATTAAAAATGCCAATACCACAACGCACCGTGTTAAACTCTAATTGTTTTAATTCTGAAAAAACAATGTCTACAGCCTTAGTAAGATCATCACTTTTATGCATAGACATTGCGCAAGATCTTACACGTTCTAAAGCAGCTTCTATCTGTGCTTCTCTAGCTTGCGCTTCAAATTTTTGAAGGTCTAAAAAGCGCGTGTACGTTTGCTCGAAAACTTTGGCAAAACGTTTAAAAACAGCATACGCATCTGGAACAGGCTCTCGGGTAATAAACAATAAGTAGCCATATTTGAAATAGGCGACATGATCTATTTGATAGGTTGGGAAGCTAGTATTAGTTTTCTTTAAGTTTTTTAAGACATCGCCAATAATAGGAAGCGAACTCATATATTCATAATGCGACAGACATTCCTCACCATTAAACACCTTAATTAATAATGATTTACCCTCTTGACCATTTTGGTAATATTCCTTAAATATTCCTTTATGAGGAACAGTATATGTAGGTAATACACCAGCTTCATTTCCAAACCATTCCGTAGATTCGTTTTCTCCGTAAATATTGAAAGCACAGCCCCAAGTTTTAATTCCTAAACCTCGTACTTGTTGATCTAATAAGAATGATGCTTCTTGTAATTCATCACTATGTTTCATGGCCATGGTACGGCCTCTTACTTTTTCTAAGGCTAATTCTATCTCAACCTCTCTGGCTTGATGTTCGGCTTTTTGTAAGTCTAAGAAACGTCGATGAGCTAGGTCAAACGCACCGGCAAATAGTATTAAAATATTTAAATCTTCTACGGGTGGATTTTTGACGATTCCAGGTAGACTATAACCAATCTCTCCGTGTGTGGTACGCGCCATTATAAAAGTTAATCCACCAATATCCCTTATGTTTTCGTGACTAGGTGCTTGAGGATCACTATTTTTAAAATCTCCCAATTGCATCATCTTATCCACATAATTAATGGCTTTTTCTGTATCCATAGCATATACAACGGTAGGTTCATTACTCTTTTCCCATTTTGCTAATAATGGAATATCTCCATGAATATGTTTGGGCAGTTCCATAACAAAACCAATTTTAGAACCATCGCCACTGGTCATGGCTTTTTCATATTTTTCTGGTAACCACATCATATGCCAAAAGTAATGCGCTTCATGACCTAGTTTATTGAATTCATTACGCATGGTGACTACAATATCGAGTAGGTCAGAAGGCTGTTTCATCGCAACGGCTTGTGCTCTGATGCGTTCTAAAGCGCCTTCAATTTCAAGTTCACGATTCTTGGTTTCCAGCTCAAAAGTTCTACGTTTTATGGCATCACGAAGCTCTTGGTTTTCTAGATTTACTTTATCAAATCCGATGGTTTCTCCATTGCTTGTTTTAGAATCTGTAGTCGAAAAATGCTGGTGTATAAATTTCCATTCGTTTTCTTTATTCTTCATTACCGATGAAAATCGAAATCGTCCGTAATAACTCCAATCTTCACCATTTATAAACCAGCCATCAAATAGATGTGTTATAAAAATTAAATCGTTAAACTTTTCGATGATTTTAGTTTCATTTCTTAAATCGCATTTTCCAGCCAATTGATCGCTAGTCGCTTTAAAGAAGTTTGTGGTTTCTTTCTTGTTTAAGTATTCTTCATTATCAGTCGACCCGATAAAGTGATAGGTGTCGTCAAAATAGGAGTCATAGGTTACTATATCACCATTTAAATAGCTGTATAACCAAGTGTTATAGCTATTTAGAACCTCTTTTTCTAAAGTATTGGTGAGTTGCATAGTGTACTGGTTTAGGAGGATATTAATGATGAATTGTACACTTTTACTTTGTGCGTTGTGCGTATACTTTGACCTAAGCCAAAAGCTACACTTTGTGATAAGGGATTCGTTGAAAACACCTTATGGTATTGGATAAGATGAATTGCCTTTTTGACTAAGCGCTTTAAATTGCAGGTATGGGAATTCGCTAAAGTAGGGGTAAGAAGTAGGGGATTAATAGTGTGATGGAAACGGTATACTTTTCTACCTGTATGGGTATAACTTACAGCTAAAAGTAAATTGAAGTGTTGTGTATTCGAGAGTAGTACAAGTTCTAAACACAGCTTTAAAACATCTTTAACAAAATGTTTAAAGGCTTCTATAATCCCTTGGGATGACTGTCCCATTATTGACTTTACTTTCATAGAAATGTGAATAATACATTAACTAAACTATTAAGTGCTATTAATCAATTTAGGGGCGGGAGTCTTAAATTTAGTGAAAAGGAGTCGATTTAGCTAGTAAAAGTTTATAAGATATTGTAAATCAGAATGCTGTGGTGGAAAAGGTGTTTTTTGGAATTAAAATTGGAGATATAAAAAAAAAGCCAATTCTTCTCAATATTAATATTGATAGAATTGGCTTTTTATAAGTTTTACTTGTTCTAAAGTTTAGAAGTCGTATTTATTATCTGCTTTAATACGCTCAGCAATTTCGTTACGTAAATCAACGATATCTGGGTAGTTAGCATATTTTGTAAAACGCTTTAATCCCATAAGCATCATACGTTGCTCGTCACCTTCAGCAAAAGAGATAATACTTTCTTTTCCTTTTTTCTCGATGATATCTACAGCGTTATATAAGTATAGTTTAGACATCGCTATTTGAACAGCTTGTTTGTCTTCACCAAAGCGCTTAGCATTTTTCTCGGTTCTTAAAATTGCTGATTCAGCCATATAGATTTCAATTAAGATGTCGGCAGCAGCAATTAATAACTGTTGGTGCTCTTCTAATTGCGGACCAAATTTTTGTACAGCAGCTCCAGCCACCATTAAGAATGTTTTCTTAAGTTTTGCAATCATTTCCTTTTCTTCAGAAAATAATTCAGAATAGTCAGGGGTATCAAAAGAAGGGATACCCATTAATTCACTTTGAACAGCTTGAGCAGGACCTAATAAATCTACGTGACCTTTCATCGCTTTCTTTACTAGCATACCAACACATAACATTCTGTTAATTTCGTTAGTTCCTTCGTAAATACGTGCAATTCTAGCATCTCTCCAAGCGGCTTCCATAGGGGTTTCCTCTGAGAATCCCATACCTCCAAAAATTTGGATTCCTTCATCTGCACAATTCTGTACATCTTCAGAAACGGCTACTTTAAGAATAGAACATTCAATAGCATATTCTTCAACACCTTTTAGCTCCGCTTCTTGGTGTGTGTTTCCAGCAGCCTCACGCATAGCGATTCTGTCCTCAATGTTTTTAGAAGCTCTATAGGTAGCAGACTCTCCTACGTAAGCGTTAGTTGCCATTTCAGCAAGTTTCACTTTAATAGCACCAAAGTCAGCGATAGGCGTTTTAAATTGTTTACGCTCGTTTGCATAGTTAACAGCAGTTGTTAAAATTCGTCTTTGAGAATCTAAACAAGCAGCAGCTAATTTAATACGTCCAATGTTTAGGGCGTTCATAGCGATTTTAAATCCTTCACCACGACCAGCTAACATGTTTTCTGCAGGAACTACTGTGTCATTAAAAAACACCTGACGTGTAGAAGACGCACGAATTCCTAATTTGTGTTCTTCTTCACCTAAAGTAATTCCGTTAGGGTTATTTTTATCGTATTCTACAATAAAACCAGTAATATTTTTGTCATCTTCAATACGTGCAAAAACAATCATCAAGCTACAGAAACCTGCATTTGATATCCACATTTTTTGTCCGTTGATTTTATAAGACTTTCCATCAGCAGAAAGTTCTGCAGTTGTTTTTCCTGAATTCGCATCCGATCCTGCGCCGGGCTCTGTTAAACAGTACGCACCAAACCATTCTCCTGTTGCTAATTTAGGAACGTATTTTTTCTTTTGCTCTTCAGTACCATAAAGGGTAATTGGCATTGTTCCAATTCCTGTATGTGCACCAAAAGCGGTACTAAAAGAACCGGTACCAGAAGATATATAATCACATGTTAATACGGTTGAAACAAAACCCATTCCTAATCCTTCATAAGCTTCAGGAACAGCAACTCCTAAAAATCCAAGTTCACCAGCTTTACGCATTACCTCTTCGGTTAACGCATAATCTTTAGCTTCAAATCGTGCTCTATTTGCAATGATTTCACGATCGTTGAACTCCATTACAGCCTCCTTCATCATTGTTTGTTCTTCTGAAAAATCTTCAGGAGTAAAAACGTCTTCACATTGTGTTTCTTTTACTAAGAATTGACCTCCACGAAGGATGTCTTTTTCTAAATCTGCCATTTTATAGTATTGTATTAAGTTCTTTGATTAGTTTAAAAATTCGAATATTCCACATGCACCTTGACCTGTACCTACGCACATAGTTACGGCACCATATTTTCCTTGCATGTTTCGCTGACGCATTTCGTCGAATAACTGCACAGATAATTTAGAACCGGTACAACCTAGTGGGTGACCTAAGGCAATTGCCCCACCATTCACGTTAATGATATCTGGATTAAGATCTAACTCTCTAATTACAGCTAAAGACTGTGAAGCAAAAGCTTCGTTTAACTCGATTAAAGATAAATCGTCTTGTTTTAATCCTGCTTGTTTTAAAGCCTTCGGAATTGCTTTTACTGGTCCGATACCCATAATACGGGGCTCGACACCTGCTGCTGCATAATTTACTAAGCGCGCAATTGGTTCAAGATTTAATTCTTTTACCATGTCTTCACTCATAATCATAACAAAGGCAGCACCATCACTCATTTGTGAGGAGTTACCGGCAGTTACACTACCGTTAGCAGCAAATACTGGACGCAATTTTGCTAAAGCGTCTTTACTAGTTCCTGCACGTGGTCCTTCGTCTTTAGTTACTGTATACGATTTTGTAGCTCTTTTTCCGTTAGCATCAATATAAGTTTGTTCTACGTCAATAGGCACAATTTGATTTTGAAAACGATTTTCAGCTTGCGCTTTTAAAGCTTTCATGTGTGAGTTAAAGGCAAATTCATCTTGATCTTCTCGAGATACGTTGAATTGTTTTGCTACTGCTTCAGCAGTATTTCCCATTCCCCAATAATAATCTTCATGACCAGCTTTTACTGTATCATAATTTAATTCTGGTTTAAAACCGGTCATAGGTACAGCGCTCATGCTTTCTGCTCCTCCAGCAATAATACAATCTGCCATTCCTGCTTGGATTTTGGCAGTTGCAATTCCGATAGTTTCTATACCTGAAGCACAGAAACGATTTACGGTTACACCAGGTACATCTACACTATCTAATCCGATTAAGGAAATAAAACGTGCCATATTTAATCCTTGTGCACCTTCAGGCATGGCGTTTCCAACGATGACATCGTCAATACGCTTTTTATCCAAATTTGGAAGTTCCTTCATCATGTACTGAATGGTTTCAGCCGCTAATTCATCGGTTCTTTTAAAACGGAACACACCTTTTGGAGCTTTACCAACTGCGGTTCTGTATGCTTTTACTATATATGCTGTTTTCATTTGTTTTAGTATTTAGTTGTTAGTAATTAGTATTTAGTGATATTTTCATCCTTAGTACTAATTCCTTATTACTATCCGCAACTAGTTGCGAAGTGGTTTCCCTTTTGTTAACATGTGTTGGATTCTTTCTAAAGTCTTACGTTCTGTACATAAGCTTAAGAAGGCTTCACGCTCTAAATCCAATAAATACTGTTCTGTAACGCGCGTAGGTTCTGATAAATCACCACCTGCCATAACATAAGCAAGTTTATTTGCGATTTTCATATCGTGCTCAGAGATGTAGTTCGAATCTTGCATAGAATCTGTTCCTACTAAGAACATACCTAAGGCTTGTTTACCAAGAACTAAAATGTCATCTCTGCGAACAGGTTGTGTGTAACCTGAATCGGCCATTAATCTTGCGTGTTGCTTAGCAACTGCTATTTGGCGGTCTTTATTTACCACAACGATATCTTTTCCTTCTTGTAAAAGGTTTAAGTCGAAAGCTTCATAAGCAGAAGTTGATACTTTTGCCATCCCAATAGTTAAGAAATGCTCTTGTAAAATGTTTAATTGCACATCTCCTTTTTGGAAAAGGTCCTGCGCTCTTAAAGCCATTTCTTTAGAACCACCACCTCCAGGGATTACACCAACACCAAATTCTACTAGTCCCATATAGGTTTCTGCTGCTGCAACTACTTTATCTGCGTGTAATGAAATTTCACATCCACCACCTAAAGCCATTCCATGTGGAGCAGAGATAGTTGGTATTGCAGAATAACGCATACGCATCATCGTGTCTTGGAAGTATTTAATAGCCATGTTAAGCTCGTCGTACTCTTGTTCTGCAGCCATCATGAAAATCATTCCGATGTTCGCTCCAACAGAGAAGTTAGGACCTTGGTTACCGACTACTAAACCGTCGAAATCTTTTTCAGCTAAGTCAATAGCTTTATTTAAACCAGCTAAAACATCACCACCAATCGTATTCATTTTAGATTGGAATTCAACATTAAGGATTCCATCTCCTAAATCCTCAACAACAACTCCCGAGTTTTTAAAGACTTCGTTTGTTTTACGAATATTATCTAAGATGATAAATGCATCTTGACCAGGAACTTTAGTTTGTTTTTTACTAGGAATGTCGTAGAAATAAGTAGCGCCTTCTTTTACTGTATAGAACGAGGTGTTTCCTGAAGCTATCATGTCATTAACCCAAGCAGCAGGCTCTAAACCTTCGGCTTTCATTAATTCGATACCTTTTTCAACGCCAATAGCATCCCAGATTTGGAAAGGACCATGTTCCCATCCGAAACCTGCTTTCATGGCATCGTCAATTTTATATAATTCATCTGTAATTTCCGGAATACGATTAGATACGTAAGCAAATAGGGCAGTGAAACTTTTTCTGTAAAACTCACCAGCTTTATCTTTTCCTTTAACTAATATTTTAAAACGATCTACAACTTTATCGACTGTTTTAGTCAGTTCTAAAGTAGCAAATTTCGCTTTTTTAGACGGGCGGTATTCTAAAGTGTTTAGGTCTAAAGATAGAATCTCTGAAGATCCGTCTTCTTTTCTTACTTTTTTGTAGAATCCTTGTCCTGTTTTACTACCTAGCCATTTGTTTTCCATCATAGTGTTGATGAAGTCAGGCAATTCAAACAATTCTAAACGTTCATCTTTCGGACAGTTTTCTCTAATACCGTTGGCAACGTGAACTAAAGTATCTAAACCAACAACATCTACCGTACGAAAGGTTGCCGATTTCGGACGACCAATTACTGGTCCTGATAATTTATCAACTTCCTCGATAGTTAAATCTAAATCTTTAACGGCGTGGAATAAACTTTGTATGCTGAAAATACCAATTCTGTTTCCAATAAATGCTGGTGTATCTTTAGCCACAACAGACGTTTTCCCTAAGAATTTTTCACCATATTCATTTAAGAAATCTAATACAGCTTTATCTGTTTTAGGTCCAGGGATGATTTCAAATAATTTTAAGTAACGCGCGGGATTAAAGAAGTGCGTTCCACAGAAATGTTTCTGGAAATCTTCACTACGTCCTTCGCTCATAAACTTAATAGGGATTCCCGATGTATTTGAAGTAATTAGTGTACCAGGAGTTCTGTATTTTTCTAATTTTTCGAATACCTGTTGTTTGATGTCTAATCTTTCAACAACAACTTCCATTATCCAATCTACATCGGCAACCTTAGCGATATCATCTTCTAAGTTACCAGTAGTAATTCTGCTTGCAAATTTTTGATTGTATATAGGAGAGGGTTTCGATTTTAATGAGGCTGTTAAGGCATCATTTACCAATCTGTTTCTTACAACTTTGTCTTCTAAAGTTAATCCTTTTGCTTTTTCTTTATCGGTTAATTCTCTTGGTACAATGTCTAATAATAGTACATCTACACCAATATTGGCAAAATGACAAGCGATACCGCTTCCCATAATTCCGGAACCAATAATAGCTATTTTTTTAATTCTACGTTTGCTCATGTTATTTATGATGTTAGCTTTTGATTGTAAATTTTTTTATTTGAAATCAATTCTGTAATTGTTTCGGTAACTTCTTGAAAGTGTTGCAACTTTTCTTCTGAGATATGCTTTTTAATGGTATTATTAAATGTTAATACACGATCTCGAGAAAACTCTCGCTTTTCCTTTCCGAATTCGGTGAGATAAATTAAAACACCACGTCCGTCTTCAGGATTAGGTTTACGCTCAATTAATCCTAGTTCTTCCATTTTTTTTAAGATACGAGATAAACTCGTTGCTTCCATACCCATTATAGGGCCCAGTGAAGTAGATGGGGTGCCTTTTTCCGGATCTATACTTAATAATGTAAATCCAGTAGCCATTGTAGTATCAAACTTAGCAGCTTCTTCATTATACATTTTATTGACAGCCAGCCAAGTGGTACGTAATAAATAGTCAATGGTTTTTTCTCTCATTCTTTTGTCTTCGTAATTCTATGAATACCAAAGATAAGAAAAAAATACTATGCACGCATAATAAATTATGGAAAATTATTATGAAATTCCAAAAAAAAACTCCTTAATAAATTTAAGGAGTTTTTAGTTTACGGTCTATATATTTTTTCGATAAGGTCTTTGTAAATTTCTTTAATAACCTTACGCTTCATTTTCATAGTAGGGGTGAGGTGTCCTCCTTCAATCGTCCATAAGTCCGGAGTTATTTCAAACTTTTTAATTTGTTCCCAATGACCAAATTTTTCGTTGACTTCATCTATTTCTTCTTGAATACGGTCTCTAAGTATTTGGTTAGAAGTAATCTCCTCTTTGTTTTTAAAGGTAAGTTTACGTCTTTTTGCCCATTCTTCGACAAATTCATAATTAACTTGAATAAGAGCCGCTGGCATTTTCTCGCCTTCTCCAATAACCATGATCTGTTCTATAAATCGAGATTGTTTGAATTTGTTTTCTAATAGAGCAGGGGCTACATATTTACCACCAGATGTTTTAAACATCTCTTTTTTCCTATCCGTGATTTTTAAGAAGCCATCACTATCTATTTCACCAATATCTCCAGTATGGAAATACCCATCTTTAAGGACTTCGGCTGTTTTTTCTTCATCTTTGTAGTAGCCAATCATTACGTTAGGCCCTTTAACTAAAATTTCACCATCACTAGCTATTTTAATTTCAATATTATCAATAGCTTTTCCTACCGTTCCTACTCTAAAACCACCATCCCTCATATCATTCACAGAAATTACTGGAGATGTTTCTGTAAGTCCGTAGCCTTCCATAATAGGTAATTCTGCCGCAGCAAAAACGCGGGTAAGTCTAGGTTGTAAAGCGGCACTACCAGAAACCATAAGGTCTAATTTTCCGCCAAGACCTTCTTTCCATTTACTAAAAATAAGTTTTCGAGCAAGTTTTAATTGGGTTTCGTACCACCACCCATTAGCACCATAGGGTTCATATTTTAAACCTAAGTCTACAGCCCAAAAGAAAAGTGCTTTTTTAATACCAGAAAGGTCAGCACCTTTAGCAACTATTTTATCAAAAACTTTTTCATATAAGCGTGGTACAGCGGTCATAACATGTGGTTGAACCTCTTTTAAATTGTCGCTCATTTTTTCAATGGACTCTGCAAAATAAATTTCTACACCACAATATTGGTATAAATATAGAATCATGCGCTCAAAAACGTGACAAACTGGTAGAAAACTTAATGACTTAGATTGTCCGTAATCGAAAGGTACGCGCTTTTCACTATTAAGTACATTCGATACGATATTTTTGTGGGATAGCATTACTCCCTTTGGTTTACCTGTGGTTCCAGAGGTGTAAATTAAGGTTGCAAGATCGTTTTCATTTACCGCTTCTTTTCTCGCTTCTACTTCGTTTTGGTTACTAGTATCTTCTCCTAGTTTTAAGATATCATTCCAACTCTTTTCATTGGCTACATCATCAAAAGTGTAGACTCCTTTTAGTTTCGTGTTAGCTTTAATCTGGTTTAGTTTTTCTAAAATACTCTCGTCTGAAACAAAACAATAGGTCGCTTCAGAGTGATTTAAGATGTATTCGTAGTCTTCCTTTGATATCGTTGGGTATATGGGTACGTTTTGTGCTCCAGTTTGGAGTATACCAATATCCATGATGTTCCATTCTGTTCTGTTGGTCGTAGAAATAACAGCAATTTTATCATTAGGCTGTACACCTAAGCGAAGTAAACCGCGGCTTATAGCATTTGCTTTATCAATATATTCTTTTGTAGATGTTTTAATCCATTCACCATTAACTTTAGAGACTAAAGCAGCGTCTAAATTATAGGTCTCCAATTGATAGTATGGAAAATCAAAAAGTTTTGTGATTTCTTGCATAGGGATAATTTGTATTGTCGACTTGCAAATTAAGAAAAGGAATGGTTATTTTAAAATTAGATTGACAAAAACATTTATAATTACTTTTATGGTGTTTTATATTTTGTTAGTTATTGTTATTCAGGGCGTTGTGTGCTTATTTGAGTTTTTGTAATAGGTTGTATTATTCTTATTTGTGAGGAATTGTAATCATCTTGAATTAAAAAATTATTAAATTATAGCTAGAAAGCGCCAAGACCTTGTTAAATCTGTGGTCGTATTAAAAAACACATTGCAAATTATTGGTATTCTTTAATTTTAGTTGAAATATTAGTATTTGTTCTTGCTTTTTGTTGTTCCGGTTGCACTAGTTCAATACCTTCAAATTCTAATAGGGATAAAATGGTTTCGGATGTTAAACTTTTCATTAAACCCTGGTTTAAGGGTAGATAAATAGTAATTTTGCATGCTTATTTGCTATTGAAACACTATTGCTTAATACTAAACTCTAGGCTTTCAGCCTTTTTAATGACTAATAAACGAGTAAAACAAGTTACTTTTATCCTCATATTACTAATCCACTTTAGTTATGTTGGGGTGCTACTTTATAGCTATTTAGAAAACCCCTTCATAATAGTAGGGCTTATACTAATTCTTTTAATGTTAGTTGTAACCTATATAAAGAAGCCGGTACGGCCACAGCATAATAGTTTAGACGAAATTCACAGTATTTTTTTCGTGTTTATAGGGGCGTTTTCTACTTACGTATTGCATACCTCTACAGCTTTAAGTGCGGTGCTTGCGGCTAGCATGGTAGGTTTAGTTGTTTCTTTTGTTCCTAATATTTTTAAAAATAATATCACATTACAGTCTATGCCTGCCGCAGTGTATTGTGGTACTTTTGTGGGAATGACAAGTGCTGTGGTGGCGTCTGGATATTTATTTATTTTCTTAGCGAGTTGTATAACAGGTCTTTTGTTGGTGAGTGCTAGTGGTGTCTTTCATAATATGGGAGGTAAGCTGGGCACTTTAGCTTTTGGAGGTGTATTGTTAACTTTTGTCATCACTTTAATAGTAGGCTCATGAATTTTGAAACCATAGTTTTATGTAGTGTTGGAGCTCTTTCGGTTATAGCGACCTTTGTTTTGCATACTAAATACAATCAGAGTGCGGTTCGAGCTTCATCTCTTATCGGCCTCTCGTCTGGTATTACAGTGCTTCTTTTTCAAAGTTTTTTCTCTGAGTACCTTTTTGAACATATACCACTAGTTGCTTTTGGAGCGTCGTTTATTGGAATGGTGTCCTCTTCGGTAGTCTCGAATTATGTTTTATTAGGTGCTGCAGGAGGGTTATTTGCTGTTTTGTTTTTATCAGCAAATTCTGTGTTTAACGGTTTTGGTGGTGGTTTAGGTGTTGCGGCCTGTATTTCGTTATTGGTTGCTTTAGCTCTTTCTGTAATCCTAAGGAAAGAACGTATACAAGGTATTCTAGTAAGGTTAAAGAGTAGGGGGTCTAAAACAGAGAACTAGCCGATCTTTAAAAGTAAGGTAAAAAAAAAGAGCTATATAGATATATAGCCCTTTTACTAATAGATTGATAACAAAACGTTATGTGGTATTAAGTAAATTTAATTATAGTATTAAATGAATCCCTTAACTTTCATTTAATATAAATAAACTTCACATAAGTTTTCTCAAAAATATACAGAATAAAATGAATATTATTGTAAAAATTCGTAAATGCTAAATTATTTTAGCGATTTATGTATTTTTTTATAAAATCGGTCTCGTTAGTAAAGAAGTTTTTTGGCGTTTCGTTCATAAAGAGCTTAAAATCTTTGTAAAAATGAGCTTCATCATAATAGTTATATTTAAAAATCAAGTTTTTTAAATTTATATCCTGATTCTCATATTGCCTCATAAGATTAATAAAGCGTTTTAATTTAATAAAACGTACAGGTGTTAAACCCACTATCTTTTTAAATTGGGATTCCAAGGTTTTTTGGGATATGTTCATATCGCTCAATAATTCACTAACGCTTAAAAGCCCTTTTTTCTTTATTATAGTATTAACTGCTAAATCGATTTGTTGAACGTTAGAATCGTTGACTTTTACTAATGGTTTTAATGCTTTTTCCATAGCTAAAAGTGCTTTTTTACCCGTTACTCCAGTTTCGATTATAGCGGTAATCGTTTCAGATAATTCCTCGGAAACATGTTCGAGTGCAGTGTATTTATTGCTGAATTTGGAAATGTCTGTGTTTAAAAGCTTGTATAATGTTGTAGGGTGTAAGGTAATACCTGCGGCTTTATAGGCATCGTTAATTTCCATATTGTATGCTCTATAGAATTGCCCAGTTAAAATTATCCCATCAACGGTGTAATCATTGTTTGGGGTCTTAGCTCTAAATAGGCCGTCTTTAATATATGTAATCGATGGCATTGCAACTGGAAGTAGTGTTGAGTGGTAGGGGATAATAGAATCTGGGCAATAGACTTCAAAGTATTCGTCTACCAAAGCTCCTTTGGTTGAGGATCGGTGTGAGTTGTAGGTCATTTAAGGGGTTATTAATCTTAATAGCAACTCCAAAAATATTATTATTTTTTGTCTTAAGATGGTTTTAGTCGTAAAATCTTACATATTTAAAGTATTAAATTAAAAAGGGGCTAGTTTAATAAAACCGCCCCTTTTTTTAATTATATAGTGTTTGTTATTTTTTAGATTCTATCCAGAGCCTAGCATTAACAAATGCTTCTAGCCAAGGGCTGACTTCATCCGTTCTGTTTTCAGGGTAATTGGCCCAGTTCCACTGAAATGTAGAGCGCTCAATATGAGGCATTGTGACTAAATGTCTTCCTGTTTTATCACATAACATTGCTGTGTTAAAATCGGAACCATTTGGATTACTTGGGTAACTGTCATAACCGTATTTAGCAACAATGTTATAGTTGTTTTCGCCTTGAGGTAAATTAAACTTTCCTTCACCATGAGAAATCCATACTCCTAACGTGCTACCTTCTAAAGAGGATAACATGACCGAGTTGTTTTTTTGAACATGTACCGAAGTAAATGCACTTTCGTGTTTTTTAGAATCGTTATGAATCATTTTCCCATGTACCTCATGTTCTGGATTTATTAAATCGAGTTCCATAAATAACTGACAACCGTTACATATACCTACCGATAAAGTGTCTTCTCTTTTAAAGAAATCCGAAATGACTTCGTTCGCTTTTTCGTTGAATTTTATCGCACCGGCCCATCCTTTAGCAGATCCTAATACATCACTATTAGAGAAACCTCCTACGGCACCCAGAAACTGAATGTCTTTTAAATCTTCGCGACCAGAAATTAAATCGGTCATATGCACATCCTTAACATCAAAACCTGCTAAATACATGGCATTGGCCATTTCACGCTCACTATTACTTCCTTTTTCTCTTAGAATAGCTGCTTTTGGTCTTGGTTTAGAGCTATCGATTACTGGTAATTTTCCAGTAAAATGAGTAGGGAAGGTATATTGAAGGGGTTGATTTGCGAAGTTTTTATAACGTGCTTCAGCTAAACCGTTAGCGGTCTGTTTTTGGTCTAATAAAAATGAGGTTTTATACCAAACATCTCTTAACCTTGAAACTGTTAACGTGTAAACTTCATTTTTATTTATAATATTTAACACATCGCTATGAGTTGGTTTTCCAATGTTGAAAAACTTAATATTAGCGTCTGTTAATACGTTTTCTATAGTTTGATCTTTTGCTTGGAAAACTAGTCCTGAGTTTTCAGAGAATAATAATTTTACAGAATCTTCTTCTCCTAGAGCTGTTAAGTCTAATTCTGCTCCTAAATTAACTTCGGCAAAACAAAGCTCTAATAAGGTTGTAATTAATCCTCCTGAAGCGACATCGTGACCAGCAATAATCTTACCGTCCTTAATAAGTTGTTGAATGGTATTAAAGGTCGTTTTAAATTGAGAGGCATTTTTTATGGTTGGCGTGTCTTTACCAATTTTATTAAGTGTTTGAGCAAAAGCACTTCCTCCTAATTTAAAGTCATCTTCCGAAAGATTGATATAATAAATATCACCACCGTTATGGCTTAAAACTGGCTCGACTACCTTAGAGATGTCGTTACAGTTACCAGCAGCAGAAATTATAACCGTACCAGGAGAAATTACTTCCTCGTTCGGATATTTTTGTTTCATCGATAAAGAATCTTTCCCGGTCGGTACATTTATACCTAAATCGATGGCAAATTCTGAAACAGCTTCTACAGCATCATATAACCTGGCATCTTCACCTTCATTTTTACAAGGCCACATCCAGTTTGCAGAAAGAGAAACCGACTGTAATCCGTCTTTTAAAGGCGCCCAAATAATATTAGTTAAAGATTCTGCAATAGCATTTCTACTCCCTGCTGTTGGACTTATTAATCCAGAGATAGGCGAGTGGCCTACAGAGGTTGCAATACCTTCTTTACCTTTAAAGTCTAAAGCCATTACCCCACAATTGTTAAGTGGTAATTGTAAAGAACCCGCACATTGTTGTTTGGCAACTTTACCACCTACACAACGGTCTACTTTATTAGTTAACCAATCCTTACAAGCTACAGATTCTAACTGTAAGACATTATCGATATATTCAAGAATTTGATCTGGATTATAGCTAAGGTCTTCGTAGTTTCTATTAACAGTAACATCGGTCATGATTGTTTTTGGAGAGCTTCCAAACATATCTTCAAGTGCTAAATCCATAGGTTTTTCGCCTGTAGTTTTAGACTCGAATGTAAAACGATTGTTTAAAGTAACATCACCAACAGTATACATTGGCGAGCGCTCACGTTCGGCAATTCTATGTAGTGTATCAATATGTTTTTCGGCAATGACTAATCCCATTCTTTCTTGAGATTCATTACCAATAATTTCTTTTGCTGATAAGGTTGGGTCACCAACAGGGAGCTTATCTAAATCGATATGTCCTCCTGTGTCTTCAACTAATTCTGATAAACAATTTAAATGTCCACCGGCACCATGATCGTGAATAGATACGATATAGTTCTCTTCACTTTCTACCATACCTCTTACGGCATTGGCAGCACGTTTTTGCATTTCAGGGTTAGAACGTTGAACGGCATTGAGTTCAATTCCCGAAGCAAATTCTCCTGTATCGGCACTAGAAACGGCAGCGCCTCCCATTCCAATACGGTAGTTTTCACCACCAAGAATTACAATTTTATCCCCTTCTTTTGGAGTATCTTTTAAGGCTTGGTCTGCTTTACCATAACCAATTCCTCCTGCTTGCATGATCACTTTATCGAAGCCTAATTTTTGGGCTTCTTCTTCGTGTTCGAAAGTAAGAACAGAACCACAAATTAATGGTTGTCCGAATTTGTTCCCAAAATCAGAGGCTCCATTACTTGCTTTTATTAATATATCCATTGGCGTTTGGTATAACCAATTGCGTTCTTTCATTTTTTGTTCCCATGGTCTAGCTGCCTCTAATCGTGAGTAAGACGTCATGTAAACCGCAGTTCCAGCTAAAGGTAAAGATCCTTTTCCTCCCGCTAGACGGTCTCTGATCTCTCCTCCAGATCCAGTTGCCGCACCATTAAAAGGTTCAACAGTAGTAGGAAAGTTATGAGTTTCTGCTTTTAATGAAATAACAGACTCATAATCTTTTGTGGTATAAAAATCAGGCTTATCAGCAGTTTTAGGAGCAAATTGCTCGACTACTGGTCCCTTAATAAATGCCACATTATCTTTATAAGCAGATACAATGGTGTTTGAATGTTGCTTGGAAGTTTCTTTTATTAGTTTAAAAAGTGAGGTGTCCTTTTCCTCTCCATCAATAATAAACGTCCCGTTAAAAATCTTGTGTCTACAGTGTTCAGAGTTCACTTGGCTAAAACCAAAAACTTCAGAATCGGTTAAAGAGCGTCCAATTTTCTTAGCAACACCTTCAAGGTATTGAATTTCTTCATCGCTTAACGCAAGTCCTTCTTGTTCATTATAAGCGGCAATATCCTCGATATTTAAAATAGCTTCTGGCTGAATGTCAATAGAAAAAGACTGCTGGTTTAAGCCTTTATATAACTCAGAAATCATAGGGTCGAAATCTGAAAATCCTTCTGTTGAAGCTAAAAACTCTTCAATTCTAATTATTCCAAAAATCCCCATGTTTTGGGTAATCTCTACTGCGTTTGTACTCCAAGGCGTTATCATAGCTGCTCGAGGTCCAACAAAAAAAGCATCTAGAGATGCTTGTTCAATTTTTGGTTGGTCACCAAATAACCATGTTAATTTTAAGATGGTTTCAGTTGATAATTCTTTTGCTGTTTGTACTGCAAATACTTTGCTGTTTACGTTTCCAAAGAAATGAATCATTGTATGTTAAATTGTGTTGTTGTTTGTAATATGCAAATTTAACTTTTTTAATGATATGGTTTATTAAAAAAGTGGGCATTATTTTAAAGGTTATTCACGTGGTTATTAACCAAAAAAAAAGCGGCTCGAAAGCCGCTTAATAATTATTGTTTTACTAATTTCTTAGTGATGTTTCCAGATGGTGTTTTAATTTTAATTAAATACAATCCGTTATTAAGGTTGGAAACGTTTATTGTTTTTTCGTCGGTGGTCCCAGATTTTACACGTTGACCTAGAACATCGTAAATAGTATATGGTAAAGGTCTTTTCGTTTTTATAGTTAGGGTACTACCCGCAATAGGGTTAGGGTATATGCTAATGTCTGATGTTTCATTAAAAGTTTCTGTTCCTAATACCGAGTAGCAGGTCCACGATAAGTCATCTATCGCCACGCGATCACCTTGGGAAGTATTTTCTGAAATAGTGACACTAACATTACCTTCTGTATTTATTCCAGAAAGGGATGTTGTTTGCACAGTATTATCGTAAGGTACTGTACCTTTAAGAACACCGTTAACATAAACACTTAAATCTCCAGTACTACCACCAAAAACACGTTTTGTAGTCAGGGTTAAGTTACCTATTCCTCCAGAAATTGTCGGTGAAGTAAGCGTGCCCATAGTAGAGCCTCTACCATCTATAACGATAGCTTTACCATTAATCATTTGGTCTGTACGCGCTTCGGTAGCTGTCCATGTTAAACCATTATCTCCAGTCCAGTTTACATCGGTGTAGCTACTAGAACTTGTTGATATGTTTTCAAAGGTTTCAGTAACGCAATCTTGAGTTCCTGTTCCCGAATTAGTTGTTGTCTCACAAACTTCATTACTTATAGCTGACTCGTTTGCATTGGCGTCTAAGGCAGTCACTGTAAAACAATACATTGTGTCTGGTTGTAAGCCATTAACAACGGTAGATGTTGTTGTATTTGAAGTGTTAAAGGCTAAAGTACCACCAATATATACGTTATAAGAGGTTACGGCTACATTATCGCTAGAAGCATTCCAATCTAAATTCACAGAATTATCTGTAGGGTTAAACGCAACAAGCATAGTTGGTGTTGTTGGAGGTGTAACATCTGGGTTCGGGTTCCAAATTAATTGAGCGTATTCAGGGTGGCTCACAAAAGGATTTGCGTTATTTTGGTAATTATAAGCCGCATTGTTTCTGTCTATTTCTCTTTGAGAAACAGGGTCGTTTGCGTGCCATTGTAATAAAAGATCTAAAGCCCAATCGGTAAACACTTTATCATTAGAGCCATCAAACATTGGGAAATTCCAATTGCCTACTTGGCCTTCGTAACGCACAGCAAAATATAAAACAGCTCTTGCAATATCACCTTTAAATTCATCAATAGGTTCAAAAGCTTGTCCGTTGTAACCCACTGTGGTATAGTTTCCGACTTTAGAACCGTTTGTAGAGATCCAAGAAGGACTACTGACAATTCCAAAAGGAAAATTACTACGCTGACCATTAACTTTTCCATCTGTTGGGATAACTTGATGGATGTCGGTACGCATAGGTAATGCTTGGTTATAAACAGATTGTGGAATTAAATGCTCTCTATTGTAGCAATCACCTTCACTGTTGTAATTTCCACATTGGTCTCCACTGGTGTGATTGTAATTATAGGCATCAGTACCTGCAGGTTTTTCCGAATACATATCTAAAACGGTTCCATCATTCTCATAGTAGAGGTCTACATCGGTAGTTTGGTAACCCGTATAAAGATTGTCGTATGAATTTTGTTGATAGCCTGTGCTTATTATATTATGCAATTCTGTTTTTAAGCTGTAACCATTTAATCCTGCAGCACTGTCGTAATAGTTGCTAGGAATTTGGGCTATAGCAGAAATGCTAATTAAAATTAGGGATAATGATAGGTAGAACTGTTTCATCGGTAATAGAGTAATAAATTATTTTCTTTCTAATAAAGCCATGTAAAATCCATCAAATCCAGATTTATGCGACAGTACTTTTTTCTCTTTTATAAAAGTAAACTCTTTATTGGTCTCTAAAAAAGCTTTTACTTGATTTTCATTTTCTGAAGGAAGTATAGAGCATGTTGCATACACTAATTTTCCACCAGGTTTTACCATTCTAGAATATTGCACTAAAATGTCTTGTTGAGTTTTTTTGATTTTTTCTATAAACTCAGGTTGTAATTTCCATTTAGCATCAGGATTACGTCTTAGTACCCCAAGACCAGAACAAGGCGCATCAATTAAAACACGATCGGCTTTATCGTATAATTTTTTAATCGGTTTTGTAGAGTCTATAACTCGGAATTCAATATTATGAGCACCCGCTCGTTTTGCTCGGCGTTTTAATTCCTTAAGTTTATTCTCATAGATATCCATAGCTATGATCTGACCTTTGTTTTCCATAAGAGCAGCCATATGCAAGGTTTTTCCTCCTGCTCCTGCACACGTATCTACAACTTTCATTCCTGGTTTAACCTCTAAGAACTCAGCTACTAATTGAGATGATGCGTCTTGCACTTCAAACCATCCTTTTTGAAAGGCATCAGTTGTAAAAACATTAGCACGTTCCTTTAGTTTTAAAGCATCAGGATAGCCTTTAATAGATTCTGTTTCGATATCTAAATCAAACAATTCTGTTTGTAATTTTTCTTTTGTTGTTTTTAAGGTGTTCGTTCTTAAAATAACATCGGCTTGTTCATTTAAAGCCGTAGCTTCTTTATTCCAAACAGCTTCACCAAGTTCACTAACAATAAGTTCATCCATCCAATCTGGAATAGACTCTTTAATTTTTCTTACTTTCGAAAGCTCATCGAATCGGCCTTTGATTTTTCGTAATGGCGTGCCTTCAAAGTATTTCCAATCCGGTAATTTAATACCTCGCAGTGTTGCCCATACGGCAAACATTCTCCAAACATCATCACGGCTAAACGGTTCTTTAACGTCTGCAATTTCTGCATATAAACGCTTCCATCTTACAATATCGTAAGTGGTTTCAGCTACGAAACCGCGATCGCGACTTCCCCAACGTTTATCTCTTTTTAATAATTGTTGTACAACTTTGTCGGCGTACATACCTTCGTTAAAGATTTGTAATAAACCATCAACCGTTGCAAAACATAAATTTCTATGTAATCTCATCTTTGTGTATTCGTTGTCTTTCTTCTACAAGTAGAAGCTTATTTATCTGTAATAATATATAGAATTAAAGCGATTAACGCTTCAAATTCAGCCTGCAAAGTTACATTAAAAGCTTCGAATAGACGATTATTTTTAAATTATCTGTATTATATTATCTTTAACAAAAATATAAAAATGAAGACTAAATTATTCCTGTTACTAGCAATCGTACTATGTTATGGTTGTAAAAAAGATACTAAAAATGAGGGCTCTAACTTAGAAGAGCTGTCTTTGAAAGTGAATAAAACATCATTTTCTGAAGTTGAAATTGCCGTATTGCTTAGTGATTCGACGCTAAATATTAGAGCTTTAGAATTGCTTAAAAATGAAGCGGGATGTTATTTTCTAACTTCTAAAGGGTTTGCAGGGCAAGTAAAAACGCCCGATTTAAACAATGTGTTTTTAGATGAGATTACTTATCCTATTAACATCGACGCTGATAAAACAGATTTAAATTTCAGAGCTTTAGCGGTGACTAACACGGCTAAATTCGGGATTTCTGTTGGGAGTCCGGCATACCTTTATAAAATTAATGACTCTAGTGCGTCTTTAGTCTATCAAGAAGATCATGAGAAAGCGTTTTATGACGCCATGGCATTTTGGAATGATATGGAAGGTATTGCCATAGGTGACCCTACCGATTCTTGTATGAGTATTATAATTACTCGTGATGGGGGAGAAACATGGACAAAAATAGACTGTGAGAATTTACCGCCTTCTAAAGAAGGTGAAGCAGCTTTTGCGGCTAGTGATACGAATATTAAAATTAGTGGTGATAAAACTTGGGTTGCTACTGGAGGCAAGGCGAGTCGTGTATTATTTTCTGGGGATAAAGGGTTAACCTGGGAGGTTTTTGACACTCCAATTGTTCAAGGGATTGAAACGGCAGGAATGTATTCTATAGATTTTTATGATGATAAAATGGGGTATGCTATAGGAGGAGACTACACCAAACCCGACGCTATGAATACGAATAAAATAAAAACTCAAGATGGAGGGAAAACGTGGCATGTAGCCGCTAAAAACAAAATTCCGGGTTATAGAAGTTGTGTGCAATATGTGCCAAATAGTGACGGGAAGTCTTTGGTTGCTGTTGGTTTTAAAGGTATAGATTACTCAAATGACGGTGGAGAGCATTGGACGCATTTAACGAACGAAGGTTTTTATACGATTCGATTTGTAAATGATAGTGTTGCTTATGCCGCGGGAAATAAACGTTTGGCTAAGCTTACTTTTAGATAAATTAAAGCATAAAAAAAGCAGCCATTGGCTGCTTTTTTTATTTTTTGTATTCTTTTTTATGACGATCTTTAAATTCTTCAATCATTTTTTTTCGGAAAGAACGATTGGCTTGAATAACCTTGATAATTTTCTTTGCAGATAATACACGTTCTAATTTAGCATAGTATTCCTTCTGATTAATATGGTAATCTTCTTCAATTTTTAGAAGGGTATTTAGATATTGTTTCGCTGCTGATTCCGAAATGCCTTCTAAATTTTCTTTTTTACGTTCTTTAGACGCTTCTTGAAGTGCATTACGCTGATCTTCGTAAGCATTATATAAAGGCCAAAAGGCTTGAGCTTCTTGTTGCGTAAAGTTTACTTGCTCTGTAATATGAGCTACTTTTAGTGCCTTTAACTTGTTTCGGTCTATTTTTTCACCGTGATCTTGTGCTGATAGTTGAAAACTAAAAACAGCAAGTAATGCGGTTAGGATAAGGTGTTTCATTTTATTCTAAAATTAATTCGTCAAAATCTTTAGTGTCTAATAAAGAATCTATGGTGTCTATATTCAAATCGAAATCAATAAACTGCGATTCGGTGAGTTCTGAGTTTGAAAATAAAAGAGATAATTCGGTACTACTTGATTCTTCTAACAAATAACTATCTAAAGTTGCTGAGCTTAGTGAATCGAAACTTAAATCTTTTTTAAATAAATTCAAACTAAAAAATAAAAGAAGAGCAGCCGCAATACTACCAACAGACACCACAATTTTTTTATAAAGCGGTATTACTTTTACTTCTTTGTTAGAGGCTGGAATACTAACCTCGAAAGTTTCGAAATAATCACTTGGCGCTTTTAAACCAGATTGTGCTGCATTGTTTTTTAAGCGTGCAGTAGTTAGTATCTCAGTTTCTAGACCTTCAAAATAATTTGATGGTGTTTTAAATCCTGATTCTTTTATAATATGTAATCCTTTGTTTTTCATTCTATTAATAAGACTGTTAAAAAGTCAAATAGTTTAATGCGCTTTTAAATAGGCTTCAATTTTTTTTGAAGCCAAGTGGTAAGAGGCTTTTAAAGCCCCTTCGCTAGTATTTAATATCTCTGATATTTCTTTGTATTTTAAATCTTGAAAATATTTCATATTAAAAACCAATTGTTGTTTTTCTGGTAATATTGCTATAGCCTTTTGTAATTGTAATTGAATGTCATTGCCTTCAAAATACACGTCGGATTGTAAATTGTTTATGGCTAATTCTTGAACTTCTTCATTAGAGATTTGTAGACGTTTTGCATTTTTATTTATTAAGGTAATTGCTTCGTTTGTTGCAATGCGATAAAGCCAGGAATATAATTTACTATCGCCTTTAAAACCATTAATATTTCTATACACTTTAATAAAAGTGTTTTGTAATGCATCGTCGGCATCATCGTGAGATTTAACAATGTTACGAATATGCCAATACAGGCGCTCTTTGTAAAGAGTAACTAACTCTTTAAAAGCGGCGTCTTTATTCTTGTTAGACTGTAATTGTATTAAGAGCTCTTTTTCTTGTAGCACTATAACGATTTTGTTTTTAGACTATAAATTACGATAAAGGTTTAAAATATTGTTTTTTATCTTCCAATCCAAGGTGTTTTAAAACACTTTAAATACCAGTTGTGGTAGAACTAAAAAGAGAAGTGATTTTATAGTTTAAAAATCACTTCTCTTTAGGGGTATTGTGTAAGTACTTTATGAAGCTTATTCGAAACTTTGCATTTCGACTAAGCGTTTATACATGCCATCTTTTTTAATTAACTCAACATGCGTTCCTTGCTCTACAATTCGTCCGTTTTGCATAACGATAATTTGGTCTGCACTTTGTATTGTCGACAAACGGTGAGCAATGACAATTGAAGTTCTGTTTTTCATCATATTTTCTAAAGCCACTTGAACTAATCGTTCACTTTCGGTGTCGAGGGCCGATGTAGCTTCATCCAAGATCATAATTGGAGGGTTTTTAAGTACCGCTCTAGCGATGCTTATCCGTTGCTTTTGTCCGCCAGAAAAATTATTTCCAGCATCACCTACATTGGTTTCCATGCCCTGAGGTAGATCTTTAACAAATTCCCAAGCATTAGCGATTTTTAAGGCGTCTATAATTTGGTCGTCTGTAGCATTTGGTTGCCCAATAAGAATGTTGTTTTTTATGGTATCGTTAAATAGTATGGAGTCTTGTGTGACTAAGCCCATAAGGCTTCTAAGTGATTTTTTTGTTACATTTTTAATGTCATTTCCATCGATTAAGATACTGCCTTCATTAATATCGTAAAATCGGGTAACTAAGTTAGCAATTGTACTTTTTCCACTTCCTGACTGTCCAACTAATGCGACCGTTTTTCCCTTGGGAACAGTGATGCTAAAATTCTTAAGAACTAGGTCGTTATCATACTTAAATGAAATATTGTTTATACTTAGTTCTTTTGTGAAACCGTCTAGTATTTTAGCGTTTGGAATATCTTCCATGTTGTCTTTTTCGTGAAGAATTTCGAATACACGATCGGCCGCTGCAATACCATTTTTAACACGGTAAGATGCTTTTGAGATGGCTTTAGCAGGAGTTAAAATACCATAAGCTAATCCCATAAAGGCTAAGAAATCGGTTCCTGCTATAACATTATCTATAAGTACAAGTTGTCCGCCATACCACAGTAAGACGGCAATAGTTGCAATACCTAACACTTCACTAACAGGGCCAGCCAAATTGTTTTTTAAGCCTATTTTATTGGATAACTTTAAAATTCTGTCTGCAGAATTGATAAAGTGGTTTCTAAATGTATTTTCAGCATTATAACTTTTTATAATTTTTAAACCCGTTAAAGATTCTTCGACAATAGATATAAGACGACCAGATTCTTGTTGTGCTTTAAGAGAATTGCTTTTTAAACTTTTTCCAATTCTTGAGATTAAAAATCCGGAGACAGGAATAAATAGTAATACAAATAAGGTTAACTTCCAACTGAATGAAAACATTATAATTAGTGAGAATATAATTGTAGCAGGTTCTCTTACAATAAGTTCTAAGACAATAAAAAATGAATTTTGCATTTCATTAATGTCTCCCAAAACTCTCGCCATCACATCTCCCTTTTGGCGTTTGGAATAGAAACTTAATGGGAGTTTGATTATCTTATCATACATATCTTTTCTTAAGCTATTTAAAACGCCGTTTTTAAGATACATCATATGCTGCATAGCAAAATATCCAAATAGGTTTTTTAATAAAAACGTAAAAATCACAAGTGAAACTACTATTAATAAGGCCATTTGAGCATTGCCATTTTCTAAGTAGCCACTCACTTTGTAATTTAAAAACTGTTCACCATAGGTTTTGATTTCTGCAATACCTGTCCAAACAGGAGCTTTGGTGACCACCTTTGTTTTACTAAATAGCACATTCATCATGGGGATAAGCGAGACAAATGCTAGGGCGCTAAATAAAGCATAAAGTATATTAAAAAAAACGTTTAAGTATACGTGCCTTTTAAAACGCTTGATAAATGGTAGAAGTTGTCGTACTATTTCTTTCATTTAGTGGAGTTGCATATCTTTTATGATAGCATCAATTTTGGTTTCTAATTTGTTTTCTGTGCTTTGAAAGTGAGCAGCTGACTCTAAAACAGTGTTTACACTAATATAAAATTTAATTTTAGGCTCTGTTCCACTTGGTCTAAGTGCAATCTTACTACCATCTTCAGTGTAATAAATTAAGACATTTGATTTAGGGATGTCTAAAGGAGTTACTGTATTATTTATTGTATTTGTAGCTGTAGATAATTGGTAGTCTTCAATTTTAATCACTTTAGAACCGTTTACAGTTTGTAGTGGGTTTTCTCGAGCATCAATCATCATTTGTTTAATTTCCTGAGCACCTTCAATGCCTTTTTTGGTCATTGAAATTAAACGCTCTTTAAACATCCCATGATTGACGTATAAATCGATTAGTTTTTTATATACCGAACTGCCTTCAGCTTTAGCTTGAGCAGCGATTTCACAAATTAATAGGGTAGAGGTAACAGCATCTTTATCACGTACAAAATCGCCTACCATAAAACCAAAACTTTCTTCTCCACCACCAATAAAATTGAGTTCTGGGAAGTCTTTAATCATTTTAGCAATCCATTTAAAACCTGTTAAACCTACTTTGAGTTCTACATTATAGGCATCGGCAATGTTTTGCATCATTGGGGTAGATACAATGGTGCTAGCAATAAACTCTTGACCATTAATTTTGTTGCTTTTTTTCCATTGTTCGGTTAAAAAAGCTGTCATTAATACCATCGTTTGGTTACCGTTAAGTAATACCAACTCTCCGTCAAGATTTCTAACAGCAACGCCTAATCGATCGCAATCAGGATCGGTTCCAATTACGATATCACCATGTGTTTTGTTAGCTAATTCTAAAGCCATTTTTAAGGCTTCAGGCTCTTCGGGGTTAGGCGACTTAACTGTTGGGAAATCACCGTCAGGAACACGCTGTTCCTCAACAATATTAACCTGTTTATAACCTGCACGATTTAAGGTTTCGGGAACAGCTGTAATAGACGTTCCGTGTAATGAGGTGAACACAATATTTAACTCATCTTTAGCAGATTGAGGCGTGTTAAAGCTTCCGTTTTTAACGGCTGCATCTATAAACGCATTATCGATATCTTCTCCTATATAAGTAATTAATTTCTCGTTAGGTTCAAATTTAATAGCGCCATAGTCAAGGGCATTAATTATCGAAATAATTTCAGCATCTTGCGGCGGAACTAATTGTCCGCCATCCTGCCAGTACACTTTATATCCGTTATATTCTGGCGGATTGTGAGAGGCGGTTAAAACAATACCACAATGACAATTTAAATGTTTTAAGGCAAACGATAATTCAGGAGTAGGGCGTAAGTCTTCAAATAAAAAGACTTCTATATTATTAGCGGAAAATACGTTTGCTACTATTTTTGCTAACGATTTACTATTGTGTCTACAATCGTAAGCAATAGCGACTTTTAATTGTTCTCCAGGAAAAACGCTATGCATATAATCGCTTAGTCCTTGAGTGTTTTTTCCCAATGTATATTTATTAATACGATTGGTACCAATACCCATTACACCTCGCATTCCTCCGGTTCCAAATTCTAAGTTTTTATAAAAACTCTCTTTTAAGGTTTTAGGGTCTTCAGCAATAAGCGTCTTAATATACTCTTGGGTTTCTTTATCAAAAGCTGGTGTTAACCATGTATTTACTTTATCTAATAATTCTGGTTCTATATGTATCATGTTTTAATAGTACTGCGTAATGAGATATACTAACTAAGTAATTATTTTGCTAAAATAAGCATAATAAAAATGTTAGAAATAACGGTTTAAAAATTAAGTTCCTTTTTTATTAAGTAGCGTTTTTTATCGGGAGTATTTCTTAGGATAATTTCACCTAAAAATCCTGCAACAAAAAACTGAGAACCTATAATCATAGTTACTAAGGAAATATAAAACTGAGGTCTTTGGGTAATTAATCGTCCGTAAGGGTGAAAAAACAACTTGTCTACGCCTAGGTAAAAAGCGAAGCTTAAACCAATAGCAAACATAATTACACCTAAAGCGCCAAACAGGTGCATAGGACGTTTTCCAAAGCGAGAGATAAACCAAATGGTGATGAGATCGAGGAATCCATTTACAAAACGATCCATTCCAAATTTCGTTTCGCCATATTTTCTCGCTTGATGTTGAACCACTTTTTCTCCAATCTTTAAAAAGCCTGCGTTTTTGGCTAAAACAGGAATGTAACGGTGCATTTCACCATTAACATTAATATGCTTTACAACGTTATTATGGTACGCTTTTAATCCGCAATTAAAATCGTTTAGTTTTACGCCAGAGGTTTTTCTTGCTGCCCAATTAAAGAGTTTAGACGGTAAGTTTTTAGTGAGTTTATTATCGTAACGTTTCTTTTTCCACCCTGAAACCAAATCGAAGTTATCATTAACAATCATCTTATAGAGTTCAGGTATTTCTTCGGGATTATCTTGCAGGTCGGCATCCATAGTAATCACTACTTCGCCTTTCGCTTTAGAAAATCCTGCGTGGAGGGCTTGAGATTTCCCAAAGTTTTTCAAAAAACGTATGCCTTTTACATTCGGATCGTGTTTAGAAAGGGTCTCTATTTGTTGCCAAGAACCATCGGTGCTACCGTCGTCAATGAATATGATTTCATACGAAAAATGATTGGACTGCATAACTTTTGCGATCCAATCATATAGCTCTTTTAAAGATTCTTTTTCGTTAAGTAGTGGTATGACTACTGATATATTCATACTATGCGTTTGAAATTTGATGCTTCAAATATAAGGTTATTATGCGTTTTCTAGCTTTCTTTTCATTACTAAAGCAACAATAAGACCTATAACACTGAAGCCAATAAGTTGAAATACCATAGATTGAATAACATTTCCAATAGAAAAAATATTCTCTTGCTCTTCAAATTGAGCTACCACTTCAGCAATTGATTCTTCTGGGGCGTTAAAATTTCTCATCATTTCTACTTGAGAATCTAACATAAGGTCTTTAATAGTAATCGCTGCTTCGGGATCTATAAAATTATAAATAACAATGCTCACTACAGAACTGATGGCTAAACCAAGGGCGATGGTAATAAAATAAGAAGTGAAAGCTTCCTTAAACGTTATAAAACCATCTTGAAGACTTTTAGATTTTACAGTAGATAAAATACCTATTATAATGACTAAAGACATTAATCCAATGCCGTACCACCAGGCCGTATAAAGCGATAAGTCTACAGCGTAAGCTATAATTGTTGCAATACTTAAAGCAGCTCCTAAATAAAGGCCATAATTGGTAGCGTTAGATTTTAATGAATTTTCCATATCTTTGGTGTTTTTGAAGTTAATTATAGTTGTTAGTTTTCAAAGATAAGCAAACGTTACAGAAAAAGTTTAAATATTTTTGTGGAAAAGGTTGGTAATATGTAAAATTTACTTAAATTTGCACCTCGAAATTAGAATACAATTAAAGCATTTAGAGATGAAAAAAGATATACATCCAGAAAATTATAGATTAGTAGCATTTAAAGACATGTCTAATGACGACGTGTTCTTAACTAAGTCTACAGCAGTTTCAAACGAAACAATTGAGTTCGAAGGAGCAGAATACCCATTAATAAAAATGGAGATTTCTAGAACATCTCACCCTTTTTACACCGGTAAATCTAAATTAATAGATACTGCAGGTCGTATCGATAAATTCAAAAACAAATACGCGAAATTCAAAAAGTAATTTCCGTAGTTTTATTATATTTAAAAGCCTTTCATTTACTGAAAGGCTTTTTTGTTATGCCTAATATATTTACTTTTGAATTAACTTATCAACTCAAGACAACATGAACTATATTCTTTTTGACGGTCCAGCAAGAAACCAATTACTTCCTTTTACTTATACACGTCCTGTGGCAGAGATAAGAGTTGGAATTATGACTATTAGAGAAAAATGGGAACATTATTTAGGCACCACAACCACAACAATTACCGAAGACTATTTGTCTGATAAATATCCAATGGTGGAATTGGAGGAGAATATATTAATTAATGCATCTTTTTGTCCGACACCTCAATTAATAGAATTAGTAAAAGGGTTAAAGGAGAATCAAGCCATTTTTAGCGGCGAGGATATGATTGCTTTTTTTACTAAAGATTCTCAAGAGGAAGTGGATTTAGATACTTATGAAGCTATTGAGTTTACACATGATTGTGTAAAGATTGAGCATACTTGGGATATCTTTTCTAAAAATGCCGAAGCAATTGCATTAGATTTTGAGTGCTTAACTCACAACAGGCAGTCAGAACCCATTCCAAGCTCTAATAATGTAATTGCTCCAGAAAATATATTTATAGAAGAAGGTGCAACTTTAGAATTTACGACATTAAATGCAAGCTCCGGTCCGATTTATATAGGTAAAAACGCCGAGATTATGGAAGGGACTGTAGTTCGTGGTCCTTTAGCGTTATGTGATAACGCAACTTTAAAATTAGCAACTAAAATTTATGGTGCGACTACTGTTGGTCCACATTGTAAAGTTGGGGGTGAAGTCAATAACTCTGTATTAATGGGGTATTCTAATAAAGGTCATGATGGGTTTTTAGGGAATTCTGTATTGGGAGAATGGTGTAATATAGGAGCAGATTCTAATAATTCGAACTTAAAAAATAACTATGCCGAAGTAAAACTCTGGGACTACGAGACGGAACGGTTTGCAAAAACGGGTCTACAATTTTGTGGTTTAATGATGGGAGATCATAGTAAGTGTGGTATAAACACCATGTTTAATACGGGGACTGTTGTTGGGGTTAATGCTAATATCTTTGGAAGTGGTTTTCCTAGAAACTTTGTACCTAGTTATAGTTGGGGTGGTAGTGCAGGTTTTACAACTTATAAAACAGATAAAGCTTTTGAAGTTGCCGAAGTGGTGATGTCGAGACGTGGTATTGAGTTCTCAGAACAAGATAAAGCCATTCTGGAGTTTGTTTTTGAGGAGACAAAAAAATATAGAAGAGACTAGTCTTAAATGATGCTAAACGTCTTTGATTAAACAACAAACCACATCTTATGGGATGTGGTTTGTTGTTTTAATTCGTGAGTTCTTTTAAATTTGAATAGTTTCAATTCTTTCTCACCCGCTTAAGTTCTAATAAATTAATAGGGTTGTTTCCTAAACCGGTGATGCCTTTTTGAGTAAAACGAATCACTTCGTCGTAATATAAAGGAACAATTGGAGCCTCTTTCATAACCAAACTATCCATTTTAGTATAGAGTTCTTCACGTTTTTTATTATCTGTTAATTTAAAAGATTCGGTATACCAAGTATCAAAAATCGGATTTGTATAATGTGTATAATTTGGGCCGTTAGGCGCGAAATTCTGACTGTAAAATAACGATAAGTAGTTTTGAGCATCAGGATAATCGGCTACCCAACTTGCTCTAAATAGATCTAATTTACCATTCGCTTTAGCGTCTTTTAAAGTTGCAGGTGGCATTACATCAACACTAACTTCCAAGCCAATTTTTTGTAATTCACGTTGAATATATTCACAGAAATTAAGATAATTACTCGTTGTTGTTAATGTTATTTTTGGATTGGAGTTTCCTGTTTGGGTACGATATTGTTCTAATAATTGTTTCGCTTTATTGGGGTTATAACTGTAGCCAATAGAATCATTAAAACCAGGTAATCCTTTTGGTATAAATCCGCCATTTGCAGGGATACCAACGCCATTACGCAAATAAATCATCATTTTTTTTCTGTCGAACCCGTAATTTACAGCTTGTCTTAAAAGTGAAGACTGCATTTCGGAGCTTTCAGAATCTAGGAAAAACGCTAGGTATTCGGTGTTTAGATAAGGCCCGCGAATAAGGTTTATAGACTGATTGTATTTGCCTCTTAACTCCCCTTTAGAGGTTAAAATATCATCTTGGTAGGACGCGTCAAGAGAGTTTAAAAAATCTAAATTACCTTGAATAAACTGTAAGAATTCACTTTGTTTATCTGGTAAAAACGAAATAGCTACGGCTTCCAAATAGGGTAAGGAATTTCCTAAATTATCTTTTTCAAAATAGGTGTCGTTTTTACGTAATACCAACTTGATATTTTCTATCCATTGTTGAAATTTAAAAGGACCAGTTCCTATAGGGTTAGCTCGAAAATCATTGCCATAGTGTTCTACAATTTCGCGAGGAACAACCGAACAGTACTTCATGGTGAGTTTACCTAAAAACGAGGGGTCCGGAGTGTTTAGGGAAATGTGCAAAGAATCTGAGGATATAACATCAATAGATTTTATGTTTTTTACCACCCAACTTCCTGGAGAGGCTAATTTGGTATCACTAATTCTTAAAATACTGTATTTAACATCTTGAGCAGTTACTTGTCGCGTGGAATCTGTGCCAAAAAGGTGGTGTTTATGGTAAAATACATCCTTTCTTAATTTAAAGGAGTAGGTGAGTGCATCGGGAGAAATCTTCCAATGTGAGGCGATACTAGGGACAATATTTAGGCTATCGTCCATTTGTATTAAGCCATTAAATAATTGGTTAACGGCCCAAATATCTGCATTATCTTTAGCGAAGGCAGGGTCTAAGGAACCTATGTTTTTATGTTCGTTATAACGAAATACCAAACGGTCTTGTTTCGAGTCTGTTTCATTTCCGCATGAGAAAAAAAAGAAAACAAAGCAACTAATTAATAAACAGTTGTTTAGTGAATGAAATTGCTTGGCTATAGGTTTTATCATATTATAATTAAGTTGTAAATTTGGACCTTGGTAAAAATACGAGAATGAACGCTAGAAAAAAAGTCGCTTTTTATACTTTAGGATGTAAACTTAATTTTTCTGAAACCTCTACAATAGCGAGGAGTTTTAAGGAGGAAGGGTTTGACCGTGTCGATTTTACTGAATCGGCAGATATTTATGTTATAAATACATGTTCGGTTACAGAGAATGCCGATAAACGTTTTAAGACTATTGTTAAACAGGCTCAAAAGAAAAACCCTGATGCTTTTGTCGCTGCTGTAGGATGTTATGCGCAATTAAAACCACAAGAATTAGCCGATGTACACGGTGTAGATCTTGTTCTTGGAGCAACCGAAAAATTTAAAATCACCGATTATTTAAACGATTTGTCTAAAAATGATTTTGGTGAGGTGCATTCTTGTGAAATTGAAGACGCCGATTTTTATGTAGGAAGTTACTCTATAGGTGATCGTACACGTGCTTTTTTAAAGGTTCAAGACGGTTGTGATTATAAATGTACTTACTGTACTATTCCCTTGGCTAGAGGAATCTCTAGAAGTGATGAATTAGAGAATGTGCTGAAAAATGCGAAAGAGATTTCTGAAAAAAATATTAAAGAAATTGTTTTAACTGGTGTAAATATTGGAGATTATGGTAAGGGTGAGTTTGGAAATAAAAAACACGAACATACCTTTTCTGAGTTGGTAGAAGCTTTAGATACTGTAGAAGGTATCGAGCGTTTACGTATTTCTTCTATAGAACCTAATCTTTTAAAAAATGATACTATAGACTTTGTGTCTAAAAGTAGAACTTTTGTTCCGCATTTTCATATTCCATTGCAAAGTGGAAGTAATACTATTTTAAAATTAATGCGTCGCCGTTATTTAAGGGAGTTGTATGTAGATCGCGTAAATAAAATAAAAGAAGTTATGCCTCATGCGTGTATTGGGGTTGATGTTATTGTCGGTTTTCCCGGTGAAACAGATGAGTTGTTTTTAGAAACGTATAACTTTTTAAATACGCTTGATATTTCATACTTACACGTTTTTACCTATTCGGAAAGAGATAATACGGTAGCTGCAGATATGGATGGGGTTGTTCCTAAAAACGTCCGGTCTAAGCGCAGTAAAATGTTACGAGGCTTAAGTGTTAAATTGCGTCGCGCTTTTTATGAGAGTCAGTTAAATACCACTAGAGAGGTGCTTTTTGAAAGTGAAAATAAAGAAGGGTATATTCACGGATTTACAGAAAATTATGTCAAAGTCAAAGCGCCTTGGAATCCAGAATTAGTAAATACTTTACATCGTGTAGAGTTAACGCATATTGATGAAGATGGCTTGGTAAGGTTTGAATTTGTAAAAGAATTAGTATAAATAAAAAAAGTCAAGCATTACGCTTGACTTTTTTTTTAAATTCTTAGTCCTACCGGGAGTAGGCTTTTGTATTGTCTGTTTCGTCTTACAAATTTTGCGATTTCAGGGCTTGTGGGTACAATGCTTAAATTGCGCTCTTTTACATTTTCAAAAACAAGTTTTAAAAAATTATCTAGAAAGTCTTCATCAGTGATGGCTTCCGGAATAATTAATTTAGTTAAGAATATTTTTCGGTCTTGTAAAGAATACTCAATTTTTGCAAAATGACCATCAATGGTTAATTCAAATTGACGTTGAAATTCATTATCAACAAGTTCATCAGCATCTATCATAATTATGTGTTTTTGTGTAGAGAATCAAAAATAGTATCAACTATTTTATAAATTTATCTTTCAAATTTAAGCATTATTATCATCAATAGTAAATCTATATTGTTAAAACCTTATGAATCAAGAAATAATCCATGTTTACTTAATGCCGGGTATGGCGGCAAACCCATCTATATTTGATAACATAGCTTTACCAAAGGAACAATTCGAGTTGCATAAGCTACATTGGATTATTCCATTAGACAATGAAACTTTAGAGGCTTATGCTTTGCGAATTATTAAAGATATAAAACATGAAAATATAGTATTGTTAGGGGTGTCTTTTGGAGGTGTTTTAGTTCAAGAAATGATTAAGCATATTAAAGTGCGTAAATTATTTGTCGTATCTAGTGTTAAAACCAAAAATGAAATGCCTAGGCGATTTAAAGTGTTAAGGGCGACAAAGGCTTATAAGATTTTACCTACACAGTTGTTGGGGAATATTGATTTATTAGCAAAGTTTGCCTTTGGTGAAACGGTGACAAAACGGGTGGAGTTATACAAGAAGTATTTGTCGGTTAACGATAAAAAGTATTTAGACTGGGCTATCGAGCAAATGGTGTGTTGGGATCAAGAGGAGCCCGTGCCGGAAGCAATTCATATTCACGGTGATGCAGACCTTGTTTTTCCTCATCATTATTTAGGCGATTGTATTACCATTAAAGGAGGTACACATATTATGATAATTAATAAATATAAATGGTTTAACGAGAATTTACCAAAGCTAATTTTAGGTTAAATATCTTGAGGATACCGCAATATTTTTTAAATTTATAAAAAATACAAAGTAAGATGAAATACATACAAAAAGGATTAATGGCGGTGGGATTATTGGCGGTGGGAGCAGTGTCAATAAATGCATTTCAAGAAGCTCCAACTGACGAGTTCGTGGAGAAAAAATTTAAGAATGAATATAATGTTTATGCACTTCAAGTACCTGAAAAACTAGATTTTGCTGGTGAACCGGTGCCCTTGCATAATCCAGATATTTTAGAGCGCATGGACCGTGAGTTGTTGGTAAATACCTACTGGCAATCTAATGGTTTATTAATGTTTAAACGTGCTAAAAAGTATTTCCCAATTATTGAACCGATACTTGAAAAACACGGCATTCCAGAAGATTTTAAATATTTAGCGGTAATTGAAAGCGGATTAACAAATGCGCGCTCTCCTGCAGGTGCTAGTGGATTTTGGCAAATTATGTCGGCTACAGCAAAAGAAAACGGGCTAGAGGTAAATGATAATGTCGATGAACGTTATCACCTTGAAAAAGCAACGGAAGTAGCATGTAAATATTTAAAGGACTCTAAAGAACGTTTAGGATCGTGGACTCTAGCTGCGGCGGCTTATAATGCAGGGAATTATGGTGTGTCTAGACGTCTTAAAGAACAAAAAGTAGAGGGGTATTACGATTTGTTATTAGGAGAGGAGACTGGGCGTTACGTGTTTAGAATCGTAGCTCTAAAAGAAATTTTATCCAACCCTGATACCTATGGTTTTAATTTTAGACCAAAAGATTTGTACAGTTATGTGCCAACTTATAAAATAGAAGTGGATACGGCAGTTTCCGATTTTGCTCAGTTTTCAAAAGATTTAGGCATTAATTATAAAATATTAAAACTTCATAATCCATGGTTAAGAGAGAACCGTTTAAATAATAATTCTCGAAAAAAATACCAATTGGATATTCCTAGAGAAGGTTATTATACCAGTAAACCTTAATGTTAGAGCTGTTTCAAAATAATATTTGGTATGTCTTAATAGTCATTAATTATTTATTGGCTATTTCTGCAGTAACGACGCTTTTATTTAGAAATATAAATCCTACAAAAACACTATCCTATATTATAGTTTTAGTGTTTTTTCCTTTTTTTGGGTTACTCGTTTATTACCTCTTTGGTCAAGAGTATAGAAAGAGTAAAATATTTAATCGGAAAAATATTTTAAACCAAAGTATTGTAAAAAAACTAAATGCGAGCTTAGAGCAAACCAAGTCCCAATTAGATGCCTTGGAGGATGATTTTTTAGAAGATAAAATAAAACTTGTAAAACTATTACAAAAGAGTGATAAAGCACCGCTAACGAAATGTAATACGGTTGATATCCTATTAAACGGTGAAACTAAATTTGATCGTTTATTAGAAGATTTAAAAGCTGCTAAGCATCACATTCATATAGAATACTACATTGTTAGAGATGATAAAATAGGTTCTAAAGTATTAAATCTCTTGTGTGAAAAAGCGCTAAGCGGCGTAAAAGTGCGGCTTAGTATAGACGATGTGGGGAGCAGTATAACCCGTAAAATGAAGACTAAGCTTAAAGAAAGTGGTGTCGAGTTTTACTCTTTTATGCCTGTGCTATTTCCTAAATTCACAGGACGTATGAATTATAGAAATCATCGTAAAATTGTAATTATAGATGGCGCCGTTGGTTATATTGGAGGTATTAATATTTCTGATGCCTATGTTAATTACCCAGAAAGTGAAGATTACTGGAGAGACACTCATTTACGTTTAGAAGGGGAGGCTATTGTAACACTACAAGTTCAGTTTTTAATAAACTGGAATTTTGTTTCTGACAGTGATGTTGATATCAGCGAGGATTTCTTTCCTAATAAACCGTGTAAAGATGAAATAGCGGTGCAAATCGCAGCGAGTGGTCCCGATACGGATTGGGCTAACATTATGGAAGTTATTTTCTCAGCGATTACTAGCGCAGACGATTATATTTACCTAACAACACCCTATTTTATACCCAATCCACAAATTATAACAGCCTTACAGGTGGCCTCTAAGAGCGGTATTGATGTTAGACTGCTTATACCCGATAAATCTGATTCGTGGACAGCAAAGCACGCAACAAATGCTTATTTAGACAGCTTGTTCGATGCAGGAATTAAAGTGTATCGCTATCAAAAAGGATTTATTCATGCTAAAACCTTAGTGGTAGATGATGTATTTAGTACCATAGGAACTTCAAATATGGATTATCGCAGTTTTAATATCAATTTTGAGATTAATGCTGTTGTTTATAATAAAAAGGTAAGTAAAGAGCTTAAAGCTATATTTTTAAAGGATTTAGAGTCGGCGCAAGTAATGAATCCAGAGGCTTGGATTAAGCGCCCTAAATCAGAAAAGATAAAGGAATCTATTTGTAAGTTATGGGCGCCCTTATTATGATAATTTTGATAGATCTTAAAGAGTACACAAAAATAAAAACGCCTTAATGTAGTATTAAGGCGTTTTGTTGTTATCGTCTAGTTGCTCTGCGCTGTTGGCGACCACCACCGTAATGTTGGTTTGGCATTTGAGCTTTCTTCATATTCTCTTTCATCATTTTAATTTGATCCTTAAGCATGCCTTGCTTATCTAGTTTTTGTGCTTCATTAATTAATAAGGTAGCTTCTTGTTTTCTGCGTTTAGAAAAAGCAATACCTGCTAAATTTAATTTAGCCATTGCCATATCTTGATCCATAGATAAACCTAAAGTCACAGCTTTTTTAAAGTAGCGCTCTGCCGCATTCATATCGGTTTGAGATACCATAATACCATTAAGGTAATTGTAGTACCCTTGTTGTTTAGACGTTAATGCAGTTTCTGGTGTTTTAATTTTATCTAACCATTTTTTTGCACCATCAAAATCTTGTTTTCTCAGTTTTAAAAAGGACATTAAAATAAACTCATTTTTAAAATATAAGAATACAAAGATTAAAGACAATAGAATAAGCATGATACCATTTCCAATGCCTCCTTTTGTAAATTGCCAAACGGCTGCAGCAATAATTAAAGCTGCGATGACTAATTTTAAATTTTTATTATACATACTAGCTGTGTTTTACGTATCGAATGTTGAATTTTTATGATTTTTTCTTCAAAAAAATGTTTGAGGGTGCAAAGAAACTAATTTTTTATGGTAAAATGAAGCTAAAGAAAAACTAAAAATCATAACTTGTCGCTATATTATAGCTGTGTTTTATTTTAAATTGAAGAGAAATCACATCATTTCAAAAATAATTTTAAATAAGGTTTGCGAAATTAAAAAGTCGTTGTATATTTGCGGTCAGTTTTGGAGAAATACTAAAGCAAATAAAACAAATTACATTTCAGACTTTAAAGATATTATAAAATGAGTAAAAGAACGTTTCAGCCATCAAAAAGAAAGAGAAGAAACAAGCACGGTTTCAGAGAAAGAATGGCTTCTGCTAATGGTAGAAAAGTATTAGCTCGTAGAAGAGCTAAAGGAAGAAAGAAAATATCTGTTTCATCTGAAACTAGACATAAAAAATAATGATTAACAATTGTTAATATATTAAGGCGTTACTTAGGTGTAACGCCTTTTTTTGTATCTAATATTTATTATTTTTGCCACACAATAAAACAACGCAATGCCTAAAAATTCAAAATTAAAATCAATCCTTATTATTGGATCGGGACCTATAGTAATTGGTCAAGCATGTGAGTTCGATTACTCTGGAACACAGGCTTTAAGATCCTTGAGAGAAGACGGAATTGAAACCGTTTTAATTAACTCTAATCCAGCAACAATTATGACCGATCCGTCTATGGCCGATCATGTCTACTTGTTACCTTTAACAACAAAATCTTTAGTTAAGATTTTAAAAGAACATCCGCAAATCGATGCTGTATTACCAACTATGGGTGGGCAAACGGCATTAAACTTATGTATTGAAGCCGATGAAAAAGGTATTTGGGAAGATTTTGGAGTAGAAATTATTGGAGTCGATATTGATGCAATAAACATTACCGAAGACCGTGAGAAGTTTAGAGAATTAATGCTTAAAATTGGTGTGCCTATGGCGCCTCAAGCTACAGCAACTTCGTACTTAAAGGGTAAAGAAATAGCTCAAGAGTTTGGTTTTCCTTTGGTTATTAGAGCCTCTTTTACTTTAGGTGGAGCAGGAGCTTCGATCGTGTATAAAGAAGAAGATTTTGACGAGTTATTAACACGCGGATTAGAAATTTCTCCAATCCACGAGGTGATGATCGATAAAGCTTTAATGGGCTGGAAAGAGTATGAATTGGAATTACTTCGTGATGCCAATGATAATGTCGTTATTATTTGTACTATCGAAAATATGGATCCAATGGGAATCCATACTGGAGATTCTATTACTGTGGCACCAGCAATGACTTTGAGTGATAAAACATTCCAAAGAATGCGTGACATGGCTATTAATATGATGCGTAGTATAGGTGATTTTGCAGGAGGGTGTAACGTACAATTTGCAGTGAGTCCAGACGAAAATGAAGATATTATTGCCATTGAAATAAACCCTCGTGTATCGCGTTCATCGGCATTAGCAAGTAAAGCTTCAGGTTATCCTATTGCTAAAATTGCTGCTAAATTAGCGATTGGTTATCACTTAGATGAATTACAGAATCAAATTACAAAATCTACATCTGCTTTATTCGAGCCGACATTAGATTATGTGATCGTAAAAATACCGCGATGGAATTTTGATAAGTTTGAGGGGTCAGACCGTACTTTAGGCCTTCAAATGAAATCTGTTGGAGAAGTTATGGGTATTGGGCGTTCGTTCCAAGAAGCGCTTCACAAGGCAACACAATCCTTAGAGATTAAACGTAATGGTTTAGGTGCCGACGGAAAAGGCTATACCAATTACGATCAAATTATAGATAAATTAACTCATGCCAGTTGGGATCGTGTGTTTGTTATTTATGATGCCATTCAAATGGGAATTCCTTTAAGTCGAATCCATGAGATTACAAAAATCGATATGTGGTTCTTAAAGCAATACGAAGAACTTTATAAGCTAGAACAAGAAATTTCTACCTTTAAAATTGATACTTTACAAAAGGACTTGTTGCTTGAAGCAAAGCAAAAAGGATATGGAGATCGACAAATAGCTCACATGCTAGGATGTTTAGAAAGTGAAGTGTATACTAAACGTGAAGAATTAGGAATTAACAGAGTGTACAAGTTAGTAGATACTTGTGCTGCTGAATTTAAAGCGAAAACACCGTATTACTATTCTACTTTCGAGAATGATGTAGAATTGGCAAATGGTGAGCGTTATGCAGATAATGAAAGTGTGGTCTCTGATAAGAAAAAAATTATAGTTTTAGGATCAGGACCTAATAGAATCGGACAAGGTATCGAGTTCGATTACTGTTGTGTACATGGTGTTTTAGCTGCTGCAGAATGTGGTTACGAAACCATTATGATTAACTGTAATCCTGAAACAGTGTCTACCGATTTTGATACTGCCGATAAATTGTACTTCGAGCCCGTATTTTGGGAACATATTTACGATATTATAAAGCACGAAAAACCAGAAGGTGTTATTGTGCAATTAGGTGGACAAACCGCTTTAAAATTAGCTGAAAAATTAGATCGCTACGGTATTAAAATTATAGGAACAACTTACGAATCACTAGATTTAGCTGAAGATAGAGGGAGTTTTTCTAAATTATTAAAAGAAAATAATATTCCTTATCCTGAATTTGATATTGCTGAAACTGCAGAGCAAGCCTTAGCTGTTTCCGATACATTAGATTTCCCAATATTAGTAAGGCCATCGTATGTATTAGGAGGTCAGGGAATGAAAATTGTAATTAATAAAAAGGAACTAGAAGAACACGTAGTTGATTTACTACGTAGTATTCCAGGAAATAAATTACTATTAGATCACTATTTGGATGGTGCTATTGAAGCAGAAGCCGATGCCATTTGTGATGGGGAGAATGTGTATATCATTGGTATTATGGAGCACATTGAGCCTTGCGGAATTCACTCTGGAGATAGTAATGCGACCTTGCCACCATTTAACTTAGGGAATTTAGTGATGCAACAAATTAAAGATCACACTAAAAAGATTGCTCTAGCCTTAAATACAGTAGGTTTAATTAATATTCAATTTGCGATTAAAGATGATGTCGTTTATATTATTGAAGCTAATCCAAGAGCCTCTAGAACAGTTCCTTTTATTGCGAAAGCTTACGGTGAACCGTATGTAAACTACGCGACTAAAGTGATGTTAGGAGATAAAAAAGTAACTGATTTTGATTTTAAGCCTATGTTAAAAGGGTATGCAATTAAACAACCAGTTTTCTCTTTTGATAAGTTTCATAATGTAAATAAAAAACTAGGACCAGAAATGAAAAGTACTGGAGAGAGCATTTTATTTATCGATGATTTAAAAGATGATGAGTTCTATAACTTATATGCAAGACGTAAAATGTACTTGAGTAAATAGAAAATTTTAATCTTTATATTTTAACAAAAAACCTCTATTATTAGAGGTTTTTTTTGTTTTCTATCGTTTTGTGTTAATAAAAGGTGTAACTTTAATAGAATCCCTTAACTTTTTAAATTATGAAGAAAACTTTACTTTTTATGTTTTTATTGGTTTTCTACATCAGTGCTATTGCGCAAACGCAGACCTATAATTTAAATTGGTTTGCAGGTATAGGTTCTAATGTAGACCTCACTATAGAAACTGGAGACACGGTGATTTGGACGTGGACCAGTCCAAACCATTCCGTGGAAAATGACCCTGCAGGAACGAGTGTAGAAACATTTAATAGTGGTGTTTTAGCCGCAAACGGATCTACTTTCTCGTATACTTTTGCAAACCTAGGAGCTAACGATTATTACTGTGGTGTTCACGGTGCAGCTAGTATGTCGGGAACAATTACAGTGGTGGCCGAAGGTACTTTAAGTACGCCTCAATTTGAAACACCCCGTTCCTTTTCAATGCACCCAAACCCTGGACGCTTTAGTCTGGAGGTCCATGTGCCTAGTGTAACTACAGATGGATTGTTGTTTGAAGTATTCGATATCTTAGGAAAACGTATTCATAAGCAGCGTTTAACAAAATTAAAGTCTACAATTGGAATTTCTACATGGGAGTCCGGTGTATACTTAGTACGGGTGTCAGACAGTAAGCAGTCTGTAAGTTTAACCAAACGATTTGTGAAAATGTAAAACCCTATTTTAATTAAAAAAAAGCCTATACAATCCAGATTGTATAGGCTTTTTTTATAAGTCTGTGGGTAGTTCTATACGCACTTTATGCCCCTCTAGGTCGGCAAGATAGTTATCCAAAGAAAAGCCGTGATGATCAAATTCTTGTTTTCTTTGCTGCTTTGTTTGGTTTCGTTTAATCGCTTTTAAAAAGCGTTTTAACTCTGTTTTGTCATTTAATATTAACCCCGGTACTTTAACCGAGCTGCCATTCTCGTCTTTTGCAACCATAGTAAAATAAGAAGAGTTACAGTGTTTAGTCACTCCTGTTTGTATGTTTTCGGCTTCCACGCGAATACCTACAACCATCGATGTATTACCGACATAATTAACGGAGGCTTTCATGGTTACTAGCTCTCCAACTTCAATAGGTGCTAAAAAATCGACGGTGTCTACAGATGCCGTAACACAATACATTTTAGAATGCTTAGACGCACAAGCAAAAGCAATTTGATCTAATAAATGAAGGATATAACCCCCATGAATTTTCCCGCTAAAATTAGAATGTGAGGGTAACATTAATTCTGATATACTAATGCGTGAGGCATCGACTGTTCTATAAGTGTTTTCCATTTTTATTCGTGTTTTTTAATTTTAAATATACAACAGGTTTTCTAATTTAGAGCGTTGTTTCATGATCCTCATCAGCGCGTCTTAAAAGGTTTTCAGGCAGTGATTTTTTTGCTTTAGCGCCCATTTTTTTTAGTTTTTCGACACTTTTTATAATATTTCCTCTGCCGTCAACCAATTTATTCATAGCTGCAGAGTAGTCTTTTTTAGCATCGTCAATCTTTTTACCTACGCCAGTTAGATCTTTTACTAAACCTTCAAACTTATCATATAAGGCACCTGCTTGTTTTGCAATTTCTATAGCGTTTTGCTGCTGCTTTTCGTTATTCCACATCGTGTCAATAGTTCGTAATGTTGCGAGTAGGGTAGACGGTGTTACTATCACAATATTGCGTTCGAATGCTTTATTATAAAGAGCGTTATCTTCATTAATAGCAATAGCAAAAGCGGGTTCGATAGGAATAAATAACAAGACAAAATCTGGTGATTCGATATCGTATAAATCCTGATAATTTTTTTCCGATAGTTGCTCTATATGACGTTTTATAGAATTTATGTGTGCTTTTAAATAGGGTTTCCGCTCGTCTTCATCGGCATTTACAAACCGCTCGTAATCGGTTAGTGAGACCTTACTATCAATAATCATACGCTTCCCATCGGGTAGGTGTAGCACAACATCGGGGAGTACACGGGAGCCATCGGCGAGGGTGAAACTTTGTTGAACAAAATACTCACGGTCTTTCTCTAATCCCGATTTTTCTAGGACGCGCTCTAAGACCAATTCACCCCAATTTCCTTGCATTTTACTATCCCCTTTTAATGCCCGCGTTAGGTTGGTGGCCTCCTTGGTCATTTGTAAGTTCAAATCTTTTAATCCTAGAAGTTGCTCTTTTAGAGCACTGTGCATGCTAATGCTTTCTTTTTGCGTATCGTCTACCTTTTTTTCGAACACCTGAATACGATCTTGCAAGGGGGTTAAAATGTTTTTTATGTTTTCTTTATTCTGAAGCGTGAATTTCTCAGATTTCTCTTCTAGGATTTTAGTAGCTAAAAGTTCGAAGTCTTTTCGTAATTGCTCTTGCCTTAATTCAATGTCTTGTTCCCGATTTTGACTCTGTTGTTTTAAATTATCATATTCTGTCGACTTTCGCGTGAGTTCTGTATGTAAAAATTCTTTTTCTCTACGGATGTCTTCGCGATCACTTTCAGCTTTAGAAAGTCTGTTTTTTAAGTCGGATAGCTGCTGATTAAATTGAAGCTCTTGTTTTTGAAATTCAGTTTCAGCTGCCTGTTTGGTTTCAGCCAATTGCTGAATTAAGTTATTGTGACGCTCTTCGAGTCTGCTCTTTTCACCTTTACTTTTTAAACGCGAAATAATAAGCCCTAAATAGCCACCAATAATGGCTGAAATAAGAATGGCGAGAATTAGAATGAGATTGTCGTTCATGAAATAGGTTGAATTTTATTCACTTTTAAAGTACATACAAAAAACTATTAAATACTAATGTCTGAATTTTTTTCATTTCCATAATATAAAGTGCCAGTTTTAGCATTTTTTGGTTATGCAAAAAATAGTGTTAGTGTTGTAGATCGTAGTTTTTTTGAATAAAAGTGCATTATTAATAAATCTGGTTTCTTAGTTGTGCCATAGTTAAATGGTAGGTCTACATTTTGGATGCCATCAAAATTATAATCTAAATAAGTATCCTTGATTTCTGGGGCATACAATTTTTTATTTCTTTTTAGCTTAGGTTTTACTTTTGAAACTCTACCAAAAGGGATTAGATTAGTAAATCTTTTGGCTAAAACATCGGTAGGCCTGAATCTTAAGTTGTTTTCATGATCTATTAAAGATATTTTATTTGGATCAAATACACCTTTTTTTTCTGTTGACTCTATTTTAATTTTAACACTAATTTTATTTACATTATTTGATTTGTAGTTAGCACTAAATGTTGTTATCTCTTTTATTGTTTTTTTTGCTTTAATAAACTCAACATTAAAACTGTCACTTTGTGAATAAGATGGACTACAAGTTGAAAATAAAATTGAAAATAAAATTAAAAAAGATATATTTAGATTCATTGTAGTAAACGTGTTTTTTGGAAAATGATGATTTTCAAGACAGTTTTTTTTTAAGTTAATGGGAATAATTATTTTTTAACCTTAAAACGCTCTGTTTCTTTATCAAAAACAATTAAATCATTAGGGAATAAGTTATCAAATACACCTTGAGAGATTAAATGACATGGTTTGTCGCAAACAATACTATCTGTTTTCATTACGATTAGGCGGTCGCATAACTGAATGGCCAAATCAATTTCATGAGACGAAAATAAAATGGTTTTTCCTGTGTCTTCTACTAGTTTTTTAAGCCATTTTAAGATGTAAGCTTTATGATACATATCTAAATGAGTGGTAGGCTCGTCCAAAATAATAAGATCTGTATCTTGGGCCAATGCTCGAGCAATCATTACCTTTTGCAATTGTCCGTCGCTAAGCTCGTAACATTTTTTATTTTGTAAGCTCTCTAAATTAGTTTGAGAAATAGCAGAGGTAACGGCCTTTAAATCTGTTTTTGTGAGTGACCCCACCCAATTGGTATAAGGTTGTCGGCCCAAGGCAATCAACTCAAAAACCGACATGTTTTTCGACGCAATAGGTTCTGTAAGTACAATACTTAAAACTTTTGCTAATGCGAGGTTATCGTATTTTTCTATAGGTTTGTTGTGTAAAAACACACGGCCGTTTAATGCGGGTTGTACATGTGTTAAGGTTCTTAATAGCGTCGATTTACCAATACCATTACCGCCAACGAGGCCCACAAGCTCTCCCTTTTTTAGGTTCAAATTAATTCCCGAAGCGATACTGGTTTCCGATTTTTTAGAACGGTATCCTATACTTAAATCTTCGGTTTTTAGTATGGTATGTTGTGTGGCGTCATTCATATTAAAAGACCATTTTACGTTTTCTAATTAATAACCAAATAACAACGGGTGCACCAATTAATGAGGTAATAGCATTAATAGGCAAGGTATAATCTGTGTTTGGTAATTGCGCTATGCTATCGCAAATAAGCATGACGATTGCTCCAAACAAAAAGACTGCAGGTATTAGCGTTCTATGATTAGCGGTATTAAATACCAAGCGTGTTATATGTGGAATGGCCAAACCAATAAAAGCAATAGGACCTGCAAATGCAGTAATCGTTCCTGCCAACAAACTGGTAGCGATGATAATAATAAGTCGGCTTTTTTTTAGGTCTAAACCTAAGCTTTTCGCATAATTCTCACCTAATAACAGCGTGTTTAAAGCTTTTATAGATGCGATACTAAATAGTAAACCAACAGTGTAAATGGCGGCAAATACGCCGAGTTCATCCCACTGTAAATCACCTAAGCTACCAAATCCCCAAAATATATATTGTTGTAAATCTTCAGCCGAACTAAAATATGAGAGTACACTTACAACCGCCGATGTGATACTTCCAAACATTAAACCTATAATAAGTATAGCCATAGTATCACGTACTTTAGATGACACGATTAAAACCGTAAGCAGAACTAAAAAACTTCCTATGCTAGCGGCGATTACCAAGCTCCATTTTGATATGAGCAAGGACGCAAAAACACCTCCAATTGCTGAGGCTCCCATAATAACAAGAGCAACACCCAAACTGGCTCCCGAAGTAATTCCTAAAACAAAAGGGCCCGCCAAAGGATTGCGAAATAAGGTTTGCATTAACAGTCCAGAAATACCAAGCCCAGACCCCACCAAAACCGCAGTTAAAGCTTTTGGTAATCTATAATTTTGAATAATATATTCCTTGTTACTATACTGTGAAGCTTCAGTGAAAAAACTACTAAATATTTCGGTAAATGGAATAGAAATAGAACCCAAACTCACATTGACGAAAAATAAAAGCACGACAAGAAAGAGAAGTATGATAAAGGTAACCGTATATGATGGCTGTGGCTTCACTATTATTTTAGGGGTTTAAAAAAGTGTGGTGTATAGTCCGGTAAAACCTCTGGGTGACAGATTTTTATAATGTCTTTTAATACTAAATCTGGTCGTGCCATCCCTGATTCATAATAGGTAACCCCACCTGTGCGACCTGCGGTGTTGGCAAAGGTGTAAATGGTATTGTTTTTAAACGCGTCAAAATTACTATAGTGGGTATTGGCTTGCTCTAATTCAGCTTTACTACGGTAATAGGCCGGACTTAACCAAATATCCGCATCTTTTGCAGTGTCATAAACGACTTCAAAGTTTAAAGAAAGGCTTCCAGAACCTTTAGTATTACGCCACAAATAGTTAGCATTGGCATCTTTTAAAAATTGTGCCTCTGTACTTTCTCCATTTGGTAAGTGCCAAACGTCTTTATACATGGCTCCGCTTAATATAGTAGGCTTTTTAGTGGTGTTTAAAGCTAATTTTTTAGCGTCGTTATAATCCGTTTGAATACGGTTAAATATCGAGTCGGCTTGCTGTTCTTTATTATAAAGCGCTCCGAAAAATTTAATCCATTCGGCTTTTCCTAAAGGCGATTTCTCCATCCAATCTCCGTTATAAATTACAGGAATGTTTGCTTTTTTTATGGTTTCTAAGGCTTTGTTTTTACCATCTAAACCAAAAGCCACTAAGACATCGGGAGCAATGTCTAAAACTACTTCGGTATTTAGGCCTTCAGTTTTTCCTAACTCACGAACGGCATTAGAATCAATCCTAGTGCGTGTTTTTTCTGAAGAAATATAGTCAGTACCCGGAAAACCACGCAGTGTTTCTTCAACATTTAAAAGTTCTAATGCTGGGATATGAGTGGTTGAAGTCACTATTATGTTTTCGATAGGCGTAATAATAATACCGTCGTATGCCTCTTTCATAAAGGTCGTTTTGGCTGCCTCTTCACGAGAAATTAAAACATAGTTAAAGCTTTTTTTTGCTTTTGGCCACGGACTTTTTATTTCAATAACCGAGTGGTTGTCGTGTTTGGTTATAGTAAATCCTTTTGCATATGATATGGGTACTGTTGTACGCTGTGTTGTTGGAAGTGTACTGCTGTTTTGGGATTCCTGTTTACAAGACCAGAATGAAACACTAACTAATAGAAAGAATACTATTTTTTTCAAAGCTTTAAGTTTTAGGTATCAAAAGTAATATTAATTAATCTTTTGCAATAACATAAACTAAAATGTTTACTTTTGCAGCGAATTTTGGTTCGTTATAGAACACTATCAAAATAGTTTTGATCTGTCTGTACCGATTAAAAGGGAATTCCGTTAAATTCGGAAGCTGTTCCCGCAACTGTATTCTTAGTTCACGTTAGTGAATGCTTACTATTACACTTCAAGTCACTGGATATTTTTTCTGGGAAGACAAATAGTAAGACGAAAGCCAGGAGACCTGCCATTTTTCATCATCTAAATTGACTTTCGGGAGAAAAGTCCTCAAGATTTATGAAACATATAATTTGTCTTTTACTAGTATTGAGTGTTTGTTTTGGTGGTATCGCCCAAACACAATTGGATTCTATCCAATCCTTAGATGAGGTGGTTTTAAGTGATGTGAAACTTAAACAGTACGCACCAGGATTTAAAATTGAAGTTTTAAAAGATTCTGTTCTCAGAACTAATGCACAGTCTTTAACAGGGCTTCTCGCGTTTAATTCTAATATCTACTTTAAAGAAAATGGTAACGGCATGGTGTCTTCCCCTTCATTTCGTGGCACTAATGCTTCGCAAACGGCCGTAATTTGGAACGGTATACCTATAAACTCTCAACTTAATGGTCAAACCGATTTTAATACTATAAATACCACACATTATAATGATATTGCCATTCGTAGTGGTGGTGGTAGTGTGCAATATGGTAGTGGTGCAATAGGAGGGAGTATTCACCTAAATAACACGCTTTTATTTAAGCCGCATTTTGATACTACCATGCGTCTAGGATATGGGAGTTACGATACGAAAACGGGGAGTGTGTCTAGCGCTATTGGTAGTGACCGCTGGTCTGTTAATGTGGGATTAGCCTATAACGCATCTGAAAATGACTATCCTTATCTTGGAACAACAAAGAAAAACGTTAACGGCGCATATAATAACCTTGACCTAAATCTCAATCTCGGGTATTTTATTTCAGATAATGATGTGTTGAAACTTTACCATCAGCATTTTATAGGCAATCGAGATTTTTCGGGAACGGTTGCGACGCCCTCTCAAAGTCATTATGAAGATAAAAATTACCGCAGTTTAATCGAGTGGTCCCATTTGGCTAAAGCGTTTAATTATCAATTAAAAGTGGCTCACTTACAAGAGCATTTTAAATATTTCGGCACCCAATCGACCTCTAATTTTTCCTACGGAAAAGTAAATACTCTAATCGTGAAACCGTCATTTAACTTTCGGTTTTCAAGAAAAATTAAACTGCAAACAAGTGTTGATTATACTAAGTACGATGCTGAAGGCACTAGCTTTGGCACTCCAAGTCGTTCTAATGTTTCGGCAACAGCTTTATTAAATCATAAGGTTTCACGAGCGTTTAGCTATGGTGTGAATTTGAGAAAGGATTTCACTTCCACATTTAGTAATCCGCTAGTGTTTTCTGTCGATACGGAATATGCTGTTACTAAACACTACAGTTTACAGCTTAACGGGTCGCGAAACTACCGTGTTCCCACTTTTAACGATTTGTATTGGCAACCGGGAGGGAATTTGGACCTGATTCCTGAATCGTCGTATCAAGTTGATTTAGGTCAGCAATTATCGTTTGGTTTTGCTCAATTAAAATTAAACGGATACTTTATTAAAACTAGTGAATTAATTGTGTGGAAACCCAATAGTATCGGGTTATGGTCGCCTGTTAATATAGCATCAACTCAAAGTTATGGGGCAGAAATAGAAGGCCACGCCGAGGTGCATTTTAAATCACATTATTTTAAGTTAGATGGCCATTATTCGTATACCGTTTCTGAAGATACAAATACTAAAAAGCAACTTATTTATGTGCCTTTTCACAAAGCCAATTTCTCTATAGCGTATTCTTATAAAAAGTTAGCACTGTTTTTTCAACATGCTTTTAACGGTGATGTATTCACTACCGAAGATAATTTAAAAGGACGGTTAACGTCATTACCATCGTATGATGTATCTAACCTAGGCCTAGAGTATAGTCTTTACAATAAAGGAAATAATACATTAAGCTTAGGGGGAACAATCAATAACGTATTTAATAAATCGTATCAAAGCGTAGCTTTTAGACCTATGCCCAATAGAAATTTTAATATACAATTACACTATAAATTTTAAAACCAAACACAATGAAAAACATTTTATTACCAGTAGTAGCTCTTTTACTTTTAACTTTCTCGTGCTCTAGCGATGATGATACTTTTTATGAAGAAGAAGTGGTAGCACCTTTAGGGGCTTATGAGGATGGTATTTTAGTAAGTTCTGAAGGCGGACCGTCGTCAATTGCTTTTATTTCTGAAGATTTATCAACTAGTGAAAATACAATTTATTACAACGTGAATAACGAGGATTTAGGAGTTTACCTACAGTCTATCGGGTTCAATAATGACTTGGCTTATATAGTAACAGATAGTAATAATACAATTACTATAGTAAACCGAAATACATTCGAAAAAGTAGGAGCAATTACAACAGGACTTGAATTACCACGTTATATTTCATTTTTAAATGGAAAAGGGTACGTTTCAAATTGGGGAGATCCTAATGATGCAACAGATGATTTTATTGCTGTAATTGACCTAGCAACAAATACTGTTGAATCAACTGTTCCTGTTGGAGAAGGACCTGAGCGTATTTTAGCAAATGATAATAAATTATTTGTTTCTCATAAAGGTGGATATGGTTCTAATAATATAATTTCTGTAGTACATGCTAACAGTACTGTTGTGAATACTATTACTGTTAACGATAATCCAGATGAAATGATTATGAACAACTCAGGGCAACTGGTTGTATTATGTGGAGGTAAAGAGGCGTGGTCTGGAACTGAAACTCTTGGATCTATTACAAAAATTAATGTGACTAACAATACTGTTATTTCTAACCATGAGTTTCCAATGGGAGTACACCCAAATTTAATGGATTACGGTAATGGTAACTTATACTTTCAAACTTCAGATAATAAAATTTATAGTATGACAGATGCTGATACGAGTTTACCTACGACATCAATATTAGAGTTAACAACAGGGTATACTTATGGTATGGCTGTTAAAGACAATAGATTGTTTGTAGCTGATGCTAGTTTTACGTCACAAAGTGAAATTTTAGTTTATGACTTGTCTACAGCGACGCAAACACATTCTTTTGATGCAGGAATCGGAGCCTCAAAAATTTACTTTAATTAGGGATTAATCAAACAACCAATTATCGCTATTAATTCCGTAACTGCTTTGTTCTACCTTGTGTAGGCAAAGCAGTTTTTTTATGATTGTAAATCACAAAACCAAAATCCGGATTTCCCTCCTTTAACATTAGGGGAGTCGTATTCGCGATAGGTTTTTTCTCCAATAGAATAGGCTACAGGTGTTTTAAAAATAGGACCATCGTAGCAAAAGGTATGGAACTCTCCGTTTTCACCGCAAGGGTCAACACCTTCCGGTAACTTTTTAATAAGATCTTTGCTAAGTGTTTGTCCTACAAAATCGTCGTTAAAATATTTTGCATCTGCACAAACTATAACGGCTTTAAAACCTAAATCTAGAAAGGTATTAATAAGTGTTTTAGTGTCCTTTTTCCATAAAGGAAAAATGCCAGTCAGTTCTACTTTTTCTAATTCATTTTCGCGATACTGTTTTAAATCTTCCAAAAAAATATCTCCAAACAAACTATGTGTATACCCTTCATTCTTTAACCGTGTTGTAGTGCGCTTCATTATTTGGTTGTACGCCTCCATCGATGGGTTTTCGGGTAATTCTATAGTTGTACCTTTAATACCAATAGCTTCCGTCTGTGCGTGAAGCAAATTAAGTGGTAAACCGTGCATGGTCACCCGTTGATAGTGTGAGTTTACAGAAGTAACGAGTTCGCTAACATCGAAACGCTCGTCTTTAAGTGTATAATACAACGCAAGGGCAGCATCTTTGCCGCTGCTCCAGTTGCAATAGGTTTTGTGTTTAAACATGAGTACTTATTGTATTAGTCAATGTACATGTCCTTAGAAAACGGTATGAAATCATTACTATCTCCAACGGCTTCAAACGATTTACCTTCAACAGAATGTGATGTTTTATTGGTGTTGGCAATATCATTTAATGCTTCAGCTAAAAGAGGTTCATTCTCATTTCCAAGTACACCTAAGTTATTCAGTTGCTCTTTATATTCTATTACAGGCACTAAACCAGTCGGTGGCACACCTTCATCTAAAACATTTACTGTTTTGGCTACCAAGGGTTGCAGTGCATAGGTATGTCGAGGATCGGCATTGGTACGTCCAAAATCTGGAGAATCATAAAGTGTGATTGAAGCTTGCGATTTTCCTGTTGTAATATCGCCAACTTGTACCACGGTGAGATAAGGTTTTAAACTATTAATCACCATTTCGCTCGCTGAAGCCGAACTTTTTGAGGTTAGGACATAGACTTTATTCAAATTTAAACTATAGCCTTGAGAGCTAAAAGTATAGCTGGTATTATTACTTTGCAATTGGTAGTTGTACTGTAGTTTTGAGAACGTTTCACCGCTAAAGTTCCCGTTGATAAGACTTCCTAATAGCGCCGCGGTGGTTACCGAACCTCCAGAATTATAACGCAAATCGATTACTAAATGCTGCACGGCATTCGCTTTTAAAATTCCAAATGCATTTTTTAGAGATTCATTAAAATTGGCAACGAATCCGTTGTACATTAGGTAGCCCACATTTTCACCTTCCACTTGTAATATAGTCGTTTTATATACAGGGTTTTCAGTATAGGAAACCATGCTTAAATCGACTGTGTTTGGTGTAGGGTCAATACTATCATCATCAGGGTCTGTTGTATTGTTATTATTATAGGCCGCTAAATTTAAGGTAAATGCATATTGATTTAATAAACCTCTGTAATTAGAGACTGTTAATGGAGTGCCGTTAACAGCATAAAATAAATCACCACGTTGTAAGCCTGCACTTTCTGCACTGGTATTTGGTAAAATATAACGCACATAGCCAAAAATAGCATCCGATCCTGAGGCATAACGCACAAGACCATATTCCATACCTGTAGTTGTAGATAGTCCACTAAATAATTGTTCTAATGCTAAATAATCGGTTGTAATCCAACTAAATTTATCCACCGTAGTACGGTTATATATTAAAGTTTCGAAGAGGTCTTGGGGTTGTGTATATTGCGATAAATAACTAGTGTAATCAGGGCGCGATACTTTATCTTCAAGTAAATGAGGTACTTGATCCTTATATAAATAATAAGTATCCATTGCTTTGTAAACAAAATCATTAATGTCGACGGAATCTATAGGTTTATCATCTAAATCTTCGAAACAACTTGTAAACAGAAAGGATATGGCTACAGCAAATAGAATTTTATGGAGGCTTTTCATTATAATAGGTTTCTTTTTCAGTTTAAATGTACTTACTTTTAGTCGGATTAAAAATAAATTGTAACAAAACTGGCATCCAATCGTCGTAATAGTATAGTGCGATAAAAAGCACTGTAAAACAAACCACCAACCAAAGCAAAATAATGACACAGTCCGATTTTTTAACTATTGTGACGCCTTTTAAAGACAAAGTCTTTCGTTTAGCAAAACGATTGCTAGTGTCGACAGAAGAAGCAGAAGATGCGACACAAGAAGTCATGATAAAGCTTTGGAAGAATAAAAAGAATATAAAAAACTATAAGAATGTTGAAGCTTTTTCGATGACCATGACCAAGAATTTTTGTTATGACAAATTAAAATCGAAGCAAGCTCAAAATTTAAAAATAGTTCATAATAATTACGAAGACACGCAAGTAGGTTTACAAAAACAGTTGGAGGACAGTGATAGTTTAGACTGGGTGGGTAAAATAATGAATGGTTTACCTGAGCAGCAAAAACTAATCGTTCAACTTCGTGATATCGAGCAATACGAATTTAAAGAGATTGCACAAATGCTAGATATGAATGAAACCGCAATTCGCGTTGCTTTATCTAGAGCTAGAAAAACTATTAAAGAACAATTAACTAATACACATAATTATGGTATTAAATAATATAGAAAAACTATTAGAAAAATACGATAATGGGGAAACCACATTACAAGAAGAGCAGCAGTTAAAAAACTATTTTTCTCAGGAAACTGTAGCGCCGCACTTGGAAATGTATAAACCTATGTTTGCCTATTTTTCTAAGAGCAGTAAAGAGCAGTTTACCAAGCAGGTGCCTTTAAAAACTAAAAGTAGTTTATACTACAAATGGTTATCTGTTGCAGCGGTAGGTGTTTTAATATTCGGATTTTTCTACAACTCTTCTATAAATAATACTGACGAGTACACGCAAACCGAGAAAGAACTCGCTTACCAACAGGTAAAAGAGTCCTTACATTTTGTGTCTAAACAACTTAATAAAGGAACAGAAAAAGTAAGTTATTTGGGCATAATTAATACAGCCGGAACACAGGTCGACTACTTAAAAGAATTTAACCATCCCTTGCGGAGAATATTTAAAAATTAAAACAAAGAAATCATGAAAACACGTATAAATATAGCATCAATTAAAAAATTAGAAACCATGAAAAAATCAATTGTATTATTCGCTTTAGCCGTTATTTTAATGCCATTAACAGGGTGGGCTCAAAGTGATATATTTTCGAAATATAGCGACAATAGCAGCGTGACTTACGTGTCTATTAAACCAAAAATGTTTCAAATGTTAGCGAAAATGGATATTAATCCTGAAGATGCTGAAGCCAAAGAGTTTATGCAAATGGTGAATAGTATAACTAGTTTTAAAACGCTAGCTACAGACGATAAAACTATTGCTGCCGATGTGTCTAAATGGGTTAAGTCAAGATCAAACGCATTAGAAGAGTTAATGGAAGTTAAAGACAACGGTGTAGTCGTAAAATTCTACGTAAAACAAGGTAAAGACGAAGACCATGTTGCAGAACTTTTAATGTTTGTAAATGGGTTGGAAGCGGTAATGAAAGATAGCGATATCAACATAAATGGACAAAAGCGTAGTTTAGAAACGGTGATAGTTTCCTTTACCGGAGATATTAATTTGAATCACATTTCTAAATTAACGAAAAAATTTGACCTACCAGGTAGTGACGAATTAGAGAAGAAAAAATAATTAACGATTCCGAAAATCACCATCAATCATGAAACATTTCTTTAAATTATTTGCATTAAGCACCTTCTTTTTATTAGCACTTTTTAGTTGTAAAAACGAAGAGTCTATACAAACATACTTTGTAGAGCATCAAGATAAACCCGAGTTTTTAATGATAGATCTCTCTCCTAAAATGATAGATATTTCGCAAACCGAACTCGATGACGAACAACGAAAAGTTTACAATTCGTTTAAAAAGGTTAATGTTTTAGGTTATAAAGCCGATAAAACTGATAAAACGACCTATGCTTCAGAATTAGAGAAAGCGAAAACTGTTTTTAAGAATAAAGAGTATAGTGAATTAATGGAGTTTAGCGATAATGGTATGAAGTTTCAAGTTAATACCATTGGAGAAGGTGAAGAGATTGATGAGTTTATACTTTTAGCAAGCTCAGAAGAAGTTGGTTTCGCTGTGGTTCGCGTTATTGGAGATAATATGCAACCTGAGAAATTAGTGCAACTTATGGAGAAAATGAAAGATGTGGATATCGATAAAAACCAATTAGGTAAAGTTATGGACTATTTTAATAATTAAAGTTTATAGATCATAAAACAAAAAAAAGGATAGCGTGAGCTATCCTTTTTGTATTAAAAGAGTTTCTAATCGAACTCAAAATCTTATTTTTATATTCCTGTATAATTACTTGGTGTAATGGCTTTTAATTCTGTTTTAATAGCATCGCTAACTTCAAGTGTATCTATAAAATTAGCAATCGACGTTTGCGTAATCGCTTCGTTAGTACGTGTTAAACCTTTTAGAGCTTCATACGGGTTTGGGTACCCTTCACGACGCAATATGGTTTGGATCGCTTCGGCCACAACTGCCCAGTTATTTTCTAGATCGGCAGCAAATTTACTTTCATTTAAAAGCAATTTATCCAATCCTTTTAGGGTAGAGGCAAATCCGATTAACGTATGTCCAAAAGGCACACCTACATTACGTAATACCGTACTATCTGTTAAATCACGTTGTAAACGAGAAATTGGTAATTTTGCCGATAAATGCTCGAAAATAGCATTTGCAAGTCCTAAGTTTCCTTCGCTATTTTCAAAATCGATAGGATTTACTTTGTGTGGCATTGCGCTACTTCCAACTTCACCTGCTTTAATTTTTTGTTTAAAATAATCCATAGACACATACGTCCAGATATCTCTATCTAAATCTATAAGTATCGTGTTTATACGTTTTAAACAATCAAACAAAGCCGCCATATGGTCGTAATGCTCAATTTGAGTCGTTGGAAATGAGTGGTATAATCCTAATTTATCGTGTACAAAGGCACTTCCAAATGCTTTCCAGTCTATAGACGGGTAAGCTACTTTATGTGCGTTGTAATTTCCTGTTGCTCCACCAAATTTAGCGGCACTTGGGATATCGTTTAATAAGTTAAACTGCTCTTCTAAACGTACAACAAAGACTTCAATCTCTTTCCCTAAACGCGTAGGAGAAGCCGGTTGCCCGTGAGTTCTAGCTAGCATAGGTACATTTGCCCATTCTTTAGCTAGTTCTTTTAAACGGTTTAATAATTTACTGTATTCTGGTACATAAGCCGCGTTCATTGCGTCTTTAATACTTAGTGGAACCGCGGTGTTATTGATATCTTGAGATGTTAATCCGAAGTGGATAAACTCTTTGTATGCCGAAAGGTCTAAGGCGTCAAACTTTTCTTTAATAAAGTACTCAACCGCTTTAACATCGTGGTTGGTTACACTTTCAATTTTCTTAATCGCTAGAGCGTCTTCCGAAGAAAAGTTTTTATAAATCGCTCTTAAGTCTTCAAAACGAGAACTATCAACTCCTTTTAGCTGCGGTAAAGGCTGCTCACAAAGGGCGATAAAATATTCTACTTCTACTAAAACGCGGTACTTTATTAGTGCCTCCTCAGAGAAATAAAGCGTTAAATTGTCAATTTTGTTTCTATAACGGCCATCTATTGGTGAAATGGCATTTAATGTAGATAATAACATAGTGTTAGTGTGTTGTTTTTGAAAAAAAACAAAGATAGCTTTTTTGTGTGATGATTAGCGATTGTATTTTTATGTATTTACAAAAAATATACTATTTATAGTCGCTCTATATTTTTTTTAGAATGTGTCGTGCTCGGGCTTTAAACCCTGAGCTTTGCATCTGATAGTCGCGTTCTAAGATACCGCGTAACTCTGGATGTATCCAAGTATTGTCCGAACCAAGTAAAAACAAGCAATTCATAGCATAGGCTTTTGGGGCTACCTTGTTCTCGTTTATCATCCAATCAAAACACGATGCAATAATCTTTTCTTTGTGAGATTCCGTTAGTTTTTGCCTCACTTGTGATTGGGGCTGGTTGTAATATGTTGTAACCAGGTATTCACAAACTTTAGCGACAGGGCGTATTGCCGAATCGCGATGTACGGTATGTAATTGGTTTGTAAATGTATCCAAATAGGGTAGGGAGGCTTCTAGTTTTTTACTGCACATAAACTCGAATACCCAGGCAGCACGACACGATATAGGATCGTTAACCTGAAATAAAATATCGAGAAGTAAAGGTACTAAATCGGTGTTGTCAATAACAAGGTTGGCATAGTATTGTCGTTTTTCTCTGGAATGATTTACGTAATTTAATTCGTTGTAGAGTTGCTGTGGTGTCACTAGTTTTTATACTTTTGATGTCTAATGTAATCAAATATATGAAACTACTTAAGAACATAGTATTCGCTTTTTTACTGTTATTTGGTATCGCTCAGTTTTTCGGCCCAGAAAAAAATGAAGGTAGCTTAGAGTCGGTAAATGCTTTTTTAGCGGAAACTAATCCGCCTGAAAACGTCAAGGCTATTTTACAAGAATCTTGTTTTGACTGCCACAGTAATTCAACACGGTACCCATGGTATAATAATATTACCCCTATTAACTATTGGTTAGCAGACCATGTTAAAGATGGGAAAAAACACTTGGATTTTTCTAATTGGGAGGGGAACTCAGTCAAACGAAAAGATCATAAGATGGAAGAGCTTATCGAAATGGTAGAGCAAAAGGAGATGCCATTACCAAGCTATACGTACACACATATTGAGGCGGAATTAAGCGATGCTCAAATTCAAGCGGTTATCGATTGGGCTAATCAGGTACGCTTAGGCTACGCTTTAGTGCCGATGCCGGAATAGTATAAATCACTGATTTTGAAAAAAAACGTCCTTATTATCGGTTTTGTATGGCCAGAGCCTAAAAGTTCGGCTGCAGGAAGTCGGATGATGCAGTTAATTAATGTGTTTCAAGCGCAGGGGTACGTGGTGACCTTTGCTACCTCTTGTGCAAAAAGTGATCAGGCCTTCGATTTAAAAAGTATCGGGGTTAAAACCGTTGCAATAACTCTTAACTGTGGTAGTTTTGATGTTTTTATTTCTGAGCTGAGCCCTGAAATTGTGGTCTTTGACAGGTTTAATGTCGAAGAGCAATTTGGATGGCGCGTTGCCGAGCAGTGCCCAAATGCGCTCCGGGTTTTAGATACTGAAGACCTTCATGCTTTACGTCGTGGTCGTCATCAAGCGTTTAAGGATCAGAAAGAATTTAATAGAACGTATTTATTTAATGATACGGCAAAACGTGAAATCGCAAGTATATACCGTTGCGATTTAACTTTGATCATCTCTGAAGCTGAAATGACGCTGTTAAAAGAGCAATTTAAAGTCGATGAGCGCCTGCTGTTATACTTGCCCTTTATGATAGATCCCGTTTCTGTTGACACACAACAGCAACTTCCAGGGTTTTTAACTCGTGAACATTTTGTAACTATAGGAAACTTTCTACATGAGCCTAATTACAATTCTATATTATATTTAAAGGAAAGCATTTGGCCCTTAATAAGACAGAAATTACCCAAAGCAGAAATGCATATGTATGGTGCTTATGCCACTCAAAAAGTAACGCAGCTTCATAACAAAAAAGAGGGGTTTGTAATAAAAGGATTTGCCGAGAATGCTAATACAGTAATGCAAAATGCTAAAGTGTGTTTGGCACCATTGCGATTTGGAGCCGGTTTAAAAGGGAAAATTGTTGATGCTATGGTTAGTGGGACACCTTGTGTAACGACAACAATTGGAGCAGAGGGGCTTTACGGACAATTACCTCCCAATGGGTTTATTTCTGATTCTCCGGAGACCTTTGCGGAGCATGCTATAGAATTATATACCAACGAGGCGCAATGGAATGCCCTACAAGATAACGGCTTTAAAGTCATTAATACCCGCTTTCAAAAGGTGGAGTTTGAAACCGTGTTTAGTAATAGGCTGCAGTCTTTATTGTTAAACTTAGATAGCCATAGGCAAGATAATTTTATAGGACAAGTCCTTATGCATCATACGCTTCAGAGTACGAAGTATATGAGTAAATGGATTGAAGCCAAAAATAAATAATTGCCTGAGCTTTAAAAATAAAAAACCACCTATAACACGAAATTATAGGAGGTTTTTTTATGGAATATAACAGTGTTTATTTACTGTTTTTATGTTTGTTTAATTCGTCTTGTAACTGACGACGCACTTTTTGTTCGCGTTCTAGTGCCACACGTCGGTGATCTTCAAATTCTTCTTCGGTTTCTGCAAGCGCTTTTCTGGCTTCCTTAGTTACTGTATTACTGTTTTTAAATTTGTAAATAAATAACAATAGTAAGGCTAATAAAGCTCCAATAACAGACCATAGGAGGGTGTTATACCCCGATTTGCTCATTTGCAATCCGAAAAGGGACATGCTGTCTTTCTCCAAATTAGTTTCCTCTAAGGACTCTTGCGTATTTGTTAAGCTTGATTTTAGCTTCGCAATTTCTTGACTTTGAGTGTCTACAATATTCTGAGTATTGACCAGGTTTTTATTAATGGCTTTTAAAGAGTCTAACGTATGTGCTTTTAACGCATATAGCCATGTTTTCTTTACAACCTTATAATCTTGATAGTTGTTTGAACGTTGAATAACAAACTCAAATTGATTGTCTAAAGTGCCGCTATTTAAAGACAATTTTTCCTCTTCTTCCGTTATTTTTTGCTGGGCGTTTGTTTGATGTGATAAGTTGAAAATAATAAGAAATACAACTAGTATCTTGTAGTTATTCATTTTTAAAAATTAAAATAGTTATCAATACCGCTAAGGTATAAAATAAAGTTTATTGAGTTTATTTAAAGGTAATAAAAAGCCTCACTAAAAGTGAGGCTAATGTATATACGTTAAACATCTATAATTTGGATGTTTTACTTATTAGTAATATGTAAAACGTCTTACTTTAGCGATGTATTTCGCTAAACGAATCACTTGGTGACTGTAACCATATTCGTTATCATACCAAATGTAAAGGACAGCGTTTTTACCATCAGCGCGTACAATTGTAGCTTTACTATCGTAAATAGCAGGAGCAGAGCTTCCAACGATATCGCTAGATACTAATTCGTCGCTCATTTCATATTTAATTTGCTCTACTAAATCACCTTCTAAAGCGTATTTTTTTAGAGTTGCATTAATGCTTTCAATGCTTGCTTCAGAATCTAGTTCTAAGTTTAGAATTGCTAAAGAACCATTAGGTACAGGAACACGGATAGCGTTAGATGTTAATTTTCCTTCAAAACTTGGTAAAGCTTTACTTACAGCTTTTCCTGCTCCAGTTTCAGTAATTACCATGTTTAATGCAGCGGCACGACCACGACGGTATTTACTATGGAAGTTATCTACTAAGTTCTGGTCATTAGTATAAGCATGAATGGTTTCTAAGTGACCACTTTTTACTCCGTATGTATCTTCAATAGCCTTTAAGATAGGCGTAATAGCATTTGTAGTACAAGAGGCTGCCGAGAAAATATCAACTTCATCAGGGTTATGCTCTAAATGGTTAACACCGTGAACAATGTTTGGTACTCCTTTTCCTGGTGCCGTTAATAAGACTTTATCTGCTCCTTTAGAAGCTAATAAACGACTTAAAGCGTCTTTGTCTCTGAATACACCTGTGTTATCAATAATTAAAGCATCATTTATACCGTATTGTGTGTAGTCGATGTCTTCAGGTTGATTTGCCGAGATAATTCTTACGGTTGTACCGTTAATAATTAAGGATTCATTTTCTAAATCAATACCTACCGTTCCAGGGAAATCTCCATGAACAGAATCGTTGCGTAATAAAGATGCTCTTTTTTCTAAAACCGTAGCGTTAATTGCACCACGTGTTACAATAGCTCTAAGACGTAATTGACTTCCTTTTCCTGTTTTAGTCATTAACTCTCTAGCGACTAAACGACCAATTCTACCAAATCCGTATAAAACAACATCTTTTGGAGTTATTGCCTCGTATTCGTTAGCGTCTTTTAGTTTACTCGCTACAAACGCCATAGCGTTGCTAAAGTTTTTCTCTTCTAAATGGTACTCGTAAGTTAATTTACCAATGTCCAACTTTGCTGGTGGTACATCTAACGTTTTTATAGCTTCAGCTATTTCTACCGAATCAAAGACAGAGATTGGTTTTTGAACAAACTCTCCTGCATATTCGTGCAAATTTAAAATTTCGCTGACGTTTCTATCGATAAGTTGATTTCTAAAAAGAACTAACTCAATAGATTTGTCGTACCAAAGGTCGCTTACAATTTTAATAAATTCTACAGTTGCTCTACGTCTGTCTGCTTGAAAGGCTAATTCGCTTTCGTAAGTTTCGTTAACTGGCATCTTTTAAAGTGTTTAGTGTGTTGTTTTAATTTTTGCAAAAATAGAGATTTTTAAGGTTTATTGGAAACTTTTTAACTAAAAAAACAAAAGCACTTTATGGTCTATAAAGTGCTTTCGTAAATGTTGTTTTAAAATGGATTTATCGCAAGCCATATCGCGTTTTTTCACCTTTAGAATTTATAATTTCTATACTTAGTGGTTGATATGGATTCCTGTTGGCAATAATGGTTTGTACTTCTTCTATACTATTGACCTTTGTGTTATTTATTGCTGTAATAATATTGCCTTCACTCACGCCATCACGTCTAAAGTAATCGGCATATTGACTATTTAATTTTACAATCTTTACACCTTCTTTTAACTTGTAAGGACGTAAGTCTTTTGGTTTCGCTTCTTTTATAATTCCGATATTAGGAATTGTAAAAGTGTTGTTCTTTAATAAGGTAACATCTGTCTGTTTAGTTTTACCGTTTCTTAAGAAAGTAATATGCACTACATCGTCAGGTCGTTTTGTATCTAAATACCCTCTTAAATCAGAGAACTTAGAGATTTTAACATTGTCGATATTTTTTATAATATCACCTTGTTTTAAACCTGCTGCCTCTGCGCCACTATCTTCTTCTACGGCATCTACATAAAAGCCTTCAGTTTCGTCTACACCAAGCTTCTCTGCAGCCATACTATTTAACGTGCCTCCTGTGACCCCTAGAATACCATTTTGAACGTTTCCATATTCCATGATATCCTCTACCACTTTTCGAGCAATATTACTCGGAACAGCAAACGAATAGCCAATATAAGATCCTGTTTGAGAACTAATAGCCGTATTTATTCCTATAAGTTCCCCATGGGTATTTACTAATGCACCACCTGAGTTCCCAGGGTTAACCGCAGCGTCGGTTTGAATAAAGGACTGCTGACTTTTACCTGTTAAATCTCTAGATTTAGCACTAATAATTCCGGCAGTAACCGTCGAGGTTAAGTTAAAAGGATTTCCTACAGCTAAAACCCATTCGCCAATTTTAGCTTGATTACTGTCACCAAAAGTGACGTAAGGTAGTTCTTCATCGGTTTCTACCTTTAATAAAGCAATATCCGTTTTGGGATCTGTTCCTATTATTTCTGCATCTAAGGTTTTGTTATCATTAAGGGTTATACTTAATTTCTCCGACCCGTCAATAACGTGATTATTGGTAATGATGTAGCCGTCTGGTGAAATAATAACTCCACTACCAGTTCCCAATTGACGACGCTGTGGGACACGTCCCATAAACAAATCCTCTATTGTAGGCTGTCCGGTATTTAAAGAGATGTTTTTAACATGGACCACTGCATGTACTGTTTTTTCTGCCGCAGAAGTGAAATCGATGTCTTCGGCTGCAGCTAAAGTACTAGATTGATTGGTATAATTAACCGGTGTAAATACTGGCTTTTGTGGCTCGGCTTGTAGAGTCAAACTCTGATCTTTTTCTAAAAAGGTTTTATAAGCTCCTAGGGTAATTGCTCCTCCTAAAACTGAAACTAAAACCAATGTTAAAATCTTTTTCATTTTGTATATTAGTTTAGAATTAATAGAATAACGATTAAAATTAATTATTTATTGAATCTGTAATTTAACTTTAACGCCCATTTAACACCAAAAATAATTATCGAAAACCCTATATTTGCCATACTAAATAAGTAAAATGGCACACATATTTTATAAATATCAAGGCACAGGAAATGATTTTGTGTTTTTTGATAATAGGCAACTTACTTTCAGCAAAAACGATACCAATTTAATCGCTAGATTATGCGACCGACGCTTTGGCATAGGTGCCGATGGCCTAATTTTGTTGGAGAATGATGAAACTACCGATTTTAAGATGGTATATTATAATGCCGACGGAAATGAGAGTAGTATGTGTGGTAATGGCGGACGCTGTATTGTAGCTTTTGCTAAGTTTTTAAAAATTATCGAAGATAAAACCACATTTATGGCTGTCGACGGTCTTCATGAAGCTATAATTACAAATGAAACCGTTGCATTAAAAATGCAAGATGTTGAGGGGATTACTAGAGGAGAATCGTATAGCTTTTTAAATACGGGATCACCACATCACGTAACCTGCGTTAACGATGTGAAATCTGTAAATGTAAAAGAGGAAGGTGCTAAAATACGTTATGGCACTCCTTATAATGAAGCGGGGACTAATGTTAATTTTGTAACTCGAATTAAAGACAACCACTTTATGGTGAGAACTTATGAACGTGGAGTAGAAGATGAAACCTTGTCTTGTGGAACCGGTGTCACGGCTGTTGCTTTAGCCATGTACGATCAAAACAATACAAATGCCTCTACAGTACTCTTAGAAACCCAAGGTGGTAACTTAGAAGTCTCCTTTACTAAAACAGATGGGAAATACACCAATATTTGGCTTAAAGGACCAGCACAACAAGTTTTTAAAGGAGAAATACAATGCTAACCTTACACGGCGAAAATATATACTTACGGGCCTTAGAACCTGAAGATTTGGAATTTATCTACGCGATAGAGAACGATGAATCTATATGGGAAATTAGCGCGACCATAACGCCGTATTCACGGTATTTAATTAAACAATACCTTGAAAATGCACATCAAGATATTTATGAAGCCAAGCAATTGCGATTGGTGATCTGTAATACGGATGATGATGAGGTTTTGGGACTCATAGACCTGTTTGATTTTGATGTAAAAAATAAACGCGCAGGTATTGGCATTTTATTACAACACGCAGAGAATAGGAATAAAGGCTATGGAAAAGAAGCTTTAAAACTCTTGTGTAATTACTGTTTTACGCATTTAGATCTTCACCAATTATATTGTAATATATCTGAAGATAATACGGCTAGCCTTAAATTATTTTCCAACCAAGGATTCCAAGAAGTCGGTTTAAAAAAAGACTGGAGTTACTTTAATGGAAGCTTTAAAAATGAATATCTATACCAATTAATCAATACGAATGTACATTAAAAAAATCCTTGTAGCCATTGTTATTATTGGCCTTTTTGTAGCAAGTTACTTTGCTTATTTTGTTTATAACGCCATGTTTGTGCCGAATACTAATTTCGAAGAGCCTGAAATATATGTATATATACCTACCAATGCGAGATATACCGATGTAAGAGAACAGTTAAAACCGCTGTTGAAAGATATCGATGGATTTGATGCATTGGCTGCCCGTAAAAAATACACTTCTCATATTAGAGCGGGGCGTTTTGTAATTAAAAAGGGTATGAATAACAACGCGATTATAAATACCATACGCAGTAAAAACAAACCGTTGCAATTAGCCTTTAATAATCAGGAAACCATTGAGAAATTAGCAGGCCGTATCGCTTCACAAATTGAGCCGGATAGTTTAGCATTATTACAAGCGATGACTGATGAGGGATTTGCAGCTAAAAATGGATTTGATACAAAAAACAGATTAGGGATGTACATTCCTAATAGTTATGAGTTTTTCTGGAATACATCGGCTGAAGATTTTAGAAATCGCATGTTAAAAGAATACAATCGCTTTTGGAATGATTCAAGAACTAAAAAAGCGGAAGCATTAAACTTAACACGCGATGAGGTAATGACTTTAGCGTCTATTGTTCATGAAGAATCAAAACAAGCTAGCGAGCAACCGCGAATTGCTGGAGTGTACTTAAACCGTATCCGAATTGGTATGCCATTACAGGCCGATCCGACATTAAAATTTGCCGCTTATCAGTTACCCGAGTATAAGAACACCATTATAAAACGTGTATTAAATAAGCATAAGGATATCGATTCACCATATAATACGTATCAAAATAGAGGTTTACCTCCTGGGCTTATCGCTATGCCAGACGTATCGGCTATCGATGCTGTTTTAAATCCTGAAAAGCATAGCTATTTGTATTTTGCTGCCGATGCCAAGCGCTTAGGGTTTCATAAGTTTGCTAAAACCTTAGCTCAGCACAATAAAAATGCTCAAGATTATCACCGATACTTGTCGGCTCAAGGAATCAATAAATAATGCGTTATCGGGTCTTAATATTTTTATGCGTTGTATTACAGGCCACCGCTATAAGTGCACAATCTAAGCTTGACTCTTTTTTAACCCCTAGCGATACGCTCCATATACCAAGACGAAATGCAGTTGTTGTTACCCAAGCTTCGCTTGGTGCTGTAACTTTAATTGGATTAAATACTTTGTGGTATAGTGAGCATAAACAATCTAAGTTTCATACCATAGACGATAGTAGTGAGTGGTTTCAATTGGATAAAATGGGACATGCGTACAGTGGTTATCAATTGGCATGTTTAGGTGCAGCGTCTTTAAAGTGGAGTGGTGCCGATAAAAAACAGCAATTACTTTACGGAGGAACCTTAGGATTTTCTTTTTTAACAGCTGTAGAGCTTATGGATGGTTTCTCTCAAGAATGGGGGTTTTCTTGGAGCGATTTCACGGCAAATACCGTAGGCGCTGGCTTGTATATTGGTCAGGAGTTGTTATGGGATGAGCAGCGCATTGCCTTAAAATAGTCTTTCCATCAAACGGAATACGCCAATTTAAACCCCAATAAGCTAGGGCGTGGATTAACCGAAGAGTTTTTAAAAGATTATAACGGACAAACCTATTGGTTAAGTGTTAACCTACACTCGTTTTTTAAGGATAGCACACTGCCAAAATGGTTAAATGTAGCTTTTGGTTACGGAGCTCAAGGCATGTTGTCCGGAACACATACTGTTCAACTTGAACACGGATTTCATCAAAACCGTTACGCAGAGTATTATTTTAGTTTAGACCTTGATTTGACTAAAATTGAGTCAAAATCGGCTTTTATTCGTACACTTTTAAGTGTTTTTAATAGTATTAAGATTCCTTTTCCAACTCTTGAAATGTCTTCTGAAAAAGGTGTGAAACTCCACGCTTTTTACTTTTAACATACTTTAACACTCTGTATATCAGTATATTTAAAAAAGTTGTATATTTGCACTCGGAAATTTTAGGCACGCTTATTGAATATAGTGTCTGAAAAAATCTAAACAAATGAATAAAAAAAATAGTGCAAAGTTTTTATTATTAGCAATAACAATAAGCGCATTAGCAGCATTTTCAGTTTCTCCTAAAATAGATACAGAAATTGATATGTCAAACTATTCTACAAAGGGATTAGAACTTGATTACACGGTTTCTATTCCTGACTCTACTACTTTAGCTTTTGCTAATATTAAAGAAAAAACATTTAGTCCTAAGTTAGGAAAATCGTTTTTGGGCTTTAAGGAAGCCTTAGGTTTTAAAGAATCTCAAAACAACTATTTTACTGTAAATTCTTTGGGTTACCTAGGGAAGTATCAATTTGGAAGAAGCACATTAGCTCTTATCGGTATCAATAACACGACCGAGTTTTTAAATACCCCTGAACTTCAAGAAAAAGCTTTTATAGCCTTGACTTCTCGTAATAAGTGGGTGTTAAGAAATGACATCAAGCGATTTGTTGGTAAACGTATCAATGGAATTACTATTACTGAGTCTGGTATTTTAGCTGCGGCTCATTTAGCAGGACCAGGCGGTGTAAAGAAATATCTAAGAAGCTATGGTGCTACAGGATTTTCTGATGCTTATGGAACGTCTATTGGGTCTTATATGAAACGTTTTTCAGGTTACGATACCTCGGTGATTAAACCCAATAAAAAAGCTAAAGTAAAATTACAAGCGTAAGTTTTAACTTTTATGAATTATAAATAACGTTGGTCTTTTATGAAGGTCAACGTTATTTTTTTTCCATTCGTTTACCGTTAAGGTTCTAATGTATTCTGTTGGTAATGTGATATCACAAGCCACGCAAACCGAAGTGTTGCCGGTTAAATAAGCACATAAATCTTCTAGCATCTTATTGTTACGGTAAGGTGTTTCTATAAAGGATTGAGATTGATTATGCTCGAAAGACAGGCGTTCTAAGCGTTTTATTTCTTGCTTACGTTCCCCTTTATCTATGGGTAAATAGCCATTAAACGCAAAACTCTGTCCGTTCATTCCAGAACTCATCATGGCTAGTAATATAGATGATGGTCCGACTAATGGCACGACCTTTAAGTTTCTTTGATGTGCGATCTTAACAATGTCTGCACCCGGGTCGGCAACACCAGGACAACCAGCTTCCGACAATAGTCCCACGTGTTCTCCGTCTTCACAAGGTAGTAAGTAGCTTGGTAAATCACTACTATCGGTGAATTTGTTTAAAGGAAATAACTTTAAACTCGACTGCTCTTTCTCGGGGCATATTTTTTTTATAAATCGCCTTGCTGTTTTTTCATTTTCAACAATAAAAGTAGAGAGCGTTTCAATGGTGTTCTTAACCGTTATCGGTAATACGTTTAGTGGCTCGGTGTCGCCTAAAGTTGTTGGAATAAGGTATAGTGATCCTTTTTGCATGGCAGATTTTTCTAGATTTTCTATCGGTCGCATTACTGTTTCCCGATAAAGATAAGTGGCTTTTTCTTATATAGAACGGTTTAGCCTTTTAATTTTTTGGCAAGACTATCGCAAGCGTTATTTAGTAAATTATAAACATCTAAAAACCCTGAGTCTCCACCGTAATACGGATCTGGAACGTCCAGATTTTGATTGGGGTGACTTTCGTTTAATATGAGTTTAACTTTTGAGATGTCTTTAGGGTTACGCGCACATTTGATGATGTTTTCGTAATTAGAATTATCCATGGCGTAGATGTAATCGAAAGTGTCAAAATCTTCCACTTTAAATTGTCGTCCGCGTTGATTGGAGATGTCTAATCCGAATTCCTTAGCAATGGCAATCGATCTAGGGTCTGGCTTACTACCTATGTGGTAATTGCTTGTGGCAGCCGAATCAACCATGTAATTCTCGTCTAATTTTGATTCTAAGATACCCTGAGCTAGTGGTGAGCGACAGATATTTCCGAGGCAAACCATAAGTATTTTAGTCATATCAATTGCGGGAAGCCCGTGAGTTTAGATTATACAGATAATTTTTTCGTAAGGTCTTCGACGTACTTTTTAAATTGTTTGTCGGTAGCCGATAAATTGTCTACCGTTTTACAAGCGTGTAATACCGTAGCGTGATCTCGTTTTCCTATTTGTGAACCAATACTCGCTAAGGAAGCTTTAGTTAATTTTTTAGCAAAAAACATAGCTAACTGGCGCGCTTGTACAATATGGCGTTTACGTGTTTTAGACTGTAGTGTGTCGACATCCATTTGAAAATAATCTGAAACGATTTTCTGAATGTAATCGATAGATACTTCACGTTTAGTGTTCTTAACAAATTTTTCAACAACTTGTTTTGCCAACTCTATATTAATCTCTTTTTTATTGAAAGACGATTGTGCAATTAATGAAATAATAGCACCTTCTAACTCACGAATATTAGATTTAATATGTTTAGCTACGTATTCGATAATATCATCTGGCATCTCCACGCCATCGCGATACAGTTTGTTTTTAAGAATAGATACACGTGTTTCAAAATCTGGAGTTTGTAACTCTGCAGATAATCCCCATTTAAAACGAGAGAGTAAACGCTGTTCTATGTCCTGCATGTCTACAGGAGCTTTATCACTCGTTAAAATAACTTGCTTACCATTTTGGTGTAAGTGGTTAAAAATATGGAAGAAAACATCTTGAGTTCCTGATTTTCCAGAAAGGAACTGTACATCATCAATAACGAGTACATCTATTAACTGATAAAAATGAATAAAATCATTTCTGTTGTTCTTCTTTACCGAATCAATATACTGCTGCGTGAATTTTTCTGCAGAAATATAAAGCACTGTTTTTTCCGGATATTTATCTTTGATATCCACACCAATAGCATGGGCTAAGTGTGTTTTACCTAAACCAACACCACCGAAAATTAATAAGGGGTTGAAAGAAGTTCCTCCTGGTTTAGCAGATACTGCTAAACCCGCACTACGTGCTAATCTATTCGAATCACCTTCTAGGAAGTTCTCGAAATTATAATTAGGATTAAGTTGAGAGTCTATTTTAACATTGCGAATCCCTGGAATAACAAAAGGGTTTCGTAATTGAGGGTTTTTATTATTTAAAGGGACATCAATATCTTGAGATTTAACTGCCGATCGATTAGAACTAGGAATACGCTCTGTAAACGGTTGCTTATTACCGTAAGTGTTTTCCATTTTTATAATGTAAACCAATTTAGCGTTCTCACCTAATTCTTTTCTTAGTGCTACTTTAAGGATCTTTACATAATGCTCCTCTAACCATTCGTAAAAGAATTTACTAGGTACTTGTACACTTAAGGCGTTATCACTCAGTTTTACCGCCACGATAGGTTCAAACCATGTTTTATAAGCTTGTGGTTGAATATTGTCCTGAATAAAATTAAGACAGTTGTTCCAGACCGATTGCGCAGTAATACTCATTATTGATTAAAAGGTATTTTAAAATTAGTTATTATAGACCGCATTTGTTGAAAAAAGGGTCCTTTTTATAGCGTGACAAATATGTGAACAAAATTCTAAAAAAAAAAATCATTTGCTATTGATTATTCAGTTTTTTTTCCTCATGTTGGACACGGATTCCAAACTACAAAAAATATTCCAATTATGAATGGTAAAAGTCACGAAGTTAAAATAAAAGTGCGATACGCAGAAACCGATCAAATGGGGGTCGTTCATCACGGAAATTACGCATTATATCTAGAAGTAGCGCGAATTGAGTGGTTAAGCGCACTTGGAATATCTTATAAAAAAATGGAGGAAGATGGTATTGGGTTGCCGGTCGTTTCATTGCAAATAAATTATAAGAAATCAGCCTATTATGATGACGTCTTAACCGTTAAAACCACACTTGCTAAAGCGCCGTCAGTGAGTGTAGAATTTGACTATGAAATTGTTAATAACACGGGTGAAATTATAGCTACAGCAAAAACAATTTTGGCATTTATAGATATGACCAAAAACAGACCAACGCGTCCCCCTAAATTTTTTCTTGAGGCTCTTAAAAATTAATCCGTTAATTCCTTAATTGATACTTCGTAAATGCTATTAAAAGAAGCTTTTACTTTCTCGGCTTCTTTTTTTCGTACCGAAATGGTGATTTGACAATCCAGTTCTAGCTTTTGGCTTACAATAGTTATGTTTTTCTCTTTTATAATACGCATGACTTTATTCATGTTTTTATAATCGAAAGCCACAAGGTATTCTATGTTTATGGTCTTTGTTTTTATTTTCGAGGCTTCCAAGGCTAGTTGTGCGCCTGTTCGATATGCCGTGATTAAGCCACCAACTCCAAGTTTTACGCCTCCAAAATAACGGATAACAGCAATAAGTATATTGGTTACATCGTACGATTGAATTTGTCCGTAAATGGGCATGCCGGCACTATTGTTAGGTTCGCCGTCATCGTTTGCTCGGTATTTTAGAGTGTCAGGATGCGTTCCTATTTGATAGGCATAACAGCAATGATTCGCCGAACTATGTTGTTTTCTAAGGGTTTCAAGTGCCTCCTTTACTTCATCTTCGTTTTTTACAGGAAAAGCATAACTATAAAACTTGCTATTCTTTTCTTTAAATAGTGTTTCTTCCGAAGGTTTTGTAATCGTTTTATAAGTGTCTGAAGTACTCAATGGTCTAAAAATTTACATAAGTTGCAATGTACTAAACGCAATACAAATTGTATAAGCTTAAAGTGAAATTCTGTGAGTTTACTTTAACTGTTAACAATTAAAATGATACTGATTAAGGCTAATCCAATACCAATCCAATTCTTAAACTGTAGTTTTTCTTTAAATAAAAGAAGTCCTAATAGCGTAGAAGCCGTTACAATAGCAACATTATTAATAGTAAATACAACAGAGCTTTCCAGTTGATCGGATTGTAATGCGAGTAAGAGGAAATATATTGAATAGTAGTTAGCGATTCCTAATAAAAAGCCACCTACAAAGCTTTTATAACTTAATTTCAAGGGTGCTTTAAAAGATTTGCTTACTAAAATTAAGGTGCCTATACTTCCTGCAAAGAAGAAAATGGTTGCCGAAAATATCGGTATGCCCTGATCGGCAACATACGTGTTTTCAATATATTTTATAGAAGTATCTATAATACCGGCTCCTAAAAACAAAATAATAGGTAACCATAAACCTTTTAGGTTAATACGCGGCCCTTTGTCTTTAATAGATACAAGGTATACAGCACATAAAGCGAAAAAGACACCTATAATCTTTAATGGACCCAAGTTTTCATTATAAACATATAATCCGAAAATAATAGGTATAACGACACTCATCTTACTGGCTACCGAGGCCACCGATAAGCCATTTCTTTGTACGGTTAATGCCATAACATTAAAGATGGTGATAAAAAGTACGCCTAAACCTAGGGCGCCTAATAACCACTTTTCGTTTATAATAGTAGTGACATTAATAGGGGTGTTAGAATGTAAGGCTCCAAAAATACAAGCGGTATAGTAGTTAAAAACAATCGCATGTAGGGTGTTGACCTTATATTTATTAAAAAATTTAAATATGACAAATATAAAAGTAGAGGCTATTATGCTAAAGAGAAGAGCTATCAAAATAATTCTTTTTTATGTGAAAAAAGATCAATTATATCTTCAGATTTAGGATTGTTATTCCAAACGTTAAATCTTAATGCTTTAGCGGCTTCCGTATTTTCAGTAGTGTCGTCTATAAATAAACATTCCTCAGGTTTTAAATTGTTTTCTGATAATACAAACTCGAAGATTGTAGCGTCTGGTTTACGCATCATTACTTCATGAGAGAGGTAGAATTTGTTAAAGCAAGCTTTAAAATCTTCAAAAAAAGAAATGTGTTTTTGAATACATTCTATATGTAAAGCATTCGTGTTACTTAGTAAGATAAGTTGGTATACATTATCCTTTGCTAATTGTTGAATAAACTCTAATCGACGTACAGGAAAATCACAGAGAATATAATTCCATGCGTCTATAATCTCGTCTTTGCTTAACTCAGGAAAATTAATGCAGTAAAACTCTAAAAATTCTTCAGTAGATAATAAGCCTTGTTCGTAAAGGGCATTAATCGCAATTAATTCTTCAGGCAATTCATTAACCTTAAATAAGTCTAAAGCATTTGCCATTGCGCCCTCTTTATCTAAATTGATAAAGACATCTCCAAAATCGAAAATAAGTGTTTTAATCATGTTGTTTAGTGTCGTGTAGCTGTTATCGTGTTTGTTTATTATTATTTAATGGCTGATACGTTGTTAGTGTGTCGGATTCCAAACGTGTAACGGAATCGATTTCACCTTCTAGTCGAGGTGCTTTTATGCCTGAGTTAAATTGAATAGATCCCACAAACACACGTGCTTCATCCCATAGGTTTTCATCGATAAAGCGCTGCAGCGTTTTAGCACCACCTTCTATAATTACCGAGGTGATATTGTGGGTGTAAAGTGCGTCGCAAATAGCCTTTGCAGTGGTTTCTTTAAGTATTAGTGTTTCTGATTGCGTATTAAATACGTGGTAACTTTGATCTAAAACAGCATTTTTATCGAGAACAATCCGTGTTGGGTGTTGGCCAGTCCAATCGCGAACAGTTAAGCTTGGGTTGTCTTGTAATACGGTTTGAGTTCCTACTAATATCGCTTGCTCTTCAGCTCTCCATTTGTGAACCAATTGGCGAGATAAGGTGTTGGTTATCCAAACCGGTTTCTTTTCATCTCTTTGCTGTGGAGCAATAAAACCATCGCTAGTTTCTGCCCATTTTAATATAATATAAGGGCGTTTTTTATTGTGGAAGGTAAAAAAACGTTTGTGGTGCATCTTACATTCTGCTTCTAAAACGCCAATTTTAACCTGGCGTCCAGCTTCTAATAATTTTTTAATCCCTCTACCAGCGACTTTCGGATTATCGTCCATGCATCCAATTACAATATTTGGTATATTATGGTGAATAATAAGATCGCTACACGGTGGTGTATTACCATAGTGTGAGCACGGCTCTAAGGTAACGTATAGGGTCGCTTCTTTTAATAGCGATTGGTCTTTGACTGAGTTGATGGCGTTTACTTCGGCATGATTGCCGCCATATGCACTGGTGTAGCCTTCACCAATAATAATGTTGTTGTGGGTTATTACTGCTCCAACCATAGGATTGGGACGCGTATAGCCTAAACCGTTTTTAGCGATTTGTAAGCATCGTGTAATATAAATTTCGTGGGTATTCAATGGGTTAGAGTTTAATTTTAACGTCTTGAATTTCGTTTACAGAATAGTTGTGTGAAATACCGTAAATGGTATACTTGATATCGCCAAGGTATTGCACCTTCACCGTTTTATTTAAATAGCTGTCTAATAAACTACCAAGGTTATTTAAGTTGAAAATACGTTGGGTTGGAATGGTTGCTTGAAGTGGGATTGAAAACTCTTTTTTTGAGGGTACTTTAAATTTTTCAGATGATATGCTAGCCACTTCAATGTTATTTACTATTACTTTAATGCTATCCGTTTTTAAATGACCTCCAACGGCATTGGGATTATTAAAAAAAGCGTCTGCACTTAAAATGATGACTTTAGAATTAGAATCGACGACATTAATGTTTTCAACCCTTAAAAACTCAGGCTTCTCAGTAAGGCTGCAACTAAGTAGTGTGACGAGTATTGTTGATAAGATTATAAGCTTCTTCATGTTTGTTTTTTGCGAATTCTTGTATCTTCACTGCCGTAAAAATACGATTTTGACGTGAGCAAAGATAACATTGTTATTAGAGAAATAGAAGTTAAAGATAACGCTAGAATGGAAGCGGTGATTAGAGGGTGTTTTTTAGAATTTAAATTACCTCTTGAAGGCACAGCCTATGCTGATAACGATACAAAGCAGCTATTCGAAGCATACCAAAACCCGCGCGAAGTCTATTATGTGGTAGAGCACAACGGTACGGTGTTAGGTGGAGGCGGGATTAAGCCTTTAAAACACTTCGAAGCTGATGTCTGTGAAATACAAAAAATGTACTTTACTTCAGAAATTCGAGGTAAAGGATATGGTAAGACTCTTTTTGAATACTGTTTAAAGGCCGCTAAAGAACAGGGGTTTAAACAGGTGTATATCGAAACGGTATCCGCATTACAAGCAGCTATTCATATTTATGAATCGTATGGTTTTAAACATTTAAAGGCATCATACGGTGATACTGGACATTTTTCTTGCGATATTTGGATGCTGAAAGACCTCTAACTAAATTTTAAACGGTGTTACTAAAAGATTTAAAACAGATATTCCATAAAGAATTAGACGCCATTTATGGTGAAGACGAAGTGCGAAGTTTTTTCTTTATGCTTACCGAAAATTATTTTAATGTGTCGCGTTTAGATTTAGCGATGCAGCCTAATTTAGCATTAACAACGAGTGAGCACCCTAAGATTATGGAGGCGCTAAGCTTGTTAAAAACGGAGTTTCCAATTCAGTATATATTAAAAGAAACTGAATTTTATGGTTTTCCGTTTAAGGTGACTAAAAGCACTTTGATACCGCGTTCAGAAACCGAAGAATTGGTGACCTGGGTTAGCGAAACTATTAAAGGTTTAGAGATTTCAAATAACAAATTAAACCTCTTGGATATTGGTACGGGGTCTGGATGTATAGCTATTTCTTTGGCTAAAATACTTCCGGGGTTAAAGGCGGTCGCTCTCGATGTTTCTAAAGAGGCTTTGGTGGTAGCAAAGGAGAATGCTGTTATTAATAAAGTGGACGTACAATTTGTACAAGCTAATATACTAGAGACTCATTCAGGATTGTTTCCCGAAACTTTAGATGTTATTGTTTCTAATCCGCCATACGTTCGTGAATTAGAAAAAAAAGAGATGAAACCTAATGTGTTAAATAACGAGCCACATTTGGCTCTATTTGTTGATGATGATAACGCGTTACAGTTTTATAAAGCCATTATAGAATTTGCAAAGCTGCATTTAAAAGATAACGGATTTCTGTTTTTTGAAATTAATGAGTATTTAGGACAAGAGATGAAAGCCTTATTGCAAGAAAATAATTTTACAGATATAGAATTACGCAAAGATATATTTGGTAGAGATAGAATGATAAAAGGAGTAAAAAAATAAGATGAATACACAAGAGTATATAGAGCAATTACGAGCAGAGTTACGCGAACATAATTATAATTATTACGTATTGGATAATGCCACTATAAGTGATTATGATTTTGATATCAAGTTAAAGGAGCTTCAAGACCTAGAAAAGAAGCATCCCAAGTTTGATGATCCGAATTCACCAACCCACCGTGTTGGAGGAGAGGTAACTAAGAACTTTAATACCGTTGTGCATAACCATAGAATGTACTCCTTAGATAATTCGTATTCTCTTGAAGACTTGCAAGATTGGGAAACCCGAATTAGAAAAATGATTGATGGAGATATTGAGTATACTTGCGAGTTAAAGTACGACGGGGCATCTATTAGTATAACCTATGAGGATGGGGTTCTTATGCGTGCAGTAACTCGTGGTGATGGATTTCAAGGTGATGATGTAACCACTAATATAAAAACTATTAAATCGGTACCCTTACAATTAAAAGGAAGCTACCCTCCAAAATTTGATATTCGTGGAGAGATTGTTTTACCGTTTGAGGGCTTCATAAAAATGAATGAAGAGCGTATTGAAAATGGAGAGGAACCTTATAGAAATCCTAGAAATACTGCGTCAGGGAGTCTTAAGTTACAAGATAGTGCTGAGGTTGCCAAGCGTCCTCTAGAATGTTTGCTTTATAATATAACAGGTGAAAACTTGGGGATTACTACGCAGTTTGAAAGTTTAAATAAAGCACGAGAAATGGGGTTTAAAGTACCCGAAGCTTCGAAACTAGTCGATAGTATAGAAGGCGTTTTTGAGTTTATTCAATATTGGGATGCAGCACGTCATAATTTGCCTTATGAAACTGACGGAGTCGTGGTTAAAGTAAATAGCTTACATCAGCAAGATGAGTTGGGCTATACGTCGAAGGCGCCACGTTGGGCAATGGCTTATAAGTTTAAAGCCGAGCAGGTATCTACACGTTTAAATGAAATTACATATCAGGTCGGGCGCACCGGAGCCATTACACCAGTTGCCAATTTAGAACCTGTAGAGTTAGCTGGGACTACGGTTAAAAGAGCGTCGTTGCACAATGCTGATCAGATTGAAAAGTTAGATGTTAGAGTAGGAGATGAGGTGTTCGTGGAAAAAGGTGGAGAGATCATTCCTAAAATTATAGCTGTTGATTTAAGTCAGCGACCAGCTAATTCAGAACCTACGGTTTACATAACGGCTTGCCCGGTTTGTGAAACACCATTGGTGCGTATTGAAGGTGAAGCCAAACATTATTGCCCTAATTATAATGGGTGTATCCCACAAGTTGTAGGTAGAATCCAGCACTTTATTTCTAGAAAAGCTATGGATATTGAAGGTTTAGGTGGTGAGACTGTGGCTTTATTGGTAAATGAAGGCTTAATTAGTAACTATTCTGATTTATATACCTTGAAAAAAGAAGATGTTTTGCCCTTAGAACGTATGGCTGAAAAAAGTGCAGATAATTTAATACAGGGTATTTTAGCTTCAAAAGCTATTCCTTTCGAACGTGTTTTGTTTGCTTTAGGTATTCGTTTTGTTGGTGAAACAGTAGCAAAGAAATTAGCAAAACATTACAAGAGTATTGATGCTATTGCTTCCGCAACTATAGAAGATTTAGAAAAAGTTGATGAAATCGGTGTGAAAATCGCTGAAAGTGTTGTTGCTTTTTTTGCTACCGAAATAAATAGGTCAATTATTGAAAAACTGAGAGTTCACGGGGTACAATTAGAGGTGTCGGCAGAAATGTTAGCTAATCAAACCAATAAACTAGAAGGGAAGTCATTTGTAGTTTCAGGAGTTTTTGTTGAAATATCACGAGCTGAACTTAAAAAACGTATAGAGGATAACGGCGGTAAAAATGTGTCGTCTATATCTTCAAAAACAGATTATGTTGTTGCTGGGGATAAAATGGGGCCTAGTAAAAAGGAAAAGGCAGATAAGTTAGGGATTCCTGTAATTTCAGAATTGGAATTTTTGGCAATGTTAAATTAAGTGTCCTAATTATTAGAGATAGATGCGCTAGTATAATGAGTAAATCGTCAATGTTTGTACTGTTTGTATTGAAAAATGAGATAATTGATTCTATTACAAGAGCTTAATTTTGAAGTTTTATTGCTGTTCATCGATAAAACAACTTGTTTTATCCGATTTATTAGGAAAGTTTATTATATTTGACACCTAATGAAACTTATGAATCAATTAAAACATTATGGATTACCTATTAGTTTAGCTCTATTAGCTTCGGTTTATATAATGAGTGTTTTATTTCATTTCGAAACTTTAGAGTTTATTAGTAGAGGGTTTATCTTTCCTTTATTTGTAGTTTTGTACTTTATACAAGCCAAGGAGAAAAACACCTTCTTTGCTGGGTTTTTAATCTTTTACTCTTTATCGGAGATTGTAACCGTTTTCGATTCTCGCAACCTTCCAGTGTATTATTACTTTTGTAATGTCATGTCGGTTCTTGCTTATTTTAGTTTGGCGATTTACTTGCTAACTAGGATGAGCTTATCGGTTTTATTTCAAAGATTTAAGCTGTTTGTATTAGTGCTGTTTATTTGTAATACGTATATCTTATATGTACTAAACGATATGGTCTTAGCTGATGCTGCAGTGCAATTATGGACGCCCAATTTTTACTTAGAATTTTTTTATAACCTTTCAATTTTAGTTGTGCTATCCTTGGCGCTATTAAGTTACCTCTATCACGATTCTAAAGAGGACTTATTACTGTTTTTGGGAACATTATGTATCGTATTCTCCGAAATGATTCATGTGGCTAGTTTGTATATCTTAGACACCTACATGTTAAGTGTTTTATATGCTATTTTATTTACAGCAGGTTTTGGGTTGGTTTACGGATACATCACCTCAAAAATGAATACTTACTACCGTATTTTATACTAATTTTTTACTTTTAATTTATCGATTATAGGTTTAGATTAAACTATAATCGATGTTCCATTTGCGGTTTTGTTTTTATCATTATCAAAGTAAAAGTCGATTCTACCTAAATTAATCCCGAAACAGCCCACTTGATTTACTAAGACGTTTTTTCCCTCACTATTTTGCGCCACTGTAGGCTTTGGTAAGAAAGTATGCGTATGTCCGCCAATAATTAAATCTATATCTTTAGTTGATTTAGCAAGGTTTAAATCACTAATCTTATTTGGTGAATTCTTGTAATAGTATCCCATGTGAGATAAACAAATAATTAAATCACAGTGTTCTTCAGTTTTTAGGATACGAGTCATTTCTTGAGTGGTTTCTATAGCGTCAAGATGTACGGTTTCTTTGTACATTTTTTTGTCTACTAACCCCTCTAATTTTATTCCTAATCCGAAGATTCCAATTTTTATACCGTCTTTATGATATACCTTGTAGGGTTTAACATGAGTATCCAAAACGGTGTTTTTAAAATCGTAATTAGACGATATGAAATCAAATTTTGCATGTGGTAATTGTGCGTAGAGGCCGTCAATCCCATTGTCAAAATCGTGATTACCTATAGTTGCCGCATCGTATTTTAGCTTAGACATTAATTTAAATTCAAGCTCACCACCGTAGTAGTTAAAATAGGGGGTGCCTTGAAAAATATCTCCGGCGTCTAATAACAGGGTGTTTGGATTTTCTTTACGAATACGTTCTACAAGGCTAGCGCGTCGTGCAACCCCTCCTAAGTTCGCATTTCGGCCATCTTCTGGGCCAAAAGCATCAATATGACTATGGACGTCGTTGGTGTGTAAAATGGTGATTTGTTTGGTTCTTGGAGCGGCATTAAAAGACTGTAATCCAAAACCACCTAAAGTAACTAAAGTTGTGGCTGCTACAGATTGTTGTATAAAATCTCTACGTTTCATAGTCTGTTCTTATTTAATTTGGATAAATCTATCGTCGATTATAGGATTAATAGTGTCCGTTTTTTTAAAGTAATCAATTAAGGCATTTCTAATTTTATAATCTAATGGGTACTCCCCTTCATTACGAGCGAAAAAATTCATGTTATCACCGCCATTTACTAAATAATCGTTAGTAGCTACGTAGTAAGTTTTAGCAGTGTCTATAGCTTTGCCATTAACCTGTGCTTTTACAATGTTGTAGTCTTTATCAATACTTAGTTTAAATCCCTGAATAGGGTGTGCACGTTTAGCTCGCGCTAAATAATGCATCATGCTATCTATTTGTTTTCCTTTTAAAGCGACCACAATAATACTGTTTTCAAAAGGCATGATTTCAAATGCTGTTTTTGTGGTAATATTCCCTTTCGAAATAATCGATCTAATACCGCCGTGATTTAATAAAACGCCATCTATATCGTTGGATGTCCGCGATTTGAAAACGTCCTTAGACTGTTCGTAAACAATATCAGCCATTAAGTTCCCAATAGCAGTATTAAAGTCTCCGTCTGCTTTCGAGTAGGTCTCTGGAGCATAAGATAAAACTAAATTCATATCCTCTTGAAGGCGGTCTCTATAGGGTTTAATCACTGCATCGAATGTCGGGTCTAACTCTAAACTATCGGTAATAGGGATTTGTTTTCCCTCTATTTTTGTTAGTGTGAATTTTTCCTCTTTACAGTTTGAAAAGCAAAGAAGTACAAGTAGAAGGAATAGAAATTTAAATTTCATTTGTAAATGTGTTAAATTTTATCTTACAATTAGTAAGCTTTAGCTACTTTTGTAATAAAGGTATAAAGATAAATGTTTTTAGAAAGATTTAAAGAGAAAACCCGTAAAAAGCATATTAATTCTGAGTTGAAAGGTAGAGAGGTTTCAGTGCCTAAACTCCCATTGCAACGCGTGGGGATTATTGTTAACAATGATGATAAATTGGCAATTGATTGGAATACAGAATTAAAAAAACTGTTTTCTAACTCGGATCTAATCGTTGATGTTGTTTCGTTTTCGACCGCGAATAAAAGAAAGAAAGATGAGGTGTCTGCAGGGTTTTATGCTCCAGATGTTGCTTGGAATGGTGCCATAAAAAATACAGAGTTAAAAACATTTATTAATACGGAATTTAACCTCTTAATAAGTTATTATACAGTAAATGAAACGCTGTTAAAATTACTAACAGCAAGTTCAAAAGCCGATTTTAAAGTCGGTATTTTAAAAGAAGACCAACGTATAAATGATTTAATAATAAATACCGAGTTAAATGCGTTTGATACTTTTAAAGTAGAACTGATTAAATATTTAAAAATTTTAAAACGATCATAAATAATGAATAACCCTTTTCTAGGAACAGGAATAGCGATAGTTACGCCCTTTAAAAATGATGGCACTATAGATCACAGTGCCTTAAAAAAAATAGTAAATTACAATATTGATAACGGGGTTAATTACATTGTAATAAGTGGAACAACCGGAGAGAGTGTTACCTTGACTCTAGCAGAAAAGCAAAGTGTTATAAAAACAATTGTAGAAGCTAATGCAGGTAAACTACCTTTAGTTTTAGGTATAGGTGGTAATAATACAGCGCAAGTGGTTGAAGAAATTTCAACTACCGATTTGTCTCCGTTTACCGGAATTTTATCTGTTTCTCCTGCTTATAGTAAACCAACACAAGAAGGAATTTATCAGCATTTTAAAGCAGTATCACAAGCGAGTACTTTACCGGTTATATTATATAATGTACCAGGGCGAACGGCTTCGAATATGAGCCCAGAAACTGTTTTGCGTCTAGCTAATGATTTTGAAAATATTGTTGCGATAAAAGAAGCGGCGGGTAATATGAGTCAGTATTATAAATTATTACAAAATAAGCCTGAAAACTTTAGTGTTATTTCTGGAGATGATGATCTTGCTTTAGCTGTGACCTTAGCAGGAGGGGCAGGAGTAATTTCAGTAATAGCTCAAGGATTACCAAAAGCGTTTTCTAAGATGATTCAATTAGGGCTAAAAGGGCAGTCTGAAGAAGCATACGTTATACATTATCAGCTTTTTGATGTCATTAATCTCATTTTTGAAGAAAACAACCCTGCGGGTATTAAGGCTGTTTTAGAGGTCTTAGATTTATGTGAGGCAACAGTAAGATTACCATTAGTTCCGGCAACCGATGCTTCCAAAGAAAAAATCAAGGCATTTTTAAATCAATTTATTTAGTTAATTATAACTTAAACCATCGCATAATCTGATTTCAACATTTATTTTCGCATAGAAAAATATTTTCAAAATCAATATAAATAGTGTATTTTTGCATCTTGTTAAAAAATTATGAAGAACCTTTTTTATATATTAATTACCTTTTTAGTGTTTAGCTCTTGTACAGAGTACCAAAAAGCATTAAAGTCTGAAGATATCGCCTTAAAATTCACTAAAGGAGAAGAGCTTTATAATGCTGGTAAATACTCTAAAGCCAATAGGTTATTCGAGCAAATTATACCAAGCTATAGGGGGAAGCCTCAAGCAGAGAAGTTAATGTTTCTTAATGCAAGTGCCTCTTATGAAATGGAAGACTTTTATGTATCGAGTTACCATTTTGAGCGTTTCGTATCGGCATACCCAAATAGTGAGAAGTTAGAGGAAGCAACTTTTAAAAGTGCGAAAAGTTATTACGAATTATCTCCTGTCTATTCCAAAGATCAGGCTGAAACAATTACAGCTTTAGAGAAATTACAAGAATTTGTAAATATTTTCCCAGAGTCGCAGTACCTTTCAGAGGCTAATAAAATGGTAAAAGAATTAGATTATAAGTTGGAGAAAAAAGCTTTTGAAATTGCTAAGCAGTACAATCGTATTTCAGATTATAAAGCTTCAATAGCAGCCTTCGATTCTTTTATTATTGATTTCCCAGGTACCGAATTTAGAGAAGAAGCTTTGTTTTATAGATACGATTCTGCATACCAATTGGCTATGAAAAGTGTGGAATACAAGAAAAAAGAACGCTTAGAAGCAGCTAAAAAATATTATATATCATTTAAAAAAGACTATGCTAACTCAGAATTCCTAGAGGCGGCAACAGATAAATTAAATGATATAGAAAAGGAATTAGAAAATTATAGTACTAAAAGTTAATATAACTATGGATTTAAAAAAGATTGATGCGCCATTAAGTACAACTACTTATAATAGAAATAAAATTGATGCGCCTACAGATAATATCTACGAAGCGATTTCTATTATTTCTAGACGAGCAGAGCAAATTAACTCTGAGATCAAGAAAGAATTAATCGAGAAGTTGGAAGAGTTTGCAACTTATAACGATAGTTTAGAAGAGATTTTTGAAAACAAAGAACAGATTGAAGTGTCTAAGTTTTACGAAAAATTACCAAAACCACACGCTTTAGCCGTGCAGGAATGGTTAGACAATAAGATCTATTACAGAAACACCGAGGAAGAGAACCAAGACTAATTACTATGTCTATATTAAGTGGCAAAAATATACTGTTAGGCATAAGTGCTGGTATAGCCGCTTATAAAACAGCTTCACTCGTAAGAGGGTTTATTAAGGCAGGCGCTAATGTGCAAGTGGTCATGACGCCTGCTTCTAAAGACTTCGTAACACCTCTTACTTTATCTACCTTATCTAAAAACCCTGTGTATTCCTCTTTTTATAATGAAGAAGATGAGAATGCAGAGTGGAACAATCACGTCGAATTAGGATTGTGGGCAGATTATATGATAATCGCTCCTGCAACCGCCAACACCTTATCTAAAATGTCTAATGGCATTTGTGATAATTTATTATTGGCAACCTATTTATCGGCAAAATGTCCCGTATATTTTGCTCCTGCTATGGATTTAGATATGTATAAACACCCTTCCACAAAGGAAACGTTTAATAAACTAAAGACTTTTGGTAATACCATGATTCCAGCAACCTCTGGTGAATTAGCTAGTGGGTTAGTAGGAGAGGGACGCTTGGCCGAACCTGAAGATATCGTGGCCTTTATGGAACAGGATATCTTAAATCAACTGCCTTTAAAAAATAAACGGGTTTTAATTACTGCTGGTCCGACGTATGAAGCTATCGATCCTGTGCGATTTATTGGTAATCATTCTAGTGGTAAAATGGGCTTTGAAATAGCTAAAGCTGCTGCCAATATGGGGGCGCAAGTGACTTTAATATCGGGTCCTACACAACAAAAAGTAAATCATGCGCTAGTTCATGTTGTTCCTGTTGTTAGTGCTCAGGAGATGTACGACGCTGCTCATACTTATTTTGACGCTTGTGATATTGCCATATTATCTGCTGCAGTCGCCGATTATAAGCCTAAAGATGTGGCGACTCAGAAAATAAAAAAGAAATCGAGTACGTTATCTATAGATCTGGTAAAAACTAAGGATATTTTGGCCTCTTTAGGCGCAATAAAATCAAAACAGTTTTTAGTGGGATTTGCTTTAGAGACCGAGAACGAATTAGAAAACGCAAAAGGAAAATTAAAAAAGAAGAATTTAGATTTAATTGTGTTAAATTCGTTACAAGATAAAGGGGCTGGTTTTAAATCGGAAACTAATAAAGTGACCTTTATAGCAAAAGATAATACGATTACAGCATTCGATTTAAAATTAAAATCTGAAGTCGCTGTAGATTTAATAAACGACATAATTAAAAAAATAGATGCGTAACTTCATACTTCTTTTCTTACTTTGTATTACTGTCACTGTTAGTACTGCCCAAGAATTAAATTGTAATGTAGCCGTTAATGCGCAATTAACAGGAAACGAAAATTCACAGGTTTTTAAAACCTTAGAAAATGAGTTACAGGAATTTATTTCTAAAACGAAGTGGACAACTAAAGAATTCGCACCTCAAGAACGTATAGATTGTAATATTGCAATTACGATTAAGAGTTATAACGGGACTAATTTCTCAGGAACTGTTCAAGTGCAGTCTTCCCGTCCAGTTTATGGATCCTCGTATACAACTCCTGTGTATACTATTAACGATAAAGAGTTTTCTTTTATTTATACAGAGTTTCAGAATTTAATTTATAATGCTAATCAGTACGAGTCTAACTTAGTGTCGGTGCTTGCATTTCACGTGTACATGGTATTGGGTATGGATGCCGAAACCTTCGAAAAGAATAGTGGTGATCCTTATTTTAAACAAGCGCAACGTATTGTAAATTTCTCCCAACAAGAATCCTTTAAAGGCTGGAAATTAGAAGATGGTTTGCAAAGTCGCTACGCCTTAATAGATAATATTTTATCGCCTACGTTTGCCGATTTTAGAACGGTTTTATACAATTATCACAGACGTGGTTTGGATAAGATGAGTAGCGATACGAAAGAGGGTAAATCTGAAATTGCTTCAGCTTTAAATTACTTTAAAGATATGAATAGTCGCCGACCGAACTCGTACTTAGCACGTGTGTTTTTTGATGCTAAAGCAGAAGAAATTGGTCAGATCTTTTCAGACGGGCCAAAAGTAGACATTTCTAATTTAGTCGATGTTTTAAACCGAGTAGCTCCAACCCATTCTGATAAATGGAGAGCGATAAAATTCTAAAAGAGTCGCTAATCTTTTTACGTTTACAACACATTTTAATAGGTTAAACTTGAAATAAAATATGTTATCCTCACTTACTATAAAAAATTACGCTTTAATAGATCATTTACAGGTCGATTTTAACAACGGGTTTACAACGATTACCGGAGAAACGGGGGCTGGGAAATCTATACTTTTAGGAGGGTTGTCTTTAATTTTAGGAAAGCGTGCCGACTTATCTAGTCTTCGGGATACGGCTAAAAAATGTATCATTGAGGCCCAGTTTAATATTCAAAATTATAATCTAGAATCTCTTTTTAGCGCGAATGACTTAGATTTTGAACCGCTAACCATTATAAGACGTGAGATATTGCCCTCAGGGAAATCACGAGCTTTTATAAATGATTCTCCTGTAAACTTAGGTGTTTTACAGGTTTTAGGGAGTCATTTAATCGATATACATTCCCAAAACGAAACACTTCAACTTGTAGATGATGCCTTTCAATTTCAAGTTATTGATGCTTTAGCTGAAAATTCTAAAGAGTTAAAGACCTATCGCGAAAAACTTTCTGACTATAAAAAATTAAAAAAAGAACTTGTTAAGCTAAAAGAGTTTCAATCTGAAGCCATTAAAGAACACGAATACAATTCCTTTTTATTAAAGGAATTAGTGGATGCTAAATTAAAAGAGGGAGAGTTCGAAGCCTTGGAGGAAGAGTTTGAAAGCCTAAGTAATGTTGAGCAAATCCAAGAAAAATTAACACTAGCTCACGCTTTATTTAGTGAGGAAAATGCGGGGGTTTTAACCCGAATTACCGAATTAAAAAACACCTTGGTTAAATTATCCGGCTTAGCAGCAAAGTACAAGCCAGTGGCAGAACGTGTTACAAGTAGCCTTATTGATTTAGACGATATTTTTGGTGAGGTTGAAGCGTTCCAGGAACAATTGGATGCCGATCCAAACCGATTGGAAGAAGTGCAAGGGAAATTAACGCTGTTAAATAATTTATTTCAAAAACACTTTGTAAACGAAGTTTCAGAGCTTATAACCATAAGGGAGGCTTTGGCTTTAAAAGTTGCCGATACAGAAAATGTAGAGGCTAATATTGATAAAAAAGAACAAGAGATTTCAAAAGTACAAGCGCGCTTAGATCAAGTCGCGGAGAAGGTTCATAAAAAGCGATTGGCAGTTGTGCCAAAATTAAAAAAAGAACTCGAGACCATTTTAGCGAGTTTAGGTATGCCAAATGCGCAGTTTAATATCACTTTGAATTATAGTGATACCTATTTTAACAATGGTCGGGAAGAGCTGTCATTTTTATTTTCTGCCAATAAGGGCGGACAGTTTAATTTGCTTAAAAAGGCAGCCTCTGGAGGTGAGTTATCTCGTATTATGCTTGCTATCAAGTCTGTTTTAACGCAATATGAAAATCTGCCAACTATTATGTTCGACGAGATCGATACGGGGGTTTCAGGAGAAATTTCTAATAAAATGGCCGATATTATGGCTCAAATGAGTGTAACGATGCAAGTGTTTAGTATCACGCATTTACCACAAATTGCAGCCAAGGGGCACACCCATTTTAAAGTGTATAAGGCGGATGTGAACGAGGTTACTACAACCAATTTGGTTAAATTGAACGATGAGGATAGGGTGTTCGAAATAGCACAAATGTTAGGTGGAACGGAGGTGTCAGAATCGGCATTGGCTCACGCTAAACAATTACTTAATCACGTTAATAGTTAATACAATTAAATAATTTAAAGAATATATAGGATGTCTTACAACTTACTTAAAGGAAAAAGAGGAATTATTTTTGGAGCCTTAGATGAAAATTCTATTGCTTGGAAAACTGCAGAACGCGTACACGAAGAGGGAGGTGTATTTGTATTGTCGAATGCGCCAATCGCAATGCGTATGGGGACAATAGACCAGTTGGCAGCAAAAACAGGGTCTCATATTATACCGGCTGATGCGACATCAGAAGAGGATTTGCAAAACTTAGTAGAGAAGTCAATGGAGTTACTTGGTGGTAAAATTGATTTTGTATTGCATTCTATTGGGATGTCTGTGAATGTAAGAAAAGGTAAGGCTTATACCGACCAAAAATACGATTGGACGCAAAAGGGAACTGATGTTTCTGCAATGTCCTTTCATAAGGTGATGCAAACCTTATATAAAAACGATGCTATGAACGAGTGGGGAAGTATTGTAGCTTTGACATATATGGCAGCACAACGCGTATTTCCAGATTATAATGATATGGCAGATAATAAAGCGTATTTAGAAAGTGTAGCGCGTAGTTTTGGTTACTTTTTTGGACGTGATCATAAAGTACGTGTTAATACTATTTCTCAATCGCCAACAGCGACTACCGCTGGTCAAGGTGTAAAAGGGTTTGATGGTTTTATTAGCTATGCCGATAAAATGTCTCCTTTAGGTAACGCCTCGGCCTTAGATTGCGCAAATTATACTGTAAGTTTATTTAGTGACTTAACGCGAAAGGTAACGCTTCAAAATCTATTCCACGATGGTGGGTTTAGTAATATGGGAGTTAGTGATGCCGTAATGGAAGCTTTCGAAAAAGGGCAGTAAGAACTGTAAATTATATAAACAAAGAGTCCTCATGTACAGAAGTATTTGAGGGCTTTTTTTTGTTTTAAAATGTGATTGCGAAAGTGTTAATTTTTAATTCATTTATTTGTGTAGTGCTCTATTTCTTTAACTGTTTTTTTGGTTTTATATCTATTAGTTTGTGGTATTGTTTGCTTATTGTTAAAATTTGGTTAATTTAGTGAGCTAATGTGTATTATTAACTAATTACCAAAAATTATGAAAAAAATTACTTATTCGTTACTATTGCTTATTTTTTGTATATGGCAATCTAACGCTCAAATCTTCATTGAAGAGAATCTAGACTCGGGGTTTCCCGCGGGTTGGACACAACAAAGTTACTTTACGAGTACAAATGCATCATACTTATGTGAAGGTACAGGAAATCTTGCCGACAATATGTACAACTCATCTGCTAATGATGGAAGTTTAACGTCTCCAAATTATCCGGGAATTTCGAATGGAACAGATACTACCGTAGAGTTTCAATGGCTAGCGACACCTTATAGTACAAATGCTGTTGATTATATTGTTAATGTTGAATATTCTACAGACGATGGTGCTACTTGGATTTTATTATCTTCTTTTGCTGTAACAGAAACAACGCCTTGCACAGACTATTTAGAGGTAATACCTTCAGTAGATTTACCAACGGGTTCAGATTTCAAATTTAGAATTCGTAATGAATGGCAAAGTGGTGATAGCTACTTTTATTTGGATGACATCGCTATTTCTCAAGTAATAGCTTGTCCTCAACCGTCTGACTTAACAGCTTCTAATGAATCGACTACTACTGCCGGTTTACAATGGATTGAGAATGGAAGTGCTTCAATTTGGAATGTGAAATTTGGCACTATAGGATTTGATCCAACTACCGAAGGAACAGATGTTTCTGGAGTATCAAACCCTTATACATTAACAGGTTTAATGCCAAGTTCTACTTACGACTATTATGTTCAAGCAGATTGTGGATCTGGAGAACTTAGTGCGTGGGTAGGACCGTATAGCTTTACTACGTTGTGTGATGCCGTTACTACTTTCCCTATGTTAGAGTCTTTCGAAGGGATTACAACAGGTCAGCCAAATTGTTGGGAAGTTCAAGGGACGACTACTAACGCATCATATCATTGGTCTAGTTTTGATACTGGGTATTCAGGAAGAGGAATGAGATTTGATTCTTACTTAAACGCAAGTGGAAGAACTTCGGAATTAATTTCACCAACCTATGATTTAACGGTATTGCCTACAGCAGAATTTAGCTTTTGGTATAAAAATCCTACAGGAGGAAATTTTGACGTTCTAATCTCAACTGATAATGGAGCAACCTATACGGCTTTAGAAACAGGACTTACAGGTCAAGTAGATTGGATTAAGAAAACCTATGATATTACATCAAGTATCGCATCAACTGTTAAACTTAAGTTTTTCGGAACGAGTAACTACGGAAGTGGTGATGCTAGAATTTATTTGGATGAAGTTCAAATTAGAGAAGTACCAAATTGTGTAGAACCAGCGAATGTAGCTGGAGCTAATATAGGTATGGATACAGCCGATTTATCATGGTCTGCAGGTGCATCTGAAACAGAATGGGAATACGCATTACAATTAGCGACCGACCCAGCGCCTACAGCAGGTACATCAACAACAGTAACAACATATGCTGCTAGCAGTTTAACTGAAAATACGAATTATATTTTTTATGTAAGATCAGTTTGTGGTACAGACTATAGTGTTTTTGTAGCTTATCCTTTTACAACTGCTATTTCAGGAGCCGTTTGTGAGGCTGCTATCGAAGTAACGGCATTACCTTATACTACAACTGATGATACAGCGAATTATGGTGATGATTATTCTGGTTCTCCTGGGGCTTCGGGTTGTGGCACGACTTCTTTTTATTTAAATGGTGACGATGTCGTGTATTCTTATACTGCGATTGCAGATGGTACTATTAACATTGCTTTATCTGCACTAGGTAGTTCTTGGTCTGGAATGTTTGTGTATACAGATTGTGCAGATATAGGTACTGCTTGCGTTGCTGGTTATGGTAATGGAGGTAGTACAGCAGATTATGATTTTGATGTTGCTGTTACAGCTGGTACAACATACTATGTTGTTATTTCTACTTATGCATCACCTCAGAGCACTACTTATACTTTAGATATTACTGAAGTACTATGTGCTGATCCTACAGCGTTAGGAGTGACAAATGTAACCGATGTTAGTGTAGATTTATCATGGACAAACGGTACAGAGTCATCTTGGAACATAGAATATGGTGCTGTTGGGTTTACTCAAGGTACAGGAGGTACAGTGCTTCCTGGAGTAACTACAAATCCATATGTATTAACAGGATTAACGGCTAGTACATCTTATGATTTTTATGTTCAAGCTATTTGTGATTCAGGTGATCTAAGTGCGTGGGTTGGACCTTTTAATTTTTCTACGGCATGTGATCAAACACCTCTTGATGTTCCATTCTTAGAAGATTTTGAAGCTACAATTTGTGGTACAATAATTAATGAAGGAACAGGAAATGAATGGATGCCTTCAACATTAATGGGAGCTGGTTTTACAACCAACCACATGCGTTATTCTTACGATTTATCCAACCCTGCAGATTCTTGGTACTTTACTCAAGCTATTAACTTAATAGCAGGTCAGGAATATTATATTTCTTACGATTTTGGTAATTCTGGTTCTTATGATGAGAAAATGAAAGTAGCTTATGGTACTGCTAATACTTCGGCAGCTATGACAACTATTTTAGCGGATTACCCAACAGTTACAGGTGGAGCTTTACAGAGTGATAACGTGACCTTCACAGCACCAACTACTGGAGTATACTACTTTGGTTTCCATGCGTATTCTGATGCAAATATGAATCAATTACGTTTAGATAATGTGGTTGTAGATCAAACTTTATCTGCTGATTCGTTTAATAGTGCTAATTTATTTAGCTACTATCCGAACCCAGTAGAGAATACATTAACTCTAAAAGGAGTTAAAAATATTCAAAATGTAACAGTGTTAAACATGTTAGGACAAGAAGTTTTACGTGTTGCACCAAACGCTGTTAACAGTCAAGTAGATATGTCTAACTTACAATCTGGAGCTTACTTTGTGAAAGTGACGATTGAAAATGCGACTAATACGATTAAGATTATTAAAGAATAACTTTTAATTGTTATAATTTTAAATCCCACTACTTAGGTAGTGGGATTTTTTTTTTGATACTATTTAAATGTATGTCTTTGAATAAGTATCTTTTTTATTCGTTGAGCCTAAACCGTATTTTAATTACATTTGTGGTATGCAATTAGTATACTCTTTTATTATACCGGTGTATAACCGCCCAGACGAAGTACGAGAATTATTAGATAGTTTTGTAGGATTAAAAAACGCTTTTAATTTTGAAATTGTGATCGTTGAAGATGGCTCAACAGTGTCCTCAAAGGCTATTGTGGAAAGCTATGCTTCACAGTTAGATGTGGCTTATTTTTATAAAGAGAACTCAGGACCTGGAGATTCTAGGAATTATGGAATGTCAAGGGCCAAAGGCAACTATTTTATTATTTTAGATAGTGATTGCATACTACCATCACACTATTTAGAAGCCGTTAACTACAGTTTAAAAAACGATTATGTAGATTGTTTTGGCGGACCAGATGCGGCACATCCATCCTTTACGAACCTTCAGAAGGCTATTAACTTTAGTATGACCTCTTTTTTAACGACAGGAGGTATTCGCGGTCATAAAAAAAGTGTAGATACCTTTCAACCGCGTAGTTTTAATATGGGATTGTCTAAAAAAGCATTTGAAGAAACACAAGGTTTTGGAAGAATTCATCCCGGGGAAGATCCAGATTTAACCATACGATTATGGTCTAAGGGTTTTAAAACTAAATTGATTCCCGAAGCTTATGTATTTCATAAACGCCGTATTTCATGGTCTAAATTTTATACGCAAGTCAATAAATTTGGTCGTGTAAGACCTATTTTGAATCATTGGCATCCAGAGACAAAAAAAATAACCTATTGGTTTCCTTTTGTTTTTTCTTGTTCGGTAGTATTAGCCATTATACTTGCTATCTTTGGAGTATTATGGCCTATTTATTGTATTGGTTTATACTATACTGCCGTTTTAGTGTCTGCTAGTATTCAGAATAATAGCGTTATTATAGGAGTGCAAGCCTTATTGGCGACAAGTATTCAGTTTTTTGGATATGGATATGGTTTTATACTATCGACACTTACCTTAATATTTGGTAACAAGGCACCGGAAGACGCCTTTCCAAAACTATTCTTTAAAACGAAATAATGTCCACAATAAAGTCAAAAATACTAACCGCTATACAATCGAGGAAAATTAATATTTTCTTTCTGTTTTTTGTTTTAGCATTTGCCATTTTAGTATTGACTAAATTGTCTAAAACCTATACTAATACTCTTGTTTTTACAGTAGTGCCTAAAAATATCCCTGAAGAGATTATTATTTTAAACGATTCATCGCATCAGCTAAACGTGACATTAAAAGCACAGGGTTTTAAGTGGCTTAAGTACTATTTAAACCCGCCACAAATTATGGTCGATTTTAAAACCGATGTGACTAAAGTAGATTCTACTTATGTATGGAGTCGAGCACAAGGGTTTTCTAATATCAATGAACAATTTAGTAAGGAGATTGCTCTTGAAAGTGTAAACCCTGAACAACTAATCTTTTTTTACGATGAAAATGCGGTTAAGTATGTACCAGTTCAACCTCAAATAAAGCTGTCTTTTAGCCCGGGTTATGATATTATGGAAACAGTAGCCACCAATCCAGACTCTATTAAGCTCATTGGGCCGGAGTCTTTATTGAAGAAGATAGCGTATGTAAAAACACGAAAATTAGAACTGAAGGATTTAAATAAGCGTTATAGCGAGCTATTACCACTAAATTTGGACTCTATACACCCAAAAATAAAAGTGTCTGAGAAGGCTGTGGGTTTATCATTAGACGTGAAAAAGTTTACAGAAGGCACTAAAGAGATACCTGTAGAGGTGATTAATGTGCCAAAACATAAGACCTTAAAATATTTTCCTAAAAGTATTATTATAACCTACTATACGAGTCTAGAAAATTTTAATGCTATCAAGAAAACGGACTTTCGAATTGTTTGTAATTATGCAGACCTTAAAGAAAACAGTACTTTTTTAACGCCTAAGCTTACTAAAGTGAGTGAAAAAGCTAAAACAGTACGATTGCATCACGAAAAAGTAGAATTTATTATTACACAATGAAAACAGTAGTTTTAACAGGGGGGATAGGCAGTGGTAAAACAACAGTAGCAAAAATGTTTGCAGCCTTGGGCGTGCCTATTTATATAGCCGATGATGAAGCTAAGAAATTAATGGTGAATTCAGTAGTTATTAAGCAAAAGTTAACGGCACTATTTGGAGAGGAAGCCTATATAGATAATGCATTAAATAGACCTTTTCTCGCAAAGGCCATTTTTAATGACAAAGCACTTTTGGAGCAAATGAATGCCATTGTACATCCTGAAGTCGGTGCTCATTTCGAAATTTGGAAAGCGGAACAAAACGCTCCTTATGTTATTAAGGAGGCTGCTATTATTTTCGAAAATGGTAGTTATAAACATTATGACTGTATCATTACAGTACACGCACCAGAAGCTATAAAAATAGAGCGTGTATTGCAACGCGATGATACTAGCGAAGAAAAAATAAAAGCCATTATGAAAAATCAATGGTCAGATTCAGAGAAAATTAAACGTTCTCATTACGTTATCGAGAATCTAAATCTAGACGACACGCGTCTGCAAGTGTCGGAAATTCACGCAAAGTTACTGAAACTTAAGTAAGTAAGCCGAGGTTAAAAATTGTGTTAATGTAAGGTTAAATGGTATGATTACTCATTGTTAAAATGTTAATTTTGAATAATGAGGAAGAAAATTTTTCTTGTATTAATCATTTTAATGAGCTTATCCCTAGGGGGGATAATCTTTGTTCAGAGCTACTATATAAGTAATTCTGTTAAAAATGAAGAGGATCAATTTAAATTTAACGTCAAGAAGGCGTTACGTTTTGTGACCAATAAAATTGAGAAAGAGGAGTATAAAGACCATATATTAAAGCTACGTCGTCTTATTGACAAAGGGGAGCTAGTTAATATTGATACCACCTCTATTTCAAATTTATACATTAAGCAGTACGATGAAAGTACAAATGAAACGCTCGTTTACAGAAATGGTATTTTAGAAGAAAATTATAAATTATCCTCATCGCTCTTTGATATTGGTTTAGATAGCACAAGCATCAAACGTATTATAAACGAGAATGAAACTAAAGTTTATAAGTCTAATAATATCGATGGAAAGGAGAATGTAGAAGTCATTCAGTTTGGTGATATTAGTAGAACCGCCGATTTAGTTTACGAAACACACTACAACAATACGGCGTATAGACGTCCAATTCACAAAAGGGTATCGGTAGAGCAAATAAACAAGCTTTTAAAGCTGCGTTTAATGCAAGATGATATTGATATTGATTATGAATTCGCTATTTATAGTAATGGGTTAGCAACAAAAATTCAGACTGAAAATTTTGAGCTTCAAGGATTAGAAACTATTGGGATTCCTATTTTTTATAATGAAAAGGATACCAACAACTATAAATTATTAATCAATTTCCCTGAACAGCAGAAATTTATATTTTCTACTTTAATAGGAATGATTTTACTTTCGGTGGTGTTTACATTAATAATTATATTAACTTATGGAGGCGCTATATTCCAGTTAGTTAAGCAACGTCAGATTTCTGAGATTAAAACAGATTTCATTAATAATATGACGCATGAATTTAAAACACCTATCGCCACTATAAATTTAGCATTAGATTCTATAAGGAATCCTAAAATTATAAACGATCAGGAAAAGGTGCTGCGTTATCTTACCATGATTAGAGAAGAAAATAAGCGTATGCACGCTCAAGTAGAAAATGTATTGCGTATCTCTAAGCTTGAAAAGAATGAGTTGAATATTAGTAAAGATAGAGTGCAATTGCATGACCTAATAGAGGATGCTATTTCGCATATTGAATTAATTGTAGAAGATCGTGGAGGGTTTATTGAAACCGATTTAAAAGCAATTAAATCTTCTGTTTTGGCCAACGAAACACATTTTACTAATGTGCTGGTTAATGTTTTGGATAATGCAGTAAAGTATTCTCCCGAAGCGCCGAAAATTCATGTTGAAACAGAAAATGTTGGTAACAACATAATAGTAAAAATTAAAGACCACGGTAGTGGGATGAGTAAGGTAGCACAAAAGCGTGTGTTTGAAAAATTTTACCGTGAGCATACCGGTAATATTCACAATGTAAAAGGACATGGTTTAGGTTTGGCTTACGTAAAGAGAATAGTAGAAGACCACGAGGGTCATATATCAGTTGAAAGTGAAAAAGAAAAAGGAAGTACTTTTATAATAAAGCTTCCGCTAATATCATAAAGTTATGGAAGAACAACAAAAGAAAATATTATTAGTAGAGGACGATCCAAACTTCGGTACCGTATTAAAAGATTATTTAATGATGAATGATTACGAAGTCGTTCACGCTAAAAATGGTATGGAAGGTTTTGAAAAATTTAAAAAGGACGATTACGATCTATGTATTTTAGATGTTATGATGCCGTACAAAGATGGTTTTACATTAGCGAAAGAAATTAGAGAGAAAAATTCTGATATTCCTATCGTGTTCCTAACGGCTAAAGCAATGAAGGAAGATGTTTTAAAAGGCTATAAAGTAGGAGCGGATGACTACTTAAATAAACCTTTTGATAGTGAAGTGTTGCTTATGAAAATCAAGGCCATAATGCAACGTAAAGCGACTGAAACAGTTGCCGATAGTAAACAATTTGAGTTTAAAATTGGAGGTTTTGAATTAAATTCTAAACTGCGATTCTTAAAATATAAAGGAGGAGAGCCTGTAAAGTTGTCGCCAAAAGAAAACGAATTGTTACGCTTATTAGCATTGCACGAAAATGATTTAATGCCAAGAGAATTAGCATTGACAAAAATATGGAGAGACGATAACTATTTCACGTCTAGAAGTATGGATGTTTATATTGCAAAATTGCGTAAATACCTAAAAGTGGATGATAAAGTGGAAATCTTAAATATTCACGGTGAAGGATTTAGATTAGTCGTAAATCCTGAATAGTAAAATACAATTCCAAATACAAAAAAAACCAGCTTTCGAGCTGGCTTTTTTTATATATTAAAGTTTTCAGTTTCAATATACTCAAAGTCCCGTTCGTTTGTTATTGCTCTTAAAGCGTCTTCTTTTAGATTTTCAATTTCCTCATCAATACTTTTTAAATAGATGCTGTTTGTACTCAGATTTTTTAAGTGATTTAACATCGTTAATAGCCGCTTAACAATGATAACGTCATGTTTACAGTATGTTCTTAAAGGGGCCATGGTGTCATACATTAAGGTGCTAAAATTTACTGTAGCGATAAGAACCCAAGGTGTATTATCAATATAGGTATAGCTAATGTCATTCTTTTTAAGTCGTAAGGCATACAGCTGAGATAGGTAATCAATTGCATTTAAGGCCGTCCCAGGGTCGTTAATACCTGGTGACATGGCTTTCACTGCGATCTCCGTTAATTGTTTAAAAGCCAATACATAATTATCTTCTATAAGCTCACTTTTTGCAAAGTCGAAATTTGTAGACAGGCCTTCGAGGATGTCTTTATCTAAAGGCTTTTCTGTTTTAAATAAGGTGTCTTTTTCTAGTATAAAAGATCCTTTGGTAGGGATAACCTCTATTTTACAATCGTGTGATTTAGCTACTTCAGCAATGTTCTCTAGCGATATATGTTGAAGGTACCCTGTTTTGGTCGCTTGATAACTATGCCAATTATTAGAAGATTTAAATGGTAAATTATTATCTTTCTCACAATCTAAAAGATGTATCAATCTTGTGCTCGATTTTCTGAATATTTTATCCATTATATTATTAATTTGAATGGATTGAGAAATCGAGTGGATAAAATAGATAAACGAACCTAAGGAAATAACCATAAACACAATGGCTAAAAGAACGGAGAAACCAGGAAGTTGGTATTCGTTACCACTTGGTCTAATAGAAATTAAGGTGAATATACAGTAGAGTATGGTTGCGACATAAATTCCTAATATTACTTGATGTCGTCTGTTCGAGATTAACCCTGGCAATAAACGCGGTGAGAAATTGCTAGAGGCTTGGTTTAAAAGCACCATAACCATCGAAAAACTAAATACCATAATAGAGATAGACCCCGCTATAATGGTTGTTAGTAGTGTACGCGCCGTGTCGGTGTTATTGATAACCAAGTCTGGAAGGATTTCTAGTAAATATTTAGAAATGCCTAGGCTCTCTAAGTAGAACATGAGGTAAGCAAAAGCACTCCCTGCAAAAGCGATAAGGGTTGGAAAAAATGCGATTTTATCTTTTAGGTTATAAATACTTCTTAAAATATATAATAGCCTTTCTTTCATAAATAGGATGGTTTTGCTGAGTGATACTTCAAGGTACTATATTTTATTTTTAATCCCTTGAATTATTGTTTCAAAATCGGCATTGTAATCAAACCAAAGCGTGTTTGGATTTCTTTTAAACCAGGTGAGTTGTCGTTTAGCGAAACGGCGTGTGTTTTTTTTAATTTCTGAAATGGCAAAGTCTAAAGGCCATTCGCCATCGAGGTATTTAAATAACTCTTTATAGCCCACCGTGTTTAAAGCATTTAAATCTTTGTATTTTAAAAGTGACTTGACCTCTTCAAGTTGCCCCATATCCATCATCATATCTACGCGTTTATTGATGCGATCGTATATAATGGATCGTTCTGCTGTTAAGCCAATACTAATAGTTTTAAACGGTCGGTTATTTTTGTCTTTATTTAAAAAGGACGAATAGGGTTTTCCTGATCCGATACAGATTTCTAGGGCGCGAATAACACGTTGTGGGTTTTGAAGGGCTATGGTGTTATATGATGCTAGGTCTACTGTTTTTAATTGGTCTTGTAGGGATTCTAAACCGTGGTCTTCTAGTTTTTTATTTAGTGTTTCTCGAATGCTTTTATCGACTTCAGGAAAATAGTCTAATCCTTTAGTAACGGCATCGACATACAAACCAGAACCACCAACCATAACCACGTAGTCCTGCGTTTTAAATAAGGTGTTTAAGGTCTGTATAGCGTCTTTTTCGAAAGCACCGACGTTGTAATCTTCTAGAATCGATTTGTGCTGAATAAAATGATGGGGTGCAGCGTCAAGCTCAGAAGGGCTAGGCGATGCAGTACCTATTTGCATCTCTTTAAAAAACTGTCTCGAATCGGCTGAAATAATTTCGGTTTGGAAATGATTGGCTAAGCGGATGCTTAAACTCGTTTTTCCTATGGCTGTAGGGCCAACAATAGAGAGAAGGTATTTGTGTTCTGTTTTCAATTTAAAAGGTCTTGTACTAATGGTTTATTTCGCGTTAAGGATAGTAGCGGCATCCTTTTTTAAGTATAAAAAAGATATAGCGTATAGCCTGACTTTAATAGCCCTAAGCTATTAAAGAAACGCCCTAATCTTTCTCTATAAATAAAGGGTGTCCGCAGTTATAGCAATACTCGGCTTTATCTTTGTGTTTATCTGCCAGGCAACTTTGACAGGATAGTGTGTTTAAAGGCACGTGGTCCTGGTTGTGGTTAGCTACACCCTTTTTAGGGTGCTCGTCGGTAGTGGTACTTCTCGAATACTCTGCCGAAATGATTCCTGTAGGAACGGCAATAATACCATAACCTAAGATCATAATAACGGTCGATATGAGCTGACCCAATGCTGTTTGAGGGGCAATGTCTCCATAACCCACCGTGGTTAGCGTTACAATGGCCCAGTACACACTTCTCGGAATACTACTAAACCCATTTTCTTCACCTTCAACTAAGTACATTATTGTACCAAAAATTGTTGCTATAATGACCACAGTAAAAATGAATACTAGAATTTTAGCACGACTGGCCTTTATAGCGGAGGTTAACTGATTAGATGCACCTAGATAACGAGCGAGTTTTAGGATTCTAAAAATTCGCAGTAAGCGCAGTGCTCTTATGGCTACAAGGGCGTGGGTACCAACTAATATTAATGATAAGTATTTTGGTAAGGTCGATAATAAATCGATAATACCATAGAAACTAAATATGTAACGCCAGGGTTTTTTTACCGATATAATTCGGGCGATATATTCTATGGTAAATAATATGGTAACGATCCATTCGCCTACATTTAACCAAAAGTGATATTGTAAATCGATCTCTTTAACACTTTCCAGCATGACTAAAAGTATACTGGCAAGAATTAAAATTAATAAGAGTATATCGAATAATTTACCGTTAGGAGTATCTGCTTCGTAAATTATTTCATGGAGTTTTAACTTCCATTTCTTATTATTGTCAGGTAAAGGGGTATTGTCCATAACTTACAAAATACAGAAATTTAATTATTTTCTTCTGGTGTATCTAAATTTACAATTTTTAATTTCTTGTTACGTCTTAGGTAACTTTGAATAATATGCTGAGAATCTTTGTTATTCTGCATGGGGGTAATAATCGTTTTTAAAATAGCGAGATTGTTTACCTGATAATTTAAATTGAAAAAGCCCAGCCCTTGAAAGATACCATTTTCTATGAGAATAGCACTGCGTTCATCGATATCACGACCGCGATCTATAATGACCATGTTTTGGTTATTATAGCTGTATTTTTTTATGAGTTCGTTTACGCGATGGTTATATAATTCGGGGTCTTCTTCACCTATACAAGCGCCATTACACGATTTAATATCGTAATTAAAACAGCTGCTTTTAGTTTTATATAAACCGGTAAGCTTCTGGCATAGATTAAAGTCTTCTACCACCTTAAACATAAACGCTTTTGCACTTTGCCTGTTGCTAAAAGTTGTTATTGCTTTTCTACGGCCATCGGCTTTTTCTATACTAAGGTTAATATAGCCTTTATCGTCTACAAAACTATGTAGGGCACTTGTAAATAACGAGCGACGTAAAGAGCGGTTAAACTTAGGTTTTACGCGCTTTATTTCTTCACTTTCCTTTAGTAGGGCTACGAGCTCACTGCCGGTGGCCTCGTAGGTAACATCGGCGACTTGTAATTGTATTTTTTTAGACTTGGTGTCGGTACCTGTAAAATGCTGATTAATGCGTTTTTTTATATTTTTACTTTTTCCAATATAGAGTATAGTTCCTTCGGCATTATGAATGTAATACACGCCTGTAATAGAAGGTGTTTTTGCAATAAGGTCAACAAGTTTTGGCTCTAGCTGAAGCTTAGGCTCCTTGCGAATAGAGTTTTGAATGATGTTTTTATTGGTATCCTTATCTATTAATAACTTAAATAATTTTACGGTAGCTAAAGCATCTCCAGAAGCTCGGTGCCTATCGGTTACCGGAATTCCTAGGGAACGCACTAGTTTACCTAAACTATAAGACGGGAGATCTGGAATTAAATCTTTAGACAATTGAACGGTACAGAGTGTTTCTCTTTCGAATTCGAAGCCTAAACGACTAAATTCTGTTCGCAGAATACGGTAATCGAATTTTGCATTATGGGCCACCAAAATTGAGCCTTCCGTAATTTCTACTACGCGTTTGGCGATTTCGTAAAATTTAGGGGCATTACGCAGCATATTACTGTTTATACCTGTGAGATTGACTACAAAGGGTTGTATCTCGCGCTCTGGGTTAACTAAACTAATAAATTGGTCTACCACTTCATGGCCATCGTATTTATAGATAGCTATTTCGGTTATACCTTCTTCATTATACTTCCCACCGGTCGTCTCTATGTCTACTATTGTGTAAATATGCTATTAATTTAAGGGGTTATTAAGCGTTATAATTTCTTTCGCCAAAGATACTACTTCCTACGCGAATCATAGTGCTCCCACAAGTGATTGCTAATTTGTAGTCGCCACTCATTCCCATAGATATGGTTTTGAAGGCGGCGTTTTCCGGTTGTAGTAATTCGAGCTGACTAAATGCTTGTTTAAGGGTTTTGAATTCATTCTCAACCTGGGTAGTATTATCTGTAAAGGTTGCCATACCCATTACACCCGTAATTTTTATGTGCTGTAATGCCGCAAAGTCTTCCGATTGCAAAATCGCTTTAGCCTCGTCTATAGTCATACCGAATTTAGATGTTTCCTCGGCAATTTTTATTTGTAAAAGACAGGGAATAGTACGGTTGTTAGCTTTCGCTTGTTTATTAATTTCCTTTAATAATTTAAAGTTGTCGACACCATGAATAAGACTTACAAAAGGCGCCATATATTTCACTTTATTGCGTTGTACGTGTCCTATCATATGCCATTGTATATCTTTTGGCATCTGTTCGTACTTGTCGCACATCTCTTGAATTTTATTCTCTCCAAAAATACGCTGACCAGCGTTGTAAGCTTCCATAAGATCACTAACAGGTTTGGTCTTAGAAACTGCGACTAAAGTGACCTGCTCTGGTAAAGCAGATTTAATAGCGTGTAATTGTGATGTTATGCTCATTGTAATTTTATTATTAGGACTTAATATTAATCGTTATTAAAACTCGTAAATCGTGATTCCGTTGCGTAATTTAGGTTCTATATACGTGCTTTTAGGCGGCATTTTTAAACCGTCATCGGCGATAGTTTTTAGTTCATTCATAGCTACAGGAACCATACCAAAGCCGACTTTATAATCGCCACTATCGACTTTACTTTTCATATTAACCACTTCTTTAATGCCACTAATATAATTTATGCGACTATCGTTTCGTAAATCTTCAATTCCTAAAATAGGATTTAGAATGGTTGAATATAGTACTTGGGCATCTAGTGCGTCTAGTGAAGTCTTAAACGCATAACCCGTTTTTCGGAGGTATAACGAATAGAATTCACCATCTAAATACATACTAAAATGATGTTTTTGCGACGGTTTATATGGGATTGCACCGCGATTTTCAATCCTATAAAGCGTATCTAATTGTATTAAAAACTCCTCCTTTGTTAATCCGTTAAGGTCGGTAATAAGTCTGTTAAACTCGTGAATTCGCAACTCGGATTCAGGAATTAAATAAGCCATAAAATAATTATAGGACTCGGTACCTTTGTGTTTGCTATTATTTGACTTTAGATCTTGGTATAATAGATGCGACGACGACGATCGGTGGTGACCGTCGGCTATATAAAGCGTGTCAATTTCAGTAAAGGCATCAGTAATCGCTTGTACATCATCTTCCGATTCTATTTTCCAAAGGTAGTGGGTATCGCGAAAGGTTGTTGTAAACTCATACTCGGCTCTGTGTTCCTGTTCTTTTTTAATAATGCTAGAAATCACATCGTTATCCGGATAGGTTAACAAAACGGGTTCGGCATTGAAACCTACAGTCTTTAAATAATCCTTAAAGACAACCTCCCGACTAGAAATGGTGTCTTCATGTTTTTTTATGACATCGGAAATGTAGTCTTCTACACTAGCCGCAGCAACAATACCGTTAAACTCTTGGTTTTTGCGGTCTATAATTTTATAAATATAAAAACAAGGGGTTTCATCTTGAACAAAAACACCTTCCTCTTTAAATTCCAGGTATCTATTTTTAACCAATTGATAGCGTGCTACTCCCGATATTTCCTTATCGTATTTATAGCCAGGGTTAACAATATGGAGAAAAGAATACGGATTGTAATCTAATCGCCCTTCGCGTTCTGCTTGCGTATAACTCTGGTACGACCGCGACGCTACCAAACTGACTTTGTCTCTGGTAGGGCGGACGGCTTTAAAGGGAATGATTTTAGACATACAAAAGGATTAAGAATAATGAATTCGCATAAAACTAATAGTTTGCTTTAGTTTCATGCGAATTCTGAATACATTTTTAAATGTTATTTTGAAAATTGCGCTGCTACTTTTTCAGCTTTTCTACTTTCTGAATAATCGTAGAAACCTTCACCAGATTTAACACCTAGTTTTCCTGCTCTTACCATATTTACTAATAACGGACACGGAGCGTATTTAGGGTTTTTAAAGCCGTCGTACATCACGTTTAATATAGACAAACACACGTCTAACCCGATAAAATCGGCTAACTGTAAAGGCCCCATTGGGTGAGCCATTCCTAATTTCATTACGGTATCTATTTCTTCAACTCCTGCAACACCGTTGTATAGGGTTTCGATAGACTCGTTAAGCATAGGCATTAAAATTCTATTGGCAACAAACCCAGGGTAATCGTTAACCTCGGTAGGGATTTTACCTAACTTTTTAGATAGGTCCATTATGGTAGATGTTACGGCGTCTGTTGTATTGTAGCCACGAATAATTTCTACTAATTTCATAATTGGCACTGGGTTCATAAAGTGCATACCAATAACTTGCTCTGGGCGAGAAGTTACGGCTCCAATTTGTGTAATAGAAATCGAAGAGGTGTTAGTCGCTAAAATGGTGTCTTTAGCACACATTTCGTCTAATTGCTTAAAGATGCTTAGTTTTAAGTCGATGTTTTCTGTAGCCGCTTCAACCACTAAATCTGTGTTTTTAACACCGTCGGCAAGGACTGTAAACGTTGTGATATTATTTAAAGTAGCTGCTTTATCAGCTTCAGAAATTTTTTCCTTGGCAAGCATTCTGTCTAAATTTTTAGTGATGGTATTTACACCACGCTCTAAAGAGGCTTCACTAATATCTATAAGATTTACTTGGTATCCGGATTGAGCAAACGTGTGGGCAATTCCATTTCCCATTGTTCCTGCTCCAATTACTGCTATGTTTTTCATTAAAATATATTTAGTATTTCTTTTATAAGAAATGTAATTAAGATTATTTGTTTGTTATACACTTAGATAGTATTTCAATTTATATAGACGTTTAAGATCTGTTAAAACTGATTGATTATCATGGTTGCTACACGTAAAGCTTCTGTTCCATCGTGAAGGGTTACTACCGGTTTAGTATTGTTATTAATAGCCTCTGCAAACGATTCTAATTCGTCTAAAATAGCATTGTTTTCAGAGATCTCAGGATTATCAAAATAAATTTGTTTTTTAATGCCTTCTGCATTTTGAAGAATCATATCGAAATCACCAGGGTTTTCTGGTGCGTCTTTCATTTTTACTACTTCACATTTTTTTTCTAAAAAGTCAACCGATATATATGCATCACGCTGAAAGAAGCGTGTTTTACGCATATTTTTAAGTGATATTCTACTAGCGGTTAAATTCGCTACGCAGCCGTTAACAAATTCAATACGTGCATTGGCGATATCTGGCGTATCACTAATTACCGATACACCACTTGCAGACACGTGTTTTACTTGAGATTTAACAACACTTAATATCGCATCGATATCGTGAATCATTAAATCCAATACCACAGGAACATCGGTACCACGAGGGTTGAACTCTGCTAAACGGTGCGACTCTATAAACATGGGTTTATCGAGCATGTCTTTAACAGCAATAAATGCAGGATTAAAACGCTCGACATGACCGACCTGTCCTTTAACACCTTTTTCGGCCACTAGAGCTCGTAATGTCTCGGCTTCCTCAACGGTGTTGGTGATTGGTTTTTCTATAAAGATATGTTTTCCTTTGGCTATGGCTTGTCTGGCACAATCAAAGTGAGATAGGGTAGGTGTAACAATATCGACTACATCCACAGCATCAATTAAGGCTTCGATAGTACTAAAATAGGTATACCCTAATTCGGCTTCTATACGTTTAGCATTCTCCTCATTGGCATCATAGAAGCCTACAAGGTTGTATTTTTCTGATTGATTAAGTAGTCTTAAATGAATTTTACCTAGATGACCAGCACCTAACACTCCTACGTTCAGCATATAATTACGTTTTCAACAAAAATAAGATTTTTGAAGCAGAAAAAAGAAAAAAGAATTTATAAAATAAAGGTTTGAATAGTTTAGGATTTGATTAATTTTATCCCGCAAAACCCTCTATTATTTTGAAAGATACTTTAAAACATCAAGGCTTACGTCAGCAATTAGTTTCTGTAGTAAAATCTAAAGGTGTTACAGACGAAAATGTATTAAAAGCAATAGCTAAAATTCCAAGGCACTTGTTTATGGATTCTAGTTTTTTAGATCATGCTTATCAAGATAAAGCATTCCCAATTGCTGCCGATCAGACGATTTCTCAACCGTATACTGTCGCTTTTCAGAGTGAATTATTACAGATTAAACGCGGTCATAAAGTGTTGGAGATTGGTACAGGAAGCGGATATCAAACAGCGGTTTTATGTGAATTGGGAGCACAAGTTTACAGTATTGAAAGACAGCGCGAGTTGTTTAAAAAAACGAGTAAGTTTTTACCTAAATTAGGGTATCGTGCTAGAAAATTAATTTTTGGTGACGGCTATAAGGGATTAGTTGAAGAAGCGCCATTTGACAGTATTATTGTAACTGCCGGAGCGCCTTTTGTACCAAAACCTTTATTAGCGCAATTAGCTATTGGTGGCCGCTTGGTTATACCCGTAGGTGATGAGGTGCAAACAATGACTCTTTTTGTAAGAAAAGGTCCTAAAGAATTTGAAAAAACGGAGTTTGGAGAATTTCGTTTTGTGCCTTTATTGGAGGATAAAAATTAAGGCGTTATTGTTGTTGGAATAGGTTTTTAATAACTAATACAATAGGAGTTATGGTGAGGAAAGCGAGTATTAGTATTAAGAAGTAATTTGAAAATGGCGAAAAGTTTGTGCTATTACTAAGCGCAATAGTTACCATTTCATAAGTAATTACGGCACAAATTAATGCTAAGCTCAAATTAATATAGCGCATCATTTTCGTAGAACTTCTATACTGTTTTTCCGCGTTTTCGGAGGTGATTTTTATGGCGTAATTGTACAGGTAAGGCTGTTTGTTTAATATATAAATGCCAAAGCAAATAACAGAAAGCAGCAACGGAAGAAACCAGATCATACTTTTCTCGTCGTACCTGTTCACTTTACCATCCAATCCAAAATGCGCCGGCACCAGATCCGGTAATTCGGAATAATGAAATCCTATAAATCCAAACGAGAACACTAGACTTAATACGGTAAGTGTTTCAATGACTTTGTCGGTAGTATCACGACTCACCTTTATTTTTGGTCTTTGCATATCAAACATAAAGCAGACTGTTAAGTTTGTTAAAAACTAATCCCAAATAATACCGCATCATTTATAAAACCAGAACCTTGGTACGAGCGTACATAATCTACACGTAGAAAACGGTATTTTCCAAATCCTAAATTATTGATTCCAATAGCGTATTCTGCATACGGTTGGTTTTTGTTCGTATATGCTATATTGGTGCTAATTAGCATATTGTAATTCAGTTTTTTTAGTACTGGGATTTTATTCAGTATAAATCCTTCAAAATTGTGTTGAGCGTGTACTTCTGCGTAATTTTTATTTGTGCTTAATGCATAATAGGGTAAGTTTTTAAAGCTGTTTAAGTAAGACCCTTTAAAATTCACATGTGTTTGATTGCCATTAAAATGATGATAATCTATAAAAGCAATAGCGTCGGCATTAGAGAAAACCCCTCCTTTTAGATGGTATTGGAACACACCTTTATTACCCAAAACAAGAGCTTGTTGGACAGCGAGCTTAAAAGCCTCAAAATTGTATGTGGTTTCTGATGCTGCCAAGCCTTTTTCGAAACCTAGAGTTACTGTGGGGTATTTATCGTTCGGTACGTTGAACTTTCCATCTGGTCGACTATAATAATTTTGAGCAAAATTAATTCTTGCATTAACATTCAGTTTTACAATATTGTGAGTGTTAAAACTTGGGGTTATATCATTAAAAGGATCTCTAGGATTATTACTGGTATAGCTATCGTGATCTTCATTTCTAAAGGTGTAATCCGTGTTGTTAAATAGCGCTTTTCTACGTTCGTAAGCTAATGAAGAGTAGAGTCTAAACCCATTAAAAAGTTCTTGAGAAAAGAAAGCTTCCCCAAAACTTTTATCATACAGTTTCATGTAATTATCTTCAAATATTAAAGAGCTAATACCATTGATTAGTGGAGAAATAGGTTCACTGTTATTAAATTGCTGCGTTTTGATACCAGCGGAAAAGGAAATATAACGATCGTTAATATTATTAAATTTAAAACGAAAGTTACCCACAGCACGCAGGCGATCATCGGCTTCCCCGTAATTTATTTTTGTGCCTATACTTAGGTACCGGTTATAATCGTCATACTGCTTGGTGAAATTCAGATCTAAATAACTATTAAATCCTTGCACGGTATTAAAATTTATTCCTTTTAAAGGGGAACTGACAGTAATGCTATAAGATTTATGAGAATTTTGATAACTATAGCCGCCGATAATATCAGTAATTTTGAAGGTGTTATTCGCGGTATCAACAGAATCTAAATACGGTTTTGATTTTTTAAGGAGTTGAACACTATCTTTTTTAATGTAATCTGTGCTTTCAGGTTGGCTTAGGGGAACGGGTCTTTTTTTTGCCCAGTATATGGAGTCTTTTTTGTTTGAATGCTCTTCAAAAGATAAAATCTCACGTGTAAAATGACCGTCTTTAAAATCAGGACTAAAATCATAATCACTATATACTACCGTAAAATACCCATCACCAGTAAATCCTAACATACCAAATTTAAATTCAAAAACCTGTGATATTTTTGCCCATATCATGTCGGATTCGGAGTAGGCGTAAGACTGTTTTATGGTAAACACATCTACGGGAATTACTTGAGCGCGTTTGCCGCTAACAGATACTTCTACAGCATACAAACTCCAATGGTCTTCAACGATATATATAAAACCTGTAAAGGCTTTATCGTTATCTCGTTTAGGTGTAACGGCTATTTTATTTATTAAATGGCCTTTATCATCATAAAATACACCGGTTAATTTGTAACGGTAGTAGTTAAAGGCGTAATCGGCGATAGGTGAGATTATTTCACTCCCTAAATTTATGGTATTGTCGTAAAAATTAAAGTCAACACTCCGGGCGCTATTAAAGCTAAAGCCGTTGTCATCACCACTAATTTTAGAGGCAATAATTTTTTCTTTTAAAGGATTTGGTGCTTGGTATTCTAATTTCGAAATTGTTTCTGAAAGGTAGATGATGCCACTACGCGTTGAGTCTAGTACACCTCCTAAATCTCCCACTTCTTGTCCGAACATTTTTTCTGGGGCATTTACAATTTTTAGTAAGCCTCGTGAATAAAAGTTAGCCGAAAAGGCCTTTTGCTTTTCTAGGTTAGCTGCTCTTGCTTCGATAGTTTTACGAATAATAATATCGGCAGGGTTTTCTTTGGAATTGATTACAACCTCACCGAGAGAAATATCTTCTTCTATTAACTCAGTATCTAATGTAAAAGGGAATGCTGTTATTGAAACAGATTTCTTTTGTGTTTTATATCCTAAATATTTAAAAACAACAGTGTAGTCGCCAGTTTTTGATAGGTTTAATTCGTAAACACCCTCGTCGTTTGTGGTTGTACCTATATAGGTGCCGTCTAAATAGACGCTAACCACGGGAAGCTTTTCACCTTTTACCGAAGTTACGCGTCCTGTGATTTGAGAAAATGAAAAATGAAAACAAAGGAAGGTTGCTAAGCAGAGTAAAATTCTAATCATGAGTGCGGTGTTTGGGGGCTATATTATTATAGACGCTTTCTAAATTAAAAAGGTTGCCTAAAGATAATAGAATATTTAAATTAAACTTTAAAACACCAACAGTGAGCTCTAAAATACTTAGAAATTTTTCTTGATACGATCTAATTGTCTTTTGTTATCTCTGTCTTTTATCGTTTCTCGTTTGTCGTAAAGTTTCTTACCTTTTGCTAAAGCAATAGTTAGTTTGGCAAACCCTTTATCATTAATAAACATGCGCAATGGAATGATTGTTAATCCCGTATTTTGCACTTCTTTATTTAGCTTTTTAAGCTCTTTTTTGTTTAAAAGGAGTTTGCGTTCTGCTTTAGGGGCGTGATTGTAGTAGTTTCCATACAGATATTCTTGTATGGTCATATTGATAACGAATAATTCGCCGCGGTCGTTAAATTCACAAAACGATTCGGTAATAGATGCTTTTCCAGATCGTATCGATTTTATTTCGGTACCCGTAAGTACTATTCCGGCAGTATATTTATCTAAGATTTCATATTGAAACTTAGCTTTTTTATTAAGTATGTTTATTTTTTTTTGCATAGCAGAACAAAGCTAATCAATTTAAGATTATTTTATTAAAATTGAAGTTAATAATTCCTATGTTGCATAAAATTATCGCGTTTAGAGGATGTAATGTATGACTTTTAAAAGCGACTGAAGATTTGTTGTATACCAATTATAATCTAATAACTCCAATTACATTTTTAAAATGAAGCCCATGAAATCCCTTGTTTTGCCTTTTTTATTTATTATAACGTTAGTTAGCTGTAAGAAACAGGCTGCACCAAAAAACGAAGCTCCTAATGCCGTAGAAATTGTTAATAAAGCGATAGAAGTTTCTGGCGGCGATCGTATTAAAACGTCAACCATTCACTTTCAATTTAGAGATAAAAAATATAAAGCTGTTCGTGATGGTGGTGCTTTTTCTTTAGAACGTTCGTTTTTAGATTCTATTGGGAATATTCGCGATGTTTTAAGCAATTCTGGATTTGAGCGTTATGTTAATGGCGAGTCTATACAGGTAGCCGATTCAATAGCACGACTGTATGGAAATGCAGTTAACTCTGTGCATTATTTTTCGATACTGCCTATGGGGCTAAATGATGCAGCGGTTTATAAAACGTATTTAGATACGGTTTCTATAAAAGATACACCCTATTACAAAATCAAGGTAACGTTTAGCGAAGAAAATGGGGGCGACGATTTTGATGATGTGTTTGTGTATTGGTTTACTACCGAAGACTATAAGTTAGATTATTTAGCCTACCAATTTCATGTAAATGGAGGGGGAGTACGATTTAGGGAGGCGTATAATGAACGTTATATTAATGGCATCAGATTTGTTGATTACCATAATTATAAACCAAAAAACAAAGACGTCAATATCGAAACTATTGACGCCTTGTTTAAAGAGGATAAATTACAATTGCTTTCTAAAATTGAATTAGAGAACGTTCGTGTGGATTAAAGTGGAGTTAGGCGAGTTCTAGCGCTATTTCGATCATGGCATTAAATGTGGTTTCACGTTCTTTGCTTGTTGTCACTTCTCCTGTGACCAATGAATCCGAAATGGTTAAGATGCTTAAAGCTTTTACATTGTGTTTTGCAGCGACGGTATACAAGCCTGCGGTTTCCATTTCCACGCAAAGCACACCAAATTTAGACCATTTTTTATACGATTCGAAATCATCTGAATAGAACTCATCAGAAGTAAATACGTTACCCGCTTTAATAGGGATATCTTTACTTTTAGCAACGTCGACTGCTTTTTGAAACAGCTCAAAGTTTGCTGTAGGGGCGTAGTCGGCACCACTAAAACGCAGTTCGTTAACACCGGAATTTGATGATGCTGCCATAGCTAAAACAATGTCTCTTATTTTTATATGTTTCTGGTAAGACCCCGAGCTACCCACACGGATTAAGTTTTTAACACCAAATTGTGTAATAAGCTCGTGGGCATAGATAGAAATACTAGGAACACCCATTCCTGTGCCCATTACGGATATTTTTTTACCGTTAAAAGTTCCTGTATACCCTAACATACCACGAACTTCGTTAAAAAGAACGGGGTTTTCAAAAAAGGTTTCTGCAATCCATTTGGCACGTAAAGGATCTCCAGGAAGCAATATCGTTTCAGCAATATCGCCTTTTTTAGCGCCTATATGTATACTCATAATTTATAGTGTTCAATGTTTAATAATTCGGAAGTTATTTCAGTGCCGGTTATAGTAACTACAAATAGATTACTGTTTACCCGGTCGTTAATTGGGGCGTATTTATCTTCTCCAATTAAGTCATTTACAAACTTAGGTGTGGTATCACTATGGCCAACAATCAGCACGGTTTGTCCCTTTGTTTTTGCTTTAAACTCATGGAGGTTAATTTTAAAAGGCTTGTAAATAATAAGGTCTAGTTTGTTTTGTTTAGCTGTCGGTGTTGCGGTTTGTTTTGTGCGCTTGTAATTGGTGGAGTAGACGGCATCAAAAGTAATTCCATTAGTTTTAAAGTACTCCGCCCATTTTTGGGCTCGCTCTTGGCCTTTTTTTAATAAATCGGGGTTGTTAGTATCTACCGTTCTGTCCTTTTCAGCATGACGAATAAGGTAGTAGCTTGTTTTTTCTTCAACTTTTATAGGAGGTTCTTGTTCTTGCTTTGTTTGTGCTTTACCACAAGAAAAAGCTATAAATAAAAGCAATATGGATAGTACGTTTTTCATTTAATACGCCGATTTGTTGTTGTTATTATCTCCACTCACAATAGCAACACCATTAGATGTTCCTAACCTTGAAACCCCAAGGTTGATATACTCTAAAGCAGTTTGTGTATCTCTAATTCCTCCTGATGCTTTTACTTTTACAGCATGGTTTTGAATTGAATTGAGCATCAGTTTAACGTCTTTAATAGTAGCTCCCCCTGCACCAAAACCTGTTGAGGTTTTTATAAAATCGGCACCATTGGCAATAGCAAGTTCACTTGCTTTAATGATTTCTTTATCATTAAGGTAGCAGGTTTCTAATATCACTTTTAAGGTATTTTTAGGCATGATCTGTTTTACTGCTTTGATATCGTGAGCTACAGCCGTAAAATCTCCGCTTTTGAAAAAGCCAATGTTCATAACCATATCAATTTCATCAGCCCCGTTTTTTAAAGCGTTTTTGGCTTCTTCTACTTTAGCTGCAGTACTCATAGCCCCGAGAGGGAACCCAACTACCGAGCAAACCTTTACAGTACTGTTTTTTAAAATCTGCTTTGCTAAAGGCACATAGCATGAATTTACACATACTGAAAAAAACTGATGCTTTAGTGCTTCGCTACAAAGGGTTTTTATTTCCTCTTGTGTAGCTGTTGGTTTAAGCAAAGTATGGTCGATAAAGGTATTGAGTGGCGTCATAAAATAAGCGTCGATTGATAGTGTAGTAAAAATACGATTAACAATGCTATTATGAAACTAAATAATGAATTTAACCCTATTTTTCCTTCATTTTAAATGGTGTTCTCGTGATTCCTAAATTAGAAGACACAAAAAAAGCAACGACGTCTAAAGTGTAGACTATCGTTGCTTTTAAAACTAACTAACCATTGCTATAAAAACGCAGGCTTTTCCAATTTATTTTGCATTAACAATACTTTATGATTTAGAGGACATCAGACACTAAATTGTCCTGATTTCTAAACACCAATTCTTTGTTAAAGGCATCTAATAATATAACACTATCGGTGGTGACTTTACCAGATAGGATTTCTTTACTTAAAGCGTTTAGAACATCTTTTTGAATGACTCTTTTTACTGGACGCGCTCCATATTCCGGGTTATAACCTTTCTCGGCTAAGTACGCAATAGCTTCCGGTGTCGCGTCGAATGTTATGCCTTGTTTAGCAATCATTTTAGAGACTCCTTTTAATTGTAACTGTACTATTTCGGTAATATTATCCTTAGAAAGCGGTGTAAACATTATAGTGTCATCAATTCTGTTTAAGAACTCTGGTCTTACCGTTTGTTTTAATAAGGCCAAGACATCTACTTTAGCAGCTTCCATAGCAGAATCAATGTCTTTAACGTCATTAAATCGCTCTTGAATAATATGACTACCAATATTAGAAGTCATAATTATTATGGTATTTTTAAAATCAGCTATACGTCCTTTATTGTCTGTTAAATGTCCTTCGTCTAATACCTGTAATAATATATTAAAAGTATCAGGGTGTGCTTTTTCAATTTCATCTAACAGGACTACAGAGTAAGGTTTTCGCCTTACAGCTTCTGTTAATTGTCCACCTTCGTCATACCCTACATACCCTGGAGGTGCACCTACCAAACGACTCACAGCGTGACGTTCTTGGTACTCACTCATATCTATACGAGTCATAGCGTTTTCATCATCAAATAAGTACTCGGCTAATGCTTTTGCTAGCTCCGTTTTACCAACTCCTGTGGTTCCTAAAAACAAGAAGGACCCTATTGGTTTTTGCGGATTCTGTAATCCTGCGCGGCTACGTCTTACGGCATCACTCACTGCAATAATAGCTTCTTCTTGACCAACCACACGTTTGTGTAATTGTGCTTCCAGTTTTAGGAGTTTCTCGCGTTCACTCTGAAGCATTTTAGTGACTGGAATACCGGTCCATTTTGCTACCACTTCGGCAATATCATCGTAAGTTACTTCCTCTTTAATTAACGACGATGCCGATTGATTCTCTTTAAGTTCGCTTTGTAATTTCTCTAAAACTTCTTGAGCTTCTTTAATCTTACCATAACGTAATTCGGCTACCTTTCCGTAATCGCCATCGCGCTCGGCACGTTCAGCTTCAATTTTAAAGTTTTCAATCTCTTGCTTTTTATTTTGGATATTATCGACAACTGCCTTTTCGCTTTTCCATTTGGCGTTAATCTCGTTGCGTTCTTCTTTTAAATTCGCTAAATCTGAACGTAAACTCTTAAGTTTAACTTCGTCTTTCTCACGTTTGATCGCCTCAATTTCAATTTCCAGCTGCATCACTTTTCTGTCTAAAACATCAAGTTCTTCAGGCTTAGAGTTGATTTCCATTCGCAATTTAGAAGCTGCCTCATCCATTAAATCAATGGCTTTATCTGGTAAAAAACGATTGGTAATATAGCGTTGTGATAATTCTACAGCACCAATAATCGCCTCATCTTTAATTCTAACTTTATGGTGTGTTTCATATTTTTCTTTAATACCTCGTAAAATGGAAATAGCACTTTCGGTATCAGGCTCGTCAACAATTACTTTCTGGAAACGACGTTCTAGTGCTTTATCTTTTTCAAAATATTTTTGATATTCGTCTAAGGTCGTTGCACCAATTGCTCTCAGTTCACCACGAGCTAAAGCTGGTTTTAAAATATTTGCAGCATCCATAGCACCTTGTCCGCCACCAGCACCTACTAGGGTGTGTATTTCGTCGATAAATAATACGATATTGCCATCACTTTCTGTGACTTCTTTAATTACGGCTTTTAGGCGTTCTTCAAATTCCCCTTTAAATTTAGCTCCGGCAATTAGAGCCCCCATATCTAAGGCATAAATTTGTCGATCGACTAGGTTTTCAGGGATATCTCCATCGACTATTCGGTGTGCTAAACCTTCGGCAATAGCTGTTTTACCCGTTCCAGGTTCACCAACTAAAATAGGATTGTTTTTTGTGCGTCTCGATAAAATTTGAAGGATACGTCGGATTTCTTCATCTCTACCAATTACAGGATCTAATTTACCGTCCTTTGCTAATTGGTTTAAGTTTTTGGCATATTTATTTAGAGAGTTATAGGTCTCTTCTTGGTTTTGAGACGTTACACGGTCTCCTTTTCTAAGCTCCTCGATACTTGCCGTTAGTTGTTTCTCGGTAACGCCTTGGTCTTTTAAAACCTGAGCGATTTTACTATTAGATTTAAAAATAGCAAGAACTAAATGCTCAATAGACACATAGTCGTCATTCATTTTTTTAGCAATTATCGACGCTTCGTTTAAAGCTTTAGATACTTCACGAGATAATATCAAATCACCACCAGAAACCTTTGGAAAGCTCTCTAGTTGCTTGTCTAATATTTGCTGTATCATGGGTATGTTTACATTCATCTTCTTTAAAATGAATGGTAGAACATTCTCATCGACATCGAAAATAGATTTTATAATGTGCTCGTTTTCTATTTGCTGATGCCCCAAACTCTGTGCAAGTTGTTGTGCTTGCTGTATCGCTTCTTGCGATTTAATTGTATAGTTGTTAAAATTCATAGTTACTTTATTTAATGTCTCTAGTGCGGTATGCTTTGCATTTAATCAATGCTTTGTTGTAAGCACTAAAGATGTTATGTTGTTATTGTTTGGAAGGAATATTTCAATTACCTTACCAATTATCAACGTAAGACAAAATGTCTGTAAACACTACTGATAGCGTGACTTTTTGTCTGTTTGTAAGGTTGTAATAAAGATACGACTTATAGAGCGGAGATACAATAAAATAGTAAAGGATATCAATTTTATAAAACATAATTATGGGAATAATAAATAAGTTATTTGGTGGTTCTAAAGAGCCTAAAGAAGAGAAGGTGTTACCGTGGTTACCCTTAACTTCAGAACAGCAATTGGAAACAATAGAGAAGCGGTCTAAAACAAAAACACAAGTTATTTTTAAACATTCTACCCGATGTGGTATAAGCAGAATGGTAATGAATCAATTTGTTTCACAATACGAACTCTTAGCTGAAGACTTGGATTTGTATTATTTAGATTTACTAAATTATAGAGCCGTATCGAATGAGGTAGGTTACAAATTTCAAGTACTTCACGAATCACCTCAATTGTTAGTTATTAAAAACGGAGCAGCCGTTGCACACGCAAGTCACGGGGCTATTAATGCTATCGATTTAAATGGTTTTATTTAAAAACGTTTAGCATTTAACTTGGGTTCGTGAATTACAAAAATCTAGGCATTTTGTATATTCGAACCCTTAATTAGTCTTCCGAGAAATACGCCGTTTATGAAACTAAAGATTGATAGGTTTGTTCTATCTATACTTATAACCATACTAATAGCTTACTTTTTTCCTCAATGGGGAATAGAAGGTAGTGGTGTTCCTATCGATACGATAAGCACTATTGGTATTTCACTTATATTCTTTTTTTATGGGCTAAAGTTGAGTCCGACCAAATTAAAAGAAGGGCTTAAAAACTGGAAATTACATGTGTTAGTACAAGGGTGTACCTTTCTTGTGTTTCCGTTGTTAGTTTTATTGTTTAGACCACTTATAGAGACTCAAGAGCAGGAAACCTTGTGGTTGGCGTTCTTTTTTTTAGCGGCATTACCGTCTACCGTGTCTTCGTCGGTAGTTATGGTTTCTATGGCTAAAGGTAATATTCCAGCGGCGATTTTTAATGCGAGTATTTCTGGTATTATAGGGGTTGCTATTACTCCTCTATGGATGGGTTTGTTTTTAGAGACCGCGCAAACCGATTATGATTTTACGTCTATTTATACAAAACTAATAGTACAAATTATTTTACCTGTTATTTTAGGTTTGTTATTGCAGCGCTACACAAATAACTTTGCTCATAAACACAGTGCTAAACTAACGCTTTTTGATAAGTCTATTATTTTGCTAATTATATATATAAGTTTTGCACAATCGTTTTACGACAATCTATTTAGCACGGTGTCATTCTTAGATTTTGTATTGCTACTTATTGGTGTGCTACTGTTGTTTTTTATCGTGTTTTATAGTACAGGAGCGATTGCAAAACAACTGCAGTTTAATAAAGAAGATCAGATTACAGCACAATTTTGTGGGACTAAGAAATCCCTAGTTCACGGTACTGTTTTTTCAAAAATCCTGTTTGGTCATATGGCTGCGATTGGTATTATTTTGTTACCGCTTATGTTGTTTCATGCGACTCAAATTTTATTAGTAAGTATAATCGCCAGTAAGCTCGCCAAGCGAAAGAATATTCTTTAAGGATTAAAAACAAAAAAAAGCAGCCTCTTAAAATTTAAGAGGCTGCTTTTTATAATTAGTTCTATACTTAAGTTATTTGTTTTTCTTCGGATTAAAAACCGGTAATAATTTTGTTTTAACTTCTCCAAATCCAATTCGAGTACCCTCTTTTTCACAGTAACCTCTCATAATAACAGTATCATTATCATTGATGAATTTACGTTCAGTACCATCATTAAGTTTTACAGGTTTTTCACCTCTCCATGATAATTCTAACATCGATCCGTAAGAGTCTGGTGTCGGGCCAGAGATTGTTCCGCTACCCATCATATCACCTGAATTAACAGGGCAACCGTTTATGGTATGATGCGCTAATTGCTGCGCCATAGACCAATACATGTGTTTAAAGTTTGATTTAGAAACCACAGTTTCTTTCGCTTTTTCTGGTTGAATAGCGACCTCTAAATTGATATCAAAACTCTTTTTACCTTTTTGTTGTAGGTAGTCTAATTGTTTTTTTAGTGGTTTTGGACCTTGAGTTCTATACGGCTCTAAAGCATCTAAAGTGACAATCCAAGGAGAAATAGACGAAGCAAAACTCTTTGCTAAAAACGGACCAAGGGGAACATATTCCCATTTTTGAATGTCTCTAGCACTCCAGTCGTTAAATAAAACCAATCCGAAGATGTACTCTTCTGCCTCTTCAATAGGAATAGGTTCTCCTAAATCGTTAGCATCGGTAGTAATAAAGGCCATTTCTAATTCGAAATCTACGAGTTTAGAAGGTCCGAAAACAGGCTCTGTTGCTCCAGCCGGAAGGGTTTGACCTTGGGGTCTGTGAATGTTAATTCCTGAAGGAATAATAGAGGAACTTCTACCGTGGTACCCTACAGGAATATGTAGCCAGTTTGGTAATAAGGCATTGTCCGGATCTCTAAACATAGTCCCCACGTTTGTCGCGTGCTCTATACTAGAATAGAAATCGGTGTAATCACCAATTTGAACTGGTAATTGCATTTCTATCTCATCCAATCTAAAAAGGACAGTTTCTTTATGCTGTTTATTATTTTTTAGCGTTTCATTTTCGTCGTCAAAAATATCAGCAATTCTATTGCGGACTAAGCGCCATGTTTTACGTCCGTCAGCAATAAAGTCGTTTAGTGTATCTTGAAGAAAAATATCATCTGTTAAAGGGATACCTTCAAAATACCCTAATTGATGAAGTGCTCCCAAATCTATAGCTGTGTCTCCAATGCGAGTTCCAATAGTAATAATATCGTCTCTTGTAAGAAAAACCCCAAAAGGGATGTTTTGGATTGGGAAGTCTGAATTTTTATCGACGTGAAGCCAAGATTTTCTGTCAGGGTTATTTGCAGTTATAGACATATGTTGCGTGTAATTTTAAAGTTTATAAAACAGTTCAAACCTACATATTTTTTTTATTTTGAAAGAATAAATTACGAAAAAAGTAGATTGAAATTAAGCATTTGTTAAAATAGTTAAGTTTAAAGGTAAATATATCTTTTTTCAAGTTCACAACGAATCATTTTTTTATTTATGATTCGAAGTTTAACACTAACAAAATATTATATAAAGGGACGAACAAATATTTGAATAACTTGATGCTGAAAATTAAAGACAGCTTAACGGTTTAGAATTAATAGCCTCAGAAAACGTTGGAAGTGGATAGGTTATAGAAGTGGCAGGTTCTTTAATAGCCGATAAGTATGCAGAAGGCTATACAAGTAAAAGATATTAGTGAGGTTGTGAAGTGGTAGATAAGGTTGAGCAAATCGCAATAGATAGAGCTAAAGCGTTATTTGACGCAATTAATGATAATGATTTAAAGCGATTGGTTTGATAAGATTATTGTTTAAATGATTATAAAAAAAACTAGTTAGTCACCTGTAGATGTAGAATGATTGCAATATGATGATTGAGTCGGTTCTCCAGCGCGATCACAATCACATCCTCCATCATTAGCAAAGGAACATTTTGAGCAATTTACTCCTGTGCATTTTTCCCCAATAGGTAATAATCTCAGTGTTTGTGAACCATCTTTATGTTTTGACACTTCAATTTTTTGTCTAAATACAACATGATTGCCATCAGAGTCTAATGCTTTACCATATAAATAGTCAGACTTGTATAAGTCTACATATTTTATTTCAAAGTCCTTAATAGTGTTTAAATCTTTAAAAATATCTGACTTTAAAATTTTGCCACGTAAATTAGAAGCATAAGTATTTAAGTCTTTGTTCTTTTCAATTTTTAAATCATCTTTACTTAATGTTGTTAAATTTTCGTTAGACTCTTTTTCGTTTTCAGAGGAACAATTAAAAAGAAAGAACACTAAGCATAAAGAAACTAATGTGATTGTCAATTTTGTTTTCATTGGTGTTTTATTTTAGATTAATAGAGTATTAATTTAATTTAATTTAATTTAATTTAAAAAAAATAATCTCAATTTAACGTTTCGTTAATATGTTAAAAACTCCCAAATCACTTTGGGAGTTTTTTTATTTTTAGCTTCTAAAGCTATATTTGGTTATAATGTGTTTAAGCTTCAGTTTTAAATCTTCGCCAGTATCGTAAACCATTTGTTCGTTACTAGGAAACTGTATTCTTCTGTTTTTTAAAATCTCTATATCTTCAGCAGTTAAAGCTCTTTTGTCTCCTCTAACATTAGCATATAAGTTTTCGAAAACAAATTCACTATCTATAGGAAAGCTTTCTAATACTTGACTTTGTTTTAAATCTTCGTAAACCACTCTTGCAATAACTTGAGTAGATTTTAATTGGTTATACTCAAGAAATCTAGCTTTTACAGTTATAATTTTATCTTGCTTTACATCGTTTCCTAGACTGTCTTTTACTACATTTCCGTTAGCATCTAAAACATATTCCCAACCGTCTACAATATTCTTTTTTCTAATTAATTGTCTTTCTGTAACACGTTCTGGCGACACATTAATACGTTGTAATTGCAGCTGCATTGCATAATCATAATCTATGCTATTGTTTGCATTGGCATGGTATACAGTCCAAAAATTGTTTAAACCATAAGTATCAAAATTTAATAAATCTGCTTGTAATCTTTCAGGAATTAGTTGATGTGTTTGATTTTCAATAGATACTATAACGTAATCTGTACCTTGATGATGTGCTTTTTCCATTAAGCTTCTAATATCCTTGTAATTTGGATTTATACGTTCAATATCATTTAAAATAGAATACGCTTCTCTATTGTCTAATTTATTCTCACTAGCCATTAAAGTAAGAGCAATATTATATTTATAGTTTGAAACTTTTGCTCTGTATTCAACAATTTCATTAGAATACTCATTAAAGTTTAATTGAAGCGTTTTATCTCCAATTTTTAAAGGAAGCACAGCTTTTATAGCATTTTGTCTAGCCTCTAAATCTAAATACGTATTAAAAATAGCTTCGAAGGTTTCAGGATTTGTTTCTTTTTTAAGTCTCGAAATTCTATTATGATTATCTGCAACCACTTTATTGTAGGCGTCCTCAAGCATAATTATATAATCTTGCTTACGCTTTTTATGCTTGTTGTTTTCTAATTTTTTTAAAGCATTACTAATGGCAAGGTCATAATTACCAGAGTGTAATTGCTTTTCAATATGTTTTCTTCCAACACAAGATGTTAGTATTAAAAGAAGTGCTGCTAATAGTGTAATTTTTTTCATCTTCTTGTGTTTTATTGGTTTCTATTTAATTATAAAACCAAGATACGTGCCAAACAAAAAGGCTTATACGTTTTGTGGTTTAAGATCTTGTTGTTTAGTAAATTAAATAGTGTTTATTTTTTGTAAACAGAAAAGTTTTTGAGGAGACTTTTTCGAAACCAATACGAGTTCAATAGTACTACTATCTACTCTTGTAAGAAAAACCCTAAAAGGGATATTTTTGATTAGGAAGTCTGAATTTTTATGGACGAGAAGTCAAGATTTTCTGTCAGGGTTATTTGCAGTTATAGACCTGTGTTGCGTGTAATTTTAAAGTTTATAAAACAGTTCGAACCTACATTTTTTTTTATTTTGAAAGAATAAATTACAAAAAAAGTGGATTGAAATTAAGCATTTGTTAAAATAGTTAAGTTTAAAGGTAAATATATCTTTTTTCAAGTTTATAACTAATCATTTTCTTATTTTTGATTCGAAGTTTAACACTAACAAAATATTATGCAAAGGGACGAACAAATATTTGAATTAATTGATGCTGAAAAAGAAAGGCAGCTTAACGGTTTAGAGCTAATAGCCTCAGAAAACTTTGTAAGTGATCAGGTTATGGAAGCGGCAGGTTCTGTATTAACCAATAAGTATGCAGAAGGCTATCCAGGTAAAAGGTATTATGGAGGTTGTGAAGTGGTAGATGAGGTTGAGCAAATCGCAATAGATAGAGCTAAAGCTTTATTTGGCGCAGCATATGCTAATGTGCAACCACACTCTGGAAGCCAGGCAAATACGGCTGTATATCACGCATGTTTAACTCCTGGAGATACTATTTTAGGATTCGACTTATCGCACGGGGGACACTTAACTCACGGTTCGCCAGTAAACTTTTCAGGACGTTTATACAACCCTGTATTTTATGGTGTTGAGAAAGAAACAGGATTAATAGATTATGATAAAGTTCAAGAAATTGCAACTAAGGAGCAGCCAAAATTAATTATTGCTGGTGCTTCTGCATACTCTAGAGACATGGATTTTAAACGTTTTCGTGAGATAGCCGATAGTGTTAACGCTATTCTATTAGCGGATGTGTCACACCCAGCAGGATTAATTGCTAAGGGAATTTTAAACGATCCGATTCCACATTGTCATATTGTGACGACCACAACCCATAAAACATTAAGAGGACCACGTGGTGGGCTTATATTAATGGGGAAAGATTTTGAAAATCCGTTTGGTTTAAAACTTAAAAACGGAAACCTTCGTATGATGTCTTCTCTTTTAGATTCTGGTGTGTTTCCAGGAAATCAAGGAGGTCCGTTAGAGCACATTATTGCAGCTAAAGCCATTGCTTTTGGTGAGGCTTTAACCGATGAGTTTTTAACTTATATGATTCAGGTAAAGAAAAATGCAGCGGCTATGGCTGAAGCATTTATGAAGAAAGATTATGGTATTATTTCTGGAGGAACAGATAATCATATGATGTTAATCGATTTACGTAACAAAAATATTACTGGTAAAGATGCTGAAAAAGCATTAGTAAAAGCTGATATTACTGTTAATAAAAATATGGTGCCTTTCGACGATAAATCTCCTTTTGTAACTTCAGGAATTAGAGTAGGAACAGCAGCTATTACTACGCGTGGATTAAAAGAAGAAGATATGAGTGGTATTGTAGATCTTATCGACGAAGTCATTTCGAATTATGAAAACGAGGAGGTATTAGAAAATATCGCCATAAAAGTAAATGCTATGATGCATGACTTACCTTTATTTAAAATGTAAGTTCCTTTTTAATAGTCATAAAAAAAAACCTGTATGAATCATACAGGTTTTTTTGTTTTTACTGATTTTTAACAGTCCTATTTTTTAGTAATCTTTTGCGCTAAAGTACCACCTAACCAAGCCATCGGAATGTAGGCTAGTAATAAGTCGGCAATGGTAAACCAAATAGGTCCCGTAATCATAAAGTTGACAAGAATACCGCCAATTAAGAATAAGATTCCTATGGTATAGGCGAATTTCATTTTATTCGCTGCCGCGATACTGTAAGCTATAAATGCACCTACTAAAGTTCCTATAGCGTGAGCTAAAAAAGGAAAGATAAAGTAGTTAATTCCTAAAGTAGGCATAACCTCAGATAAGGCTTCCATATTATTACTGTCGATATTAGGGATGGGGTATATGGCATGACCAGCTTGGATTAATGCCATGTTGATTGTGCTTCCTCCAACCCAGCCTAAAATAACGGCTAGAATGTTTTTAATACTAGAATTCATTGTGTTGATTAGTTTTTGGTTTGAAACAAAAGTAAAGTTAAAATTGGTTTATTGCGGACTGACTTTTATTTTTTTTTACCATTTTATTTATGGAAATAGCGGGGCTATTCAAGTGTTTGATCCACTATTTAAATAAGCCCTTCACTTTTTACTTTTTCAATCACTTTTATTAATTCATCTTCCTTTTGGCTACCAATTACAAATGTTTTACCAGTTTTAAGGGTGATTGCTAAACCTTTGTTTCCTTTGGTATTATATACCGTGCCATAGTCGGTGCCCCAACGGATACCCCAGCCACCAACAAAGCCGTAATTAATGATCTCCACGTTCTCAATATCCTTCCATGCTGTGTGTTTTTTAACGAACGGTATGTAGTGCATATGTATGCCTTGAGAATTGATCTCAGTTTTTAAAGTGAGGGTTAAAAATAAAGCGATAAGTAGCACTATAACGATAGTATAGATCGCTAAGCCTGTCATTGATAACGATGAATCACTGTAGGTTTTGTTTTGAATTAATTGTTGGTATAGGCCTACGATTGAGGGAATTCCAACACCAATTAAAAGCAGCCATAACCACCATTGAGTAAACTTTTGTTGTTCTTTAAATGCTATCATTGTACTCTTTTAGTCTCTAATATAAAGGTATTCTATGAATTAGTAATCACTTGACTTTACTTTTTAGGTAATGTAATAGAAGTAATGCCAAGCCACCTGCTATGAGCGACACCGTACAATTTAGAATAAATAAAGAAATGGAAACACTATGCTCACTAACAATTGCTTGCGGGTTAAAACCCAAGCGCCCGAAACTTTTAATAAATAGGATACTACCAAAAACTCCGGCGATAGTATTGCCGATTAAACCAAAGGAATACTTTTTATTTAAAGCAGCAAAACTGTTGGCACCAATGATGCCAAATACGATACTGATTAAAGAAATTAGAGTTGCGGTCATAATAACAAAGAATGTTTAATTAGTGGCCGTAATCCATATCATCAATTTTACCTTTCATTAGTCTTTTTTGAACAATAAAATACACTAATAATAAAATTAACCCGATTACTCCCCAACCAGAAGCAACGGATAATCCATAATTGGAGGCCGATGTATTATAAATCGTTAACGCGGGATGTATGCTATTGGTGGAAGGTAAAATAACAGGGAATAATGAGGCTAACGAAGAGGTGATTCCTCCAAAAATAATAAGTGTTGAAAAGGTAAATGGAATGGTGTCATTTTTAAATCTTGAAATAAAAAAAGTACCAATAATTCCAGTTAAATAAATCAAAGGGAAAATTAGGAGGTAAGGTCTATCTGAAAAATTGGCAAAAGATTGTGGGTTGATTGTTTTCCAGCTAATTAAAGATATGATAGTTAGTAGTACAAGCACACCGTTTAATCGAAAGGCAACGGTCTTTAGTTTTTTATTAATAGAAGAATTTGTTTTAAGCACAATCCAATTGGCACCGTGAATCGCTAAAGTTACAACGCTTATAAACCCAATAATTAAAGTAAACCAATCGATTACTCCTGGGTGAGTGGTTAGCGGACTAAAGCTTGCGTCCCAAAGTGGTAAGAAAAAATAATGTGGTTCGTGAATGGACGTGCCATTTTCGAAACCGCCAAGGTTAACACCTCTCACAATATTACCTAGAGCGATTCCGAAAAACAATGCTAATAATAAGCTTGAGACTCCAAAAGAGGTGTCCCAAATATCTTTCCACATTTGGAAGTTAAACTGACTTCTAAACTCTAGGCCTATAGCGCGGAAAATAATAAGCCATAAAACTAATATTAAGGGTAAGTAAAAGCCGCTAAATACCGAAGCGTAGAAAGTGGGGAAGGCCATAAATAAGAGTCCCCCGGCAGCAACGAGCCACACTTCATTAGAGTCCCAAAACAAGCCTGCAGATTTAGCTATGACTTCTTTATCTTTTTCCTTTTTAGCATAAAATAAGTGAATAATACCTGTTCCAAAGTCGTAGCCATCTAAAATAAAAAAGACGACTAAAATAAGAGCTATGATAATAAACCAGAAAAGTTCCATAATTAATGAGTTTGAGATTTAGGGCCTTGATGGATTGTTTTGCCTACCAATACTAAAAATAAAAGACCGAGTAGCATATATAATGCAACAAATCCTAATAGAGTAAATAAGGTATTCCCCGAAGACACGTTTGGAGAAATGCCTTCACTCGTTCTTAATAAGCCGTAAACTAAATAAGGTTGACGGCCTAATTCGGCGGTATACCAACCCGTAAGGTTTGCGATATAAGGAAAGGGTACCATAAACATAATGGCCCATAGAATACCGTTCATGGTATATAGTTTTTTTCGCCATAAAAAGAAGGCTGCCAAACTCATGAGTCCAATAAAGATGGTTCCTAGTCCAACCATAATGTGATAAGAATAATATAAAGCGGGGATGTTGTCTGGTAACTCATCCTCTTCAAATTGATCCATTCCGGCAATTTGCTTGTTCCAGTCTTGGTAGGTTAAAAAACTAAGGATATTGGGAACAGCTATTTTATTGTCTAACTTTTTTTCTACCATATTTGGCTGACCGATTAAAACAATTTCGGCTCCTGCTTCTTCGGTTTCAAATATACCCTCCATTGCAGCAAAGGCTGCTGGTTGGTATTTAACAACGTTTTTTGCATTCCAATCTCCAGTAGGAAAAGCGACAAGTATGCTAGAAATCAAACCGAAAATCACCCCAGTTTTTAAAAACAATTTACCAAACTCGACGTTTTTATTTCTTAGAATATAAAATGCTCCTATACTAGCGACTACAAATGCTGAGGTAACTACCGATGCTAACTGATTATGTAAAAAGGCTGGTAGCAACCACGGATTGGTAAATAACGCTTTAAAATTAGTTAGTACAAATTTGCCATTTTCTAGTATCTCATAGCCTACAGGGTGTTGCATCCATGCATTGGTTGCTAGAATAAACCATCCGCTAGCCCAAGATCCTAAAAAGACTAAAACAGCCGTTAGAAAATGAAGCTTTTGCCCAAGTCGTTTTTCACCAAAAATAAATAGTACCAAAAAGGAAGACTCTAAGAAAAAGGAAAACAAACCTTCCATGGCTAAGGTTTGTCCGATAATACTACCAGTAAGTTCGGAGAATTTGGCCCAGTTAGTCCCAAATTGAAATTCCATAGGGATTCCTGTTACCACACCCATAGTAAAATTGATGGCAAAAATTTTCATAAAAAATTTGGCAGCATCATTATATTTCTCAACTTTTTCTCTTAAATACCGCCATTTAAAATAGACAATCATTAAAGAGAGTCCCATTGTTAATTGCGGAAAAACGTAATGAAACGTGATAGTGAATGCAAACTGAAGCCTATCATAAAAGATCATATCTTCCATAGAAAAGAATAAATTGAGAGTTTATTATATTGATTATTAATACAAAATATATACTATTAGGATATTGTTTTAGGTGTGTTTTAAGTGGTATTTATAAATGTCAGAAAACACTCGTATAAATTTAGTGATTAATTTTATAAAACAATTCTATAACAATAGGAAATAGTATTGTTAGGTAAGATAACGGGTGTTACCGAAAAGCTATTAGTCTCAACTGTTTTAAGAGCTGTAAACTCAATCAACCTGTCGCTTTAACACTTATTGTAAGGTAAAAAATTGTGTTAAGATTTAAAAAGTGGTGTGTTGGTAGGCACCACTATCGGGAGATGTTGTTCTATCGATACCTGAAACATCTAAAGGAACTTGATTTGCAAAAAATGAATTTCCTAAGCCCTTAGCTGCCGAATCCTCATTAATATTAAAATCGTTTTCCGTTACATTTTTAAAGTTAGGAGATTGGTTAAAAATAATCCCTTCGTAATGTGTAGCGTCGTTAAAATTATAATTAGAACCAGAATAATTGTTATTTGAATTATCAAACCGCAGTAGGGAATTGGTGAATTTGAAGTTAAAATCAATTGAAGCATCAAATATTTCATCAATTAGGAATTCGGGATTATCATTTCCGTAAACAATACAGTTATTAAAATTAGCTTCGGTAAGCTCGTATAAAAAGGCTGTGTTTGAAGCGTCCATAACAAAGTTGTTAATTAACAGAGCCGGGAATTGTCTAAAACTATTACTCCAATAATTAGCAATTGTAGAATGTGTGAAATTATATTTTCCGCCTTGCGTTAAGGCTAATGACACTTGTCCTGAATTATTTATAACCACATTCTCTCCGGTTATAGAGGTGTTTCTTGCGAGTACACCATAATTACTAGAGTTGTAAATTTTAGTGTTGCTTAGTGTTAATTTGTCGCTAGGTCCCCCTGGGTTACCATCCACGATAAGTCCGACACCTGCATTTTTTATAGTGGCGTAATTAATTGTGTTATCAGTACTGTTTTGAAATAACCAAATCGATCCCCATTGTCCCGGAATATCAGAAAACCCCGGTTCTAAACGATCGCCTTCAAAAATAACTTCGTTTTCTAATAACATAGGGTCGGTGCTTAAATCACCATTAACTTTTAGGGAAGCATTTTCACCAACTATGAGTCCGGAGTTGGCGTGAAAATGCACGCGTGCACCTGGGTTTACTGTAAGTGTCTCTCCATTGGGTACGGCGGCATAGCCATATATAACATAAGGTTTTTCGTTGGTGAAGCTTAATTCATCTGGTAAAAGTTCACGACCTTGTATATAGGTGTCTATAGACTCTCCGTTTACATTAAAGGTTAAGGTTTCAACAACGCCTGTAGCACCATCGCGATTAGGGTATATAAATACAGCATCTTTTATTAAGGTCACTAAATCTACACTTTGATGGTTCGCACCAGAGTCAAAATCGATTTTATCGGTATATAGAAACTCGTTATTTATTAGTGGGTTAGTAGTTGTATTGTATGTGGTTTCAACAAAAATAAACAAACTGTCTTTTGCTAGTATTTCAACATTATAAAACGCTTTTCCGGCAGTTCCATCTACATTTAAACGGTAACCAGATGATTCACCACGGTTTAAACTAACCGACGGAATCGTTATGTCTTTATTACTGCGATTATAAACTTTTAGGTTATAGGTACTAGATCCAATGTTAGCAAAAATAGTATCTAAATACACCGTATCTTTAGAGAACTCCAATTGTCCCGTGCTCGGTTCGAATTCAAAATCTTTACGACAAGAACTCCACAATAATAGAAATCCAAAACAAGCAATAAAATAAAAGGTACGTTTCATAATTGTAAAAATAGTAGGACGGTTCACTTTAAGCGTCTAAAATATAACTTTTGATATACTAATTTAGTATGACTATCCCTTTTTAAATAAATATATTTTTGACTTCAGGAATGATACGCGTAGGGTGTTGGGTTTGCGCATTCATAAAACACCATTTGGTTTCCGATTTAGCAATGAGCTCTTGTGTGTTTTTATTATACATTTCTACAACGCGTAACGAGGTTATTGAAGTAGAATCTATAATAAAGGTTTTAATCGTGATGACATCATTTAAAACAGCAGCTTTTTTATAGTCTATTGTGTGGGACATAAGTACCCAAAAATAGTTGTCTCTAACCGTTTGAGGAGCTGCTTTTTCCCAGTGTACCATAGCAATATCGTTTACCCATTGTACATAAACCACATTATTTACGTGGTTTAGAGCGTCCAAATCATTTTTAGTAACGGTAATATCGTATTCAAAGGTTTTCATGTCGTTTCTATTATGCTAAAGGTAGCGGTATTGTTTATTTCTCGGTAATTCTTACTTCAAATAATTTGTCCCAACGTTTTCCTGTAACAAAGATAGTTTCGGTATCTGGGTTGTAGGCAATACCGTTTAGGACATCTAAACCTTGATGTTGAGTCACTAATTTTTTTAAAGGAGAGAAATCGATTACGGCTTCTGTTGCACCGTTTTTAGGATTGATAATAACAACTCCATCTTTTTGGTAGATGTTAGCGTAGATTTTACCGTTAATCCATTCCAATTCATTTAGACGACCTATTTTACCTCTATTGGTAAATACTTGAATATGGTCTTCTTCAACTAAGGTATCAGGATTTAAAAGCCAAATGTGAGACGTACCATCGCTTTTGTAAAGCGTTGTGTTGTCATTACACAATCCCCAACCTTCTTTACTTTCTCCATATTTAAAGCTGCTCTTGCGTTCAAGAGTTTTAGCATCATAGACAAATCCGGTGCCTTCTAACCACGTTAATAGGTATACATTATTGTTAAGTACAGTAAGACCTTCACCAAAATATTCTTTTGCTAGAGGTACATTTTTTGTTACGGTTCCTGCTTTATAATCAAGTGTTCTTAATTTCGATTCGCCGTATTGTCCTGTACTTTCATAAAGCGTTCCGTTATAAAACTCTAATCCTTGAGTGTACGAGGTGATGTCGTGAGGGTAGGAGTTTACAATTTCGTACGATAGAATTTTTGGAGCTGTATCATTTAATACTGATAGTTTCTGAGTTACAGTTTCTGTATCGCCGTCATAAGTAATTGTTGCCTGTAAATCGTGTTCACCCAATTTAAAGTCTTGAATTAAAGAGCTTGGTTGAATAGGATTTCCATCTAAAGTGTAGCTTACCGATGACACTTTGATGTTTTTAGGGTTTTTTAGTTTTAACTCTAAGGTTTTTCCTAATTGAATGGCGTTATTTTCGGTATTTGTCTGGATAGAAAAATTATTTTTTTGAGTAGAACTACCACCGCAAGCGATGAAAAGGCTGCCTAAAAATATGATTGTAAGTACTTTAAATGTTTTCATTTTTGGTTTCTAATTTTTAGCAAGATATTTATTAAAATTCAGTTAAAAAAATCATTGCAAAATTATTAAAAGATTGTATATTTGCACCGGCAAGTCCTACACAACCAGCTCCTGTTGAATCCTCCAGGTCGGGAACGAAGCAAAGGTAAATGGTCGTAGCGGTGTGATGTAGGTAGCTTGCCTTTTTTTGTACCCGAAAGTCTCGTAAAATCTTCACTTAAATTATTGTATTTTTGGGCCAATAAAAGTTTAAAATTTATATGTCTAAAGTAGTTTTAATTACCGGCGGTTCTTCTGGAATAGGAAAATCGATAGGAGAGTATTTAACCGATAAAGGATTTAAAGTCTACGGCACAAGCCGAAACCCAGAGCGCTATTCCAATAGTAAGTTTCCCATTATAGCCTTAGATGTCAACCGTCCAGAAACCATCACCTTAGCCATTTCTGAAATTCTTAAAACAGAAAATCGTATTGATGTGGTGATTAATAATGCCGGAGTTGGTATAACGGGGGCTATTGAAGAAATTCCGAACGAACAAATTCAGCATAATTTTGATACCAATGTATTTGGTCCTATAAACGTTATTAAAGCAGTTTTACCTCAAATGCGAAAGCAAAATGGTGGTTTAGTTATTAATATTACATCAATTGCAGGTTATATGGGGCTGCCATATCGTGGGGTTTATAGTGCGAGTAAGGGAGCTCTAGAACTTATTACTGAAGCGCTAAGAATGGAGGTGAAAGATTTTAATATTAAAATGACCAATATAGCTCCTGGTGATTTTGCAACAAACATTGCGGCAGGTCGTTTTCATGCCACTGTAAATCCCAATTCGCCATATACAAAATACAAATCCGTACTGAGTGATATTGATGAGCACGTAAATAGTAGTGGAGATCCGATAGCAGTTGCTAAAAAAGTTTTTGAAGTCATTAATACTAAAAACCCTAAAGTTCATTATAAAGTAGGGGCTTTTATGCAGAAGTTTTCAATTGTATTAAAACGAATTCTACCCGATACGCTTTACGAAAAACTCTTGTTAAATCATTATAACTTATAAGTGAGTTATGATTCTGATTTATTCATTATTAAAACCAGTGGATAAATTGTAAATTTGTGAGCATATAAACAAACACAACTAAATTTTAGACAATGAAATTTTTTATAGACACAGCAAACTTAGACCAAATTAGAGACGCTCAGGATATGGGTATTTTAGATGGTGTTACTACTAATCCATCGTTAATGGCTAAAGAAGGTATTACGGGCCACGATAATATTATGAAACACTACGTAGAAATTTGCAATATTGTAGATGGCGATGTGAGTGCAGAAGTTATTGCTACCGATTACGAAGGTATGGTAAGAGAAGGTGAGGCCTTAGCTGAATTACACGATCAAATCGTTGTGAAATTACCGATGATTAAAGATGGTATTAAGGCGTGTAAATACTTTAGCGATAAGGGTATTAAAACCAATGTGACTTTGGTGTTTTCTCCAGGGCAAGCACTATTAGCAGCAAAAGCAGGAGCAACATATGTTTCTCCATTTATTGGTCGTTTAGATGATATATCTACCGATGGTTTAAATCTTATTGCCGAAATAAGACACATCTATGACAACTATGACTTTGAGACTGAAATTTTAGCGGCTTCTGTGCGTCATACAATGCACGTTATCGATTGTGCTAAATTAGGTGCCGATGTTATGACGGGGCCTTTAAGTTCTATTGAAGGTTTATTAAAACACCCGTTAACAGATATCGGGTTAGCTAAATTCTTAGAAGATTATAAAAAAGGAAACTAATTGATTTAAGTATCAATGTAAAGTATAAAAAAAGCTTCAGTACTACACTGGAGCTTTTTTGTTTTCTACAATGTTTTTTTTTTTTTGATTATTGAATAGAGTAAGAATGGATCATTCCTAAATGTTGTGTTTAGGCAAAAATTGTAGTCAGCCTATAAAGGAAGAATTCTACATTTTTCACACCTCTGAACTGAGCTCTAAAAGCTTTTATTTTAGCATTAAATGATTCAGCGGATGCGTTTGTGCTTCTATTTATAAAATAGTTTAGGATCGATTTATAATTGAGGGATATAGTGTTGGCAATTGTATTGAATGAGCTGAAGCCCGTGTTTTCAACGTCTTTGTACCAATGTGCCATTTTTGTGTATGCTATTTGTATAGAAGTTGTCTTATTGAATATATTTCTGAGCCCCTTTACTAGGTC
>NZ_FNQK01000008.1 GCF_900107625.1 Bizionia paragorgiae
ATGTCATAGCCGAGTGATACTAATAACCCATAGGCTTATTGTACGCCTGTTTTTTTACTAAGTACACATTCTATTATATTTTTTTCAGTATACTCACGCTAAGCGTGCTTTTTTCAATATGTTATTTTATACGGTCAAGTAGTTTATCTACACACACCGAAAGATTTAAGGTGATTATAGCGTTGGGGCTCACCTCTTACCATTCCGAACAGAGAAGTTAAGCCCAATTGCGCCGATGGTACTACATTCGTGGGAGAGTAGGTCGTCGCCTTTTTTAGAAACCCTTCATAGAAATATGAAGGGTTTTTTTATGCAATAAAACCAGATGTATACCGCCTGTTAAACGCTATGCGCTGTTGTTTATACGTTCGTTTTTATTTTAATAGTATATACTGTTTCTTTCTTTTAATGCGAGCTAACAGCTCGAATTTTATTATATTTCAGTCTTAATGGTGTTGTTTTATGGCAGATAATAAAGAACTAGATTTAGCGTGGGATTTTGTCACGCAAACCAATCGTACTCTGTTTTTAACAGGTAAAGCCGGTACTGGTAAAACTACTTTTCTTCATAAATTAAAACAAAAGTCTAATAAACGTATGGTGATTGTAGCTCCTACCGGAGTTGCAGCCATAAACGCCAAAGGAGTGACTATACATTCCTTTTTTCAATTGCCCTTTGGCCCCATTCTACCAGATGCCGATGTAGCAAACAATTCAGCCTTTAACCGTAAGTTTAGTAAAACTAAAATCAACATTATAAAATCTTTAGATTTATTAGTGATTGATGAAATAAGTATGGTTCGCGCTGATCTTCTGGATGGGATAGACAAGACGTTGCGTAGGTTTAAAAATAAACAACTCGTTTTTGGGGGCGTACAACTTTTAATGATTGGTGATTTACAACAATTGTCACCCGTTGTTAAAGATAATGACTGGCGATTACTACAACCCTATTATAAAAACGCCTTCTTTTTTAGTAGTCGCGCATTTCAGGAGTGCTATCCTATTACTGTGGAATTAAAACACATTTACCGACAGGAAAACCCATTGTTTATTACTATCCTTAATGAGATTCGTAATAATAATTTAACGGCGTCCTCAGCAGCAGAATTAAACAAACGCTACGATCCTGATTTTAATCCTAAAACGGAAGAGGGTTACATCTCTTTAACCACTCATAATAGTAAAGCAAATACTATTAACCAATCCAAACTTAAGGCCCTAAAATCTAAGTCTTATAATTATGAAGCGGTGATTACCGGTAATTTTCCAGAACATTCTTATCCTAACGACATAGATTTAGAACTTAAGGTAGGTGCACAGGTCATGTTTATTAAAAATGATAGTACTACCGATAAACGTTTTTTTAATGGTAAAATTGGTCGTGTGGTGGATTTGTCAAAGTCTAAAGTGACCGTACGCTGTCCAGGAGATACCGAGGATATTATTACTGGAGTAGAGACCTGGGAAAATATTAAATATAATTTAGACGCTAAAACAAAGGCAATTGCAGAAGAGAAAATCGGGAGCTTCTCGCAAATCCCGTTGCGCTTAGCTTGGTCTATTACTATTCATAAAAGTCAGGGACTAACCTTTGAAAGGGCTATTATCGATGCAGAGGATGCTTTTGCCCACGGACAGACTTATGTGGCTTTGAGTCGCTGTAAATCGCTTGAAGGTTTGGTTTTAAAAAGTAAAATTGAGTCAAAACAAATTATTAGTGATCACAATGTGATTTCTTTTAATAAAAGGGCAGAGGAAAATGCACCAGATTCCGATCAACTGCTACAATCGAAAGGGCAATACCAATTAGATTTAATTGCCGAAATCTTTGAATTTTATTCGGTTTTACATCCTATTAATCGATTATTAGATATCTATTATAAAAATAGAAACCGAATAGAAGGGGTGGTGGAACCGCTCTTACTAAAGTTAAAAGAAGATGCGACTCATTTAATAAAAGTAAGTACATCGTTTAAAACCCAATTAAAAACCCTTCAAACAGAGGGAGAGACTCCAGAAAATAATAAAGCTATACAAGAGCGCTTCACGAAAGCAATTGAGTATTTTAAAGTCCAAATTGAAGATCTATTAGTAGTTCCCTTAAAATCGTTTGCTTTTACCACCGATAATAAATCGGTAGAGCAAGATTTAAATAAGACTCTAGATGTTTTAGAGGAGTTTTTAACGGTAAAAACATTCTATTTTAAAGAAATTAAAACCACGTTTACAACTAAACACTTTTTAGATTTACGGGTTAAAGCGGTATTCTTATTAAATAAGGGGGCTAAAAAAGAACGGAAATCGGTAATTGACGGAACGGTACATGTCGATTTGTTTGAGGACTTGCGCATTTTAAGAAATCAAATTGCGGAACGTAATAGCTTGGTTCACTTTCAAGTTTTTTCACAAAAGTCCTTATACGCCATGTGCGAAAGTTTACCCACTTCTCTGGAGGAATTAAAAGCTATTGAAGGTATGGGAAAAACGCGTGTGGAAAAGTACGGTACAGCTATTATCTCGGTTATCCGTTCGTATTGTGAAGACAATGATATAGAAACTACAGATGCCAACAACTTACTTGAAAATGATTCTAAGAAAAGGAAGAAAGGGGACACTAAATTGATTTCTTTAGACTTATTTAAATCTGGTAAATCCATAGATCAAATAGCTTTAGAGCGCGAGTTAAATGTAAATACGGTTTTTGGTCATTTGGCCGATTTTATTTCCACAGGCGAGGTTGCTGTTACCGATTTAATGTCTAAAGCACATTATAAAGAATTACTTGCACTGATTCCTGCAAAGACTTTCGATAACTTGTCGGACTTAAAACATCAATTGGATGATAAATTTTCTTATGGCGAGTTAAGACTGGTATTAAATCAATTAGAGTCCGATTAGGGAACAGTGTGCTTTAAAAATAGGATATAAAAAAAGCTTCAAATGAAAATTTGAAGCTTTAGTTTTTATAATAAATATAGTTTATCCTTTGATAACACCTCTAGAAATTACAATTTTCTGAATTTCTGAAGTTCCTTCATATATTTGAGTAATTTTTGCATCACGCATTAAACGTTCTACGTGGTATTCTTTTACGAACCCGTTTCCACCGTGAATTTGTACAGCTTCAACTGTTTGTTCCATAGCTACTTTACTAGCATATAGTTTAGCCATAGCACTAGACATATCGTAGTTGTTACCTTGATCTTTGTCCCATGCTGCTTTCATTACTAACAGTCTTGCCGCTTCAATTTCGGTATACATATCTGCTAATTTAAAAGCAATAGCTTGGTGATTGCAAATTTCTGTTCCGAAAGCTTTACGTTCTTTAGAATATTTTAAAGCCAATTCGTAAGCACCAGCAGCAATACCTAAAGCTTGTGCTGCAATACCAATACGTCCACCAGATAAGGTTTTCATTGCGAATTTAAATCCGAAACCATCTTCTCCAATTCTATTTTCTTTAGGAACTTTTACATCATTAAACTGAAGTGTGTGCGTATCACTTCCTCTAATTCCTAATTTATCCTCTTTTGGTCCAACGTGGAAGCCTTCCATTCCTTTTTCAACAATAAAAGCGTTTATTCCGCGGTGTCCTTTCTCACGATCTGTTTGTGCTATTACTAAGTAAACATCCGCTCTACCACCACTAGTGATCCAGTTTTTTGTTCCGTTAATAACATAGTGATCGCCTTTGTCGATAGCCGTTGTTTTTTGCGATGTCGCATCACTACCTGCTTCAGGCTCACTTAAACAAAAGGCACCTACAAATTCTCCTGTAGCTAATTTAGTTAAGTACTTTTGTTTTTGCTCCTCGCTAGCATAGGCTTCTAAACCATAACATACTAAGGAGTTGTTTACAGATACAATTACAGAAGCAGAGGCATCAATTTTAGAAAGTTCCTCCATGATTAAGACATAAGAAATCGCATCTAAACCACTTCCTCCATACTTAGGGTCTACCATAATTCCTAGAAAGCCAAGGTCTCCCATTTTCTTTACTAATTCTTGTGGAAACTCTTGTTTATTGTCTCTTTCTATAACTCCTGGAAGTAATTCATTTTGAGCAAAATCTCGTGCAGCGTCACGAATCATTATATGTTCTTCTGTAAGACTAAAATCCATATTTAAATAATTATTAATGTGATAAATAAAGACTGCAAATATAACGTATAATTATTTTTTATTCAATAGATATTACTAATTTTACGCAATATGCTTAAAGAGAACTATTCTGTTATTGGTGTTATGTCTGGTACCTCGTTAGACGGTATTGACTTGGCACATATCACTTTTACTAAGAGAGAGAATTGGTGTTTTAAAATACACGCATCTGAAACAGTTGCTTATCCTAAAGCGTGGTTTAAAAAGTTACAAGCCTTAACACAGAACACCTTAAGAGAGTTGGAAGCTATAGATATGGACTACACAGCATTCCTCTCCCAAACTATTAAACAATTTATTACCAAGCATAATCTAGTGGATATTGATGCCGTTTGTTCTCATGGTCATACAGCATTACATCAGCCGGAAAAGGGCTTAACCTACCAAATCGGGAATTTAGAATTTTTATCTGATCTATTAGAAACCACCGTTGTCTGTGATTTTAGGACGCAAGATGTGGATTTTGGCGGACAAGGGGCACCTTTAGTTCCTATTGGGGATGAGCTTTTATTTTCTGAATTCGATTTTTGTATAAATTTAGGTGGATTTGCTAATGTGTCAACGCGAATAGCATCAGAAAGAATAGCTTTTGATATTTGTCCCGTTAATATCGTATTAAATAAGTATGTCCGTACCCTAGGATTTAATTTTGACGATGCAGGTAAAATTGCGGAATCAGGAACACTAAACCCTAGACTACTAGAACAATTAAATGCCTTAGAATTTTATCGTCAACCGCATCCTAAATCCTTAGGATTGGAATGGACAGAAGCTGAAGTGTTTTCAGTTATCGATAAGTTTAAACTGCCAGTAAATGCTGTTTTAAACACTGTGGTAGAGCATATTGCAATTCAGATTTCACAAGTGATTACTACTGTGGAATCCCCTTCGGTTCTAATGACTGGTGGAGGCGTATACAATAGTTATTTGCTATCTCGAATAGAGGCTTTAAGCAATCTTAAGGTTACGATTCCAAAACCAGAGATTATTGAATTTAAAGAAGCGCTAATTTTTGGGTTACTGGGTGTGTTACGTATGAGAAATGAGGTTAATTGTTTGCAATCGGTTACAGGAGCACAGCGTAACCATTCGAGTGGAAAAATTTATAAGCCACAAAACCAACAAGTGTGTTAGTGATAACGAATTGAATTTTTTATAATAAAATAGGCGTTTACATTTAAACCCACTTATTGTTTTTTTATATTTGCTTAAATTATTTTAAAAAAGATTAAAAACAAACCGAATAACTTCAAATTAAAGAGGTTATGGAATTAAAAATATATTTAAAAAACTACAACTCAACCAAAAAATTAAATGAAAGATTTACTAAAAAAGTACGAAAACAAAGCTCCTGAAATCGTTTTTAATTGGAAAGATTCTGAAACTGAAGCAGAAGGCTGGACGGTAATAAATTCCTTAAGAGGGGGAGCCGCTGGAGGAGGAACGAGAATGCGTAAAGGCTTAGATATGAACGAAGTTCTATCTCTAGCTAAAACGATGGAAGTGAAGTTTTCGGTATCAGGACCTGCCATTGGAGGTGCTAAATCTGGAATTAATTTTGACCCTAAAGATCCTAGAAAAAAAGGTGTTTTAGAGCGTTGGTTTAAAGCCGTAACACCATTATTAAAAAGTTACTACGGTACGGGAGGAGATTTAAATGTTGATGAAATCCACGAGGTGATTCCTATGACAGAGGCTTGTGGTGTGTGGCACCCGCAAGAAGGTGTGTTTAGCGGACACTTTATGCCTTCTGAAGCTGAGAAAATTAATATTATAGGTCAGTTAAGGCATGGTGTTATTAAAGTTATTGAAGACCCTAAATTTTCACCAAATGTAGATAAGAAATATTTAATTGCCGATATGGTTACCGGTTACGGTGTTGCAGAAGCTGTTAAGCATTATTACGATGCTTTTGGTGGGAGTGTAAAAGGTAAACGTGCCGTTGTTCAAGGTTTTGGAAATGTAGGATCAGCTGCGGCTTACTATTTAGCTCAGATGGGGGCTAAAATAGTTGGGATTATAGATATTTCAGGAGGTGTAATAAAAGAAGAGGGATTCTCTTTTGACGAAATAAAAGACTTCTACCTAACCAAAAACGGGAATACATTACACACAGAAAATATGCTTTCATTTGAAGAAATGAATGAGCGTATCTGGTCTTTAGAAACTGAGATTTTTGCACCTTGTGCTGCGTCTCGTTTAATAACACAAGATCAAATTTCTCAGATGATTAGTACCGGATTAGAAGTGATTTCTTGTGGTGCAAATGTGCCGTTCGCAGATAAGGAAATCTTTTTTGGCTCTATTATGGAGTATACCGATGAGCGCGTTAGCCTGATTCCTGACTTTATTTCTAACTGTGGTATGGCAAGAGTGTTTGCTTACTTTATGCAAACCAATGTTGAAATGACCGACGAGGCGATTTTTAATGATGTTTCAAATACGATTAAAAAAGCTATTCAAGACGTTTATGATAGAAATCCAAATCCGAAAGAAATTAGTAAAACAGCTTTCGAAATAGCCTTGAAAAAATTATTATAATACTATCCCTTAACAACAACTACGGTAAAAAGAAATGGAAACTATAATAATTTTAGTCTTCGTATTTGGGTATTTAGGAATTACTCTAGAGCACACTTTAAAAATAGATAAATTAATTCCAGCCCTAGTCATGATGGCTATAAGTTGGGCATTGGTCTCTTTAGGAATCGATTCGTTCTCAACGTGGTTTGATTCTGCTAATAATGGATTGGTAGAGAATTTTCCTGACCTAGCTTATGAAGATAAAATGCATTTAATGGAAGAGACATTATTGCATCATCTTGGTAAAACTGCCGAAATATTAGTTTTCCTTTTAGGTGCCATGACTATTGTAGAAATTATTGATTATTTCGATGGATTTTCTACCATTAAGAATTTTATTAAAACCAAAAAGAAAAGCAAAATCCTATGGATATTTACCATTTTAGCATTTTGTTTGTCAGCCATCATAGATAACCTAACAGCAACTATTGTCTTAATATCAATATTGCAGAAAATCGTTCAAGATAAAGGTGTTCGTGTATGGTATGCTGGTTTAATTATCATAGCGGCGAATGCTGGAGGGGCTTTTTCTCCAATTGGAGATGTAACCACTACGATGCTCTGGATAGGTAAAAAAGTAACAACAGGTCATTTATTTGGATACTTGTTATTACCGTCTTTAATATGTATGGTTTTACCAACTTTAATCGCATCGTACTTGCCAGCCTTTAAAGGTGATATAGAAAATGATGAAGTAGAAATAGGAAAGCCTAAAAGTAGGTTTAGTGGCGTAATGCTTTACTTAGGTCTTGGTGCTATTATATTTGTGCCTATTTTTAAAATGGTTACGCATTTACCACCGTATGTGGGAATGATGTTGTCTTTGGGAATTGTTGCGGTTTTTGCCGAATACTTTAGTTCTACTAAATTCACGATTACAAATCAAGAATGGGGTGCTGAAGAGGAATTTGCTAAGCACAGCCCAGTTCACTTTTCATTATCGAAAATTGAATTGCCAAGTATATTGTTTTTTCTAGGGATTTTAATGGCGGTAGCCGCTTTAGAGTCGTTGGGAATACTATTTGGCTTTGCCTCTCTTTTAAAAGAAGGGGTGCCTATGTTAGGAACTGAAATGCACAATGGTGGGGTTTCTGACCTCGTTGTTATATTATTGGGTATCGGATCGGCAGTTATAGATAATGTTCCTTTAGTAGCAGCTAGTTTAGGAATGTTTACAGAACCTATGGATCACGAGCTTTGGCACTTTATAGCTTACGCAGCAGGAACCGGTGGAAGTATGTTAATTATAGGATCTGCCGCAGGAGTTGTAGCTATGGGAATGGAGAAAATTGATTTTTTCTGGTACCTTAAAAAAATATCATGGTTAGCATTAATAGGCTTTTTGGCCGGAACAGCAGTTTTCTTTTACACAAGAACTTTGTTTTAACATACGCTAACTCTAAAATTAACGTTATATTATCTCAGTAACAAAAAAAGAAATATGCTAAGCACATTATTACAAGAAACAGCGCAAGATGCAACAGCTCTTGCCGAAGGAGAATCAGTAGAAAAAACATTATCTATTATAGAGCTAATTACAACAGGTGGAACGGCAGGAATTGTTATTATATCACTGTTGTTTGTGTTGTTAGTTGTCGCCTTATATATATACTTTGAACGGATTTTAGCTATAAAAGAAGCGTCTAAAAAAGATGCTAATTTTATGAATCAGATTAAAGATTATGTATCGAATGGTAAAATTGATTCCGCACAGAACTTATGCGCGCAAAAAAATACACCGGTTTCAAGATTAATTAGTAAAGGAATTTCTAGAATCGGAAAACCTTTAGAAGATATTAATACAGCGATAGAAAATGCAGGCCGTTTAGAAATATACAGCTTAGAAAAAAATGTTAGTGTCTTGGCTACAATTTCTGGAGCTGCACCCATGATTGGATTTCTTGGTACTGTTATTGGTATGATTCTATCTATATTTGAGATTGCCAATGCTGGAGGGTCTATAGATATTAAAACTTTAGCCGATGGTTTATATACTGCAATGACCACTACAGTAGGTGGATTAATTGTAGGTATTGTTGCTTATATAGCATATAACCATTTAGTAGTAAAAACAGATAAAGTGGTTTACCAAATGGAAGCCCATTCTTTAGAGTTTTTAGACCTTTTAAACGAACCTATGTAATTATATATCGTATTATAATTACAAATGTTTAATCTAATAATTAGGGACTATGAATTTACGCGGAAGAAATAAAGTAACACCAGAATTTAATATGTCATCGATGACCGATATTGTATTCTTGTTACTAATCTTTTTTATGATAGCATCAACTTTAGTTTCTGCTGAAGCTATTGATTTATTGCTTCCAAAGTCATCAAGTAAAACCACTCAAACAAAAAATGTGTCTGTTTCAGTGAATAAAAACAATGAGTACTTTGTTGACATGAAACAAGTACCTAAAGCGAGCTTAGAGGCCGAAGTTTTAGCAAAAGTAGGACAATCAGATACACCAACAATTACTATAAGATCGGATCAAGATGTCGAAATGAAACACGTAGTGTATATTATGGATATCGCGAATCGAAATAAAATTAAATCGACATTAGCTGTAAAATCAGTGCAATAAATGAAATACCTTAACACCAAACACGAACGTAATTCGGCAAAGATCACAGCGCTTATAGTGCTTATTTTGTTGTTGCTATTATTTGTGGTAGGACCGCCTTATATGGATCCACCAGAAGAGTATGGTGTAGCAATCAATTTTGGTAATTCTAATGTGGGTAGTGGAGAGGTACAGCCTGACAAACCAGTAAAATCTCAAGATCTTAACATTAATAAGCCCCCCGAAGAAGCACAAGCAGAACCTGTAACCTCAGAAGAAAAAGAGGAGGCAGAGCCAGCATCCGAAGCGGTAAAGGAAGATGTTTTAACCCAAGACACCGAAGCTGCAGCGGCAATTAAAAAAGAAGAAGCGGCTAAAAAAGCTAAAGCAACGGCCGAAGCAAAGGCTAAAGCAGAAGCCGAAAAAGCAGCCAAAGCTAAAGCGGCAGCCGAAGCAAAAAAGAAACAAGAAGAAGCCGATAAAAAAGCGAAGTTAGACGCTATGATGGGCGGCTTAAATAATTCTGAAGGTGAAAGCTCGGGAAGTGAAGGCAACGATAATCAAGTAGGAGATAAAGGTCAGTTAAATGGAAATCCTTATGCAACAAGTTATTTTGGAGATCCAGGAACAGGTAGTGGCGGTGTTGGCTACGGATTAAACGGAAGAGGTCGACCAACCAACAAAGTATTTAAACAAGACTGTAATGAATCTGGCTTGGTAGTTGTAAGAATAGAAGTTAATCAAAATGGGCAAGTCGTTAAGGCCGAGCCAGGAGTTAAAGGGACAGAAAATACAGCGCCTTGTTTACTAGAGCCTGCACGAAAAATTGCTTTATCTCATAAGTGGAAACCCGATCCCAAAGCACCTACACGTCAGGTAGGCTTTGTAAGTATCGATTTTAAACTCGGTCAATAATAATGACATATCAAGATACTATTAATTGGTTATTTGCACAATTACCAATGTATCAAAATCAAGGGAAAACAGCCTATAAAATAGATCTGTCTAATACCTTACTGTTAGCAAATCATTTAAATAATCCCGAAGAACGATTTAAATCAGTTCATGTTGCAGGCACTAACGGTAAAGGGTCTACTAGCCACATGCTTGCCTCTATATTACAAGAAGCGGGGTATAAAGTGGGTTTGTATACCTCACCACACCTTAAAGACTTTAGAGAACGTATTAAGATTAACGGACAAGAGATTGAGGAAGATGACGTGGTTAAATTTGTAGCCCAAAACAAATCGTTTTTTGAAAGTCATGCGCTGTCGTTTTTTGAAATGACCGTGGGTTTAGCCTTTCAATACTTTGCCGACCAACACGTTGATATCGCTATTATTGAAGTGGGGTTAGGGGGACGTTTAGATTCTACAAATATTATAACTCCCGAATTGAGTGTTATCACAAATATTGATTTAGATCACACCCAGTTTTTAGGTGATTCCTTACATGCTATTGCTAAAGAAAAAGGGGGTATAATAAAACCTAATATCCCAGTGGTTATTGGTGAGACTCAAAAAGAAACAAAACCGGTTTTTGAAGCCATTGCTAAAGAAAACCAGGCAGATATTACTTTCGCAGATGGCAGTGAATTAAAAGCTTATAAGAGTGATTTAAAAGGAAGGTATCAAACGAATAACATTAAAACTGTTTTAGCGGCGATTAATCAGTTACAAAACAAAGGCTTTTCCGTTTCAGAACAAGCGATTTATAAAGGGCTTTTAAATGTGGTTAAAAATACGGGACTTCTTGGGCGATGGCAAATTCTACACGAACGACCAAAGGTTATTTGTGACACTGCTCACAATACGTCGGGCTTAAGTTATACGATGAAGCAGCTTTTAGATGAGCCTCATGAATCCCTGCATATTGTTTTTGGCGTTGTAAATGACAAAGATTTAAGCAGCATTGTGGATGTTCTACCAAAGCAAGCTACCTATTACTTTTGTAAACCCAATATTCCAAGAGGGTATAATGCCCATGATTTAAAAAGGGAATTAAATAGTCATGGATGTCAGGGAATGGCTTATGATTCTGTAAATGAAGCATATAAAAGCGCACTAAAACAAGCCGATGCCAATGCGGTTATTTATGTTGGTGGTAGTACTTTTGTAGTCGCAGAAATAATTTAATTTTTTTTCTTTTAAACCTTTGGGAAATTCAAAAACTAATGTATATTTGCACACCTAATAATTAGGGCGATTAGCTCAGTTGGTTCAGAGCACTTGGTTTACACCCAAGGGGTCAGGGGTTCGAATCCCTTATCGCCCACAGAATCTCAACACGTTTTGAGATTTTTTTAAGCTGAAATATGAGGTTTATAAGTTATAAAAATAACGAATAAGACTTCTATTTAAGTTTTGACAAGTACAAAAAAAGTGTATATTTGCACACCTAGAATTAGGGCGATTAGCTCAGTTGGTTCAGAGCACTTGGTTTACACCCAAGGGGTCAGGGGTTCGAATCCCTTATCGCCCACAACAATCCCAAAAGATATCTTTTCTTTTGGGATTTTTTTTGTTTTAAACCTTAACACTAAATTATTACGAATTCTTTTTATATTTCATTTTTTCTGTCGAACTTTAAAGAACAATACAAGTATAGAATGGATGGTCTTACTTTAACTTGTGTATAGAATTCCCGTTTTTCGGAATTTAAGGTGCTGTGATCAGCTGTTTTCACAATACTTAGCAACTAAAGTGTTCTGTTTTTTTTTAGAACTTAAAATTTAAACGCGCTATGACAGTAATAACAGAAAACGTAATCCCCGGAAATCACGGTAGAATTTTTACCACTAATGTTAATGAGGACGCTCAAATGGAGGCTGTAAAATCTGTAGTCGAAAAAATTGTAGGCGTTAAAGATGTCGTCTTAATTAATGAAGTCTTTCCAAAGGAATTTATTGTTCATACAGTAAAACTGGTAAACAATGATACCATTGAAAAAGCGGTAAGTTCTCTAGGAGTTAAAGCGATTCCAAAAGGAATTTTCCCTCTTTTTACTTTATAATTCTGGAAAGCCCAATTAAGTACTTAACTATGTCGAAAACTTTAAAGATTACTTTAACCACAGTTTTAGTGGTAATCCTATTGTTTTTTTCTAGTCTTGTACTCACTAATATTCTCATTAAAAATAAGGTCGAGAAATTTTTATTAACTCGTTTACCAAGTCATATTACTCAACATCATAAGGGTATTTCATTACACACTCTAGGGGGTACCATTACTATAAATGACCTAGTGGTGCAAATTGCCAATAAAAAGGATACTGTAGTACATACCAAAATTAAGCTCGAAAAACTCATAGTACAAAATGTGAGCTATTGGGATTATTTGGTGAATTCTGAAATACATATTGAGACTATAAAAATTAAGTCTCCAGATCTTTTCTATTATTCACAGAATGTCCATAAAACCTTAGATTCAACGCATTCTTCAGGACCATTAAAATTGTATAAACCTGTTGTTTTAGATGACTTACAGATAGATAGTGCTAATCTTTACATCTATGATAATACCTTAGACTCTTTAATGCTTTATGTAGAAAATAGCGCAGTAAATATCTCCAATATAAAAGTGGATAAAGAGATCATTAAACGACGTTTACCCGTGGAGTTTGAGAGGTATAGTGTGAACGCGGATTCTGTTTTTGTTAAGGCCAATGCTTATGAAAATGTTACGGTATCCGATGTGAGTATCATAGATAACCGTGCCGTGTTGAATAATCTATCGCTTAAAACCAAGCTGTCTAAAACGGCTTTGTCTCATAAAATTAAAACAGAACGCGATCATTTTGACTTGAAAGTTAATTCTATTCATATCGATGGTATAGACTTCGGATTTGATACTCGGAAACTATTTGTTTCAAGTGCTTTTATAAAAATAGAGACTCCCGAATTAAATATATTCCGTGATAAATTGGTGGCCGATGATATGAGTATTAAATACTTGTACAGTCAGTCGTTACGTGAATTGCCATTCGAACTCACGGTAGATTCTATTAAAATAGAAAAAGGAGCGATAAAATACAGAGAAAAAGTGAAGGCTAATAACCAAGGAGGATCTATTGCTTTAGGTGGTTTGTCTGCCAATTTATTCAATGTAAGTAATACTTATAAATCGCCTAAGCAAACAAAAATAGATGTGTCGGGCTTTTTTATGGAGACGACCCCTTTTGAAAGTGAGTGGTATTTTGATGTTAATAATACCAATGATGATTTTAATTTTAAAATGACTATTGGCCGACTGCAAGCAGAGCGTTTAAATCGTTTTACCGAACCGAATCTAAAGGTGAGATTAAGCGGACAAACAAATAAGATATATTACACTATAAATGGCGATAATAGGCGTTCTAAAACTGATCTGCGTGTAAATTATGAGGATTTTGAGATTACTGTTTTAAATAAATATGGTAACAAAAAGAAATGGCTCTTATCTACTGTAGCTAATTTATTCGTTTCCAAAAATAGTGACGATAAAAGTGATAATTTCCGTGAAGCTACAGTAGAGGTGGACCGTGATAAAACGAAGTCTGTTTTTAATTATATCTGGTTAAATCTTAGTAAAGGGCTTTTAGAGAGTATTACCGGCAACGGAGAAAAATAGAGACGTTGGACGTCTATACTAAATTTAGTATCCGTTCTAATGCCATTCCTCTTGAACCTTTAATTAACAAAGTGTCGTTTTGTAATGCCTTGAAGTCAAATTCATTTTTAAAATCCTCGAATGAGCGATAGCGTTTTATTTTTTTAGAGTCTATTTCAGTCTTATAAAAGTGCTCTCCGATTAAAAGGACTTGGTCTATTTTTAAATTCGTAGCCAGGTGTGCAATGTTGTTGTGTTCTGTTTCTGCTTCCTTGCCAAGCTCAAACATGTCTCCTAAAATAACAGTTTTATTTTCTACCTGTAATTCGCTAAAATTGGTTAGTGCAGCAGTCATACTTGTCGGGTTAGCATTATAGGCGTCTAATATAATCTGCGTTTTATTTTTAGTTATTATTTGTGATCGGTTATTTGCAGGAACATAGTTTTCTAAACCTTTTTTTATGTTAGAATCACTCACCTTAAAATAAGTTGCGATACAAATTGCGGCCGCGATATTGTTGAAGTTATACGCTCCAATTAATTGGGTTTGGATACTCGTATTATTACAGGTAACCGTTATAAAAGGTGAGGTACTTTCTAAGTTAACGACAAGGTCGTCACTTTGATTTTTAGAAGCAATACCAAAACTATAGGATGTAATAGAAGTGCTTTTTGCGACTTGAATAGGGTCGTTACTATTGATAAAAACAAGTTTGTTATGCGCTTCTAGATAGTTATATAATTCCGTTTTACCGGTTATAACACCTTCTAAGCTACCAAAGCCTTCTAAATGCGCTTTACCAAAATTAGTAATATAACCATAATCCGGTTTTGCTATTCGGCATAAAAAAGCAATTTCTTCTAGGTGATTAGCGCCCATTTCCACGATTCCTATTTGGGTGGCTTTAGTCATCGATAATAGGGTTAATGGAACACCAATATGATTATTCAGATTGCCTACAGTAGCGGTAGTTTGATACTGTTGAGATAAGGTAGCATTAATAAGTTCTTTAGTGGTTGTTTTGCCGTTGCTTCCCGTTAAGGCAATAATAGGAATGTTTAAATATGAGCGGTGAAAAGAAGCCAAGTCTTGCAATGTCTTTAATACATTATCGACTAAAATAATAGCGTTGGAGGTTTGGTATTTTGCCTCGTCTACAATGACGTATTTTGCGCCTTGTTCTAATGCTTGATTGGCAAAGGTGTTACCGTTAAAATGTTCTCCTTTTAAAGCAAAGAACATGTCGTTTTTAGATATTTTTCTAGTATCGGTAGAGATCTTGTCGCACTCTAAAAAAAGGGTGTGTAGGGCTTGTGTTTTCATAAAATAAAAGTATAAAAAAAGTCCCAACAATTGTTAGGACTTTTTTAAATATTAATTAAGAATTATTAGTTCTTTCTTTTCTTATTACTTTTTGATTTAGAACCTACTCTAGACATTGCACATCTAAACCCAATATAGTCTGTTGCCATATTTTGTGGGAAATATCGTCTTTGTGCTGGATCTAACCAATACTCTCTGTCTTTCCAAGAACCTCCTTTATAAACACGAGCTTCGTCGTTAATAAGTGATGTTCTTCTGCTTGACTTGTCATATTCTCTAATTAACGTTCCTGCTGAATCTACTTCAACATTATGCTTTGGAGAGTTATACATTTTAGAAGTAAACGATGCGTCTTCTCCTTCAACTTCATCATCAAACCCTTGATCGTAACGACGAGAAGAAGCAACATCTCCATCTCTAAAGTTTCTGTTGTCACTAGAATCGAAGTTTGTACGTAAGTATGTTTCGTTTTCGTCTACTGGTACTTGAGCGATAGCTCCTGGTAAATCTCTTGCGATTACTTTTCCGTTAGGAAGTGTATCGTACACAATTTCATCTGTTGTTACTATTTTTACAGTTCCATCTTCACCAATAGCATTTTTAGTGTAAACATTTCCACGGTAGTAGTTAAAGTCATTAAACTCATCATCTACAATTGGTCGGTAAACATCGGCTACCCATTCGGCAACGTTTCCAGCCATGTCATATAATCCGTAATCGTTAGGTTTAAATGATTTTACTTGAGCAGTAATATCAGCACCATCGTCAGACCATCCTGCGATTCCACCGTAATCACCTTTTCCTTGCTTAAAGTTAGCTAATTGATCACCTCTTACTTTACGATTCCCTGAACGTGTATATTGTCCGTCCCATGGGTATTTCTTTCTTCCTCTATATGAATTGTAACTTCTGATTTCTGATAAACCTAATGCTGCATATTCCCACTCAGCTTCAGTAGGAAGTCTGTACTTAGGAGAGATAACACCTGTTTCTCTAGATGCATAAACTCCAGTTTCATTTCCTTCAGCATCTACTATTGGTTTATTTTTACCTCCTTTTAGAATCTCTTCATTCCCTCCAAAAGATTGGGTAGGTGCGTTAATATATGTATCTGTATTAAAATTAGCATCTGCAGTAGCTTCATATTGACTCCCTCTTTTTAAGAAACCTTCCTTTTGAAGTTTTAGTTCGTTTACACGATCTGTTCTCCAATTGGCAAATTCTACAGCTTGAATCCAACTTACACCTACAACAGGGTACTCACCATATCCTGGATGACGTAGGTAGTTATTAGTCATTACTTCATTATAACCTAATCTGTTTCTCCATACTAGCGTATCTGGAACAACACCTTCGTAGATTCTTCTAAAGTTCTCTTCTTCTGGTGGAAATACTGTTTTTACCCAATCAAGGTACTCCATGTACATTTTATTGGTTACCTCAGTTTCGTCCATATAAAAAGACTGCACGTGTTGTTGGTTCGGTGTATTGTTCCAATCATGCATAACATCATCTTGAACTCTACCCATAGTAAATGTTCCTCCTTCTACAAAAACTAACCCTGGAGCGTTCTCTTGCCCTTTGTATTGTGTATTGTATTGAAATCCACCTTCTTTAGCATTAATTTGCCAACCTGTAGCCCTAGATGTGTTAGAGCTTCCTGATCTTTTACAGCCTACCAAAGTTAATGATATCGCTAAGACCACTAATAACCTTGATATAAGTACTTTTTTCATATTCATACGTTTAAGTAAGATAATTAAGTTTTTTTTAAGAGACGCAATATAACAATTCTACATAACTCTACAAGTAATTTTGTGAAATTTGAGTAAAATTTATATTCATTTCGTCCTTTTTTTTTACAGTACAACGATTTTAAATTGACTTTTAAAACGTCATTTGAAACTGTATAACGTGAGAGTTTTTATTTTATTATTGTAGTTTTGTTATCTTTTTAAGAATTTTTTAAGAAAGCAATAATAACATGAAAATAATACCGTTATTTAAGCAATGAAAACGTTTTTATTTACCCTAGCCTTATTAGCTTGTACCGCTGTGTTTTCCCAGCAAAAAAAGTTTAATTTAGAATGGAATGGCTCAAAAATACTAACCACAGAAGGTTATCGTGTGGAGCTACCTTCATTTATTCCTGAAGAACACTATAGTTATGATGTTGATGCTGGTTTAAAATTTGTTGCTCAATGGGAAGTTGCTTCAGCTATTAATGAAAATGCAGTGTCTATTAGTGCTGTAAAATACAGTCCTATTTCTGCTTCAGAATTAAAAGGGCTTCAATTAGAAAATATTCCTAGTGCCTTTACTTACAGCGTTAAAAATGCAAGAGCTAGAGATAAGAAGTTTGTGGTTTTAACTGTTTCAGCTATCGTTAAGTCTGCTTCCGGTGGTTATAATAAGGTAACTTCATTTGCATTAGATGTGAGTTCTGCCGGTAAAATGGCTGCTACCAACTCCGTAGTAAATCAAAATATTTCAAATTCTATTCTAAGTACAGGGATGTGGTTTAAATTTGCTATTGATAGAACCGGTGTGTTTAAAATTTCGAAAAACTTTTTAAACCAAATGGGTGTCAATACTAATGCTATCGACCCTAGACAAATTAAAATCTATGGTAATGGAGGACAAATGATTCCTTATAAGAACGATACTACGTACCCTATAGATCCTATTGAGAATGCAATTAAAATTAGCGGTGAAAATGATGGCGTTTTTAACGACGGTGATTATATTTTGTTTTATGGTATAGGACCAAAGGGAATTGTAAATGATGTAAGGGTTAATACCAATTTAAACCCGTATAGTGATTTGGCGTATTATTATTTAAGTGTAAGTCCTGGTTTGGGTAAACGTATACCACCACTTTCGGAGCCTGCAGGGGCTTCTGATATGGCGATTACTTCCTTTCATGATTATAAATTTCACGAAGTAGATGAGTTTAACCTTGCCTATGTTGGTCGGCGTTGGTTTGGTGATAAATTTGATATTACAACCACAAAATCCTTTGATTTTAATTTCCCTAATCGGGTAACTACCGATCCTATTAAATTAAAAGTTATTGGCGTCTCTACTTCGGCAAATACATCAAGTATGACCATAAAAATGAATGGTGCCGATGTGTCGACAATTATACTCCCCGCAGTTAGCGACCCTAATTTTGCAGCTGAAGCATCGCTGGAAGAAGATGTGATTGCCACAACAGATCAGGCAACTGTTCAAATTACCTATAATAAGCAAGGGAACCCCGGGGCGGTTGGCTATTTGGATTATATTTCAGTCGAAGCTACGCGTGCATTAACGTTTACTAACGGGCAACTGCGTTTTAAAAATAATGAAACAGGTCAGGCAACCGGTATAGGTGAGTACACCTTGTCGAATGCCTCTAATGTGAGAGAAATCTGGGAGGTTACCGATAATAATAATGTGAGATCGAAATCTAATACTGGCAATTCAAGTGTCAGTTTTAAATCGGCTTTAGGAACAATTAGAGAATTTGTAGCGTTTTCAAATACTGGTTTTCACACGCCTCTATTAGCCGCTAATTCTACAGTTCAAAATCAAAATTTAAAAGGACGAATATTTAAAAATGCTCAAGGAGATTTTGAAGATATTGATTACTTAATTGTAGTTCCAAATGCTAATTATAATCAGGCAGAGCGTCTGGCACAGATTAATCGTGTTAGAAATAACTTGAATGTTAAAGTGGTAAGTTTAGAAATGATTTATTCTGAATTTAGTACGGGTAACAATGATATTTCTGCTATTCGGAATTTTGTAAAGTACATTTATGATAATGCCAGTTCACCGGCGAATCGAATAAAATATTTGTGTTTGTTTGGAGACAGTTCGTTTGATTATAAAGGACGTGTTTCGGATAACACCTATAATGTGCCCTCTTGGCATGCCTATAGCAGTTTTAATCTTATCAACTCATTTATTACAGATGATTTTTATGGGATGATGGATGCCGATGAAGGGGAGTTGTTTGTTAGTGATAAATTGGATATTGCAGTAGGTAGAATTTTAGCCGATTCTCCACAACGCGCTAAGGAGTTAGTCGATAAGGTTGAAAGTTATTATACAAAAGAAGCCTATGGTAGCTGGCGAAATACTGTGGTGGTTATCTCTGATGATGTCGATGAGTCGTACGAAGCTACCTTGCAAGAAACAACAGATAGTATTGGGAATATCATTACTGAGAACAAGCCGTTTCTTAATGTGGTGAAAATACATACCGATTCGTACCAACAAGAATCATCGGTAGGAGGAGATCGTTACCCTGATGTAACGACAGCTATTGCAAATGCGATAGAAAATGGCGCTTTAGTGGTGAATTATTTTGGACATGGTGGGGAAGATGGTTTAGCTAAAGAACGTATTTTTGAAAAAACCGATGCTCAAGCCCTGCGAAACGAGCGTAAATTAAATTGTTTTGTAACGGTAACTTGCGAGTATACGCGGTTTGATAACCCGTTGCGTGAAACAGCTGGTGAGTTAATTTACTGGAATAACGCGGGAGGTGCCGTGAGTTTAATAACAACTACGCGTCAGATTTTTCTTGGGGTTGGTGTAACGTTTAATATAAAATTAGAAGAGTATTTGTTTTCATTTAGTGATTTAGATACCTACGGTGATTATGAATATCCTACGATGGCGGAAGCCTTACGGCTGACAAAAAATGATCCTTCAATTGCGGGTATCGGACAAAAACAATTGGTGTTTTATATTGGAGATCCTGCTTTAAAATTAGCCTTTCCTGAACCAAATGTGCGTTTAACTAAAATTAACGATGTTCCAATAACACAAAACACCGATGTCTTAGAAGCTTTAAGTTACGCTAAATTGGCTGGTGAGGTAACCGATTTGGCAGGGAATGTATTAACAAATTATAATGGTAAGGTCGTAACAACTATTTTCGACAAGCCAATAGACCGTGAAACATTGGCAAATGACAACACGATGCAAAACGGTCAATTAATAAAATTAAATTATAAGACTTTAGGTGAAGTCATATTTAGAGGACAAGCTACAGTAACGAATGGACAGTTTGAATTTGACTTTATTGTTCCAAAAGATATTGGGATTCCTGTAGGTTATGGAAAAGTGAGCTTTTATGCTTCTCGAGAAAATCCATTGTCCGATCAAGCCGGTGCGACGACTACCGATTTGCAAATTGGAGGTATTAACGAAAATGCACCAGAAGACAATACAGGGCCTCTAATTAATCTTTATATGAACGATGAGAATTTCGCTTCAGGAGGGATTACCAATGAGTCGCCTACCTTATTAGTAAAGCTTCAAGATGAGAACGGAATTAATACGGCCAGTGGAATTGGTCACGATATTGTAGCCATACTTGATGGAGATGAGATTAATCCGTTTGTTTTAAATAATTATTATGTTACCGAGTTAGACGATTACACAAGAGGAGGTTTAAGTTATCCTTTTAGAGATTTAAAACCAGGTCTACATACGCTAACCTTAAAAGCTTGGGATGTTTATAATAACTCTTCTACTGCCGAAATTCAGTTTGTAGTTTACGATGAAGATAACGGCTTGATCATCGATAGAGTTTTAAACTATCCAAATCCGTTTGTAAATTATACCGAGTTTTGGTTTAACCATAATAGCTCAGAGATATTAAATATATCGATTCAGATTTTTACTGTTTCGGGTAAATTAGTAAGAACCCTAAACGGTCAGTCCACAGGTTCGGGCTCACAATTATCACCTTCCACCTCTCGAGATATTATATGGGATGGAAGAGATGATTTTGGTGATAGAATAGGAAAAGGTACCTATATTTATAAATTAAAAGTACAATCGACATTAACCAATGATACTGTCGAAAAAATCGAGAAACTTGTAATCCTGTAATAATAAATTATATTTGTCTAATAAAAATTATATATGAAGAATAAAATAATAGCATTAGTTGCATTGTTTACTGCTACTTTTCAATTGAGTGCACAGAATTCATTTCAAATAGAACCAAATCCAGATTCACGTGTTATAACAACCGGGATGCCCTTTTTATTAATCGCTCCAGATGCTAGAGCAGCTGGTATGGGAGATATGGGAGTGGCGACATCAGTTGATGCTTATTCTCAAAAGTGGAATCCAGCAAAATATGCTTTCTCTACGGCTAAGTCTGGAATCTCGCTTAGTTATACACCGTATTTAAGTAAATTGGTGAATGATATAGGTGTTGGTTATGTTTCTTATTTTAACAGATTAAACGAACAAAGTGCTTTTGGTGCTAGTTTAACCTATTTTAGTTTGGGTGAAATTGAATTTGTGGAAAATGAATTTGATACCCCATTAGTTCAAAAGCCAAATGAAATGGCTTTAGATATATCTTATACCTTAAGATTAAGTGATCAGTTTGCCATGGCTGTAGCTATGCGTTATTTACGTTCAGATTTAAAGTTAAATACCGGAGGGAATGATATTAAACCCGCAAGTACGTTTGGCGTAGATATCACTGGATTCTATCAAAGTGAAGAAGAAGCTTATAATGACTTTAACGGACGCTGGAGAGCGGGGTTTGCGATTCAAAACTTAGGTCCTACCTTTAAATATGATGAAGGTGGACAAGAAAACTTTCAGCCAACAAACTTACGTTTAGGTGGAGGTTTTGATTTTATTTTCGATCAATACAATAAATTAGGAGTAACTGCAGAAGTGTCTAAGCTTCTAGTACCAACGCCTCCAGTTTATGGAACGCGAACAGAATATGTGGATAGTAATAACAATGGTGTTTACGATCCTGAAAATGGCGATGAGTTTATTAGTGTAGACCCTAATTATATTATGGAGGGAAAAGATCCTAATGTAAGCTTTATCTCTGGTGTTTTTCAATCTTTTGGTGATGCTCCAGGCGGATTTAGTGAAGAATTAAAGGAATTCACCTATGCGTTAGGTGCAGAATATATGTATCAGGATGCGTTTGCATTTAGAGCAGGATATTTTAATGAAAACGAAAGTAAAGGTGCTCGTAAGTTTTTTGCTTTAGGAGCAGGGTTTAAATACAATGTTATTAATGTTGATCTTTCTTATTTGTTCTCGGCATCAAAAGTACAGAGTCCGTTAGAAAGTACATTGCGATTCTCTCTAACCTTTAATTTAGGAGAAGGGACATATACCGAATATTAAAAGCAGTGAATAAAATTAACTAAAAACTATTGTGTAAAAGCAATAGTTTTTTTGTCTAAAATAGTTTTTATACTAAAAGCTTATAACGTTATGAAAGAAGTTAAAATAGAATCTACCTTATACGTGTACGATACCTTGAGTGAATTAGATCAAGAGGTAATAGATTTAATGGATCAGGCTGTTAAGGCAAGGGAAAAGGCATATGCGCCTTATTCTAAGTTTTATGTTGGTGCTGCTCTATTATTGGATAATGGTGAGGTGATAACGGGTAGCAATCAAGAAAATGCCTCATACCCTTCGGGCTTATGTGCAGAGCGTACCGCTATTTATTATGCTGGCGCTAAATATCCTAAGGCTCAAATATTAAAAATGGCGGTTACTGCAGCGTCACAATTAAATAAAACGGCAGAGCCAATCCCGCCTTGTGGGGCTTGCAGGCAGGCAATTGCAGAGTATGAAGTAAAACAAGATGAGCCTATTGAGATTTATTTTATGGGAGAAACAGGAGCCGTTGCCTTGTCAAAATCGCTGGCAAATTTATTGCCTTTAGTTTTTGATAAAGCCTCTCTATAACGAATTACTAACATTTTTCCGTTTTACAGTTTTTTCATTAGTGTCTAATGTGTTACTTTTGTTATTCGTTTATTAAAAATAACGTTTCCAAATGCAAAAAATAACAAAAGAAGTTTACCTTAAATGGTATGAGGATATGTATTTCTGGAGAAAGTTTGAAGACAAACTAGCTGCCGTTTACATACAACAAAAAGTAAGAGGATTTCTTCACTTATATAATGGTCAAGAAGCGATACTAGCAGGAGCGCTACATGCTATGGATTTATCGAAAGATAAAATGATTACGGCTTATCGAAATCACGTGCAACCTATTGGAATGGGTGTAGATCCTAAACGTGTTATGGCAGAATTATATGGGAAAGCTACTGGAACCTCTCAAGGTTTAGGTGGATCTATGCATATTTTTTCTAAAGAGCACCGTTTTTATGGTGGTCACGGAATTGTAGGAGGGCAAATACCTTTAGGAGCAGGTATTGCTTTTGGAGATAAGTACCACAATCAAGATGCTGTAACTATTTGTTGCTTTGGTGACGGGGCAGCGCGTCAAGGATCATTACATGAAACGTTTAACTTGGCGATGTTATGGAAATTACCTGTCGTTTTTGTTTGTGAAAACAATGGGTATGCTATGGGGACTTCTGTAGAACGTACAGCGAATCATACCGATATTTGGAAATTAGGATTAGGGTATGAAATGCCTTGCGGACCAGTAGATGGAATGAATCCTGTAAAGGTAGCTGAGGCTTTTGATGAAGCGATTGCAAGAGCACGTCGTGGTGATGGGCCAACATTCTTAGAACTTAAAACGTATAGATATAGAGGACACTCGATGAGTGATGCTCAACACTATAGAACAAAAGACGAGGTAGCAGAATACAAGAAAATAGATCCTATTACGCAAGTAAAAGATGTGATTCTTGAAAATAACTACGCAACAAAAGAAGATCTTAAAGTAATTGAAAAACGCGTTAAGGAATTGGTTGACGAATGTGAGAAATTTGCTGACGAATCACCATACCCGGAGAAAAACGTTATGTACGATTCAGTATACGAACAGGAAGACTATCCGTTTATCGAGCACAAAATAAAATAAGCTATGGCAGAAGTAATAAATATGCCGCGTTTAAGCGACACAATGGAAGAAGGAACAGTTGCTAGCTGGTTGAAAAAAGTGGGTGACAAAATTGAAGAAGGTGATATCCTAGCTGAAATCGAAACCGATAAAGCAACAATGGAATTTGAATCTTTTCACGAAGGCACCTTACTTCATATTGGAATTCAAGAAGGGGAGACTACAAAAGTAGATACTCTTTTAGCTATTATTGGAGAAGAAGGAGAAGATATTTCTGAGTTACTAAAAGGACAAGGAAATACTGCTGAAGAAACTTCTGATAAGAGTGAGCAGTCTGAAGCTTCAGAAGAGACATCGGAAGAGGATACTACTTCGGATAGTTCAAGTGAAGAAACAGCACTTCCAGATGGTGTAACAGTGGTTACTATGCCGCGATTAAGTGATACCATGGAAGAAGGTACTGTGGCAACTTGGTTAAAACAGATAGGTGATACTGTCGAGGAAGGTGATATCTTAGCTGAAATTGAAACTGATAAAGCGACAATGGAATTTGAGTCTTTCCAATCAGGTACCTTATTACATATAGGTTTAGAGGAAGGAGAGTCTGCAAAAGTGGATGCTTTATTAGCTATTATAGGCCCTGAAGGTACAGATGTTTCTAATATTGCTAAAAATTTTACTAGTGGAAGCGATGCACCAAAAGCTGAAAAGGCAGCAGTAAAAGAGGAGAAGCCAGTAGCTTCAACGCCAAAAACAGAAGATAAAAAAGCTCCAGCTCAACCTGCAAAAGCTAATACTTCTGGACGTGTGTTTATTTCTCCTTTGGCAAAGAAAATGGCCGAAGAAAAAGGTATCGATATTAGTCAAGTTCAAGGTTCTGGAGAGAACGGTCGTGTTGTAAAACGCGATATAGAAAACTTTACAACCTCTGTAGCTTCGTCTGCATCAGCAGCTAAGTTTGTAGCTTCTGGTCAGGAGGATTTCGATGAGAAACCAAATTCTCAAATGCGTAAAGTAATTGCTAAGCGTTTAGCGGAATCTAAATTTACAGCGCCACATTACTACTTAAATGTAGAGTTTGATATGGAGAATGCTATGGCATTTCGCGCCCAATTTAATACGCTTCCAGACACAAAAATATCGTATAATGATATGATTGTTAAAGCTTGTGCTTTAGCGTTACGTCAGCACCCACAAGTTAATTCTCAGTGGTTTGCCGATAAGATGAAATTAAATAACCACGTACATATTGGGGTTGCTGTAGCTGTCGAAGATGGTTTAGTAGTGCCAGTAGTTAAATTCGCTAACGAGCAAACGTTACCTCAAATTAATGCTGCGGTAAAAGACTTTGCTGGACGTGCAAGAAATAAAAAATTAACACCTCAAGAAATGGAGGGAAGTACCTTTACTATTTCTAACTTAGGAATGTTTGGAATAGAGAGTTTTACTTCGATTATCAATCAACCAAACTCAGCGATTTTATCGGTAGGGGCGATTATTGAAAAACCTGTCGTTAAAAACGGACAAGTTGTTCCAGGGCATACCATGAAATTAAGTATGGCTTGCGATCACCGTACGGTAGATGGCGCAACGGGAGCTGAATTCTTGCAAACCTTAAAAGGATATATCGAAAATCCTGTAACTATGTTAGTTTAAAACGCTAAATCTTATTATAATTAATCCTGTATCAATTTTTTTGATACAGGATTTTTTTATCTTTAAACTTTACTATATTCAACCCCTAAAATACCAACCAAACTATGAAAAAACTACTTGTATTAATGTTAACCCCCTTTTTATTTGTCGGGGTTTTATCGTGTAAATCTTCGGGTGTTACAACATCAGAGAATTATACGGTTTCTGCCGATGAGGTTAAGGCTATAGTATCATTTTTAGCTTCCGATGAATTAAAAGGACGCGACACAGGAAGTGAAGGAATTCATACTGCCGCTACGTATATAGAAAATGAATTTAAAGCTTTAGGGATTAAACCTTATTTTGATAATTACCGCGATACTTTTAAGATGCAGGGGGTCGACGCCTTTAACGTAGTAGGATATATCGAGGGGAGTGATCCCGATTTAAAAGATGAATTTATAATCATAGGCGCACATTACGACCATATTGGAGAAATTGCCGCTGTTGAAGGTGATGTTATTGCCAATGGAGCTAACGATAATGCTGCAGGAACTAGTGCGGTGCTGACATTAGCAAAATATTTTACTAATAGAAATACGAAGCGCAGTTTACTATTTGTAGCCTTTACTGCCGAAGAGAAAGGACTATTAGGATCAAAGCACCTTGCAAATAGATTAAAAGGTACTGGCTTTAATTTATATACGATGTTTAATTTGGAGATGATTGGTGTGCCTTTAAATAATACAGAACACCAAGCCTTCCTAACAGGCTATGATTATTCTAATTTAGCAGCTGTTATGAATAACTATGCTGGTAAAAAATTAATCGGTTCGTCGGAAGTCGCTAAAAAGTATAGTTTGTTTAAACGTTCGGATAATTATCCGTTTTACGAGACGTTTAAAGTACCTGCGCATACGGTGTCTTCTTGCGATTTAACCAATTTTGATTACTACCATCATGTACACGATGAAATTGATAAGTTAGATTACACGTTTATGGCAAATTTAATTAATGCATTAGCACCTGTAATAGAAAAAACGGCTAATGCCACCACTAAAGAAATAGAATTGCATGAAAACTAAAAATATAATTATTACCGGAACGAGTAGAGGTATTGGTTTCGAATTGGTTCAATTATTAGCACAACAAGGGCATCAAGTTTTGGCATTGTCTCGTAATTATGAGGCTATTAGTAAACTTGATTTTAGCACCGTTAATGCTTTTGGGTTTGATTTATCAAAACCAGAAGATTATGAAAAAGTGACTCATTTTGTAGAAAGTGAGTGGGGGCATGTCGATGTGCTAATTAATAATGCGGGAGCCTTAATTAATAAGCCCTTTATAGAAACGACCATGGAGGAGTTTGAAGCGGTTTATAAAACCAATGTGTTTGGTGTTGCTCAGTTAACGCGAACGGTTTTGCCATTCATGAAAAAAGAAGGGCATGTGGTTACCATCAGTTCGATGGGAGGGATACAGGGAAGTGTTAAGTTTCCTGGACTATCAGCTTATAGTTCTAGTAAAGGCGCTGTAATTACACTTACCGAGCTTTTAGCAGAAGAATATAAAGAAACAGGTCCTAGCTTTAATGTCTTAGCATTAGGCGCTGTAAAAACAGAGATGCTTGCTGAAGCTTTTCCAGGGCTTGACGTGCCGACTTCAGCTTTGAAAATGTCTAAATATATTGCGGAATTTTCATTGTCAGCACAAGAGTATTATAACGGCAAGGTATTGCAAGTATCTAATTCTACACCTTAAAAGTTTAACTTATAAGGCAGTCTTCAACTTAAAAAAAAATATGGCAGATACAGAATCATATTCATTTCCAATTGGAACTTTAGCACCTTCGTTTCGTTTGTTAAACCCGCTAACTGGGGTATGGCAATCGCTCGAGGATTGTAAAGGGGAGCATGCTACGGTTGTCGTGTTTATTTGTAACCACTGTCCGTTTGTGATTCATATTAACAAAGCCCTTGTGGCTTTAGCTAATACCTATATAAAACAAGGTGTAGGATTTATTGCTATTAGTAGTAATGACGTAGAAAACTACCCTCAAGATGCACCTCGTTTAATGGCCGAATTGGCACAAAAAGAACAGTTTCCATTTCCGTATTTATACGACGAAACTCAAGAGGTTGCTAAAGCTTATAATGCCGCTTGTACGCCTGACTTTTATGTGTTTGATAAAAATTTAAAAACAACGTATCACGGACAGTTTGACAATTCAAGACCGCGCAATGATATGCCAGTTACTGGTAACGATTTACAAATGGCTATAGAGCGTGTTTTAAGTGGAGATTCTCCTCTAGAAAATCAAAAGCCAAGTATTGGGTGTAATATAAAATGGAAATCGGTGTAAAAAAGTATAAAAATTAAGAGTATTTAAACATTGATACTATTAAAATAAAGTACTTTTGTGAAAAATTTTAAAATGCAACAAACAACAAATACGATTTTAATGATTCGTCCTGTTAATTTTAGGATGAACGAACAAACTGCTGTTAATAATTATTTTCAAGAAGAATTACAGTTGAAAAACGCCGAGGTTAATGCAAAAGCTCAAGAAGAATTTGATGGGCTTGTAGAAAAATTGAGAGCGGTTGGGGTAAACGTAATTGTTGAAAATGATGATATTAAATTAGACACACCAGATTCTATATTTCCAAACAACTGGGTGAGTTTTCATCAAAATGGTAATGTAGGATTATATCCTATGTTTGCCGAGAATAGACGAAGAGAACGTAGAGAAGAAATTTTAGAGCGCCTTGAAAAAGAGGGGTTTGAAATTAAAAATATTATCGATTATACGTCTGCAGAAGACGAAGGTGTTTTCTTAGAAGGAACTGGAAACCTATTGTTAGATCGTGTACATGATAAAGCTTACTGTGCACTATCTCCTAGAGCAGACGAAACATTGTTTATAGAATTCTGTGAAGATTTTGAGTATACGCCAGTGGTATTTACCGCTTATCAAACAGTAGATGGTAAACGATTACCTATTTATCATACTAATGTTATGATGTGTTTAGCAGAAACCTTTGCGGTGATTTGTTTAGATACCATAGATGATAAAAAGGAGCGCAATCATGTCATTAAAAACTTGCAGGAGGATAATAAAGAAATTATTAGAATCACTGTAGAGCAGATGGAGCAGTTTGCCGGTAACATGCTACAAGTTAAAGGTGCCAACGATAAACGGTACCTCGTTATGAGTGAAGCAGCATATAAGTCGCTAACAGCAACTCAAATCGCTATGATAGAAAAGCATTGTGAGATTTTATATAGTCCGCTACCAACCATAGAATCTTGTGGAGGTGGAAGTGCACGCTGTATGATGGCAGAAGTGTTTTTACCAAAAGCATAGTGTAAAGGCTGTAACATTTATTAATATACTTTAAGGGAGCTCGATATATATCGGTCTCCCTTTTTTTTATGGATTATCTGTAAGGGCATATGCTAATTGGTGTGGTGCTAGTAATACAAAGCGTATTTACAAGGCCTTAAAAGCAGGTGGTTATTACCTGCTTTTTATAAGATATGTATAAAACTAATTGGTAAGCTTGCGCTTCTAATTTTAATAATTTCTTAAGACTGAAAGCCACGGTAAACCGTGATTTTTTTCAATAATAATAGTATCTTTGCAAGTCTAAAAAACGTTATAAATGAGCCTTCAAGCAACATTATTAAAGGAAGTACAAAACGCAGCACAAGAGCTGTATCAAGCTAATTTAGAAACCGTAGAGTTTCAAGCAACTCGTAAGGAGTTCGCTGGAGATATTACAATCGTTGTATTTCCAATGTTGCGGGTAATAAAAGGTAATCCAGTGCAAATTGGTGAAGCTATAGGTAATTATTTAGTCGATAAAGTAAAAGAAGTTAAAGCGTTTAATGTCGTTAAAGGCTTTTTAAATGTTGAGATTGCGGATAGTTATTATATTTCATTTTTTAATGAGGTAAAAGATAATTCGAGCTTTGGGTTTGTGGTTCCTGAACCAGAAGATAAAGCTGTAATGGTAGAATATTCTTCACCAAACACGAATAAACCCTTACACTTAGGGCATATTAGAAATAACTTATTAGGGTTTAGTGTTTCGGAAATTATAAAAGCTTCTGGAAAAAAAGTATACAAAACCCAAGTTATAAACGACCGTGGTATACATATTTGTAAAAGTATGTTAGCATGGAAACGTTTTGGAAATAATGAAACGCCAGAATCTACGGGGTTAAAAGGCGATAAACTTGTAGGGAATTACTACGTTAAGTTTGATCAAGAATACAAAAAGGAAATAGAAGTTTTAAAAGCCGCTGGTAAAACGGAAGAGGAAGCTAAAAAAGAAGCGCCAATTTTACTTGAAGCACAGCAAATGCTTTTAGATTGGGAAGCAGGAGATAAAGAAACAGTAGCCCTTTGGGAGCGTATGAACCAATGGGTATACGACGGTTTTGATGTGACGTATAAAAACCTAGGTGTAGATTTCGATTGCCTATATTATGAGAGTGAAACCTACCTTTTAGGAAAGGAGTTTGTAGATCAAGGTTTAAAAACCGGAGTGTTTTACAGACGAGAAGACGGGTCTGTTTGGTGTGATTTAACCGAAGATGGTTTAGATGAGAAAATCGTATTACGTAGCGATGGAACAGCGGTCTATATGACCCAGGATATTGGTACGGCAATTCAGAGAATTAAAGATTATCCTGATGTTGGGGGTATGGTGTATACTGTGGGGAACGAACAAGATTATCACTTTTCGGTATTGTTTCTAATTCTGAAGAAATTAGGATTTGATTGGGCTAAAAACCTATTTCATTTAAGTTATGGGATGGTAGATTTACCATCAGGAAAAATGAAAAGCCGTGAAGGAACGGTTGTCGATGCCGATGATTTAGTTGCCGAAATGTCTAAAACAGCAGGAGAAATCTCTGAAGAGCTAGGGAAATTAGAAGGCTATTCTCAAGAGGAGAAAAATGAGTTGTATAGCACCATAGGTTTAGGGGCATTGAAATACTACATTTTAAAAGTAGATCCTAAAAAGAGAATTTTATTTGACCCTAAAGAGTCTATCGATTTTCAAGGGAATACAGGTCCTTTTATTCAGTATACCTACGCTAGAATTCAATCTATTTTAAGAAAAGCAAATTTAGAAGCTCAAGGCATAGCAACAGATTTAGATTTCGAATTACACGATAAAGAAAAAGCATTACTAAAACAATTACAAGTATTCCCAGAGGTGATTCAGAATGCGGCAACACAACATAGCCCTGCTTTAATCGCTAATTATACTTACGATTTGGTTAAAGATTTTAATTCTTTCTACCAAAACGTTCCGATCGTTTTAGGTAACGACGATGCGCAATCGCAAGTCTTTAGAGTGCAATTGTCAAACTTAGTAGCACAAACTATAAAAAATGCCTTTGGATTATTAGGGATTAACGTACCAGAACGTATGTAAGCCTTAAATAAATTTACACAGGCTTAATACTAATATGAAGATCGTGTATTATGTTTACGAACAGCAATACACGATTTTTATGTGTTAAAACGGATAGTATATTATTTCAATAAATACGCAAAACCAGCAATGCAAGACACTATTTTAAATCATATTCCTAAACAGGCGCAAGCGCAAGTATTACAACTTTTAGAAGAGGATGGTTTAAGTGTTATAGTAAAAAAAGAACGTAAAACGCGTCATGGAGACTATCGGAAATTACCCAATGGTAAGCATCAAATTACAATTAATAGTAATTTAAATTCCTACCGTTTTTTAATTACACTAATTCATGAAATTGCCCATTACGATGCCTATAAGCGCTATGGACGATTTATAAAACCTCATGGTTTAGAATGGAAACATTCTTTTCAGCATTTAATGTTACCATTTTTAAATCCGGATGTTTTTCCGTTAAAGTTATTACCTCTACTAGCTAGACATTTTAAAAATCCTAAAGCAAGTAGCGATACCGATACGGCTTTGGCATACGCCCTCAAGCAATACGACCCACCAAATGATAAAACCTACGTTTTTGAAGTACCCCAAGGAAGTGCTTTTAAATTATATAACGGACGCGTTTTTAAAATGGTTGGAAAACGTACAAAACGTTACGAATGTGTTGAAGTTAAGTCGGGAAAAGTGTATCTTTTCAATCCTAATGCAGAAGTTGAGGTTATAGCCTCGGCTTGATATAAATAAAATTAGAAGTCGTTCTTGTCAAAAAGAAAATATAAGTATGAATAAAAATTATTACGCTATTTTAATGGCTGGTGGAGTCGGTTCTCGATTTTGGCCAGTGAGCACTCAAGAGTTTCCTAAGCAATTTCACGATATGTTGGGTACTGGCGAAACATTAATTCAGAAAACATTTAGTCGTTTATCGCAACTTATACCTAAAGAAAATATATTTATTTTAACTAATGAGAGTTATAATGATTTGGTGTTAGAACAATTGCCTGATGTGTCTAGTGAACAGGTGGTTCTAGAACCTGCTATGCGAAATACAGCGCCGTGTATATTATATGCATCACTTAAAATTGAGAAGTTAAACCCTAACGCAGTAGTTATTGTGGCGCCAAGTGATCATTGGATAGAAGATGAAAAAGCGTTTACAACTAATGTAAAACAAGCTTTTGAGTATTGTCAAGAAAATGATGCCTTAATGACCTTGGGTATAAAGCCAACCTTTCCAAATACAGGATATGGCTATATTGAATATGATAAGGAAGATGGAAATGCTATTAAGTCTGTAAAGCAATTCCGCGAAAAACCCGATTATAATACAGCCAAAGAGTTTATTGCTAAAGGAAATTTTGTTTGGAATGCCGGAATATTTATGTGGAGCGTTCAAAGTGTCTTAAAGGCCTTTAAAGAGAATCAATCGGATTTGTTTGCGCTTTTTAAAGCTGGGCAATCGGTTTATAATACAGACGAGGAAGCTTCTTTTATAGCAGAGAATTATCCGAAAGCTGATAATATTTCGGTGGATTACGCGCTTATGGAAAAATCAACGAATGTATTTGTGCTGCCTGCAGCCTTCGATTGGAATGATTTAGGAACTTGGGGAAGCTTATATGATAAGTTGCCAAAAGATGCTAATAATAACGCCGTAGTTAACGCTAAAACCTTGGTTGATAACAGTACCGGCAATATGATTAGAACCGAAAATGATAAGGTGGTTATTGTCGACGGATTAAAAGATTATATCATTGTAGATAAAAAAGAAGTTTTACTTATCTTTCCTAAAGAAAAAGAACAAGATATCAAAGTGGTTTTGAATACAGTTAAGGAGAATTTCGGAGAACATTTAGGTTAATATATGAGCGAAGAAAATAAATTTAATTTTTCTGAGGAAGAAAAAAAGGACGCAGATTTAAATGCGGAACAAAAAGCTGAAGAGAAAGCAGCTGAAGATTCTAAAAAATCGGTAAAAGATGATGCCAAAGGATTATTTGAAAGTGTCAAGGCATTTTTAATCGAGCTTTTAGATTTTAGAAGTGATACCGATCGCGATGCGACTATTGCCGCTATCAAAGCCGATATTCCTTTTAAAGGCGCGACGGCTTGGATTTTAATCTGTTCGATATTTGTCGCTTCCATTGGTTTAAATGCAAACTCTACTGCAGTTGTTATTGGAGCCATGTTAATATCGCCATTAATGGGGCCTATTTTAGGAATAGGACTATCGATAGCGATTAACGATATTGATACCCTAAAGCGGTCATTAATAAACTTAGCGACGATGCTAATTTTGAGTTTGTTAACCGCATATTTATTTTTTGAGTTTTTTCCTTTAAGTGAAGATACTTCAGAGCTTTTAGGGCGTACACGACCAGATATTCGAGATGTTTTAATAGCCTTTTTTGGGGGATTAGCTTTAATTATTGCACGTACTAAAAAGGGAACTATTGCTTCAGTAATATTTGGAGTTGCCATTGCCACAGCCTTAATGCCGCCTTTATGTACAGCGGGATATGGATTGGCAAAAGGGAACTGGAGTTACTTTAGTGGTGCGATGTATTTGTTTAGTATAAACACTATTTTCATTGCTTTAGCAACATTCTTAGTCTTGAAAATATTGCGTTTTCCAATGCTTAAGTACGCCAACTCGGCAAAGAGAAAACGTATTTCTCAATTTGCTTCTTTGGTCGCTATTGTTGTTATGATTCCTGCAGCCATTTCATTTTATACGGTGCTTCAAGAAAGTAAATATGAGATGTCTTATAAGAATTTTATTGAAAATGAAATAGATGCTAACGACGATTTATGGTTGCAACGTAAAAAGCTAGATATAGATGATAAAAAAATTAGTCTGTATTTTAATGGTGAAATGAGCGATGCTATAATCACTTCGTTACGCAATGAATTAAAAACAGGTACCGACTATAATAATATCAAGGATTTTGAATTGATTATTAATAGTAATGAAACGAGAAGTGTAGACCGCATGTCGGAGTCTTTAGATCGTGCCTATGCTAATTTGGATAGGAAAGATAATGTTATACATGGACTGCAGTCAGAAATTGAAGCACTGCAAGCGACGGTTAAGAGTCTAAACTTACAAATGGAAAAGAAAGTAAATCCATTGGGTAGTATTTCATTTACGACTTTAGCGAAAGATGCGAAAATAAAATTCAGACATTTAGAGTACTTTGGGTATTCTAAAATGTTAGAGACTAAAGATTTTATAAAAGTAGATACCGTTTCGGTAATTGATGTGGAATGGAGTAAACAACTACACGACTCGGTTAAAGTAAGAAAAGAGAAAGAGTTAAAAGAATGGTTACGAACCACTGTTAAAACAGATTCGATATTAGTAAAAAAACATTTGAGGTAAGCCTCAAATGTTTTTTTTATTATGAATTATCTTCAATATACATACGTCTTACTTTCTTGAATAAGTTAGACGAGTATACAAAATCGGTAACGACTTCATTATCGGTTCTAAAAATGGTGTCTTTCGATCCTTCCCAAGCTTTTAAGCCATCTTTTAAAAAGACAATTTTATCACCAATTTCCATTACGGAGTTCATATCGTGAGTATTAATAACTGTAGTTATATTATACTCTTCGGTAATCTCTTTAATTAGGTTATCGATAACAATTGCTGTTTTGGGATCTAAACCTGAGTTAGGTTCATCGCAAAATAAGTACTTAGGGTTATTTACAATAGCACGGGCAATAGCGACACGCTTTTGCATTCCACCAGAAGCTTCACTAGGCATTTTTTTATTAGCGTCTTTTAGTTTTACCCGGTTTAAAACAAAGTTAGCACGGTCTTGCATTTCACTCTTACTCTGTTTGGTAAACATTTGTAGCGGAAACATAACATTTTCTTCTATAGTCATAGAGTCAAATAGCGCACTCCCTTGAAATACCATCCCTATTTTAGCTCGCATATTTCGTTTTTCGGCTTCCGACAGTTCGGCAAAAACTTGACCTTCGTAGGCTATTTTGCCTTTCTCATAATCAAAAAGACCTAATAAACATTTTAAAAACACGGTTTTACCAGAGCCACTTTGTCCGATGACTAAGTTGGTTTTTCCTTTTTCAAATGTGGTGCTAATGCCTTTTAAAATATGAGCATCTCCAAATGATTTTTCTAAATTGGTAACTTCTATCATTAGCTTAATAACATTTGAGTTAGTATATAATTTAAAAGAATAATAACGACACTCGTCCATACAAACGATGTTGTACTAGCCTCACCCACTTCTAATGCGCCACCTTTCATATAGAACCCATGATACGAAGGTACCGTTGCTAAAACAAAAGCAAACAGTAAAGTTTTTATAAAGGCATAGGCCATATGAAACGGTTCGAAATCTTGCTGAATCCCTGTTATGTAATCATCCATACTAGCATAATTACCAAAAACACAAGCGGCTAAACCTCCCATAATACCTAAAAACATTGCAATAGAAATAACAAAAGGGTAGAGGGTAAGTGCTATAAACTTAGGGAACACTAAATAATTTAAAGCATTGATTCCCATAACTTCTAAGGCGTCAATTTGCTCGGTGACACGCATAGTTCCTATACTAGACGTAATAAAGGACCCTACTTTTCCAGCCATGATTATGGATATAAAAGTTGGGGCAAACTCTAAAATCACCGATTGTCTAGTTGCGAAGCCCACTAATGAGCGAGGTATAAGAGGATTATCTATATTCAAAGCCGTTTGAATAGTTACAACGCCACCCACGAAAAAAGAGATGAACGCCACGATACCAATAGAGCCAATTACCAAATCGTCTATATCTTTTAAAATCAATTGTTTCATTACAGACCATTTGGTCGGTTTACGAAACATTTCAACAATCATTAAAAAATAAGTTCCAATATTATGTAGGTACTGCATAGTAAAAATTATACTGCTAAAGTATAAAATTATTGTCCGTATTTAACGATAATTTTAAATTAAGATATACTAAAAGCTGTATTTTTGAAGTGTCTTAATAAATATATTAACTATGAGAATTTTTGTTAGCCTATTTTTAATAGCCTCACTTTTTGGGTGTCGTGCTCAAAGTCAAGTCAAACAAACAGATGTCGTTAGCCAAACCCAGTTGCCAAGTGCAAGCCCTAAGTTGGTGGTGGGTATTGTTGTGGATCAAATGCGCTACGATTACCTAACACGTTTTGGAGATAAATTTACTTCTGGAGGCTTCAAACGCATGATGAATGACGGGTTTAATTGTAAGAATAATCATTATAATTATGTGCCTACTTATACAGGGCCTGGACATGCGTCGGTTTATACTGGAACAACACCCAAATACCATGGTATTATTGCCAATTATTGGTATGATAAACATGAAGGTACTCGTGTGTATTGTGCAGGTGATTCTGATGTCAACCCTATTGGTACGCGTTCTGATGCTGGTAAAATGTCTCCTCATAGAATGAAAACAACGACTATTGGTGATGAGAATAAATTATTTACGCAGTCAAGAGGAAAAACTATTGGTATTTCTATAAAAGATCGCGGGGCTATTTTACCTGCAGGTCATTCTGCTGATGCCGCTTATTGGTTTGTAGGTGACGATGAGGGTGCTTTTGTAACGAGTAGTTTTTATATGGATGCTTTACCTAATTGGGTGTCTAATTTTAATGCTTCGGGAGTAAATGAAGGCTATTTAAAAACATGGAATACACTGTACGATATTGATACTTATACCGAAAGCGGTCCCGATCTAAATGCCTTTGAAGGAGGATTTGATGGGAAGGATACAGCGACTTTTCCTTACGATCTGAAATCATTAAGTACGCATAATGGAGGTTACGAAATTATAAAATCGACGCCATATGGAAATAGTATTTTAGCCGATTTTGCTATTGCAGCTCTTGAAGGAGAAGCTTTAGGTCAGGATGATAATACAGACGTTTTTACCATTAGTTTCTCCAGTCCAGACTACGTAGGTCATAATTTTGGTGTAAACTCTAAGGAGGTACAAGATACTTACTTGCGTTTAGATCAGGATATAGAACGCTTACTAAATGCCTTCGACGAAAAAGTGGGAGTGGGGAATTATACGGTGTTTTTAACTGCCGATCATGCAGCAGTAAATGTTCCTGCTTATTTGCAAAGCTTAAAAATTCCTTCAGGATATTTTGACAATAAGGCATTTAAAAAGCAGGTAAAAGACTTTTTAGTAACACGTTTTGCAGCTTCAGATCTTTTGGAGAATATAAGTAATAATCAAATCTTTTTAAACCACAAACGCCTTAATGCATTGGGGTTAGATTTAGCAACTGTTCAAGAAGCGTTAGTCGATGAAATCATTCATTATGAAAATATTGACAAGGCATATACTGCAAAATCAATGCAAAAAGCCTCTTATACTGTCGGGATTGAATCTTTAATTCAAAATGGATACAATCACAAGCGCTCAGGAGATGTTATTTATGTTTTTGATCCGGCTGTGATTAGTTATAGCAAAACAGGATCTACCCACGGGTCATCATTAAATTACGATACACATGTTCCTTTGTTGTTTTATGGACAAGGTATTAAAAAGGGAAGTTCCCTAAAGAAAACGAGTATTACTGATATAGCTCCTACCTTATCTTCATTATTAGGGATTAATTTCCCGAGTGCTGCTACTGGTCAGCCCCTAGAGTTTGTGCTAGAATAACAGTTTGCCTAAACAATATGAAATTAGCCGTTAAACTTTGTTTTAATGGCTTTTTCTGTTTTTATAAGTATGAGTATTACGGTGCCTATTATTAAGATAGTACTCATAATAGCTTCGGTGTTATCGGATATGTCTATACAATAGCCTAAAAGAGACAGTAACGCGAGAACGGCTCCAAAAATAATGAGAAGTTTAGAGGAGTAGTTTTGAGCAAAATCCCATTGCTCTTGATTTTTCATAGAACGCGTTGTTCTGTAGCCATATAAAACATTAATTTTCTTAGGAGGGAATAGAAGCATGATAACTCCTACTGCAAAAAATATAATCCCTACTAATCCTAGCATGGTTAGAATGGAATCTGTAAAACTCATATTCGATAATTAAATTAGCAATTATTTTCTATATAAGAAATAATTATTTACTAATTCAATATACGTTTTTTTTGCTTCGTCTGTAGAGATATTTTTTATTTGAAAAAGGGCATTCGTTTTAAAGGCATTAATAATAGGAGTACGGCTACTTGGCCTTTCGTAGTTATTGGTAGCCTTTTTGTAATACGCATATAGCCTTAACAGGAAATCCGCAGGGAATGGTTCCGTATGATTGTTAATACGATCTACGGCTTCATTAAATGTTATTTCAAGTTCTTCTGAAGTCATTTGTTTACATTTCGGCAATAATACTTTCACCACCGCGTACTTTTTGATTTAATTGAACCTTAATATTTGTGTCCAAAGGTAAATATAAATCTACTCTCGAACCAAATTTAATAAAACCAGAGTCCGCACCTTGTTGTGCTTCTTGATCTACTACTGCATAATTAACAATACGTTTGGCTAGTGCACCTGCTATTTGGCGGTATAGCACTTTGCCGTAGGTCTCACTATCTACCACTACTGTAGTACGCTCGTTTTCCTCACTTGCTTTTGGGTGCCAAGCGACTAAGTATTTCCCTGGGTGGTATTTGCTATAGGCAATTTTACCAGAAATAGGGTAACGCGTAACATGTACATTTATAGGAGACATAAAAACGCTGACTTGTAGACGTTTGTCTTTAAAGTATTCAGGTTCGTATACCTCTTCGATAACCACAACCTTGCCGTCTACAGGAGAGACAACCGAATGATTATTAAGTAAAGTGTTTCTTTTTGGATTTCTAAAAAATTGAAGTATAATAATTAAAAAACCGATGATTAAAGCTAATAAAAGGTAATTTAACCAGGTGATACTAATAAAACTATCTACAATTAAAACTAATCCAACAACTACAATAAATGTAATTGCGATAATTTTATGGCCTTCTTTATGAAACATACTTTAAAATTCTTAAGAATAAATATATAAAAGGAGCAGCAAATATAATACTGTCAAAACGATCTAATAAACCGCCATGACCAGGCATTATAACACCGCTATCTTTAACACCTGCTTGCCTTTTAAACTTAGACTCTATTAAGTCTCCAATCGTGCCAAAAACACTAATTATCACACTTAAAAGGAGCCAATGGGTTGTTGTTAATGTCCCGGTAAAGGTAGCAATAAAATAACTAGAAACACAAGCAAAAAATAAACCGCCTAAAAAGCCTTCCACTGTCTTTTTTGGTGATATACTTGGGAATAGCTTTTGTCTCCCATAGTTTTTACCTACAAAATAGGCAAAGGTATCGTTAACCCAAACTACAATAAAAGTTCCTAATAGTAATAAAGGGTTAAATTGATTATCGTAATTCGCTATAAGTATAAGAAATACAAAGGCACTAGATAAATAAAAGGTAGTAAGTAAAAAGCGTTTAGACGCAAACAAAGGAATTTCCTTTTCTGAGAATAAATCTTTTATTAAAAAGAGCTGTACAAAGATCGTAATGACTTGCAGTATTTTTGTGGCCTCATCCAAGCCATCTCCTGTTTTAATTAGGAGTTGCCAATATCCAAATACAAGATATAAGACGACAAATATAATATATGGTACCGCGTTTTTAACACCAATTAATTTATTGAATTCCTGCAACGAAATTAATCCGAAAATAAAAAACAGAATAATTAAGGTGTGAATATTATATAGTGATATAATTAACAAGGCTACATAAAGTACGCCTGAAAGGGATCGTGTAAGTGTTTCCTTCATGTATTATAAATCTTCTAAAAGCAGCAAATATAAGTTTTTTGAAGGACTACCGTAGGTTAAAAAATCATTTTCAGCGGCGGGCTTAAAAAGTTTAATTGTTGAAATGTTAGTCGGTATTTTATTTGCGTTTTTAGTTTTGATTTCTCGTAATCCCTCGCCAATATTGGTTACTATTTGACTAGTCGTTGCAAATATAATAATGTTAGTTGGAAATTCTGATAGTTTTTTCTCCGCCAATTGATTTGATGATAACAGAATGGAACCATCATCTGAAATTAAATTTTCGCAGGTAGAAACGAAGTAGGTGGCATCAGATAACCCACTGGTATTAAGGTAAAGGTCGTTAAAGCTTTGTTTTAAATTTTGATCATAAAAATAAGCTGATTTGTCTTGCCAGTTATTTTCCTCTATAATTAGCGCCATATTATCATACACTTCGTTCATTGTATCACAATACAAGAACTTACCACCATTATCTTTAAAGTTTATCATGAAACTTTCGTCAATTGGTAGTTTTACGGGAGGCATATATTTTCCTCCTTGTGAAGTGGTTTCTTCTTCCTTTTCTTTATCAGATTTAGAACCAAATAATTTTCTAAATAGACTCATTTATATTTTTGCTATTATCAATTTTTTACTGAGTTATTCAAATATAAAAAATCTTAAACTAACTAAAGAGTTAATTTAAGATTTTTAAAGTTGTTTAACGATGTTAAGCGTGTTTATTCTTCCTCTTCAAGACTTTTAGCATCTTCAATATCTCTTTGAATATCCTTTTCAAAAGCTCTTTTACCAAAGATAATTTCTAAATTGTCTTTGAATATCACTTCTTTTTCTAATAAAACATTCGCTAACTCGGTTAGTTTGTCTTTGTTTTCCTCTAATAATTTCACAGCTCTTATGTACTGCTCTTCAATAATATTAGAGATTTCTTTATCTATTAACTCAGCTGTTTTTTCACTGTAAGGCTTAGTAAATCCTGTTTCACTACCCGAAGAGTCGTAATAGGTAAGGTTACCTACTTTCTCACTAAGACCATAGATGGTAACCATAGCACGAGCCTGTTTAGTAACTTTTTCTAAATCACTTAACGCACCCGTAGAGATTTTATTAAAAATAACTTTCTCTGCTGCACGACCACCAAGTGCCGCACACATTTCGTCTAGCATTTGTTCTGGTCTCACAATTAAGCGTTCTTCTGGTAAATACCAAGCAGCTCCTAAAGATTGTCCACGAGGGACTATAGTTACTTTTACCAAAGGTGCTGCGTGTTCTAGCATCCAACTTACAGTGGCGTGACCAGCTTCATGATAAGCAATAGCTTTTTTCTCGTCTGGAGTGATGATTTTGTTTTTCTTTTCTAAACCACCAATAATTCTATCAACGGCATCTAAAAATGATTGTTTATCTACAGCTTTCTTGCCGTTTCTTGCAGCAATTAAAGCCGCTTCGTTACAAACATTTGCAATATCGGCTCCAGAGAAACCTGGTGTTTGTTTCGATAAAAAGTCGATGTCCAAGCCTTCCGCTTTCTTTAAAGGTCTTAAATGCACTTCAAAGATCTCTTTACGCTCTCTAACATCTGGTAAATCAACAAATATTTGACGATCAAAACGTCCTGCACGCATAAGGGCCTTATCTAAAATATCGGCTCTGTTGGTTGCTGCTAGAACGATAACGTTTGTGTTTGTTCCAAAACCATCCATTTCTGTTAGCAGTTGGTTTAAGGTATTCTCACGTTCGTCATTACTTCCAGACATTGCGTTTTTTCCTCTTGCACGACCAATGGCATCAATTTCATCAATAAAAATAATCGATGGTGATTTCTCCTTAGCTTGTTTAAATAAGTCTCTTACTCTAGAGGCTCCTACACCAACAAACATTTCTACGAAATCAGAACCAGATAGTGAGAAGAAAGGAACTTTAGCTTCACCGGCAACGGCCTTAGCTAAAAGTGTTTTTCCCGTACCTGGAGACCCTACTAATAAGGCGCCTTTAGGTATTTTACCACCTAAAGAGGTGTATTTTTCAGGGTTCTTTAAGAAGTCAACAATTTCCTGTACCTCTTCTTTAGCACCTTCTAATCCAGCAACATCTTTAAAGGTTGTTTTTACTTTTGTGTTTTCGTCAAATAGTTTGGCTTTAGATTTTCCTATATTAAAAATCTGACCACCGGCACCTCCGCCAGCACCTCCAGACATACGACGCATAATAAATATCCACACTCCAATAAGTAAAACAAATGGAAGTAAGCTAAACAATAAATCTCCCCAAGGGTTAGATTCTGTTTTGTATTTAATAACAGTAGTTATAGCCGTGTTGTCCTTTGCCTCTTGGATTCTGTTTTCAAAATTTTGAAGATCTCCAAATTCAAAGGTGTAGTTCGGTTCTTTAGCGGTAGAAAAAGGGAACGGTTTAGAAATTGATTTTTCATGAACCGATTTTGATTCTGCTTCCTTAGACAAGTATACTTTTGCTTCTCTTTTATTAACGATATCTACTTTATCGATATCGCCGTTACGCAAGTACTCGAAGAATTGAGAAGGAGATATTTTAGCACTTTCGCTAAAATTATTACTTCCTAAAAATTGAACTGCGATTAATGCAAGAATAATCCCACCATAAATCCAATACGGATTAAATTTAGGTTTCTTTGGTGTTGTATTTTTTTTATTTTCTGCCATGAATAAGTTTTATAAGTTTGATTCTATTGTCGTTATTTTGGCATCTCCCCAAAGACTTTCAATATCATAGTATTCTCTAATATGTTTTTGAAAGACGTGTACGACAACGTTAACGTAATCCATCAACACCCATTCTGCATTGTCTTCTCCTTCAACGTGCCAAGGCTTGTCTTTTAACGCTTTACTTACCTTTTTCTGAACAGATCCTGTTATTGCATTTACATGGGTATTTGAATTACCTTCGCAAACAATAAAATAATCGCAAACTGTGTTTTCTATTTCTCTTAAATCTAAAATAGTTATTTCATTACCTTTTACATCTTCTATACCACCAATTATAGCGGTTATAAGTGCATCTGTATTTATTTCTTTTATTGCCATTAATCTAATTTAATTTGTGCAAAGTTATTATTTTTTAGTTCTTTATACTTTAAAAAAATCATAAGATTTTTATGATTTAATTTTAACGCGAAGATAACCAATTTATATGCGTATAATCAAACTTGATGCCACCGAATCCACAAACTCGTTTTTAAGAGATTTAGGCTATACTAATAGCTTAGAAGATTATACGGTTGTCGTTACAAAACAACAAACACAAGGTCGCGGTCAAATGGGCACTGTGTGGCGTGCTAAGCCAGGCGAAAATCTAACGTTTAGCGTGTTTAAAGCCTATTCACACCTTAAAATTGAAAATCAGTTTTATATCAGTATGGCCATTTCCTTGGCTTTAGTTGCTGCTTTAAAGGACTTTAATGTGCGAAAAATTAGTGTAAAATGGCCGAACGACATATTGTCAGAGAATAAAAAAATATGCGGTATTCTTATTGAAAATGTCATAAAACAGAATGTTTTAGACTCTTCGATAATTGGAGTTGGACTAAATGTGAACCAAAAAAGTTTTACAAATTTACCAAAAGCAACTTCTATGGCCGTACAGGAGCAGCAGTTTTTTGAATTGGATGACGTGTTGCTTACGTTTTTAAAACATTTAAAACTCTTTTTCAAACAGTTGGAAGAGGGAGAGTTCTCTACATTGCATACGCGTTACGAAGCGTTGTTGTTTAGAAAAAACAAACCCTCAACATTTAAGGATGCTGAAGGTTGTGTGTTTTCTGGTTTTATACGTGGCGTCTCATCTACAGGTCACTTGCAAGTGCTATTAGAGGACGAGATTCTAAAAACGTTTAGTCTTAAAGAAATTTCACTGCTATATTAAACAGCGGTTTTCATATTACTAGCTAATGTTTCGATGAATTTATTGATAGGTCCTTTTATCATCATAGCCATCATTGCATTAAACTCGCCGTCAAAATGAAGTTTTACATCACTAGTATTGTCGTCGATTGCTGTTATGTTAGCTGTCAATGAAAAGTCTAATTTTCCTCCAGCAGCGCCTAATACAATTTGATTTGGTGGAGTGCTTTCCTTTTTCTTCAATACGATTTCCGGCATACCTTTTAAAGCAAATAGAAATTTGTCGTTATCCAAAACTTCAAATTTGCTAATGTTTTCCGGCATTAGTTTTTCAAAGTTTTTTACGTCGCTTAAGAAGGTAAACGTGTCTTCAGCCGATTTTGGTATTGTTACTTTAGGTGATTCTAAATTCATAGTTGTGTATTTTTGTTTTTAACAAGTGTATCAATTAGCGTTCCATTCACTCGGATTAGAGTTCCAATCCGATAAGGTTTCTAATTCAGCTTGTTTAATATAGTTAGCATCTACTGCTTCTAGTAGTAAGTTTTCGTAGTTACTTAAGGTGTGTAAAGTAATGTTAGCGTCTTCGAAGTTTTTAGAAGCTACATCAAATCCGTAAGTAAAGATGGCAACCATACCTTTAACGTTAACTTTAGCTTCTTTTAATGCTTTTACGGCATTCAAGCTACTGTTTCCGGTACTAATTAGGTCTTCGATAACCACAACATTTTGTCCGCTTTCAATAAAGCCCTCAATTTGATTTTGACGACCGTGCTTTTTCGCTTCTGGTCTAACGTATACAAAAGGAATACCTAAATATTCGGCCACTAATACGCCAATAGCGATAGCTCCTGTAGCTACTCCTGCGATAACGTCTGGCTTCCCATAGTGCTGCTCAATAAACTTAGCCATTTCCTCGCGAATATAATTTCTAATTAAAGGAAAGGAAAGAACAACTCTATTGTCACAATAAATAGGTGATTTCCAACCTGAGGCCCATGTAAATGGATCGTTTGGTTGCAATTTAATGGCATTAACTTGTAGTAATACCTTTGCGGTTTGTCTGGCGGTGTATTTGTCGATAATCATAAAGGCAAAAATAAACAATAATTTAATTTAGTAGATATATGTAGACTGAAAAAAAAATAATTTTAATACGTATTGCAGTTCTTTAAAAAATGATATTTTTACAAATACTAAATAAACACTTAGAGCTCTATATGTACCGTATTTTTGTTAATGACAAACCTATTTTTTTAAATACCGTAGTAGAAAAGGAAACCGACTTTAAAAATTTTCTTCTAAAAGATGCTAATATGGAAGCTGTGTTGCACACTTTAGCAAAGAAAAAAGTTAAATCAGTACGACTGATTCACCACAATGAAGAAACAATTCTTAAAAAGTTTTTAAAAAAATTACCTAATGTAATCGCTGGGGGTGGTAAGGTTTATAATGATAAAGGAGCCATTTTGTTTATTTACAGAAATAACAAATGGGATTTGCCTAAAGGTAAAGCAGAAAAAAAGGAAACGATTGCCGAAACCGCGTTGCGAGAAGTGGAAGAGGAGACTGGTGTTTCTGGATTAGAAATCGTAAAACCTTTAGAGATTACCTACCACATCTTTAAGCGCAACGGTAAACTTAAAATTAAAATCACCCACTGGTTTGAAATGAAAACGACGTATTCTGGTGAGTTATTACCGCAAGAAAACGAAGGCATTACTAAAGTAGAGTGGTTAAACGAGAGCCAAGCTCAAGAAGCTTTAACCAATTCTTACGCAAATATTAAATTGTTGTTTTAAACGACCTTTAATTTATACGCAGAGTTTATGCTATTACAATATGCGCCACAACTACTATTCAAAATCTTATAGAGAACAAAATCAAATCCAATTAAAAATAGCAGGAGTTGCATTACTCATTAATTTAGTAATGTTAGCCATATGGGTTGTTAGCGGATTCTATTTGGTTTTTTTTCTATCACTAGCGATTACACTGTCTATAATAGCGCCTTTTTTCGACGTACCATCACTCAAGAAAAAAGGCAGTTTAATATATTACTCCTCCCTTTTTGTTGCAGAAAAAGAAAGTAAAGGGGTAGTGAAAATTCACGGTGGTTCCTTATTCGATTATGTGTTTGTATTAGACAAATCATTAGACGGTTCACAACGGACAAATTTTATTCTTCAGCAGTATGTAGAAGGTCTCTTAAGTTTAATAAATGACTTCGAAAAGAGGCAAAATACAACAGTTAAAATACAAGGAACATCGTACATTATCAATCATAGAACAGCTAGTAAGTTAGGTTTAAAAGTAGTTAAAACAGATTTTATTCAAAAATGTATTCTCGTTTTAAACTATATACCTCTTTCTATTTCAAATTCTTTTGCAAAACGAAAGTTATCGTTTCCAAACCTTAGAAATAGTAAAACTTTTAAAGGAGAACTGGTGGAGCTCATTAAGCGAAAACAAGACCTCCAAAACTTAAATAATAAATTGCAAAGACGCACCTCTAGTTCTATATAGAAGCAAAGGTTTTTTCTACTCTTTTTCTGAAATACGGTAAATAGGGTAGTGCAAGTGTGCTTTTTCGTAATTCTCACTGCGCTTATGTAGCCAATCAAGTTGAGCGTACCAATTATTTTTAAACGCTTCGTCTTCAGATTTTCGAATTTCAAATTCAGCTTGTAATCCAGGATTTTTTTCTAGGAGTTCTAAAGCCTTATCTTCCCATACATAAGGAGAAAAGCCTTCTTTTTGTTGTAGTATGGTGTCAAAGAAATTCCAATTAAAAAAGGAATCCGTTGCCGATGGCTCTAAGGTTTCCATGATATAACGAATTCCATTTTGGTTGGTCGGTACCATAACATCTCCGGCACGAAATCTGTTTTTTATGGTGTCGGTAATCACAGTGGTATTATAATGAACATAATGGCCCTCGTAAGGTCGTGTTCTAGTTTTAAATTCATCAATTTTATAGCGTTCGACTTCTAGAATAGTGTCTTTTTTTAAAACAGTCAGTTCGATATTATTAGTTTTTAATAAAGATAATACGCGATGCCATCCTTGTGGAATAACATAATAGCTTGGAATCCTTACTTCGTGTGTAGGTTTAAAGTAATTGTTATAAGCCACTTCTTTAGTAAACGGTTTGTCTCGATTGTATTTTAAGCGTTGCAGACCGGTAACCGCACTTTTCTTTATTTCACCTTCATAACCTTTAAACTGTAGCGTTGTGTGTTTACTCGTGTCTACCACCCAATTAAAACGATACGTAGAACTCCGTTTTAGGCTGTTAATAGTCTTCTTTCGAAGGTCTTTAATATAAGCGTAATCGGTTTCTGTGATATCGATTAGCGATTTCATTACTTCATAGGTGCCTTCCACGCGTTGTGGGTAAGGTTTTAACATATGGGTTTCTACCATGAGTCCTAAAGTGTTAAATAAGGAGGTGTAACCGGTTGAGTATCTTGGTGTATCTAAAAACTGGGTAAACCCATGGTCTGGAACGGTATTAAAGACATTGACATAAGGGGTGATATCCCAATTTTTAGTAATAAGATTTTGTTCTAAAGTAGGCGTCATTTTGTTGTGGAGGTAAGCGCCTAATTCGCCTCCTAATTTATTGTGTTGTGTAAATAGGTGGGTAAGCGTGTATTGGTAATCGGCACCATTACTAACATGGTTGTCTACAAACACATCGGGAGTAATAGTATGAAACACTTTAGCAAAGGCTTTAGCATTTTCGGAATCGCTTTTTACAAAATCCCGGTTAAGGTCGTAATTACGTGCATTACCCCGAAAACCGTAGGCTTTAGGTCCGTTTTGATTGGTTCTTGTTGCTGTATTACGGTTTAAACTGCCTCCCACGTTATAAATAGGAATGGTGACTAGTACGGTGTTTTTTAATGCGGCTAGTTTTCCTTGTGCTAGATCGCGAAAAAGTAACATAGTCGCATCGATACCATCACTTTCTCCTGGGTGAATACCGTTGTTTATAAGTACAATGGCTTGGTCTTTTGATAGTTCGTTATAATTAAAATTGGCTTTTGGACTATACGTAATATAATGAAGGGGTTTTCCAGAATCGGTAGTCCCCATAGAATCTATAGCAATTGTAGGGTAGGAGGTCGCTAAATTGCGATAAAACTGAATCACTTCGTAATAGGTTCCTGTTTCGGTGCCGTTGGATAGTTCATAACGCGTAGAAAGATCTAATGGAAGAACTGTTTTGTTTTCTGAAAGCTGGCATCCGTAGAGTAAAAGGAACAGACAGAGCAAAATATTTTTCATAAACTTTATTTTTTTTACGTGAGTGATGGAGCAATTGTTGAAGCTCTCCCGGTTTTTTTACCGGGAAGCGACTTGCGAGAGCGCGACCTTTAGGGCACGCCCAAATTGATATTATAAAAACAAATATAGGAAATAGCATTTGTGTATATGTTAATTAACCGTACTTTTGCACCCTGAAAAAAAAGTAAAAAATGACAGATTTTATAAGAAAAATAGTGCCCAATGCAAAAGACGATGTCCTTGCGGGTATTACAGTATCGTTAGCGATGATTCCGGAGGTGGTTGCCTTTGCGTTTGTTGCACAAATAGATCCGTTAGTAGCGCTTTCGGGAGCCTTTATTGTGGGGCTTATATCTGCTATTTTTGGTGGTCGACCGGGGTTAATTACAGGTGCTGCCGGTGCGGTAGCCGTTATTTTTGTAACCATGATTTCTGAAGGGCATACCAAAGGGATGTTGTTTGATCAACCTGTTGAGAATATGGGGTTTTTCTATTTGTTTGCCTGTGTTATATTAATGGGAGTCATTCAAATTTTGGCTGGAGTTTTTAAACTAGGTCGCTTTGTAAGATTAATACCGCACTCGGTAATGATGGGGTTTGTGAACGGTTTAGCGATTGTTATTTTTTGGGCACAAGTTAAAATGTTTAGTCATAAAACTTTGCAAGTGTCTAGTGACGGCGTAAAAGAGTATGTCACCACTTTTATGACCGGAACAGAATTATATATAATGATAGGTTTAGTGGCCTTAACGATGGCGATTATTTGGTTGTTACCTAAGTTAACGACTAAAATACCTGCAGCTTTAACAGCAATTTTAATCACCACTTTTGTGGTTGTATTTACGGGATTAGATGTATCTACCGTAGGATCTTATATTATTGAAGGGGGAGGAACTGGTTTAAAAGGCGAGTTTCCTACACCGAATTTAGAGCTTTGGGAGAATTTACCAATTAACTTAGATACTTTAAAATTTATTTTGCCTTATGCTTTTCTAGCGGCTTCAGTAGGGTTGATAGAGTCGTTAATGACGATGAATTTAGTCGATGAGCTTACAGAAACACGAGGGGATGGAAACCGCGAGTGTGTAGCACAAGGAGCAGGAAATATAGTGAGTGGACTTTTTGGTGGTACTGGTGGTTGTGGAATGATCGGTCAAACGGTAATTAATATTAATGCTGGTGGTCGTGGACGTCTTTCTGGAGTTATGATGGCGGTTACCTTGTTAACTTTTATTTTGTTTACCGATAAACTTATCGAGCAGGTGCCAATCGCTGCTTTAATAGGTGTTATGTTTATGATGGTTATTGAAACTTTTGCTTGGTCTAGTTTTAGAATTTTAAAGAAAATACCAAAATCGGATGCTTTTGTATTAATAACAGTATCGGCAGTAACGGTTATTTTTGATTTGGCAATTGCAGTATTTGTGGGTGTTATTATTTCGGCTTTAGCGTTCGCTTGGGAAAATGCTAAGAAAATTAGAGCTAGAAAACGCGTAAAAGAAGATGGCACTAAAGTGTATGAAATTTGGGGGCCATTGTTTTTTGGAAGCATTCAAGCTTTTAACGATAAGTTTGACGTAAAAAATGATCCTGATACCGTTGAAATTGATTTTATAGAAAGTAGAATTAGCGATCACTCGGCGCTAGAAGCTATTTTTAATTTGGTTGAAAAGTACGAAGCGTCAGGGAAAACCATAAAATTAAAACACCTGAGTGAAGACTGTAAAGTGTTAATGTATAAGGCGAGTCCGAAATTTAAAGATGTTATAATTGAAGATGTCGACGACCCGCGTTATCATTTAGCGGCGAACCCAGAGGAGTTTCCAAAGCCTCTTTCGGAATATAAATTCTAAGTCAGTTTGGTGAGATTTAATAAAAAAGTCTACATAATCCCTCAGGGAATATGTAGACTTTTTTTATGTCTGCCAGGTATTAAACGCGCACGCTATCGGGCACTAGTTTTGTGTAATCACCATTATTTCTAATAACATCTCGAACTATAGACGAGGAAATATAAGAGGTTTTTGCTGCAGTTAATAAAAACACAGTTTCTATTGGTGCAAGGTCTCTGTTGGTATGTGCTATGGCTTTTTCAAATTCGAAATCGGCTGGATTTCTTAAGCCACGTAAGATGAATTTTACATCGTTTTGCTGACAGAAATCGACAGTTAGCCCTTTGTAAGTAGTTACCGTAACTTTTGGCTCGTCTTTAAAAGATGCTTTTATAAACTCCAAACGTTGCTCTAAAGAAAACATGTAGTTTTTATCGGCATTAATACCTATAGCCACGATGACTTCGTCGAATAAAGAAATAGCTCTTTTAATTATATCGTAGTGTCCTAAGGTTATAGGGTCGAAAGATCCTGGAAATATTGCTCGTTTCATAATAGGGTTGTGTTATGCGGTATTGTTGATGGCTTAAAATACATAAATTATTTTTTGAGAGCCTCCTCAATAGCGCTTTTAAATAATTCTAACATCGAAATCCCGGCTTTAGCTGCTTGCTGAGGTAAAATACTTGCGTTGGTTAATCCGGGAACCGTATTAACTTCTAATAAATGAGGCTCACCATCTTTAAATATAAATTCGCTTCGCGAGTACCCTTTCATTTTTAAGATTTCATATACTTTTCTAGCTACAGTCACCACTTTTTCTTCTTGTTCAGCGGTTAGACGCGCAGGGGTTATTTCTTGAGACTGGCCAAGGTACTTTGCTTTATAATCAAAAAAATCGTTTTCGCTTACAATTTCGGTAATGGGTAAGACCTTAGTTTCCCCATTATACGTTATCACTCCCACAGAAACTTCAGTACCGTCTAAAAAGGATTCTATAATTATTTCATCATCCTCTTTAAAAGCGACATCGATAGCTGTTTGCAGGTCTTCTTTTTTGTGCACTTTACTAATTCCAAAACTACTTCCTGCTTTATTAGCTTTTACAAAACATGGAAGTCCTACTTTTTTAATGATATCGTCTTCGCGGATGGTATCTCCTAAATTAAGATAATAACTTTCTGCAGTTAAAATACCGTAGGGTTTTAAAACACTTAAACAGTCCCTTTTGTTGAAGGTCAGTGCCGCTTGGTACATATCACAACTGGTTTGTGGTAGGTCTAGCAGTTTAAAATAGGCTTGCATAAATCCGTCCTCGCCAGGCGACCCATGGATGGCATTAAAAACACAGTCGAATGTTACTTTCTTGTTATTAATAAGTACTGAAAAATCATTCTTATCGACTGGAAACTCTTGGTCCTCGTGATCAACAAACACCCACTTGTCTTTAAAGATGTGAATGCGGTAAGGGGTGTAGTTTGACGATTTTAGTGTGTTATAGACTACATTTCCACTTTTTAAGGAAATTTGATATTCACTAGAATATCCGCCCATAATTATCGCTATGTTTTTTTTTATTGCCATTGCATTTAATGTCTGTTGCCTTGTGATACTTTAAATTAAAGAATTTATTTATGCGCCGTAAAAATATCATTTATTTTATTTGAAACAGAAACCTTTTAGTTTTTATATCTTTGCCATACTATTTTAAGAAAAAAAACGATTAGTTAAGACTTAAATAGTACACTTAAATAATTTTTATGAGTATAGTCAAATTTTTAACGAGTAAAGTGTTTTTAAAACAACTCGTGTTAGCAGTAGTCGTAGTTGTTGTCTTATGTTTTTTGGTCTTAAAATGGCTAAACATATCGACTAATCACGACGAGTTTAAAATTGTTCCCAATCTAACAGGGAAGTCCTTAAACGTAGCGCAAATAGAGCTTGAGCAAGAAGCGTTAACTTTAGAAATTCAAGATTCGGCGAATTATAACCCAGACTACCCGAAGTTTTCTGTTATCGAGCAGGAACCTAAAGCGGGAAGCCAGGTTAAGGAGAATCGAAAAATATATATTACTTTAAATCCGTCGGGATACCGTAAAATAGGGGTTCCTGATTTACGTCAACGAACCTATAGACAGGCAAAACCAACTTTAGAGGCCTTAGGATTTAAAATCGGAAAGATTACTTATATCGATAATATAGGTAAAGATATGGTGTTGGGCTTACGTTTTGAAGGCAAGGCTATCGAACTAGGGGAGAAGCTCCCAAAAACATCAACTATTGATTTCGTTTTAGGAAACGGAAACGGTAATTAAAAATAATAATGACAGAAGACTATACACCAGAATTACCAGAAAGCGAAGACGATACGTTATACGAGCATTTTGCTTTCACCGTAGATAAAGGACAAACGCCACTTAGAATTGATAAATATTTAATGAATTTTATTGAAAACGCAACGCGTAATAAAATTCAAGCCGCAGCAAAAGAAGGTAATATTTATGTTAATGACGAGCCTGTAAAGGCGAATTATAAGGTGAAGCCTCACGATAGTATTCGTGTGCTTTTTTCTCACCCACCATTCGAAAATTTATTGGTTGGAGAAGATATGCCCCTAGATATTGTTTATGAAGATGATACCTTATTGGTCGTTAATAAACCGGCAGGTATTGTTGTGCATCCAGGGCATGGAAATTATTCGGGAACTTTAATTAACGGATTGATTTATCATTTCGAGAATTTACCAAAAAACTCTAGTGACCGTCCAGGATTAGTACACCGAATCGATAAAGATACTAGTGGATTGCTTGTTGTAGCAAAGACCGAGCATGCTATGGCTCATTTATCTAAGCAGTTTAAAGATAAAACAAGTGAGCGTGAATATGTAGCCATTGTTTGGGGAAATATGGAAGAGGATGAGGGGGCTATTGAAGGGCATATAGGCCGTCACCCTAAAAACAGATTGCAAAACACGGTGTTTTTTGGTGATGATGAAGATAAAGGAAAACCTGCTGTGACACATTTTAAAGTTATGGAGCGTCTTACCTATGTAACCTTAGTGTCTTGTAAGTTAGAAACCGGACGTACGCACCAAATTCGTGTGCATATGAAGCATATAGGACACACTCTTTTTAATGACGAGCGTTACGGTGGAGAACGAATTTTAAAAGGTACTACCTTTACTAAATACAAACAGTTTGTAGATAATTGTTTCAAAATCTTGCCTCGTCAAGCGCTACATGCTAAAACCTTAGGGTTTGAGCATCCTGAAACAGGGGAGTTTATGAAGTTTAACACGCCTATACCAGACGATATGCAGCAGTGTATTGAGAAATGGCGAGGGTACTCGAAACATTTAGAAGAATAATAAAGTAAAGCACGTGTAGACGTGCTTTTTTTATGTCCTAGTTTTAGGGCGTTATTGAACTTTATTGCTTGAACTAATTTTGGGTTATCTGTCGCTCAAGATATAAAAATGTTTAATTTAGTATGAGCAAACTAGCCGCCGTTTTATATTTTAATTTATTCGGTACGTTGTAATCATAAAAAGCAATGGTGACCAACATAACTAAAACATTCCTAATTTAAAAACTACATGTTTAAACATCAAGGCAACAGTAGAACTTTACAGCACAACTTACGAATAGCCACTTTTTTGTCTTTTGTTGCTGGCGTTGTAAATGTATCGGGTTTTCTTGCTTTTAAGCAACTTACGACCAATGTGACAGGTCATTTTGCCTTATTTATTAATGATGTTTCTGAATTTAATTTCTGGAAAGGCTTGGTATACTTTTTATATATTTTTTCATTTCTCTTCGGGTCTTTTTTATCTAGTTTTCTTATCGAGAAGTTTAAAGGAAATAAGCAACTTAATGTCTATGTTTTACCAACGGTAATCGAATGTTTGGTTTTATTGGTAATTGGAGTGCTAAGTAATATTATTGTCATGTCTGCCGATTTAGTGGTGTGTTTATTACTCTTTGCTATGGGGGTTCAGAACTCGTTTGTGACTAAGATCTCTAATGCGGTGGTTAGAACAACGCATCTTACGGGACTTTTTACGGATTTAGGCATTGATTTATCTCATTTGTTATTTCCTAAATCTCAACATCAAAAACAGAGAAGGAAGGCAGATATAAAATTGCGGATCTATATAATAGCATTCTTTTTTGCGGGTGGTTTAGTAGGAGGGTTTATGTACTCCAGTTTAAATTGGGAACTTAATACACTAATTTTTGCAGCACTTGTTTTATTAGCTAGTTTGTTTTATGATGATATGAGGTATCACCTGATAAAAACGAAAAGACGATTTATTCCCAAAAGATCACAGTAAAAGAAGTCGTTTTTAATCCGATTAAAGCTTCAAATAAGACGATTCTTACCGTAAACCCCTACCTTAAAATACCGGAGTTAAAGCCTATAAGTACTTCTTATTCATCGATAAGTTTTATCAGTATAAAAGCGTTTGAAAACAGGGTTTTAAAAACTATCTTTAGACTTAAGGCTTTCTAGGTAAATAGAGTCGTGTTAAAAGCGTTAATACAATCATAAGATATAGTAGTCTATTGGAAAGTCAGAATAATTAGTAGTAATTTAGTCATCCGAAAAAAGTAACAATGAAATTAGTAATATCTCCAGCAAAATCCTTGGATTTTGAAACGCAATTACCCACTGAAAAGGCAACACAGCCTGATTTTTTAAAACAGTCAGCTAAGCTTAATAAACTTCTAAAAAGTAAGTCGGCTAAAAGCCTGTCTAAATTAATGCACATCAGTGATAATTTAGCTCAGCTTAATTACGATCGCAATCAAGAGTGGTCGGTACCGTTTACTAAAGATAATGCACGTGCTGCTATATATGCTTTTAATGGCGATGTGTATCGCGGATTGGATGCATACAGCATTGCAACGGATAAATTGGATACGCTTCAAAATACAGTACGGATATTGTCTGGGTTGTACGGGGTGCTAAAACCTTTAGATTTAATCCAGGCTTACCGTTTAGAAATGGGAACAAAAATGCCTGTTGGGAAAAATAAAAATCTATACGAGTTTTGGAAAAAAGATATCACGACCGCTTTAAATAGTGAGTTGGAAGACGATGAGGTTTTCGTAAACCTAGCGAGTAATGAGTACTTTAAAGCTATAGATACATCCCTATTAAAAGTACCTGTTACGACTATAGAATTTAAGGAGTTTAAAGATGGTAAGTATAAAATAGTCGCTATTTATGCTAAAGTGGCTCGCGGCTTAATGGCGCGTTATATCGTTGAGACTAATGCCAAAACCATTGATGATTTAAAAGGGTTTAATGCAGAAGGCTACGGACTAAGCGACGAGCTGTCTTCAGAACATAATTTAGTGTTTACACGATAAATTAAGGTTTGATTTTTTTATCGATTTCTATTTTAGTTTCTGGTTTAACGCGTTTTTTTATACGTGGGCGTCTAACACCATAAGTCCCACGACTAATTTTTCCGCGTTTTGATTTCTTGTCTCCTCTTCCCATAATATGTGTAAGTTTTGTTAACCTTTAAGGTACGCTTATTATCGGGTATAAATTATTATAATTAACAGTTTAAAATAAATTTAACATATGTATTATTTTATCGTTGCGTTGCAAGTGTATTGCATCTATCACCTTATAAAAAACAGGAATCAGTACTATTGGATATTTCTAATTTTATTTGTTCCAGCAATTGGTTCTGCTATTTATTTGTTTACTCAGGTTTATAATAAACGTGATGTAGAAAAAATACAAGAAGGAGTAACAGCCGTTTTAACACCTACAAAAAAAATTAAAGATTTAGAGAAGGTACTTGAGTTTTCAAATACGTATTTGAATAGAATCAATTTAGCAGAAGCGTATTTTGAAATGAAAGATTTTGATAACGCCATCAAACATTATGAAGTAGCTTTAGAAGATAAAGATCAAAACAATTTCTTTGTAATTAAAGATTTAATTTCTGCACATTATCATACTAAAAACTATGAGCGCGCGGTGTTTTATGGCGATCAAATAAAAGAGGATTCTGAATTTAAAGGTAAGAACGCGCAGTTTCTTTATGGTTTAGCTCTAAACGAATTGGGAAGAGCTGTTGAAGCCGAAGAGCAATTACGACAAGTTGATCAGCGTTACTCCAATTATAACGAGCGTTTAGCACTCGCTAAGTTTCTTCAAAATAAAGGAAAGGAAGAGGATGCGATCGAAATTTTAAACGATTTAAAAACAGAGTCTGAGCATTTTACTAAGCCAAACAAAATAAAGTATAAGTCTACTATGAACGAGGTGGAATCTTTATTGGCTAAAGCCTAATGTTTCTTCATAAGCACCCCTATCCGCCGATTATTCCTAAAAATGCCGACCGATTAATTGTCGGTACCTTACCACCGCCGCGTTTTACAACGGGTGAATTATTGGAGCAGGATGTTGATTTTTGTTATGGGAGTTATTATAATTCCCTATGGCTGTATATCGATGCTATTCATCAGTTAAACCTTCGTTTCGATAATTCGGTAGAGGCAGTGAATCAACGTAAAGCCTATCTTAAAACGCATAGAATTGGGGTATGTGATATTGTGGCTTCTGCTGAGCGCAGTAAAATAGATGCCTCCGATTTAGGGATGACGGCTGTAAAACTTCGGGATGTTATAGGGTGTTTAAAGCAGTGCCCAACAGTAACAACCCTGTTGTTTATTGGAGGAAATAGTAAAAACGGTCCTGAATACTTTTTTAGAAGGCAGTTAAAAGCATACGGGTTAAAGCTTGAAGTCATAGAAAAGGAAACACCTAGAATACATCAGTTTAAATTGCCAGATGAATTAGATTCCGGACAAGAGCGGGTAATAAAAACAGTGTCTTTAACCTCCTCTTCGGGTGCTGCTAATATTTCTATTTCTAGAAATCCCTTATATCAACAACTGAAAGCCAAAAAACCGAAATTTAATACATTTGATTTTAGGGTGCTTCAGTATCGAGAGTACCTTTAAGAGGTGGTGAAATTAGGGGTTTAGAGCTTTTCAATACTAAAGAAAACACAATTATAGTGTTTGGGAATAAATTAAGTGTACATTTGTGGCTTAATTAAAAGAGGTGATGTTTATAATAAATTGTCATCTCAGCCCCACAACTTGTGGGTTTCTAAACAATTTATATGTCATTTAAGTCTTTAGGCTTATCCGAAGCCTTGCTAAAAGCTATTAGCAAAAAAGGATACACTACCCCATCTCCAATTCAAGCAAAAGCCATTCCTCCAGTATTATTAGGAGTCGATGTTTTAGCTTCAGCACAAACAGGAACAGGGAAAACAGCAGGTTTTACACTGCCATTATTACATTTATTATCACAACGCCCAGCCGAAAGACACCGTCCGGTTCGCGCCTTAATTTTAACACCTACTAGAGAGTTAGCAGCACAAGTATATGCTAATGTTAGAGAGTATAGCGAGTTTTTAGATATTCGCAGTACCGTTATATTTGGGGGTGTAAATCAAAAACCTCAAGTGTCTACTTTAAGACAAGGGGTGGATGTACTGGTAGCAACACCAGGGCGTTTGTTAGATTTACATAATCAAGGTTTATTGTCATTAAAACACGTAGAAATATTTGTTTTAGATGAAGCCGACCGTATGTTAGACATGGGATTCTTACGTGATATTGAACGCGTAATGAAAATAATGCCTGCAAAACGTCAGAACTTAATGTTCTCGGCAACGTTTTCAAAGGATATTAAAAAATTAGCGAATGGTATTTTAAACCATCCCGCACAAGTTGAAGCTACACCAGAAAATACTGCAGTAGAGGCTATCTCACAAAAAGTATATCGTGTAGCAAAAGGTAAGAAAACAGATTTAATCATCAAGTTGATTTCCGAAGGGAATTGGAAACAGGTCTTAGTGTTTACTCGTACCAAGCATGGTGCTAATAAACTAACTAAAAAGATGATTAGCGAAGGGATTACAGCAGCAGCAATCCATGGAAATAAAAGCCAGGGAGCAAGAACAAAAGCTCTAGCAGGTTTTAAAGATGGGTCTGTAAGCGTGTTAGTAGCAACCGATATTGCAGCTCGAGGGTTGGATATTCCATTATTGCCACACGTCATTAATTATGAGATTCCTAATATTTCTGAAGATTATGTACACCGAATTGGTAGAACAGGTCGAGCAGGAGCCGTGGGAGAGGCTATTTCATTAGTTAGTGCCGATGAAACTACTTTTTTACGCGATATAGAAAAATTAATTGGTGAGCGCTTGCCAGTGGAAATATTGGAAGGTTTTGAGCCAGATCCTAATGCATCTACAGCACCAATAAAACAAGGCGGTGGCGGCGGACGCTCACGCAATGCTAATCATTCAAAACCGCGAGGAGCTAAATCTGGTGAAGGGAAATCGGCATCAAATTCAAGACGCCCTAAGCGAACTAACGACAGGCGTTCTAAAAGTTCAAGATCTTAGTTATGCAGCCTCGGTTAAAAGAAAAAATGCTAACCGTTTGCGATAAAAAAATTGCAGAAAAAGGAGCGTCTGTCGGACTCTCCTTTTACGCTTTTTTTGCTAATAAAAATGATAACCCTGCTTTGTTAATGGAAGCAGCAACATGGTGGATTGAAACCCATCGATTGGATCATTTTGAAAAAGCAGTTAAAATTAAAGCTCTCGTTTTAAACTCTTAGTTTATGGAAACACAGCCAAACAACCCGCTACACGGAATTAAATTGGAACAGATAATTACCGACTTAGAAGCGCATTACGGTTGGGAATACCTAGGACATACTATTAAAATTCGTTGTTTTAATGAAAACCCTACAGTAAAGTCTAGTTTAAAGTTTTTACGTCGTACCCCATGGGCACGAACCAAAGTTGAAAACTTATATTTAAAAATGCTTAAAAGTCAAGCGTATAAAAAAAGCCTTAATTAATTTAAGGCTTTTTTTATGGCTTGTAATATGGTGTTTTTTAGCGCAAAAGGTATTTTGTTTTGTAACGTAAACTTCTGATTGAGTTCTAGTTCTATACCTAAATAATTATCTGGAAATTGCTTTCTTAAGTAGGTGGTAAAGCCATCAGCTTTCCCTAAATATGGATAGTTGAATCTTATATGTAGATTAGAATCCGCTGCTTGTAAAGACCGTTTAAATTTGGTTGCCCATTGTTTTTCGTTGTCTATAGAACTGTCATACAAAATACCTAGATCACAAGAGCGTTTATTACCATTAAAAACAGGTATAAAGGAATGTATAGATAGGTGGAGCACCGTTTCTTTTTTACTAATTTGTTGTGTAATCTCCCTTTCTATAGCATTGCGATACGGTAAGTAATAGTGTTCAATAATGGCTTGTTTTTCTAAGGTTTTAAGTTCTTTTGTAAAATCAGAAAATAGATTTTTGTGATGCAAAGAACGGTTTAACTCTATCAATAACCTGCTATTTGTACTAAAATGACTGTACGTGGCCAGTGTTTTTAAAGTATTAAAAAGGTCTAATGCGCCAGGATCGTAACCACGATGTGATTGTAATTCCTTACTAGCAGTTTTAAAAAATGGGCTGTATTCTTTTGGTATGCTATTGCCTCCATGCTCGCAAGTTATTATCAGTTTCATACTGAGAATACGGTATTTGTTTGTAAGCATTGTGCTAATTGCGAGTAGACGGTTTTAATGTTGGTATCAGAGTAATCATGGGCTATTGCTTGTAGTATGCGAGTAGCCAAAGTACCTTGGTTTAATATGGTTTCTATAGCATGATAATGAGATGCATCAATACTAGCTTTAGTTAATTGGTAAAAATGTTTCCAAATGTCATTTACTGTGCATGCTTCTTCAAGTTTAAATAACTGTAAGTAGTCGATGTTGCTTACCTTGTAATGTTCTCCTTCCTTAATAATTGGATTAAAGATAGCAAAAAGGTCTTCTTTAGTCCATTGTTTTTGCATGCTTAATGGTGCCAATTGTTTATTGACTAACAGTTTTAAGGTTTCAATAATAAGGATGCAGATAGCGAGGTCCGACTGCGGGCATTCTTGGATGTCAACCAATCGGATTTCTATGGCATTCCTATCAAATCGTGCAATAGCTCCTCTAGAATTTAAAAAATGATGGTCTAAAATACCGTTAATGTCTTTTGGCTTTATTGCTTTTTTAATGGGTTCGAAAATTGTGGTATAATAATCGAGTTTTGTAAATGCACGCTCTGGAATCACAAGACCTGTCATTTCGGGTATTTCCTTTTGATTCGTTTTGTAATATTCTAAACGGGTGTCTTTAAACCCGGTGTTTTGTCCTTCTAAAATTGGTGAACTTGCACATAACCCAGGGATTAGTGGAAGAATAACACGAATAGCAGCATGTAGCTTTTCGAATTCTTTATCATCAAAAAATGGTAAATTTATATGCGTGCTTTGTACGTTGCTCCAGCCATGACCTTTACAATCGAAAATACGGTTGTAGAGTTCGTATACTTCACTATACGAATGTTTCCATAACTGGGTGTCTGTTAAGGGGTTCATTAAGGGGTGAGAAGCTGTTGGTAATAGCTGTAGACCTTCAGTGTCTAATAGACTATTGATTTCAATAATGTTTTTATGAAAGGCTTCTGATAAATGATTTAATTGAGGCGTCGGACCATTTGTTTTGAGTTCCACCACGTGACCCACTAACTCATTACTCCATGCAATTAGGCCGTTGTCAATATCTGAAGTTAGGCTGCCGTTTTTTTTTGTTAATAAGGTGTCTACTTTAGGTGCGACTTTAAATGTAGCCTTGTTTATCAGCATATATTCTAATTCGATGCCGTACACTTCAAATAAATGATATTTTTTATTCATTAGGATTCTAGTCGTTGTTTTAATGCCGATAGGATATCGGTATACACGGCGTCACCATAATACGCGTCTTCCACTCCAAAATCGATATTCGGGTTATCGTTAATTTCGATTACCATAGGTTTGTTATTTACTACTTTTATATCTATGCCATATAAACCTTTCCCCATAAGTTTAGCCGATTTAATAGCCATATTTAAAACCTTTTTTGGTACGTTTTCAATCGGCACGCAATCGGCATCACCATCTTGTTCATTTTTGTTTTTAGCTTTCCAATTGTAAATTTGCCAATGGCCTTTTGCCATATAATATTTACAAGCATAAAAAGGCTTGTCATCTAATATACCAATTCGCCAGTCGTAGTCCGACGGACAAAACTCTTGGGCTATTATCAAGTCTGATTCTTTAAGCATGTCTGTAACCAAGGCATCGTATTCGGCTCGTGTTTTTGCTTTTTTAACACCAAATGAGAAGGTGGAATCCGGTGCCTTAAGAACGCAGGGTAGTCCTGTAATATCTAATATGCTATCTCTATTTTCCTTGTGGACGATACAGGTTTTTGGGGTGTCGATATTCGCATTTTGCAAGGCTTCGGCCATATATACCTTATTGCAACACTTAAGGATGGCATCTGGGTAGTCTATAATTGCTAAGCCTTCTTTTTGTGCCTTTCGAGCAAAGGCATAGGCTTCGTTATTAACTTCTGTACTTTGACGAATAAACAAGGCATCAAAAGAAGATAAGCGCGATAAATCTTTAGGTTCTATAATTTCGACGTAAATATTCATCTTTTCAGCAAGTTCTGTAAACTTTTTTAATGCTTTCGGGTTGCTCGGTGGTGCTGGATCTTTTGGGTTGACTAATATCGCTAAATCGAAATCGGACTTTATGAGTTTAGGGGTGTCGTATCGTTTTTTTGAGAAATACTGATTCGCAAATAGGCGAACACTCTCTTTGTGTTCGTCAGGAATTTCATTTTCTGATATAGCACGAATACTTTGAATGTTCCATTTTGTCGTGTGGTTGAATTTGACACGCAAAAAGGGCATTTGAAAATGCCTGTAGAACAAGGCACTCAGCTCTTTGTATTTTTGGGCTACGTTTTGACCGAAATAAATGCTCAAGGTAAACTCTTGAGATTTGATATTTTTTAAATGATGCTGAATCACATCGTCAAACTCATCCGATACGATACGTACTAGTTTTAGTGTTTTTAAGTCGACAATGTTTTTAACGGTAGGAATTGCTAAATGCCCTCGTGCCTCAGCTAATAAGGATACGTAATAACCCTTAGATTGGTACGAATAGTCCTTACACAGGTTAAATATCCTTGCTTTTTTTAGTTTAGAAAATTTAGGATTGGTTAAATAGTCTTGTGACGATATAACAGAGATATGATCAATGGCAACAGTCCATTTTTCTGGCTGATTGACAATAATGTATTTTTGCATTAAAGACGCTTCATAGCGATTTATATTTACAATAGTTAAGTTGTGCTATAGTCTATGTAACGTGTGCACAATGTATAGTAAATGTATCGTATTTATAAATAGCTTTTACAAACTTATAAAAATAAAGTAGCACTAATTTTTATATCGGTGAAACTAAAATCGCTTCTGTATGCTGTTGTGGGTTAGGTGTTTATTTTAATTGCCTTAAGCCTTCATACACCACAATGCTTACCGCATTTGCTATATTTAAACTGCGAATATGTTCGCTGTGCAGCGGTATTTTATAGAGCGCTGTTTGATGAGCTGAGGTAATAGATTCGGGTAGTCCTGAAGATTCTTTTCCGAAAACTAAAAACAAATCATCTTCGAAAGGGATATCCCAATGGGATTGTGTACCATGACTAGAAAGAAAGACCATATTGGCCTCTTTGTTTTTCTCGAAAAATTCCTCTTTACTGTCGTAAATAGTAATGTCTATATGTTTCCAATAGTCTAAGCCAGCACGCTTAAGTCGGGCGTCACTAATTTCAAAACCAAATGGTTTAACGAGATGTAAGCGAGATCCTGAGCCTAAAGATAAACGGCCTATGTTTCCTGTGTTATTTGGTATTTCAGGTTCTATTAAAACAATATTTAGTGGCATTTTTACTAGGTTTATTATTAGATTGTGGTTAAATCGTTATGTATAAAAGTGTAATTTAGGGTATGTACTAACTTGTCATTAGAGACTATTTTAAAACGGTCTTTAGAAGTCGCCTCAAATTCGGGTAGGGGCTTACCATATTTTGTTGCCAGTCCAGTATAAAAGTCCTTTCGCTTGGGGTGAGAACTACAACAGGCGTTAAATACAGTGTTACCTAAGTTTTTACTTATTATTTTTTCGATAATAGCGATGCAGTCATCCCGGTGAATAAGGTTGATATAGCCTTCAGGATTAGACATGGTCTTTGTGCTAGATATAAAGTTTACGGGGTTGCGGTTGTAGCCATACAAACCCGCAAACCGAATAAGTGTAGTGTCAAAGTTTTTTGCCTTTAAAAAGAGCTGTTCAATTTGTGCTAAATCACTGCTGTTGGTTGGTGTCTCTTCAGTGACTATAGTGTTTTTGTTCTCATAGACTGAAGTAGAACTTATAAAGATAACCTGTTTTATCCAAGACTTTTCTATGGATGCTATCAATCGCTTAAAATCAGAGCTGTTCTTATGGGCAATTGGTAGCACTAAAATGTCAGCTTTTAAAAACTCAGAGCGAACAAGCGATTCGTCTTGTATATCAATGATATAGTGAATGATGTTATGGTGTTCAAATGTGCTCCTGTTTTCATGTGTTCTATTAGAGGCTTTAACGACATAGTTGTCACTTAATTTTAAAGCTAGAGGTTTGCCCAACCAACCACAACCTAAAACACTTATAGTTTTAGTCATAAGTATAAATGAAAAAAAACAGCACTAAATAAGTTTAGTGCTGTTGTGTTTTTAAAGTGTTATTTAGTTTCCGAGGCTACCTTGTCTATTGGTTTTTTTCCGCTCAGTCTTAGAATAAGATACCCCGAAACCCCTGCTAATAGAGAACCAAGTATAATACCTACTTTAACTGAGTTGATGTTTGTAAGATCATTACTAAAAGCAAGGTTTCCTATAAATATAGACATCGTAAATCCTACACCAGCGATACAGGCAATACCTAGAATATGAATGAATCTAACACCCTCTGGTAGACGTGTAATTTTAAGTTTGTAGCCTAGGTAAGAGAATAGTGCAACACCAATAAACTTTCCGATAAATAAACTTATTGCGATATTAGTAAGTAGTTCGAAATTAAAGTTGTAATTCATGCTTATCACTACACCTGCATTCGAAAAAGCAAAAACAGGAAGTATGAAGTACGCTGTAAGGTGATGTAGTCGTTGTTCTAAATCTTGTAATGGTGAACGTACGGCTTCAGTAAGGTTATCTAAATCGTCAATATGATTAATTTCCTCATTACTTAGTAGGTGTTTTTCTTTACCATCAGACTCCGTAATAATTTTCTCGGATATCGAGGTTAGATTTTTTGAGAATAAACTTAAATTGATTCTTCTTTTTATAGGAATAGTAAAAGCTAAGAGTACCCCTGCAATTGTTGGGTGAATTCCAGATTTTAAGAATAAGAACCAAATAATTACAGCTAGTACCAAGCCAATGCCAATAGTATATTTCTTTTTATTGTAAAAGGCTGCTAAGATTCCAATTAAGATAACCCCGTAAAGAATATAGTCCCAATTAATATCTGTACTGTAAAATATAGCAATTACTAATACAGCTGCAATATCATCAATAATAGCAAAGGCTGTTAGAAATATTTTTAAACTAAGAGGCACACGTTTGCCCAAGGTGCTTAATATGGCCAATGCAAAGGCAATATCTGTAGCCATAGGAATCCCCCAAGCTTTAGTGGTGTCTGCATCTTGATTTAAAGTTAAGAACATCACTACAGGAATAATCATTCCTCCTAAAGCAGCCACAAGTGGAAATGCAGCTTTTTTAACCGTATTTATTTCACCTATTAGTAATTCTCTTTTAAGTTCTAATCCAATTAAGAAAAAGAAAATGGCCATTAACCCATCATTAATCCATAAGGATAACGGTTTTTTTAATTCGAAATTTTCAAAGGAGATGCCTATCTTATATTCCCATAGTTGCTGGTAGCTATCCACAAAAGGTGAGTTTGCCCAAATTAGAGCAATAATTGTTGCACTAAACAGTAAAATTCCAGCTAAACTTTCAGTTTTCACGAATTTTTGAATTGGAGATAAGATGATGCGTTTTATCATTAAATAGTATAATTATAGGAGTTAGCACTCTTTTTTTATCAAAACAGTACTAACTTGTTTTAAATGTAAAAATAATTGATTTTTTCAATACTATTATTCTGCCGTATGTTAATTAAAAATTAAAAAAAGCCTTCTTTTTTTAGTTCTTTAATCTCTTTGGCATTAAAATGATGCACGAGAGCTTCCATCTTTTCAGGGTTAGTTTTTCTCGTGTAAACCCAGTTGTATAATTTTCCTATGATTCGTTTATAATGAAACCATTTTCCATCAGGATTTTTTTCTTCATCATAGCGAAATTCTTTCCAACGTCTTATTTTATCCTCTGTAGTTTCTGGTTTAGTCCATTTTCTGCGGTCACCAAACTTTTCTTTCCAAACTTCGTTTAACTCTTTTTTTGTTTCTTTTTTAAGTATGGATTTCTTAGGTAGGATGTAAGAGTTAAAACGCGTAATGTATTGTTGTTTAACCGGATTCTCATTTTCGCGAAGCTCTTTGATGTATCGGCATAAAAAATCTTCGGGATCTTTACTATGCATTCTAAAATCAAGACCTAAGTCTTCAATTTTTTTTATTAATTCAGGTTTGTTTTTGCGTTTGGCTCCAGTTAGGAAAGTTCCTAGGTTTCTGCCTTTGTACTTAAACCTGTGGTTTACTTGAATTTTAACACCGTTTGCTATGGCTTCCTCAAGTAGGTTTAGCCAATCTTGTTCTGAAGATACTCTTGCTCTTTTCATAAATAGACAATTGTTAATTAATATAACTGTTCCGTACTGTCGTACAGAAGTTTCCCTTGCCTTGATTAAATTGTTTTAGTGTGAAATTTATTAATGTAGAAAAAGTACGTAAAGGGATAATACTTTTTATGTTTTACAAAAGTAAACATTTATTTTATAGTATGTTACCTTACCGGTTTTTAATTTTTTGTTAAAGAATTTGTGTCCACTGGTCGGTATTTGTTTTAAAACTGTGAATTCCTTGTGGTTTTGTTCTTGAAATGATGATTTTTAACTTATCGGGTGTCGCTACTTTTTCGGCATAAAAAAAACGCACACTAGTGGGTGTACGGTTTTTTTGTGCTTTAAAAAGGGTTTGAAAACTAAGAGGTTAGTTTTCGGTGATTTATTTAAAATAATAGCTTATGGTCGTATTATTTAAATGATTTTGTTAGTGTAAATAAATCTTTTCTACGATCCTTTAAATTTTTTACGCTACCATATTCATTAAGGTTTCGCAATAAATCGATATCTACATCGGCGATTAAAATCATCTCTGTGTTTGTTGTTGCTTCAGCTTTAATACCGTTTAAAGGGAAGGCGAAGTCACAAGGCGTTAATACGGCAGATTGGGCGAATTGTATATCCATATTTTCAACTTTTGGTAAGTTTCCAACGCTTCCAGCAATGGCAACATAACATTCGTTTTCTATAGCTCTCGCTTGAGCACAATGTCTCACTCTCGAATATCCATTTTGGGTATCAGTTAAAAAGGGCACAAATAAGATGTCCATACCCTCGTCGGCCAATAAGCGACTCAATTCTGGGAATTCAGAATCATAACAGATTAAAACACCTATTTTTCCACAATCGGTATCGAAGGTTTGAAGTTTATTTCCACCAACCATACCCCAAACCTTAGCTTCGTCTGGTGTAACGTGTAACTTTTCATAGCGCTCTAAGCTTCCATCACGACGACATAAATACCCAACGTTGTAAAGTTTATCATCTACCATTTCAGGCATGCTTCCTGTAATGATATTAATATTATAGGAAATGGCCAATTGAGCAAATCGAGACACAATCTCTTGGGTGTGTTTAGCGAGTTCTCTAACAGCATCTGGTGTTGATAAATTATTGTTTTCTGCCATAAGTGGCGCATTAAAAAACTCAGGGAATACAGCGAAATCACTACGATACCCCGAGACAGCATCCACAAAAAACTCGGCTTGTTGCATGAGCTCATCCATATCCTTGTAAGGACGCATTTGCCATTGTATAAGGCCTAAGCGTACAACAGTTTTTACCGAACTCGCTTTTTTATTCTCTTTTTCGTAATAAATATTATCCCACTCTAGTAATATGGCATAGTCTCCAGAGGATGTATCGCCTTGTAAATAATTTTTAAGAACCCTAGTAGGATGAAAATCATTAGAAATTTGAAAGTTTAAAACGGGATCGTTAATTTCTTTGCTTTTTACCTTTTCTAAATATTGTTTTGGCGTTAATGTGTCAGAATACTTATGGTAATTAGGAATACGACCACCAAATGCTAAGCCGCGAAGGTTAGAACGTTCACAAAGTTCTTTTCTGTAATCGTATAAACGACGGCCTAAACGCAAGCCTCTAAATTTAGGACGGATAAATACATCAATCCCATAAATAACATCACCGTCAGGTCTATGGGTATTAAACGTATCATTTCCTGTAATGTCTTTATAGGTATGGTGATTATCTAGTTTGTCATAATCCACAATAATAGATAGGGCACAACCGGCAATCTGGTCGTTAATTTTAATTACGACTTGACCTTCAGGAAAAATGTCTATCAGCTTTTTAATGTGATGTTTTTTCCAATACAAGTCGGGCATGGTAACGTAAGATTCTATCATCGCTTCTTTAAGCTCCTCGTAGTCTTCTATACGTAAATATTCTAATTTTATGTTTTCTATATCTTCCATTGTTAGGCCATTACTATAAAATGTTTTTTACAAAAGTATCTATATTTTTAATACCTTTTACAGAGAGGTGTTTAATAAATGCAGAGCCGATAATGGCTCCTTTTGTATGTTGAGTTGCTTGTGTAAAAGTGTCGTGATTAGAGATTCCAAAACCAACTATTAATGGTGATTTTAGATTCATTTTGGCAACGCGTTCAAAATAATCGGTTTGTTCTTTTTGAAAGCCCACTTGCCCTCCTGTTGTGCTGGAGCTACTCACCATGTAAATGAAACCTTCTGAAATGGAATCGATATATCGAATACGATCGGCAGAAGTTTGAGGGGTGATTAAAAAGATATTAATTAATCCGTATTTTTTAAATGTAGATTTATAGTGTGTGTCGTAAACATCAACTGGAAGATCAGGAATAATTAATCCGTCAATTCCTACTTCCTGACATGATTTACAAAAGGCTTCTACACCATATTGTAAAATAGGATTAAAGTACCCCATAATTACAAGAGGGATAGTAGCCGAGTCTCTAATCGATTTTAGCTGATTAAAGAGAACCTGAGAAGTCATGCCGTTTTTTAAGGCTTGTGTGGAGCTCTCCTGAATCGTTGGGCCATCGGCTAAAGGGTCGCTAAACGGCAATCCGATTTCAATCATATCTACACCGTTTTTTTCTAACTCTTGAATAATCTCTACCGTATCATCCATTGAAGGGTACCCTGCCGAGAAATAAATGGAAAGTAGTTTTTTATTTACCTTTAATTTTTCTTGTATTCTGTTCATTTGTACGACCCAAATACTTCGGGATTTTAAATGTTCTGTAAAATTCGTCTAGGACTTTGTTGTTACATTAAAAATCCTATCTATTCATTATGTTACTTGTGTTCTTAACTTTTAATGGCAATCCCATTTTGTAAAAATCGAGCACCTATGGGTTGCAAAAGAAAGATAAAGTAAATCTTGTACTCTTTTTGTTACGCAATTAATTTATAGCTCGAAATGTCTCATATAGGTTTCTAAATCTTTATCACCACGTCCCGATAAACTCACAACAACGATATCATCGGGTTTAAAGGTTTTTTGTTTAAAAACGGCAAGAGCATGTGAGCTTTCGATAGCAGGAATAATACCTTCCAATTTGCATAATTCAAGTCCGGATGCCATGGCTTGGTCGTCGGTAATAGCAACAAATTCCGCACGTTTAGTTTTATATAAATTCGCGTGCATTGGTCCGACACCAGGATAATCTAATCCCGCCGAAATAGAGTAGGGCTCGGTTATTTGTCCGTCGGAAGTCTGCATTAGCAGCGTCTTGCTACCATGAATTATACCTTCTTTTCCTAGAAACGATGTCGCTGCGCTTTCGCCAGAATCAATTCCTAATCCTGCGGCTTCGGCAGCAATTAACTGAACACTTGGCGAATCGAGATAATGATAAAAAGCACCGGCGGCGTTACTACCGCCACCCACGCAGGCAATAATATAATCTGGTTCTTTTCGGCCTTCTTTATCTTGTAGTTGCCATTGGATTTCCTCGGAAATAACAGCTTGAAAACGCGCAACCATATCTGGGTAGGGGTGCGGACCAACGACACTCCCAATAATGTAGTGGGTGTTTACGGGGTTGTTAATCCAATCGCGAATAGCTTCGTTAGTAGCGTCTTTTAATGTTTTACTTCCTGAATTGGCAGGAACCACTGTGGCGCCTAACATTTTCATTCGTGCTACATTTGGAGCTTGGCGTTTTATGTCTATTGCCCCCATATACACAATACATTCTAACCCCATTAATGCGCAAACTGTAGCGGTAGCAACACCGTGTTGTCCTGCACCAGTTTCAGCAATAATTCGAGTTTTTCCCAAGCGTTGAGCCATTAAAATCTGACCAATAGTATTGTTTATTTTATGCGCGCCAGTATGATTTAAATCTTCTCGTTTTAAGTAGATTTTGGTGTTGTATTTTTCCGATAGTCGCTTGGCAAAATATAAGGGTGACGGACGACCAACATAGTCTTTTAAAAGCGCGTTAAAAGCTGCTTGAAAAGACGGCTCAGCCATCACTTTTAAATAGTTTAGACGTAACTCTTCCACATTAGGGTAAAGCATTTCTGGTATGAACGCTCCTCCAAAATCACCGTAATAGCCTTGGCTATCTACATTATAGGACATAACCGTGCTTTATAAGTTGGTATTTAAAATCGTTTAGTAGTTTTATGTCTTTAAAGCCTGAAGTGGATTCGAATTTACTGTTTAAATCCACAGTACAGCATAAATCAGATTCTGGACGTTTTAAGAATAATAAAAAAGCGTCTAGTTCGTCCATTCCAATACCTCCGCTTAAAAAGTAAGATTTAGATGATTTGTATTTTTTTAGAACGTTCCAGTTAAAAGTATATCCGTTACCTCCGGGTTCTTTTCCTTTAGTGTCGAACATATAATAATCACAAACCTCTTCATAAGGCTCTAAAACTTTAAAATCAAATTGATTTTTAATAGAAAACACTTTAATAACAATCACGTCAAAGGCACGTACCTGAGCACAGAACTCTGGCGATTCGTCACCGTGTAATTGTACACCTTGAAGTTTGTGCTTTTCAATTTTTTCGACGATAAAATCTAATTTAGCGTTTACAAACACGCCAATTTTTTTGATGTCTTCAGAGATTTCTGGACCTTCAGAATTAAAATATCTCGGCGATTTTTCGTAAAAAATAAAGCCCATATAATCAGGTTTCACATCGCTTGCCACATCTAAAATGTTACTTTCAGATTTCATTCCGCATACTTTTAATTTCATCTGTATATTTTTATTGTTGTTGTTATTTTTATAGTTGATTGATAAAGGCTTTGGCGCTTTGACCGGCATTATCGGTTTTCATAAAATGTTCTCCTATTAAAAAGCCTTTAAAACCATAAGGTTGAAGGCTTTTAACGGCAGCCACCGAACTTATTCCGCTTTCAGATATTTTTACAAACTCTTCAGGGATTAAGCTGCTTAGTGTTTTACTTGTTTCTAGACTCACCGTAAAGGTTTTTAAATCCCTGTTATTAACACCTATAATATCGATGCTTGGTAATAGTGATTTTTTAAGGTCGTCAGTATTGTGTATTTCCAATAAAACGTCTAAACCCAATTGTTTTGCAAAAGTAGAGAATTGTAGTATCTCTTCGGGGGTTAATATCGCAGCAATTAATAAAATAGCATCGGCACCATACGCTTTGGCTTCTAAGATTTGATAGGTGTCTATTATAAACTCTTTACGTAAAATGGGTAAACTACAACTCGCACGTGCTACAATTAAATCATCTAGCGATCCTCCAAAATATTTAGCATCTGTTAATACCGATAGCGCACTCGCTCCAGCGTTTTCGTAACCTTTGGCTACTTCGCAGACAGCAAAACTATGATTAATTACGTTTTTTGATGGTGATCGTCGTTTGTGCTCGGCGATAATACCTGTTGTACTTTCTCTAAGACGATTGGCTAAAGAAAAGGGTGTTCGGTTAACTAATTCTGCGCGCTCTAATTGAGAGGAGGGAACCACTGATTTCCGGAGGTTTACCTCTTGCCTTTTGTCGGCTACAATGCGTAATAGTATATTCATTTTTAGTATTCTTAGGCGGTTAATTATTCACTTAGTGCAATTAATTTGTTTAAACTCGCTTTAGCCTTTAATCCAAACAAAGAGTCTTTTGCAAGTTCAAAGCCTTCGGTATGACTTAGATTTTTAACCATAGCTATTGCTAGTCCGGCATTGGCACAGACCACATTGTTTTGAGCATCACTACCGTCTCCATTTATAATTTTTAAAAAGGTTTTTGCTGAGGTCTTAACGCTTTTCCCTCCATAAATGTCCTTAGGTTCAATAGTTGGTATATTTAAATCCTTAGGAGATAAAATGCTTTCTGATTGATTTGAAATGATTTTCGAATGCCCTGTTAAAGAAATTTCATCATAACCATCTAAGGCGTGGACAATACTATAGTTGATTTCAGTGTCTTGATAAAGGTAATTGTAAATACGCTGTAATTCTAAATTAAATACGCCTACCAATTGATGCTTTGGAAACGACGGATTAACCATGGGGCCTAGCATATTAAAAAATGTTTTAAGTCCTAAGTCCTTTCTCACTGGAGCCACTTTTTTTAACGCAGGATGGAATAAAGGGGCGTGTAAAAAGCAAATATTAGTTTCTTCTAAAGCTTTTTTTAATTCTGAAGGTTTATCAGAAAAAGTGATCCCTAGAGCCTCCATAACATTAGAGGATCCAGAAGCAGAAGATACGCCGTAATTTCCGTGTTTAGCAACTTGAACTCCAGCACCAGCGGTAACAAAAGAGGATAGCGTAGAGATGTTAAACGTATCTTTAGCATCACCACCTGTGCCACACAGGTCAATGGTGTTGTATTCAGATAGGTCTACAGGGATACACAATTCTAAAAGCGCATCGCGAAAACCTCTTAACTCATCTATAGTAATGCTGCGCATCATATATATGGTTAAGAATGAGGTGATTTGCGCTTGGTTATACTTGCCTTTAGATATTTTCACGAGCACATCTTTAGCTTCTTCGCTAGACATGTGTTCTTGATTAATAAGTTTATTTAATATTGCTTTCATTTTAACTCTGTATCCAGTTTTCTAAAATTTGTTTTCCATTGGGTGTTAATACCGATTCTGGGTGGTATTGCACGGCTTTGATATCATAAAGTTTATGTCTTATCGACATGATTTGTCCGTTGTTATCAAAAGACGTGACTTCTAAACTATCAGGTAGCACCGTGCTAAGGACCCAAGAATGGTAACGACCGACCTCGAAAGTTTTTTCTAAACCTTTAAATAAGGGCTCATCGTCTACAATTACATTTACCGGTGTTGAAACACCGTGGTAAACGGTGTCTAAGTTTATTAATTGTCCGCCAAAAACTTCACCAATAGCCTGTAATCCTAAGCATACGCCTAAAATACTTTTGGTGGAGGCGTAGTGTTTTATAATGGATTTTAATAGTCCTGCTTCGTCAGGAATTCCCGGTCCAGGAGAGAGTACTATTTTATCGAACTTATCGACAAACTCTAGGGTTAATTTATCATTTCTTCTTACGGTAACTTTACAATTTAAATCTTCTAAATAGTGGACGAGATTATAAGTAAAGCTGTCATAATTATCTATTACTAATATCTTTTTCATATAAGGGATAGCATCTTATTTAGATGTCTTTTGCTAATTCTATGGCTTTTGTTAAAGCCCCTAATTTGTTATACACTTCTTGTAATTCACTTTCGGGTTCGGATTTAGAAACTAATCCAGCGCCTGCCTGCCAATGCAGGGTGTGATTTTTACTTAAAAAGGTTCGTATCATAATAGCGTGATTATAATTACCATTAAAGTCCATAAAACCTATAGCTCCACCGTAAAACACACGACTTGTTTTTTCGTATTTTTCAATAAGTTTCATGGCGCTATGTTTTGGGGCGCCACTTAAGGTTCCTGCAGGGAATGTGTCGGCGACTACTTGCATGGTTTTTGTTCCTTTGTTAATTTGACCAGTAACTTTACTAACAAGGTGAATGACGTGCGAGAAAAACTGAGCCTCCTTATAAGTTTCCACTTTAACGACGCTACCATTTCTACTCAAATCATTTCGAGCTAAGTCAACAAGCATAATATGTTCGGCATTTTCCTTCTCATCTTCCGCTAATTGTTTCGCCAACTCTATGTCTTTAGAGTCATTACCCGTACGTTTAAAAGTACCAGCAATAGGGTGGATTTCAGCCTGACCATTGGACACTACTAATTGAGCTTCAGGTGAACTTCCAAAAATTTTAAAATCACCATAATCGAAATAAAATAGATAAGGGGAGGGGTTTATACTTCGTAAGGCTCGGTACACATTAAACTCGTCACCTTTAAAGTTTTGTGAAAACTTTTTAGATAAAACCAACTGAAAGACATCACCTCGTGCACAGTGTGTTTTTGCTAATTCGACCTGGTCCTTGTATTCTTCATCGGTAAGATTAGATGAAATTTCAGAATCTGTGGTAAAATTATAAGTTGAAAAGTTTTTCGATTTTATAAGTTGAAGGATTTCATCAATATTATTTTCGGTATCATGACAATGAGCAAAAATATAGGCTTCGTTCTTAAAGTGATTAATGGCAATAATATTTTGATACACGGCGTAGTAGATATCAGGAATGTCTATGGAATTAGGTTTTTCTGAAATTTCTATGTCTTCAAAATATTTTACCGCGTCGTAAGCTGTATATCCGAATATTCCGTTGTTATGAAATTTAAACTCATCATTAGAAGCGACCTTAAAACGTTTTGTGAATTTGTGGATTTTTTCAGCTACATTCTTTGTTTTATTGACCATTTCACTACCGTCAGGAAAGGTTTGTGTGATTCTTTTGCTATCAATTTTTATTGAGGCTATGGGATTAAAACAGATGTAAGAAAAACTATTATCGCTAGCGTGGTAATCACTGCTTTCTAGTAAAATGCTATTAGGGTATTTGTCTCTTATTTTAAGGTAAATACTAACAGGAGTAATAGTGTCTGCAAGTATTTTTTTATAATGGGTGTAAAGACTAAAAGTTTTCATTGTTGAAATTTTATAATACAAAAAAAAAAGGCTTGTCGTGAATGACAAGCCTTTTTTCAATATATTTTGATTTAAATTATACGAATAGGGTTAGTTCACGATTGTTAATTTTCGAGAATTCCACCACCACGTTGTATTTAAAATTGTGTTCATTTTGTTTTTTGATATGGGACAAATATATAAATGAAAATTTAAAATCCCTTATAAATATCTGTTAAAACGCAATTTGTTTTTTAGTTACACGTATTTATTGAAATCTAAATTGGTTTTAAATTTAGATTTATGCTGATGGTTTTCTAAAAAAATTAACAGTGAAAATAAGATAAATTTACAAGAAATGTTAATTGCGTGTTGTGATTTTTGATTATTGGTTTTTAGTAATAAAACATATTTTTCCTATTGGAAGGAAAAAGCAAAACCTTAACTTTGTAATCTAAAATAATTATTATGGCAGATTTAACACAAGAGCTTTGGGCAGATAAGCTAAAAAATGATGACAATGCCGTCCTAATAGATGTGCGCACAGAAGAGGAGTTTGGTGAGGGATACATTCCGAACGCTATTAACATGAATATATTTAAAGGGCAGGCCTTCGTTTATGAGTTGGAAGCGTTAGATAAAAGTAAAAATTATTATGTCTATTGTAGATCGGGCGGACGAAGTGGTCAAGCTTGTGAGATCATGAATCAAATGGGCTTCGAAAATGCGTATAATCTTATGGGAGGCTTTTCGGAATGGACAGGAGAAAAAACAATTTAATAATAACGTGGAATAAAATAATTATGAAGAAACTAGTTTTAATTTTAGTCGTAGCGTTAAGTTTTTTAGGATGTGAAAAGTCGTCTGAGGGGGTGATTACCGAGGTGAGTCGCGAAGAGATGGATTTAATAATGGAGCTTGAAAAAGTGCAGTTAATCGATGTAAGAACTGCTGAGGAGTTTGATCTTGGTCACATTATTAACGCTCAAAATATTGATATCAGTTCAGAGACCTTTGACGCAGATATAGAATCGTTAGATAAAGAACAACCTGTAGTGTTATACTGTAGATCAGGAAATAGAAGTGCAAAGTGTGCACAGAAAATGAAAGCAGCAGGGTTTAAAAAAATATATGATTTAACCGAAGGGTTTTCAAAATGGGAACATGCTAAATTTAATACTGTGAATAACTAGTATTTCGCAAACCCATACATTTATAGTACTATTCGCTAATTTTTTGTTAAGCAAAATTTAGCGATTATTTTTTTTGTATCTTCGTAAGCAATTATGAAACAACTAATCCATAAAATAGTGTCTTTGTCGATGGCGATTGTAGTGTTATTCTCTACAATGTCATTTACTATTGATATGCATTTTTGTGGAGATACATTAATGGATACAGCCATTTTCCAACAAGTGAAAACTTGTGGAATGGACATGGAAAATCCGTTAACGGAAGGTTGTTCTGTTACTAAAAAGAACTGTTGTAGTGATGAGCAGGTTGTTGTAGACGGTCAAGATGAATTACAACTTCATGCGGAGCAAATCACGCTTGAGCAACAAGTATTTATTGTTTCATTTGTATACAGCTATATCAACCTTTTTGAAAGTGTTGATAAAAAGAAAACGTCTTTCGAGGCCTATAAACCACCCCTCGTCACTAAAGAGATCTTCAAACTTGACGAGACTTACTTAATTTGATTTTTAAACAATAGACTGTGTTATCCAGTGATTCAATTCATTAGGATGATTTCTTGTATTCGGTGTTTTCTATACGCCAATGTCTAACTGTTTAATTATCAAAACTCATGCTGAATAAAAGCATTAAATTTCTAATAGAGAATAAACTCGTAGCCGTTTTATTACTTGTCCTTTTTATAGGTTGGGGAACAGTAAACGCACCTTTTAATTGGGATACTGGATTTTTACCAAGCAATCCTGTAGCCGTAGATGCTATTCCGGATATTGGTGAAAACCAACAAATTGTATTCACCAAATGGGATGGCATTTCACCTCAAGATATCGAGGACCAAATTACCTATCCTTTAACTACAACCTTGCTTGGAATTCCAGGGGTAAAAACCATTCGTAGCTCGTCTATGTTTGGGTTTTCTAGCATCTATATTATTTTTGAAGAGGATGTAGAATTCTATTGGAGTCGTAGTCGGATTTTAGAAAAACTGAATTCCCTACCTAGCGGATTGCTGCCAGACGGTGTTATGCCAACATTAGGTCCAGATGCAACCGGTTTAGGACAAATCTATTGGTACACCTTAGAAGGTCGTGACGAAAATGGAAATGTAACTGGTGGTTGGGATCTACACGAACTGAGAAGCATTCAAGATTACTATGTGAAATATGCCTTGTCATCTGCAAGTGGTGTTTCTGAAGTAGCGTCTATTGGTGGTTACGTCCAGGAATATCAAATTGATGTGAATCCCGAATTGATGCGTCAATACAATATTGGTTTAAACCAAGTGGTAAAAGCAGTCAAGGATAGTAATAAAGATATTGGAGCTCAAACTTTAGAAATTAATCAAGCCGAATATTTAGTGCGTGGTTTAGGCTATGTAAAGTCCGTATCAGATATTGAAAATGCTGTGGTGACTTCGGAAGATTACAAATCTATTCGAATTAAAGATATTGCTAAAGTAGCTTTAGGTCCTGAAGCACGAAGAGGGATCTTAGATAAAGAAGGTGCTGAGGTCGTTGGTGGTGTTGTAGTGGCACGTTATGGAGCCAACCCAATGGAAGTCATTAATAACGTCAAAGAAAAAATTAGTGAATTAAGTACAGGATTACCTTCTAAAGTTTTAGCCGACGGCAGAACGTCTCAGCTAACCGTTGTTCCTTTTTATGATCGCTCCGAGCTGATTCAAGAAACTTTAGGAACCTTAAACGAAGCACTAACCTTGGAGATTTTAATTACCATTTTGGTGATTATCATCATGGTGTTCAATCTGCGTGCTTCCATTTTAATTTCCGGACTGCTACCTGTTGCGGTGCTCATGGTATTTATAGCGATGAAACTCTTTAATGTCGACGCCAATATTGTTGCTTTATCAGGTATTGCCATTGCTATTGGGACCATGGTTGATGTGGGGGTGATATTATCCGAAAACATTATTCGACATCTCGATGATGATGACGGTAAAGAGTCTATAAATACTGTCGTTTATAATGCCACGGCAGAAGTTTCTGGAGCTATCGTAACCGCAGTAATGACCACTATTATTAGTTTCATTCCTGTATTTACTATGATTGGTGCCGAAGGAAAATTATTCCGACCATTAGCATTCACAAAGACTTTTGCTTTAACGGCTTCCATACTTGTGGCTTTATTCTTAATTCCGCCGTTTGCAGCATTTTTATTCAGAAGAAAAAGTATTAAAAAGAGTTTCAGCTATATATTAAACACAGCTTTAATCCTCGCGGGAATAGCTGGGCTTTTCTATGGCTATTGGTTGGGGATTGTTTTAATAGCATTTGGAGTTACAGGTATTTTAAAACTTCAAGATATTGTTGATGCAAAACGAGCAAACCTTATTAATATTGTTATTTCAGCATCCGCTATCGTCTTCCTTTTAGCGGAATACTGGAGACCGTTGGGTGTCGATAAAAGCATCTTCTGGAACCTGATTTTTGTTGGAGTCATTTGCTTCGGACTATTAGGTGCATTTTCATTATTTATCAAATTCTATACTCGGATTTTGAGATGGTGTTTAGATAATAAAGTATTGTTTTTATCTGTTCCAACCGCAATTATTGTGGCAGGATTCTTCATTATGAAAAACACAGGTAAAGAGTTTATGCCATCATTAAATGAAGGTTCCTTTTTACTAATGCCGACATCCATGCCGCATTCTGGAGTGGAAGAAAACAAACGTGTTCTACAACAATTAGATATGGCAGTTGCTAGTATTCCAGAAATCGAAACGGTGGTTGGAAAAGCCGGTAGAACAGAGTCTGCTTTAGATCCAGCGCCACTATCTATGTACGAGAATATTATTCAGTATAAGCCAGAATATATGCTGAATGAAGATAACGAACGTCAGCGTTATAAAGTGAATGATGATGGATTGTTTGAATTGAAAGATGGACGATTGGTTTATAATGAAAATTTAGTTGAAAGTTCAAATGAAAACATCAACAAATCGGTAATCAATTCCACTTCAACCAAAATCACGAACGCGCAACTCATTCCAGATAAGGATGGTGAATTCTTCCGAAATTGGCGACCAGAAATAAAATCACCTGATGATATTTGGGATGAAATTGTAAGAGTAACTAAATTACCAGGAGTAACGTCTGCACCTAGATTGCAACCTATTGAAACCCGATTGGTAATGCTTCAAACAGGAATGCGAGCACCAATGGGAATAAAAGTAAAAGGTCAAGATTTAAAACAGATTGAAGCTTTTGGAGTGCAATTAGAAGGTATTCTTAAACATGCCGAAGGTGTAAAACAAGAAGCTGTTTTTGCCGATAGGATTGTTGGTAAACCGTATTTGTTGATTGATATTGATAGAGAGAAAATTGCGCGTTACGGAATTTCTATTGCCGATGTGCAGGAGGTTTTAAAAGTCGCTGTTGGTGGCATGTCGCTTACCCAAACGGTCGAAGGTAGAGAGCGTTACGGAGTTCGTGTACGTTACCCAAGAGAATTACGAGGAAATCCTTCCGATTTAGAGCAAATTTATATTCCTGTTGAAAAAGGAAATCCAGTGCCTTTAAGTGAATTAGCAAATATTCGTTATGAGCAAGGTCCGCAAGTAATTAAAAGTGAAGACACCTTCTTAGTAGGATATGTATTGTTTGACAAATTAGAAGGTTTCGCTGAAGTTAATGTGGTTGAAAGTGCGCAAGCGTTGATTCAAGAGCATATTAAATCCGGAAAGTTAATCGTGCCAAAAGGAATTAGTTATGAGTTTACTGGAACCTATGAAAATCAGCTGCGTGCAGAAAAAACACTATCGGTTGTGGTTCCTTTAGCTTTAGCCATTATATTTTTAATTCTGTACTTCCAATTCCGTTCGGTAACCACCTCATTAATGGTATTTACGGGAATTGCTGTGGCATTTGGTGGCGGATTTATTATGATTTGGCTCTATGGTCAAGACTGGTTTTTAAACTTCAATTTCTTTGGTGAAAACCTGCGAGATTTATTCCAAATGCACGCCATTAATTTAAGTGTGGCTGTTTGGGTTGGGTTTATTGCACTTTTCGGAATTGCTACCGATGATGGTGTGGTTATGGCAACGTATTTAACGCAAACTTTCGATAGAAATTCACCTGATACCAAGAAAGAAATTAGAGCATCGATTGTAGAAGCAGGAGAAAAACGTATCAGACCATGTTTAATGACAACAGCTACAACCATATTAGCATTACTACCAGTATTAACCTCAACAGGGCGTGGAAGTGATATTATGATACCAATGGCTATTCCAAGTTTCGGAGGAATGCTTATCGCGCTAATAACTCTGTTTGTTGTACCTGTGCTGTATAGCTGGAGAGCGGAGATGAAAGTGAAAAACGAAAAGTGATTAGTGAAAAATTAGATGTTCGAAGCCCGAAGCTCGACGTTGGATGCTGGAACTTGGTGTATTATAAATTAGAATTTAGAAAAGATTTAGAAATATGATAAAGTCTTATAAAGATTTAGAAGTTCATAAGTTGGCTTTCGATTTGGCCATGGATATTTTTTGGGAAACCCGAAAATTTCCGAAAGAAGAGGTGTATTCCTTGACTTCTCAACTTGTTCGTTCTTCTCGTTCTGTAAGTGCAAACATTAGCGAAGGTTGGGCTAAGAGGAGTTATGATTCTGTTTTTAAGCAACACTTAATTCACTCGTTAGGTTCCAATTCTGAAACTGAAGAATGGCTGAATTACGCTCACTCCTGTGGTTATTTGTCTACAGAAAAATATAAAGAGCTTACAGAAAGAAACGATAGAGTCGGTAAAATGTTAACGAAGCTTCATCAAAATTGGAGAAATTATGAGAAATAAAAAATCAAATATTAAAATAAGGAAAGCAATTAGCGTGTCTACTAGTTCGTTTTTAATTTCCAAGACCCGAAATTTAGTACGTAGCTTCCAGCTTCCAGTTTCTAGCTTCCAGCCTCGAATTTTGCTATTAATATGTTTTTTACTTTTCACTTTTCACTCTATGAAAGGTCAAGAATTAGGCGTGTTAATTAACGAAGCACTAGAAAACAATCCTGAAATTCAAAAATTCGATTTTCAGCATAAAATTGCTTCAGAGAAAGTTAACGAAGTCAATAGTATTCCAAATACTGAATTTAATTTCGGATTCATGGCGGTATCACCAGAAATGAACATGCCAATGGAACGTTTTAGAGTATCGGTAATGCAAATGTTGCCTTGGTTTGGAACTATTACGGCAAGAGAAAATTATGCCTCTTCTATGGCCGATTCGCAGTATTTAGAAATAACTATAGCGAAACGAAAGTTAGCGCTTTCAGTTTCGCAATTGTATTATCAGCTTTATGAAATTGACGCCAAACAAAAGGTTTTAGAAAAGAATATTAGCCTTTTGCAATCCTATGAGCAGATTGCATTAACCTCTTTAGAAGTCGGGAAGGCATCGGCAGTAGATGTTTTAAAACTTCAGATTAGACAAAACGAGTTACAGGAACAAAAAGAGGTGTTGACTCAGAAATCCGAAGGCTTACAAGCAGCTTTAAATAGTTTACTGAATCGCGATTATGATAGCAAGGTGTCTGTGCTGTCTACTTTAGAAATTCCGCAAGACGATAGCTATTATAGCTACGATAGCTTACAGGTTAATCCGGAGTTACTTAAATACGACAAGCTGTATGAATCGGTAAATCAGTCTGAATTACTGAACAAAAAAGAGGGAGGACCAATGATTGGTTTCGGAGTGGAATATATCAATCAAGAAAACAGTCCGATGATTACCAGTTCTTATAAGGATATGGTTATGCCAATGGTTTCCGTATCAATTCCTATCTTTAATAAAAAGTATAAATCGCAGACCATTCAAAACGATTTGCGAAAACAAGAAATTCAATCGCAAAAAGCTGAACGATTGAATATGTTGAAGTCCGAATTAGCGAAAGCCATTTCTCAACGTAATCAATCGCGAATTTCTTTTGATACGCAAGTTCAAAACTTGAAACGCGCAGAAGATGCCGAAGAAATTCTAATTAAAAATTACGAAACAGGAACAATTGATTTTAATGATGTTTTAGACATTCAAGAATTGCAATTGAAGTTTCAAATGAATCAAGTGGAATCCGTAAAAAACTATTTTGTGCAATCGGCCTTCATAAATTATGTGACGAATTAATTGTTGCATTTTATGATTAGCTTTAAAATGAATAACTGACCTAACAGGTGTTTAAAACCTGTTAGGTCTATAACATAACAATTATGAAACACACATATCATATACACGGAATGACCTGCAATGGTTGCCGGAGTCACGTTGAAAAAACGCTTTCCGAAGTGGAAGGTGTTTTAAAAGCAACGGTGAATTTAGAAAAGAAAGAAGCTGTTATTGAAATGGCATCTCATATTCCTTTGGAGACTTTTCAAGAGGCTTTAAAAAAGGAAGGAGACACCTATTCCATTCACAAGCTAAATGAAGGTGCTATGCTACATACGTATAAGATACACGGAATGACCTGTAATGGTTGCCGGAGTCACGTTGAAAAAACGCTTTCCGAAGTGGAAGGTGTTTTAAAAGCAACGGTGAATTTAGAAAAGAAGGAAGCGCTTATTGAAATGGCATCTCATATTCCTTTAGAAACTTTTCAAGAGGCCTTAAAAAAAGATGGCGGGAGTTATAGTATTCACCATCCAGGAGAACAACCTAAGCACGAAGAAAAAGCGGCAAAACCAAAGGGTGAAGGAACCGGTACATTTTATTGTCCGATGCATTGTGAAGGTGATAAAACCTATGACAAGCCTGGCGATTGTCCGGTATGTGGAATGGATTTGGTGGAAGAACAAAACTTGTCGGCAATCAATTCCGAACAGTGGACCTGCCCAATGCATCCTGAAATAGTTGAAGACGAAGCAGGAGCTTGTCCTATTTGCGGAATGGATTTAGTGCCCATGCAAGCCGATTTGTCTTCTGAAGAAAAGACCTATAATAAGCTGCTGAAAAAGTTTTGGATTGCCTTGGCATTCACACTACCAATTTTCATTATCGCTATGAGTGAGATGGTTCCAAATAATCCGTTGTACGATATTATGGAGCAACAAAACTGGAACTGGATTCAGTTTGCATTATCTATTCCAGTGGTGTTTTACGCCACATGGATGTTCTTTGAACGTGCTTATAGAAGTATCAAAACATGGAATCTAAACATGTTTACACTGATTGGAATTGGAGCAGGAGCTGCGTGGCTGTTTAGTGTATTTGGCATGTTGTTTCCTGGAATTTTTCCGGAGCAATTTGTATCAGAATCAGGAGCTGTTCACGTGTATTTTGAAGCGGCAACAGTTATTTTAACCTTGGTGCTTTTAGGTCAGCTTTTGGAAGCTCGTGCCCATAGTAAAACCAATTCGGCAGTAAAAGAGTTGTTAAAACTAGCACCTAATAAGGCAACCAAAGTTGTTCATGGTGAAGATGTTGAGGTGAGTATCGATAAGATAGAATTGGGCGATATTCTTAAAGTAAAACCAGGAGATAAAATTCCTGTAGATGGTTCTATAACTGAAGGTGAAACTACCGTTGATGAATCAATGATTTCTGGTGAACCTATTCCTGTAAATAAAGTGGAAGGTGATAAGGTGAGTAGTGGAACTATAAATGGGAATCAGGTGTTTCTTATGAAAGCTGAAAAAGTAGGTAGCGACACCTTACTGTCTCAAATTATTCATATGGTTAATGATGCGAGTAGAAGTCGTGCGCCAATTCAGAATCTAGCGGATAGAGTATCGGGTTATTTTGTGCCTGCCGTAGTCCTGATTTCTCTAATAACCTTTGGGGTTTGGGCTATTTGGGGACCAGAACCTGTTTATGTTTATGCCTTTGTTAATGCCATTGCGGTGTTAATTATTGCTTGTCCTTGCGCTTTAGGATTAGCAACGCCCATGTCTGTTATGGTTGGTGTTGGAAAGGGTGCTCAAAATGGCGTGCTGATTAAAAATGCGGAAGCTTTAGAGAAATTGGATAAAGTAGATACCCTTATTATTGATAAAACTGGAACGATAACAGAAGGACGACCAACCGTTGAAAAAGTTGGTGCTTTTGGGACCGATTATACCGAAGAGCAAGTGCTTCAATATATAGTGTCTTTAAATAGTAATTCTGAACACCCTTTAGCTGAAGCCACGGTAAAATTCGGAAAGGAAAAGAAAACGGAAGTATTAAAATCAGAGGCTTTTAGTGCGGTTACTGGTAAAGGTGTTGAAGGTAAAGTGAATGGTAAAACCACAGCTTTAGGAAACCCAGAAATGATGAAGTATGCGAACGCTATCATCTCGTCTGAAATGGAGGCTGAAGCTAAAACCTATCAAAAACAAGGAAAGACGGTGTCTTATTTAGCCGTAGACAAAATGGTTGTTGGTTATGTGGTTATTGGGGATAAAATTAAAGCAACTAGTGCTAAGGCAATTAAAGAACTTCAAGATAAAGGTATTGCTGTGATTATGCTTACAGGTGATAATCATGATACCGCTCAAGCCGTTGCTTCTGAATTACATCTTGCCGATTTTAAAGCCAGTATGTTACCAGAAGATAAGTTGAAGGTGGTAGAGAAATTACAGAACGAAGGAAAAGTAGTTGCTATGGCAGGTGACGGGATTAACGATGCGCCTGCATTGGCGAAAAGTGACGTCGGAATAGCTATGGGAACGGGGACAGATGTCGCTATAGAAAGTGCAGAAATTACGCTTGTAAAAGGTGATTTAAATGGCATCGTAAAAGCGAAGAATTTAAGTCACGGTGTGATGAAAAACATCAAACAAAACTTATTTTTTGCATTAGTCTATAACACTTTAGGTGTGCCCGTTGCTGCAGGTGTTTTATTTCCTGTTTTCGGTTTGTTATTATCCCCAATGATTGCAGCTTTAGCAATGAGTTTTAGCTCGGTTTCGGTAATTGCTAATGCTTTAAGATTAAGAACTATTAACATTTAATATATAAATATGAAAAACATTTTACTAGTACTGATGATGATACTTTCTGTTTTGAGTTGTAAGGAAGAAACAAAACAAGTAAAAAAAAACAACCATGAAAATCACATTACAAATTCCATAAATGAGGAAACTTCAAAAAAGAAAGTATTAAGTCCGCATACATCAGCTATGGCAATGATTGGTGATGCTCATATTCATATAGACTATTCATCACCAGGAGTAAGGAATAGAATCATCTTTGGTGGATTAGTTGGTTATGACCAAGTGTGGCAAGCAGGAGCGCATATGGCTACTTGGATTGAAACTAATAAAGATTTAATCATAAAAGGAGAAACGCTTCCTAAAGGGAAATATGGCTTTTTTACAATTCCGTCAAAAGGCGACTGGACAGTAATGATTAACAAAAATTGGGAGCAACACGGTAAAGATGAATATGATGAAAAAGAGGATGTTATTCGATTTAAAATTACACCAAAATTATCAGAAGAAATCACAGAACATCTAGAATATAAAATCAACAAAATAGATGATAAAAATGGAACTATTTCGATGGCTTGGGAGAAAGTGAAAATCGAATTTCCCTTCACTATTAATTAATATTATAGGAATTGTTAACACAAAATCGAGAACTTATGGATTCACAAGAAAATAATACAGAAAAGAAAGGCATGGGGAGCTACACTAAGTTCTTCCTAATGTTAGGGTGTTCATTTATAGCTATGTATATAACGATGTACTTAAATACCTATGCGATTGATCATGTCTATTTTAGTATGACACGATTTTATATGGTGTGCTTAGGGATTTCTACGATGGCGGTAATTATGTGGTTCTTTATGCGGAATATGTATACAAATAAAAAAAAGAATATTGGGATACTAGTTGGGAGCTTACTGCTATTTATTGGAGCTTTAGGGTTGGTGAGAGTTCAAGCACCTGTTGTTGGTGATTTGTTGTGGTTAAAAGGGATGATTCCACATCACTCCATTGCCATATTAACTAGTGAGCGCGCAGACATTAAAGATCCAGAGGTTAGAAAATTAGCAGATGCTATTATTGAAGCTCAAAGAAAAGAAATTGAAGAAATGAAAATCATGATAAAACGATTGGAAAATGAAAAATAATAAAGTAGTTATATATATGGGTTTGTTAGCTATAGGAATTCTATTAGGATGGTTCTTATTTGGCGGTTCATCTCATACCGAGAATGAGCATAACCATGATGCTGTTGCAGAATCAAATCAAATGTGGACCTGTTCTATGCATCCTCAAATTATGCAGCCAGAATTTGGCGATTGTCCTATTTGCGGAATGGACTTAATACCAGCCGAAGCAGGAGCAGATGGCTTGGCTGCCGATCAATTTAAACTAACAGAAAATGCTATGGCTTTGGCTAATGTGCAAACAGCTGTTGTTGGTAGTGGTAAAGCTGAAGATAATGCCATTAAATTATCTGGAAAAATTGTAGAAAATGAAGAAGCTAATGCCGTACAAGTGAGTTATTTTTCAGGACGTATAGAACGATTGAATGTGAGTTTCACAGGAGAAGAGGTACGTAAAGGCCAGTTGTTGGCTACTATTTATTCACCTGAATTATACGCAGCACAACAAGAGTTGATAACTGCTTCCTCTTTAAAAGAATCACAACCTGCTTTGTATAAAGCGGTTCGTAATAAACTAAAACTTTGGAAGCTTTCAGAGAATCAAATCAGTCAGATAGAATCTTCAGGAAAAGTGCAAGAAAATGTGCCTATTTATGCTACGGTTTCAGGAACAGTGACTGAAAAACTCATCGAGCAAGGGGATTATGTAAAGCAAGGTCAGCCATTGCTTAAAATCGCTAATCTGTCTACTGTTTGGGCGAATTTTGATGTTTATGAAAATCAAATTGAAGTACTAAAGAAAGGTCAAGAGGTTTCTGTCGTAACAAACGCGTATCCTAATAAAGAATTCACAGGAAAAGTAGATTTTATAGATCCAACTTTAAATACGAAAACACGTACGGTAACTTTAAGAGTGGTGTTGAGTAATAAGGATAATTTGTTTAAGCCAGGCATGTTTGTTTCGGGTAAAATAAAAGGAGTTGCTTCAAACACGAAAGAAGTATTGACTATTCCATCTTCTGCAGTTTTATGGACAGGAGAGCGTTCTTTGGTGTATTTAAAACCAGATCCTAACGAAACTGTTTTCGAAATGCGTGAAATTACCTTAGGTTCTAAAATGGGTGAAAATTATCAGGTTGTGGACGGATTAGAAAATGGCGATGAAATTGTAACCAATGGAACATTTACTGTTGATGCGGCAGCTCAATTACAAGGTAAAAAGTCAATGATGAATCATAAATCAGATAAAAATGAATCCAAAGAAGCGCACTTCAATTTAAATGAAAGAGTTACGGTTTCAAAAGACTTTCAGAACCAATTAAAAGCAGTTTTTAACGATTATATTCAACTAAAAGATGCCTTGGTAAAAGATGATGCCAATAACAGTGCAGAGGAAGCTAAAAAGTTATTAAGCCATTTATCAAAAGTAGATATGAAATTGGTAAAAGATAAGGATGCACATGAGCATTGGATGGTTTTAGAAAAAGAAATAAAAGATTCTGCGACATCCATTTCAAATACAAGTGATTTAGTAGATCAAAGGCGACGTTTCAAAAGCCTTTCAACACATTTAACCAATGCTATTGAAGTATTCGGTATAAATGAAAAGGTGTATCATCAATATTGCCCAATGGTAGATAATGATACAGGCGCTTACTGGTTGAGTAAAGAAGATAAAGTTTTAAATCCGTATTTTGGCGACGCTATGTTGCGATGTGGAGAAGTGAAACAAGTTATAGAATAAGTAGAACCAATTATTAATAATTAAATATTTAAACATGAAAAGAGTAATTTTAAGTGTAGCGGTAGTAGCTGCAATGGGCTTAACAAGTTGTAAAGATGAGGCCAAAAAAGAAGTAGAAACAACAGTAACGGAAGTAAGTTCTGAAGTGTCAAAGGAAATCGCTTTGGCAGAGATGTCTTTTGGAGTAAGAGGAAACTGTGGGATGTGTAAAACAACCATTGAAAAAGCTGCAAACAGCGTAGAAGGTGTTGCGGAAGCGAATTGGGATGTAGACAAAAAGAAAGTTGAGGTTTCTTTTGATGAGACTAAAACAGATGTGATGTCTATTCATAAAGCTATTGCTGCTTCAGGATACGATACGGAAAAAGTAGCGGGTGATTTAGAAGCATACAAAAATTTACCAGGATGTTGTAAATACGATCATGAGATGGAAATGAATCAGCAAGTAAAGTAAACCAAATTCTTGTTTTATTTACCTCATATGATTATCACGAATCATTTAATGGTTTGTTTAAGAGGTCTTAACTTTATCATATTAGAGATTTTTTATGAAGAATGACAAATGTCATTTGTTGTAGTAAACTTTATATGTATCTTTAACAACATAAAATAAACAAAGAATAAACCATCATTAAAATACAAAACCGATGAATAAAATTATAGTACCAGTTGATTTTTCAATACATTCAGAAAACGCTTTAAAAGTAGCGGCAAAAATCGCGAGTCGTAAAGACTCAGAAATTGTTGTTGTCCATATGATGGGTGTTAATGACGCGAGAATTACCAAGGATGAAGAGGATTCTGTTGAAGGTTTGTTTTTAATTAAATTAACGAAAAAACGTTTTACAGAGTTTTTAGATAAGGATTATTTAGAAGGCCTAAAAGTAACTGATATCGTAAGAAATTTCAAGGTGTTTTCTGAAATTGATGATGTCGCTAAAGAATACGGAGCAGATTTAATCGTTATGGGATCTCACGGTACTAGTGGTGTGTCGGAAGTCTTTGTAGGTTCAAACACAGAAAAAGTGGTGCGTACAGCATCGGTTCCTGTTTTAGTTATCAAAGAGGATACGAACATGTCGCCATCGGTAGCTGTTTTTGCCTGTGATTTTAAAGTAGAAAGTTTAGAAGCTTACCAAAAGGTGGCTAAAATGTTTAAGCTTTTAGAAATTAAAATGCACTTGTTATATGTGAATTTACCAGGTCAGAACTATAAGAGTACCAATGAAATTGAAAAGCAAATTGTTGAGTTTATAGTAAACCTTCCTGAAGAAGATAAAATCTTACTAGAAGATGTTACTATTTTTGCTGACTACTCGGTAGAGCAAGGGGTGTTTAATTTTGCTAATAAGGTTAAAGCAGATTTAATAAGTATTCCTACACACGGTAGAAGTGGATTAGCTCACTTTTTCTCAGGAAGTATAGGTGAAGATATTGTAAATCACTCTAAAATTCCTGTTTTAACGGTAAAAATTTAAGTAGTAAAAGTTATATGAATCTAAAAGCCTTCTATCATATTATAGAGGGCTTTTTCATTTTCTATTTTAATACGTTTACCTGAAGTAGTGATTAATTCTTCTTTTTTAAATGAAGATAATGTACGGATGCATGCTTCTTTTGCAGTACCTACAACATTAGCAATATCCTCTCGAGAGAGCGTCATTGCAATATACCCTTCATTATCAACCCCGAAATTATTTTTTAAATAGAGTAGAGCTTCAGCAATACGTTGCTTAACACTTTTTTGTGCCATGCTAACAATCACGTCATCCGAATCTTTTAAGTCTTTAGCCATCTGTTTTAAAATGGCTTGAGTGAATTGCATGTTTTCATTTAAGCTTTGAGAAAGTTCGGCTTTAGGGATATAACAAACAGTCATATCATTTAAAGCTACAGCACTCAAATTAGTGATTTCGTCGGCGACTACAGATCGTTGCCCTAATATCTCACCTTTAGCAGCAATTTTAATAATTTGATCCTTACCATTATCACTCATTTTAGAGAGTTTAGTAACACCATTCTGCACACAAAAAACACCATTAAGCTTTTCGCCTTCGGCAAAAATGGATTCTCCTTTTTTTATGATTTTCGTAGTTTTACTATCAGAAATGCGCTTAAGCTCTTCTTTTTTTAAGGCTTTTAAGGAATTTAATTGTCTTACTATACAGTTTTCACAACGGCTTTCTTGGTGACTCATAAGTTAAAAATCTTATTCTAGGCAAAGAAACGAATAATTTACGCAAAATCCATTAAAGTTTACCCCAATTAAAACTAAAGTCTATGGAATTGTGTAAATTACGGGTTGTTATTTTTAATATATTAAGTATACTTTTTCCTGATATTAAACTGACAAAAGTCATGTTTTTAAGATGGGAAATAAAAGACCTTTGTACTTTGTATTAATGATCTTTTAAAAGATCGAAGTAAATTAAGTAATTATGGAGAATTGTTTCCATTGTGGAGAGGTGTGCGATAGATCCACAATAAAACATGAAGAGAAAAGTTTTTGTTGTCACGGTTGTAAAACGGTGTTCGACATATTAAATGAAAATGACCTCTCTTATTATTACGATTTACAGGAGTCCCCCGGAATTACACCTTCGCGCATTGAGGGAAAATATGATTTTCTTGAAAATACAGTTATTTCAGAAAAATTATTAGAGTTTAACGAGCAAGGTATTCAAGTGGTGACCTTATTAATTCCTTCTATACACTGTAGTTCGTGTATTTGGGTTTTAGAGAATTTAAATAAGTTGAACCCTGCTATAAAGACTGCTCAAGTCGATTTTCCTAAAAAAAATGTCCGTATTACCTATTCTAGCGACCTGTTAAGTTTACATGATTTAGTCGTGTTGTTAGCAAGATTAGGGTATGATCCATATATTTCCTTAGAAGATGCTTCAGGAAAAAAAACAAAAACCGACAGAAGTCTAATTTACAAGTTAGGGGTTGCAGGTTTTGCGTTTGGGAATATCATGTTTTTATCATTCCCCGAGTACTTTAAGGTAGATGAGTTTTGGTTAGAACGGTTTAAGCATGTGTTTAGATGGGTCATGTTTGGTTTTTCACTGCCTGTTGTTTTTTATGCAGGGTGGGGCTATTTTGTCTCTGCTTTTAAAGGCTTACGTTCTAAAATATTAAATATCGATGTTCCTATTGCTATCGGTATTTTTGTGCTCTTTGTTCGTTCATCGGTAGAGATTATTATGGACTGGGGTTCAGGTTTTTTTGATAGTTTAGCGGGCTTGGTTTTTTTCTTGTTGCTAGGGAAATTTTTTCAACAAAAAACCTATGCGTTTTTATCTTTTGAAAGAGATTATAAGTCATACTTTCCTATTGCGGTGACCCGATTATTAAAAGGGGAAGCTATTAATGGTGCATCTAATGATGCTATTAAATTAAAGAAAGAAGAACAAGCTCAGGTTTATGAATTAGAAAAAGGCGATCGTATAATAATTAGGAATTCAGAATTGATACCTGTAGACGCTATTTTAATTAAAGGTCACGCTTTAATAGATTATAGTTTTGTAACTGGGGAGGCCGAACCTGTTGTAAAACAGTCCGGGGATTATTTGTATGCTGGAGGACGACAACAAGCAGGGGTTATTGAATTGGAAGTTTTAAAGCCTGTAGAACAAAGCTATCTTACTAAATTATGGTCTAATGAGATTTTTAGTAAAAATAAACAAAGCGGATTTGAAAGTTTAACCGATCAGATAAGTAAGCGCTTTACCATAACTTTACTGCTTATCGCATTTGTGTCGACCGCCTTTTGGTTGTTTTACGATAAGTCTTTAGCCTTAAATGTGTTTACTTCTGTACTTATAGTCGCTTGTCCGTGTGCAATTGCCTTAGCAGCGCCGTTTACCCTAGGAAATTTATTACGCATTTTTGGACGTAATAAATGTTATATTAAAAACAGTAAAGTGATAGAGCAAATGTCACATATCGATACCGTCGTTTTTGATAAAACAGGAACCTTAACAACCAATCAGAAAAACGGAATTATTTATGAAGGGGTTACGCTTTCGGAAGAAGAGAAGTCAGTGCTTACCTCGACCTTGCGTGCATCCAATCACCCCTTAAGTCGTGCGTTATACACACTTTTAAATAAAAATGGAATTTGCACACTAGACTCGTTTAATGAGGAAGTTGGTAAAGGAATAGAAGGGGTTACCGAATCGCATACTGTAAAAGTGGGCTCCTACGATTACGTCACTAAAGACGCTGTGAGAAAAAGTCACGAGGTAGAATACGAAAATACAGGGAAAACAACTGTGCATATTGGTGCTAACGATGAGTATAAAGGGTGTTTTGTGTTTTATAATGAGTACAGAAAGGGTATGACTTCTGTTTTTAAAGAGTTATCAGAAACCTGTGAGTTAGTTGTTTTATCAGGAGATAATAGTGGGGAACAAGCCTACTTAGAGCAAATTTTACCTCAAGGCTCTAGTTTGCTTTTCAATCAGAAACCCGAAGATAAACTCAATTACATTAAGCAGCTCCAAGAACAGGGGAAGAATGTGTTGATGGTTGGTGATGGACTAAATGACTCGGGAGCCCTGGCGCAAAGTAATGTGGGGTTAGTTATTTCGGAAAATGTTAATGTGTTTTCTCCTGCATGCGACGGTATATTAGATGCCTCTCGTTTTAATCAGATAACCACTTTTATGACCTTATCACGACAGGGGATAAAAGTTATAAATTACGCTTTTATATTTTCGTTATTTTATAATGTTATTGGTTTAGGTTTTGCCGTTACTGGTAACCTAGCGCCAGTAGTCGCTGCAATATTAATGCCTTTAAGTTCCATAAGTATTGTTGTTTTTACAACTGTTTATACTTATTTTTTGGGGCGGAAGCTTAGCGTTTCTAAAAAGAACTGATTTTTTATCAGGGATTTGATTATAAAGGATAAATGCGTTTTTGATGATAAAAGTCATTTTATTAATAACCTAACACCTGTAATTTTGCGGGGTAACTTTGGATGATATGAATATAATATATATGCTTTTAGCAATTAGTGTCTTTGTTGCTCTCCTTTTTTTTGCAGCATTTATTTATTCTGTAAGGAACGGTCAGTACGATGATACGTACACACCATCGGTAAGAATGCTTTTTGAAGACGAACTTATAATAGAAAAAAAAGAACTAAATAAATCGAGTAATGAATCTAAACCAATCAAAAAAAAAGACTAATTAACTAAACTATGGAATTACAAAAATTTTATTATGATAACAAAATTGTAAGAAATTTCGTTATCGCAACTTTATTTTGGGGGATAGTCGGTATGTCTATCGGACTTTTATTAGCATTTATGTTTTTATTTCCAAACCTAACCGATGGTGTTTCATGGTTGAGTTTTGGGCGTTTGCGTCCGTTACATACAAATGCAGTTATTTTTGCCTTTGTAGGAAACGCCATTTTTGCTGGAGTCTATTACTCTTCACAGCGACTGCTAAAAGCGCGTATGTGGAAAGATTGGTTAAGTAGTTTTAACTTTTGGGGATGGCAAGCTATTATTGTAGCTGCTGCAATCACTTTACCTTTAGGCTATACAACATCTAAAGAATATGCAGAGTTAGAGTGGCCTATTGATATTGCAATTGCAGTGGTTTGGGTTGCTTTCGGAGCAAACTTAATAGGTACAATCTTAAACAGAAGACAGCGTCATTTATATGTGGCACTTTGGTTCTACCTAGGAACTTTTGTTACTGTAGCCGTGTTGCATATTGTAAATAGTATGGAAATTCCTGTGAGTGCTTTTAAGAGTTACTCGATGTATGCGGGTGTTCAAGATGCCTTGGTTCAATGGTGGTACGGACATAATGCCGTAGCTTTTTTCTTAACGACTCCCTTTTTAGGATTAATGTATTATTTCGTGCCTAAAGCGGCAAACAGACCCGTGTATTCTTATAGATTATCTATTGTTCACTTCTGGTCTTTAATATTTATCTATATCTGGGCAGGTCCGCACCACTTACTATATTCTTCCTTACCAGATTGGGCACAGAATTTAGGAGTGGCATTCTCGATTATGCTTTTAGCACCATCATGGGGTGGTATGATTAACGGGTTGTTAACCTTACGTGGAGCTTGGGATAAAGTAAGAACCGATCCTGTTCTTAAGTTTATGGTTGTAGCCATTACAGGTTATGGTATGGCAACTTTTGAAGGACCAATGCTGTCACTTAAAAACGTAAATGCTATTGCTCACTTTAGTGATTGGATTATTGCTCACGTACACGTTGGTGCTTTAGCATGGAACGGATTCTTAGCATTCGGTATGATTTATTGGATGGTTCCGCGCTTATTTAAAACAAAACTGTACTCTCTGGCTATGGCAAATATGCATTTTTGGATCGGTACTTTAGGTATTATATTATATGCTTTACCATTATATGTAGCAGGATTTGTTCAGGCATCGATGTGGAAACAATTTAATCCTGATGGGACTTTAACCTATGGAAACTTCTTAGAAACAGTAACCGAGATTATGCCAATGTACTGGATGCGTGCTATTGGGGGAACATTATATATTACAGGAGCAATTATAGGTGTTGTTAACTTAATAATGACGGCGAAAGCAGGTAGTGCTGTAACCGATGAATTAGCAGAAGCAGCACCACTAGAAAAAATAACAACAAAACGAACTAAAAAAGAAGGTTACCATTCTTGGTTAGAAAGACGTCCGGTGAAATTAACAATTTTTGCTACGATAGCTATTCTTATTGGAGGTATGGTACAGATTATTCCTTCGTTAATGGTTGATGACTATATTCCGAAAATATCAAGTGTAAAACCTTATACACCTCTAGAATTAGAAGGTAGAGATTTATACATTAGAGAAGGTTGTGTAGGTTGTCACTCACAACAAATCAGACCATTTAGAAGTGAGGTAGAACGCTATGGAGAGTACTCTAAAGCAGGAGAGTATGTTTATGACCACCCGTTCTTATGGGGTAGTAAACGTACTGGACCAGACTTAATGCGTGTTGGTGGTAAGTATAGTGATAACTGGCACTTTAACCACATGTATGATCCGCAAAGTACATCATCAGGTTCTATTATGCCATCGTACAAATGGTTAATCCAGAATGAATTAGATAAAACGGATACCGAAGCGAAACTAAGAGCATTAGCAACCCTTGGTGTACCGTATACAGAAGAAGATATTGCCAAAGCTCAAGACTGGATGGCAGAGCAAGGTGAGAAAATTGAAAAGAGCTTGTACAACGACCCTGATTTTGCAAAAACTTACGAAGCAGATAAGAAGTATGCAAAAGAAAATAATGAGGAGTTTGTAGAAATGCGAGATAGAGAAATTGTTGCAATGATAGCTTACCTACAGCGTTTAGGTACAGATATTAAAGTAACTAATGGTGACGGTTCAACAGTAAACTTAGACGAGTAGTTATGTTTAAATTTGTAAAAGGAAATTTAGAAAGTATAGATGGCGTGGCTGTCTATCCAATAATAGGATTATTAATATTTTTCTTATTCTTTGTGGGACTGTTTTTGTGGGTAGTCACTGCAAAAAAATCACACATAGAAGAAGTAAGTAATATTCCCTTAGAAGACGACACCATTAATATAAACCAAAACTAATATGAGAACAACTGCATCCTTATTAAGACTCTTACTATTACTAATTATTTCGATAATTTTAATGGAATGGGTTTACGAATCTGATCAGAAATGGGCGATGCTTTCTGAGCCCATCTACTGGGTAATAATAGGTACTGTCATGCTTTTTGGTATGGCCTTCGAAATATGTGTCGAAGCCCTTCGCGTTGTTTTGTTTAAAACACTAAAACCAGAACAGCAAGCAAGTTACTTAGCTAAAGAAGCAACGAAAAAAGAAAATCAATTTAAGTGGATAAATCAGATCTATCTTAAAATGCTTGGTGAAGAAGAAGTGTTGGATGAAAAAGAAATTATTTTAGATCACGATTACGATGGTATTCGCGAGCTTGATAATAATTTACCACCATGGTGGAAATATAGTTTTTATGCAACCATCGTTTTTGCTATTGTTTATATGGTGCGTTTTGAAGTGTTAAATGATTACACTCAAGATGAGGAGTATGAAATGGCTGTTGCTGCAGCGCAATTGGAAATTGAAGAGTGGAAGAAAACAGCTAAAGATTTAGTGGATGTTAATACGGTAACCTTATTAACGGATGCTGCCGATTTAAGTGCGGGTAAAAAAATATACGAAACCAACTGTATTGCTTGTCATAAGTCAGATGGTGGTGGTGGTATCGGACCAAACTTAACCGATCCGTACTGGATTTTAGGTGGAAGTATTAAAGATATTTTTAAAACGGTTTCAGAAGGTGGTCGTGCAGGAAAAGGTATGATTGCTTGGAAGTCAGAATTAAAACCATTAGAAATGGCTCAAGTGTCGAGTTATGTAATGAGTCTTGGTGGTACAACTCCGGCAGAACCTAAAGCACCAGAAGGTGATCTTTGGCAAGATGAAAATGCTCCAAAAGCAGAGGTTCCAACCGAAGAAACAGTAATAGAAACAGAGGTGACACAAGTAAATTAGTACTAAGTCTTTCTTAAAATGAATATTTTAAACAATATAGCACAAGGTTTAGAGCACTCAGAGCAAGTAGTTTTTAAAGATCTATTTCGTTCAGAGAACTCTAAGCTTACTGCTGTTTGTTTAAATAGAGACGTTGCTTTACCAAAAAGTATCGCGTTTACTAAAACTAAAATAGTAGTCGTTAAGGGGGAAATAGATGTTAATATGGAACATTTTAGTTACCGTTTAGCCATGTTCGATACGTTTAACATGCCCTTAGAAGAAACTTATAGCATTCAAGCATACAATGATGCTATTTACTTAGTGTTAAAAGAACAGTAAAATATAAACTGAGTAATTCCAGAATAATTTAAGATAAGATGGCAGATCAAAACCAAGAAAGTTTTCGTGATACGATAGGTACCCTTGATGAAGAAGGGAAAAGAGCTTGGGTTTTTCCAAAGAAACCATCAGGAAAATGGTATAACTATCGTAAGTATGTTAGTTATGTTTTATTAGCGTTTTTATTGGCTGCTCCATTTATAAAGATAAATGGCAACCAGTTTTTAATGTTTAATGTCCTAGAGCGTCGTTTTAATATTTTTGGCAATCCGTTTTGGCCACAAGATTTTCATTTGTTTGTTATCATGATGGTTATCGGGGTCGTTTTTATTCTCCTTTTTACTGTAGCATTTGGACGTATTTTTTGTGGATGGATTTGTCCGCAAACCATATTTATGGAAATGGTTTTTCGTCGCATCGAATATTGGATAGATGGGGATAGAGGGAAACAAATCCGATTAAAAAAAATGCCATGGAATGCCGAGAAAATTAGAAAGCGTGTATTAAAATGGACAATCTTTTTTATTATATCATTTCTTATTGCCAATGTCTTCCTAGCTTATTTAATAGGAAGTGATGAGTTGATGCGATACATCACCGATGGGCCCATGGTGCATACGAGTACCTTTATTTCTCTACTTATTTTTACGGGTGTGTTTTACTTTATATTCGCTTGGTTTCGAGAGCAAGTGTGTATTATCGCTTGTCCTTACGGACGTTTACAAGGGGTGTTGTTAGATAATAAATCTATTATTGTAGCCTACGATCATAAACGTGGAGAGAAGGAAGAAGGGCGTGCTAAATTTAAAAAGAATGAAGACAGAGCAAGCACAGGGAAAGGCGATTGTATCGATTGTTTTCAATGTGTTCATGTCTGTCCTACAGGAATAGATATTCGTAATGGTACACAACTAGAGTGTATTAATTGTACGGCTTGTATAGATGCTTGCGATCATATTATGGAATCGGTGAATTTGCCTAAAGGACTTATTCGTTATGCTAGTGAAGATGAAATTGAAAAGAAAGAAACCTTTAAATTTACACCTAGGTTAAAGGGGTATACTGTTGTTTTGGGAATTCTAATTGCTGTCCTTATCGGAATGTTGTTTTTAAGAAATGATGTGCAAGCTACAATTTTAAGATTGCCAGGGCAGTTATATGAATACAAAGAAGGAAATATTATAAGTAATGTATATACCTTTAAATTGGTAAATAAAACAATTAAAGATATTGAGAATGTAAGATTCGAACTACTGTCACATAAAGGAACAGTTAAGCTTGTTTCTCATACTAACTTTACAGTACCAGAGCAGGGCTTAGCAGAAGGTACCTTGTTTGTAGAAATTAATGCTAGTGGTATTAAAGGGGATAAAGAACGAATAGAAATTGGCGTCTATAGTGGCGACGAACTAATAGAAACGACAACGACGGCTTTTATGGGGCCAAGAAGTTATAAGTAATTACATTGTTATCAATGTGTATAAAACAGTAGAGCAAACCAAACGTTGGTTGGTATAAATTATTATATAAGAGTCTCGTTGAACAGCCGTAATTAAAGCGTTTAACAGCGAGCATTAGAAATTATGAAATGGAATTGGGGTACGGGACTTGTTGTAGCTATGGCATTATTTATGGGGTTTATTTTGTACCTGGTAATAACCATGAGTACAGATAGCAAGTTTGACTATGATTTAGTTACTGAAGAGTATTATGCTAAAGAAGTGGTCTATCAAAAAGAAATAGATGCTGAAACAAATACCAATAGCTTAAAAGAAAAAATTGTTTTTGAAAGCTCTGAGGATGGGTTGAAATTAATTTTTCCTGAAACTTTCGAAGCTTCAAAAATGAAAGGTAATGTGTATTTGTACAGACCATCTAATCAGGTATTGGATTTTAATGTTCCTTTAGAGTTGGAGGGTTCTGTGTTACTTGTTAATCATAAAAATTTAATCGATGGACGCTGGAATATAATTATCGATTGGGAGTATGAAGGGACGCCTTACATGTATAAAAAATCGTTTACCTATTAATACGGTATGTTATTATCCGCACTCATATTTGGCTTATTAGGTAGTTTTCATTGCGTAGGAATGTGTGGCCCCATCGCTTTTATGCTACCCATAGATCGCAAGAATAAACCGAAAAGAATATTACAGTTGTTAAGCTATCATACTGGTCGCTTATTAACCTATGGCGTACTCGGATTTATTTTTGGCTTGGTCGGTAAGAGTTTAAATCTTTTTGGTTTCCAACAACAGCTTTCAATACTTATTGGAGTATTAATGATTGTTGTTATACTAATACCAGTAAAACTATTTAATAGGTATAATTTTTCGAAACCTATATATCGCATCGTTTCCAAAGTAAAAAGCGCAATGGGTAAAGAGCTTAAAAAGAAAACACCTGGTACTTTTTTTACCATTGGATATTTAAACGGTTTACTGCCTTGTGGCTTGGTTTATATGGCTATTTTCGGAGCTTTAGCTAGCGGAAATGCATGGCAAGGAGGCGTGTATATGTTGGTCTTTGGATTAGGGACAGTACCCCTAATGACGACGGCTATTTATGTGGGTAATTTTATTACAGGCACTATTAAAAAACGTATTTTAAAAGCGATTCCTGTGTTTGTAGTGATTATAGGTGTTTTATTTATTTTACGCGGATTAGGGTTGGGGATTAAGTATATTTCTCCATCAGAAAATATAACTGTTCAAGAAGTCTCGGCCGATGAACGTTGCCATTAAGTTTAATTAAAAATATAAGAAGTATGAAAAGTTTAATGTTACCACTAGTGAATTGGGGAATGGGAGCGGCTATTATAGGCGTGTTTGCCCTAGTATGTGTTGTCTTGGCTGCTGTAGTAATTAATATGGTTAAATCTGATAAAAAAGCAAATACAGAGGCGTCTGAAATGGATAAAGAGGATCAAACGCTTTAATTAAATGCCTATAAAAGGTTGATCGGTATTAAATGCAATCCGTGTTAAAATACATTCAGAAACGGTTACATGCTATGATATAAAAAAAGGAAAGCTTTCTTACGGCTTTCCTTTTTCACTTTAAACTCTAACTAACTAAATCAAGAGGTTTCTTATTTAAACTGTCATAGAAAACAGCTGTGTTTTTGGTTTATTTCGTTGTAAGCGTAAATCAAATGGAAGACAAATGTTTCTAACAAATGCGCGTCCTTTTTCGGTAACTACCAATTTGTTTTCTAAACGTTCCACAAGATTGTCATTTTCCAGTTCTTTGAGTTTAGACACTACCTCAGGTAGTTCTTCAAAATATAAAGCAGCATCTTCCCAAGAGGTTTCAAACGTACACATTAAATTTAAAATGTGTTTACGAATAATTAAGTCTTCAGAAGTTAATATATGCCCTTTAAATATGGGTAGTAAATTATCGTTAATCAGGCTTTTGTACTCTTCAATGTTTTTTACATTTTGAGCAAATCCGTACCAGCTATCACTAATTGCAGAGACTCCTAAGCCAATCATAACTTGGGTCTTACTATCGCTATACCCCATAAAATTACGATGAATCGTTTGGTCTTCTACCGCTTGGTATAAGCTATCATTCTTTAAAGCAAAATGATCCATACCAATTTCTACATAGCCAGCTTCTAGTAGGAGCCTTTTTCCTGTTTCATACTGTTTACGTTTTAATTCGGCATTAGGTATGTTCTCTTCTTTATACCCACGTTGACCATTTCCTTTTATCCACGGCACGTGCGCATAGCTGTAAAAGGCAATACGATCGGGCTTAAGTTGTATTGTTTTTTCTATGGTATTAATAACATGAGCCTCAGTTTGGAAAGGTAATCCGTAAATAATATCATGTCCCACAGAAGTATAACCGGCTTCTCTAGCATTTTGAGTGGCCTGTTGTACATTCTTAAACGGTTGAATTCGGTTAATGGCTTTTTGTACCGTATCGTTATAATCTTGAACTCCGTAACACACGCGGGTAAATCCGTTTTGCGCTAAGGTTTCTAAATGAAGAATGGTCGTGTTATTGGGATGGCCCTCGAAACTAAAATCACAATCTTCAGCTTTATTTGCGATTTTAAAGATGCCTGTAATTAAAAAGTTTAAATTTTCGGGCGTAAAAAATGTTGGTGTACCGCCCCCTAAATGAATTTGCTTAATAAGTGGTTTTTCGCCTAAAAGAGTCTTGTATAAAGATAATTCTTTTAAAACAGCTTTCAGGTAAGGCATTTCTACGGTATGATTTTTTGTAATGCGCTTGTTACAACCACAAAACGTACATAAACTTTCGCAAAATGGTAAGTGAATGTACAAACTAATGCCTTCAGTGGTATTGCTTTCCTTGAAACTTCGTATTAAGGTCTCTTTGTAATCCTTCAACGAAAATGACGTATTATCCCAATAAGGTACCGTTGGATAACTCGTATATCGTGGTCCTGGAATATTATATTTTGAAATTAGCTTACTCATAGCATTTGTATTTTGTTCAAAATTATAACATAGTAACACGTTAAAAGATGACTTTTGTTAGCTTTATGTCAGTTCTATCATAAGGTGTAAAATAAAATGAATCTTTTGCTAGTGTGTACTTCTCGATTAGTTTAGTATTCTAAAGGCACGTTCCGACCCTAAGTAATTGGGGTCTCCGTGTTTTTCCGACCAAAAACCATCCAGTAAATCACTAGAAATACAAGTGTACACGGCGACCCCTTTGTAGAGTTTATCATCATCTCCAGCATACTTAAAATTTATGACAAGAATATCGTTTTTAAAAAATCCTGTTCCACTTTGTTCTTGCGTTTTACCAATCACCCAATGTGCCTCTATGCGATGATTATTAGTTACGGTGAGGTGAAGCACCCCTTTGTAAGGTAGGGCTTCAGAATCTTGATTTTTACCAATAATGGTGTAACTGCCTTCTAGGTCGGTAATGGTCATGTCTAAAAAAAGAATTAAATTTTGAGATACATTTTGTGTAGGATTAAATTACAATTAATTAATCAGTTTAAAAAAGCATTTAGTTGACCATTAAATATGTTTTCATAATGCTTTGGTTCTGAAAGAATAATGATGTGTTAATACTGTTTCTTTAAGTGTTATATTCAATCACACTAGTTAGCTGAATTTTTCTTTTAACTGTGATAGAATAATTTTATAAGCCTCTTCAAGTTTTATGTCTTTGTTTTTCAGGTAGTTGTATGAATGCTCATAAACAAGCTTTGAATGTAATGGTGTGCGGTTTATTTCTTGCTCACCTACTTTTTCACCATAATTAATTTGCAGAAGTTTTGCTGTTAATGCGAATACAATTATTTCATCTATATTAGTAAAGTCTTCTTTAAATTTGTCTTGTTTAATAAATGAATCAATGTCTTGGTCATAATATTTTTTAAATAATTCACCTTAGTAAATGCGACTGTTTTCATGAATTATAATCCGTCTATATCCGTATTCCATTTTAGTTTTAAATCTTTAACAGAGTTGTTTGGCTTATCGCATAAATAGGTCATAAGAAAGGGCCTTTTATTTGAATTAGTTATTGCTTTGTTGGTGCATCTATTTAAGGAATTGAAAATAATTTTGAGGTAGTTGTCTTCATCAGTTTGATAGAAGCTATTAAGTTTTTGTGATATATTATTTGATTTTATAGAATCGATGAACGATGTAAAGTCAAGATTGTATTTGTTTTTAAAATCAATGGTTTTTTTAAGTCAATGAGAAGACTAGAAAGGGAATCTATATTTTGTCCGTACCATCCATATTTTTGAATGATTTGTTCTCAATTTAAATTACTTTTTGGTTTTAGATTGTCGTCTAAACATAATGCTAGCACAGGTAAATCTGTACTCCAAAGATCCCCATTTCTAATTTTTATAACTAAAGGATGGGTTTTATACTTTTTATACGGCTCATAATGTGTTTTATAGAAGTCCGTTTTGCATGGTCTTAAGCTTCTGGAAATACTGTCCTATAGTGCTAGAGAATAGGCTACTCTTAGTAATTGTACTCTATTGTCTATACCAAGAGTAATGCTATTGTCTTTTGTGTTTGCAACTTATTAGGATTAACCCAAATACGAATAAAATAATTTTTATGTTATCTCATAATTTATAGATGATTTTATATGTAAAAGATATAAAATTATTGAATATTGTTACAGCCTATAGGTGGTTAAAATAAAAAATACCGTCTAAATCACAGACGGTATTTTTTATTATAGATTTTTTACGTTTTATATGATGTAAATTTACACTTGTTTTTAAGCAGTTGAATTACAAATTCACAATGAAAAAAGTAGAATTAGAATAGCGTGTATCCAAAGATTATGGAAAAAGTTTTATAGTCTGCATTCCAAAAATTATAATTGTTTAAGATTTCTCTATTTGTTTGATATCTCATTTCTATACCATATTTATCATCCAACTTGTAACCTACACCGATTGCTAAATTCTTCTTTGAGTTAACATCCAACGAGCTGTATGAGGAGTTGTCAGCTCTTTTTAACTCTATCGAAGATTTTGAACTGATATCAAATACATATGAAGCGTTAACGAAAATTTTTTCATTGTTATTAAGATGGAAATAATGTCTTAAACTTATCGGAATTTCGATCGAGCTATAATCGACTTCGGTAATTTGTTGTCCTCCAGATATAAAGTTGTTTTCAATAGTTTTTTCAGATTTAAAATTCTGATAGGTTGATTCCACAACAATGGCCCATTTATTATTATTATAAGGTAGGATAAACTCAGCTTCTAAACCAAAACCGAAACCTAATTTCGAATCGAAATTTGTAGTTTTACCATTTGTTGACGTATTGATTACAGAAAGAGAAGAGTTATTTAGTCGAGGCCTGAGGGTTAAATTAAATAAATCTTTCTTTTGTTTAGGGGTAAACTTAATTGGTTCAGTATTATGGCATGCGCTATACTTGTTAAAAAATCGAACTAAATCATTTTTAGTATAATCCAAACGCTCAACATCCTTCATTGTAAAACTAGGGCATTTCAAATTAATCCATAATTGTTGTCTAAATTTATTGTTTTGCGCAAGAAGATTATCTTTTGTTTTATAGTTTTTAAAAATTAATTGTTCAATGTTGTCTCCGTCTTCACTATAAAAATATCTTCTAATACTTCCATCTACATATTCATATAAATTAAACTTTCCTTCAACTAATACTTTTAAGAATAATTCTTCTTCATTAAAAACAGGTTCTTTAGTTTCACTCAAGTCACTAGTGGTTCCTCTAGATCTATCAATGTTAACAATGCCTTTAACATATTTTGAAGTGTTATTAACCCCAAATTCGTTGATTAAAGCTACTTTCCCGATTTTAGGTTCTTCGTTTTCGGAAAGTTTATATTCAAACTCTGTCGGGTTGTTTCTCCAATTGGTGTTTTTAATTAAGCAAGTCGTTTTTTTATTGTTTCTATCGACATAGTAGCCCGGTTTAAATAAAACTTGGGAATAACAATTAAAGCAAACGAATAGAGTTAAAAGGAATAAAAGTTGGTTTTTCATATACATGGTTTGTTTAGTGGATGCACCATGACAGTCTTATAAAGTGTTTATTAAATGATGCAAATTTGAATTGGCTAAAATAACTTTATAATTTAGAATTCGGATAATATTTATATGATATTATTATTAATATTATTAATTTTGAGTGGTTTTAATCGTTGATACATTTTAGATATAATAAATGTTACTCCTCGTTAAGGCGTATTAAGGAATAGGTTGGATGTAGTGTTTTCTGTGTAACGCTTAGACCTAAAACGGTTGAAATAACTGGTAAATAACATTAATTTCTTATCAAATATTCTGTTTGTTTTTATTTCGTAATTAATTCTTTTATAAAGTTTAATTACTAGTGTGATTATGTTCTCCAGAAATCTTTTTTAATTCCAAAATTACTATTAGAACGTAAACATTAAACGTGTAATTAAGTTTAGGTTATGTATGATTTTTATTGAAAACCTTGAAGTGAAATATAAGTGGATTCAAAATTTAATCATGTAATACTCTTTATTTATTAGAGGTGGGCAGATAAAAATAAATAGCTCATTATAAGTTTAAAAAATAAATGGATTTAAGGGGTAACAAAATTGTAACGTAATGTATCTACTTATAAATACAAGCTATTGTTTAATTTTTTAATATTTATGATTATGAAAACAGTTATGAAAACTTTCGGAATTTTAAGTTTACTATTTACCTTAACAGTCTTTACTTCTTGTGAAGAAAAAGATGATTTGGTACAAAATGAGCCAGAGGCTAAAGAAGAATTATTTGCGATTTCCACTAGAGCTTTTAGTCCAGAAGAAACCGCTATGGGTGTTGAAATGTCTATCAAAAAAGGCGTTGTAGTGGGAACACAAAAAGAGCTGATGCGATTTATTGATGACATTGTTAGTGTTGATCCTGAAGATGACACCTCTCCTAGTGTAGTGGGTATGAGTGTATCATCGTCAATGGGATGGAAGTATCGTATTTTTACTCCAGAGGATATTTCCTTAGAAGAATTAGATGATTTATGTAGGGAGTTGTATTACCAAGCTTACCTAGCGGCACAAGCCGAATACCAAGACGAAGTAAACCACACGTGTATACCGCATCTCGTAATTTTTGAATGTCCATATAGTGATAAAGTGTATATGGGTTTTTCTGTAAAACCAAATAATGGGTGTTCACCAGGTGGTAATGGTGGAGGCGCAGGAGACATATTGTTGTATGAAGATTTTAAACTGCATAGGTACCCGTTTAGTGTAGAGGATAACAGTGGTGCTGTCGAAGAGTATATTGAAAATTTATTTAATGAATAATTGTTTTACAGCTATACATCTGGCGGGTTAAAACTAAATCAACCCCAGTTAAAAAGCCGTTTCTCGTTAACTCGTGAAACGGCTTTTTAGTTTTCAATGCCTACGGCTTTATGATTACTTTTAATGAAAATCGAATAATTATGGTTATAGCTGTTAATTCGGGTTGAAACCTTATTGTAAGTCTTCACTGTTAGGGTCATGTTTTTAAGCATTAGAATTAACGGTATTGTTAAAACACAGATTAAGTATTAGTCGTCATGTTTACGGTGTTAGCAAGTCACTAAAGTACAATGTTTGCCCATTATATTCTGAATTTTTTTTGGAAGATTTACTAGACTTTTTTCTTACTTTTAGTAAAAGGGATTAGCATCGGGACTTCTTTTTGATAGGTTTCATATTTTTCTCCAATGGCTTTCTTAAGATCTTTCTCTTCTAAATATTTTACCGCTACTAGAATATAAAGTGTCGTTACAATAGTAAACAATAAATGCCCTACTGTCATACGTGGAGTTGCCCAAAAGGCGATTAAAAACCCTAGCATAATGGGATGTCTAACAATTTTATATAAAAAGTTGGTTTGAAATTTAGGATTAGGGGTTTGTCTGTTTTTTAGATTATTGAAAATTTGTGCTAATCCGAAAAGTTCGAAATGATTAATCATAAATGTTGATAGTAGAACGATTGTCCAACCTAGAAAAAATAGACCGGTCATAAGTATAATACTAATTTTATTATGAGTTTCCCATACTATTGTCGTAATAGGTTGCCATTGCCAATAGATTAAAAGCAGTGCCAAACTTGATAATAGAATATAAGTACTGCGCTCCATAGCAGGGCTAATGATTGTTGTAAACCATTTTTTAAATGCTGGGCGAGCCATAATGCTATGCTGAAGCGCAAAGACACTTAATAAAATAACATTTATGACTATGGAAGGTAATAAGGCTAGTTCTGTACCAGAATCTATTGCTTTGGGGACGACCATATTACCCACAAAACCAATGGCATATAAAAAAGTTATAAGAAAAATGACATAGGCTAGAATACCGTAAATAAAGATCATTGATTTTTTCATAATATATTGATTTAAGTTTTAATTTTCAGGGATATACTTAGCGTAATTGGAATAGCTTTTTTTATTGTTTGATAAATAATACAGCTTTGTTTTGCAGCTTTTATTAAAGTCTGTAAACGCTTTTCAGAAGTATTTTTAAAACCAGAATCATAACCAATGTGGCTAATGGTGAGCGTAGTTCCCAATAACATGGTTTTGGCATGCTCTAATCGTTTGTTGATTAGCCATCTCCCTGGAGTTGTGTTAAAGCATTTTTGAAATTCGCGTTTAAAGGCCGATAAACTTTTACCACAAAGTTTTGCGAAATCACATATTTTTAAATTGAATTGAAAATTTTCGATCATTATATTTTCAATATTGGTATTCTTGTTTTGTACTACCGAATTGAAGAATAGAAGTAATTCATTGTTACGAGAATTGAGTAAAAGATTAAAGAGTAATTCTTTAAATTTAATTTCTACTAATTTTTTAGGGACCTGCTCTCCTTGGTTTAAATAATGATACATGCTTTCTATTAAAACGTGAAAGCTGTCATTTGTTGAAATGTCATAAATGGATGAGTACTCCTTTTTGGAAGGCAGGGCTTTTATAAAACTAGGGTTGTCTGTTATAAAATTTTTAATAAAGGTATCATTGATAAAGAATAGCATAACACAATATTCACTTTCTAAATATTGCTTTGTCGTATAAACCCCTTTTCTAACAAAAAGGGTATCCCCTCCATTAAGACGATGAGTTTTATGGGGCGTGATCCAATCTTTTTTTCCGCTTATAACATAGGTTATGAGATCGTTTTCAATCCATAACTGAAAGTTTTCAATGTTTAGGGGGCATTTATACTCGACAAGCAAGAAGTCATTTCCAACGCGTTTATTGAATTTAGGATGATTTTTAAAATAATTGTAAGCATTAAGCACAATGTAGTTTTTAGAATGTTTAACTAGTTGTAACTAGTTGTAAGTTAACAAGTTAGTGTTTATTGATAAGAGAGGCAAATAAAAGAATGCGAAATAAGTATAACTATAAAATAAAGACTATTGATTAAAAATAGTAGCTTTATAATATGATAAACTAATTTATATGTGGTTGTTTTAAAAACGAGTAAGCCATGGACTCTGACTCACCGTTTTTATCAATAGATTAAGAAAATCTTAAGTGATTATAACGCGTGTAAGTTTTATCTTTGACTTTAACATCAGGTCATGTTTTTGTTTTTTTGTATCAATAAGTTCAAGGAAATCGCATGATTCACCCGTTTTTAAGATGTTGTGGTGTTGCTTTAAAACTCTAATAAAACCTTATGGATCATTTTAAATTGATAGAAGCTATAAACAAACAAAAGGAAGACATTAATGTGTCGATGACCTTAAAGCTGGAATCGCAGCGCTTTACTCAATTGCTTTTTAAAGCATTATTTGACCGGGCAACACATACCGAAGAGGCACTAAGTGAATTGGAGTCTTTATTTGTAGTGATCCGTGATTTAGCTTGTCCGCATATTGCCGGGAAGCCGTGCAAGCGATGGGATGATTTTTGTCTGAGTATTCCACATTTGTTTTCGAGTTTAAAAAAGGATGCGGCTACTATTTATAAAAATGACCCAGCGGCAGATTCTATTGAAGAGGTATATTTAGCTTATCCAGGGTTTTATGCCATTGCGATTTACAGAATGGCGCGTGAGTTTTATAAATTAGGCTTACCGCTAATACCGCGACTTATGACCGAGTACGCCCACCAACTTACAGGAATCGATATTCATCCTGGGGCACAAATTGGAGCGTCTTTTTTTATCGACCATGGTACCGGAGTTGTGATTGGTGAAACAGCAGAAATACAAGACAATGTTAAAATTTATCAAGGGGTAACCCTTGGTGCGCTTAAGGTTAAAAAACAACTTAAAGACGTAAAACGACACCCTACTATCGAGAAAAATGTAGTAATATATGCTAATGCTTCTATTTTAGGAGGTGACACTATTATTGGAGAAAACAGTATTATTGGAGGGAATACCTGGGTGACAAACTCTGTAGGTAAAAATTCAATCGTTTTGCATACACCCACTGTTGAAGTGATTACTAAAAAGGTAAAATAATGAAAAACACAAGTATATTAGATCAAATAGGAAATACACCTCTCGTTAAATCACGAGTGTTAAATACCAACCCGAATGTGAGTTTGTATTTTAAATTGGAAGGGAATAACCCTGGAGGAAGTGTTAAGGATAGAGCGGCCTATTTTATGATAAAAGACGCTTTAGATAAGGGAGAAATTAATAGTGCTTCAAAACTAATTGAAGCTACTAGTGGAAACACAGGTATTGCCCTGGCAATGATTGCCGGTATATTTAAATTGGATTTAGAATTGGTTATGCCTGAAAATGCGACCAAAGAGCGTGTGCAAACAATGGAGGCTTATGGTGCCAAGGTGACTCTTCACCCAGAAGGCATTGAAGGGGCACGTGATTACGCTATTGATAAAGTGGAAAACGATAATTACTATTCGTTTAATCAATTTGCAAATGATAACAATTGGAAAGCGCATTACCACACTACTGGTCCTGAAATATGGCGCGATACAGAAGGTGGAATCACACATTTTGTGTCGTCTATGGGAACTACCGGTACCATCATGGGAACCTCAACTTATTTAAAAGAACAGAATAAAGACATTCAGATTGTTGGGGTGCAGCCTACCGATGACTCTAATATTCCAGGTATTCGTAAATGGCCAAAGGCCTATCTGCCAAAAATATTTAATGCAGATAAAGTGGATAGTACTCTTGAGGTGAGTCGCGATGAAGCTGTAGAAATGACTCGACGCTTGGCAAAAGAAGAAGGGATTTTTGCTGGTATGAGTAGTGGTGGAGCTACAGCTGCCGCAGTGCGTTTAGCAAATACTTTGGATAGTGGTATTGTAGTAAGTATTATCTGCGACCGTGGTGATAGGTATTTGTCTTCCGACTTGTTTAAATAAAGATTTATAGGCCCATACAATTAAAAAATCCATAACGACGCTTTTAGTGGTTATGGATTTTTTTGTTATCCGAATAAGTTGTTTTTACCGGGTAATGTGGCAAATGGTGTCCTTTATTTTTTTTGCATCAGTGCATCAACAGAAAATTTTCCGCTACCCAAAAGGAATAAAGGTATATAAAGGAAAAGGTAAAGTAAACCTAATTCTTGTTTAGCAAAGGGATCGCTAGCATGAATCATAAAAACGGCTATAAGCATGGTTAGGATTAATGGAATCGTTGCTAATCTTGTTTTTAGTCCGATAAGGATTAATACCGAGCATAATACTTCAGAAAACACAGCCAGTATTAATGAAATTGTTGGGCTCAATCCCATAACTCCTGGAAACTGTATTTCACCACTAAATAGCATTTGAAGTTTAGGAATACCGTGAATTAACATTAGTCCCCCAGCACCGACTCTTAAAATTAAAAGGGCAATACTTAAATTGTTGGTTTTAAATGGTGTGTTCATCATAATGTGGATTTCACCTATTTTAGCGAGCTTTTTTTGTGACTCAGCCTTAGGTGTGTTCGTAATTAAAGTTAGTATTTCGTTTTTTTTGTTATGCTAAGATATACATTATAATAATATATAATACGGTAGCTTTTAAAGGGCTAAAAAAAGCTTAACCTTAGCACGTGTATACATAAAATAAATGTCCGATTTTACGAATTACATTGATTTATGAATAGTGCTGCAATGACTTCATTTATTTACAATTTATATAAATATTTATAAAACACTTGTTATTAAAGCTGTATTTTTTTGCTTAAATTGGAGTTTTTACTAATCTCAAAATTCTTATATGAAGCACATTCTTGTAGCAGTAGACAAAATAAAAAACGCAGAATTATTAACCTCACATGCCGTAAAATTAGCCAAACTTACAGGTGGTAAAATTTGGATTATTCAAGTTGGGGCAGCTAATCCCACCGATCTGTTAAGTCGAGAAGCAGGGCCGCAATATCTGTATGACAAGCGTACTGAAGACAATAACAAAGCAGCCATTTTTTTAAAGGAGTTTGCGCAGAATTTACAAGAGAAATGTAATATCCCTACGGAAGGAATGCTTATTGAAGGCGCGGTTATAAAGTCTATTAAAAAAATTGTAGAAGAAAATAATATTGATCTTGTGATCGCTGGTCATAGAAAGAAAAATGTGATTTATGGCCTGTTTACCGAAAACAAGAAAAAAGATTTAATCGACGAACTTAATATTCCGCTATTAGCAATTCCTCTAGGGTAAGGAATATCTTAATTTCTTGCAGTTAATGGTATAGAAATAAATAAAAATAAAACGCCTTTGTATCTCATTTACAAAGGCGTTTTTGTTTATAAAACTATAATATAGTTTTTTCTTTATTGGGCTTAAACCTAGCTTGTTATTTTACTGTCCAGATAGAACCATTTTTAGTGCTTAGTTTTTCTAATTTTCCAGCATCAGATAGCGTGTTTAAAACCTGTTCACTTTCGGCTCTAGGAGTTCCTGAAAGTTCAGAAAATTCTTTAGCTGTAAGTGTCGGATATAGAGCAAAAAGAGCTTCCCAGTTTTTACTGTATTCACTTTTAGTCGCTTCAGGATTTAGTTTTAGAATAGCCATTTCGTAAAACGCATAGGGTCTAGCACCGTAAACAGTTTCTTGATTTCCAGCATCATCAACAAAAAACATGGTTGGAAATCCTCGTACCCCTAATTCTTGTCCTAACTTTAAATCGTCCTTAAATAAATCCTGAGCCTTACCTTCAAAATCCATTTTTAACTGAGCTACATCTAAGCCAACTTTTCCAGCTGCTACAGCGATATTTTCCCATTTAGCCATGTTTTTCTTTTTTAAAAACATCAGTTCTCTCATCTCACGCATAAACACAATAGCCTTTTGTTTATCCTGTAGCTGAGCAGCTTTAAAGGCTATAGATGACGGGTAAGATGAATCCATAGGGTCTTCTAACCAAAGGTCACCATCTATAGGCATATCGTAGTGAATACTGACTTCGTCCCAATGACTAGCAACATCGGCAGGAGAGCTTATACCACCACTATTGTAATTCCAATCGGGTAGTAAACCACCCATTCTATAGTCGATTTCAACCGCGTTACCATACTCTAATTTAAGTTTTCGTAGTTGCGGCTCTATACCCCAACACGATGAACAGATTGGATCTGTGTAATAAATAACCTGTATAGCTTTCTTGGTAGATTGTATGTTCTTTGCTGTCGTGTTCTCCGTATTTCCTTCTGCTGTTTCACATAGTCCGGTTTCTATATCACATAAAAGCGGATTGTTTTTTGTTGTTTCGTTTGTCATAGTTTTTGTGTTTGTTTGTCCGTGTAAAGCACTGAGGCTTAACATGAAAATTATAAATGCAAAGCGGTTTATTGTCTTTTTCATCATGCTCCTTTTAGGTGCTATGGCATAAAATGCTGTAAGCCATACAAATATACGGTGAATAAAGTATATATTTGATATGCATTTCCTTTTGGGAAGTACTTTCCAAAAGGAAACTACCTTAGTCCGTCTTTAGATCTGATGTTGTATTTTTAAATTAATTAAAGTCGTGAAAAAAAAAGCTGTTATTAACGATACTCCTGTTTGTCAGGTTAGGATGCAAGCCATTAGCGATACCATGAGTATTTTATCGGGAAAATGGAAGTTTCATATTTTAGGTACGCTTATAGAAGGTGATAAATTAGGGTTTATGGATTTACTTCGAGAAATTGATGGTATTGGAACCAAGATGCTATCTAAAGAATTGCAAGATCTTGAAATGAATCACCTAGTAAGTCGCAAGGTGATGGATACAAAACCTATTACCGTTGAATATGCGATTACCGAATATGGTGCTACGCTTGCGCCTTTAATTAATGAACTGGCAAAATGGGGCATTGCATACCGGGAGTCTGTTCATGGTGGAGAATAATAAATTATTCGAGGCGATATTTAGTATAAAAAGCGACTAGCTTAAAAAATTAATAAACAATTTTTATCCCGTTTTCGATAGCAGTTGTTACGTTCTAATTGATTTGATTTATTACACTTCTTCTGAGGTTGCAAATTCTTCCATTTTGGTAATCAGCTCGTTTTCTACCGTATATATCTGCACCCATTTTTGTTTTAATTCTCTTCCCGACCGTTTAACCTTTTGGTGTTCTTTGCCTAAAACAACAACCATATTTCCTTCAACAATATATTGTTGTGGTTCGAAATTGATGATTTCGGTTCGTTCCATTATATTCGTAAAAAAGGTTCTTACACCTTCTTTTTTTTCAAAGGTTCCGGCAGGGATAATTTGTGTTCCGTGATAAACCCATACTGTATCTTCTGAAACAGTTGCTACAAACGCATCGGCATCACCGCTACTAAAAGCGGTAAACATTTTTTCTACTAGTGCTCTTGCTGAATTTTTCATATCTAATTTATTTTATTGCTTTGCGAATTGTAAGTGAATCACAAGGCCAACCTCTTTTCCAATTCCGGCAGCCGTTGGATCATAATTAATATTATAATCAAATCTATTAATTGTGGTTTTGGCTTTCATTCCCAGTTTCTCACCTTGTTTGCTTTTAACCGTACCACCATAATACACATCAAAAATCACTTCTTTTGTGATATTCTTAATGGTTAATTGTCCATAGAGTAAATAATGTTCAGGTTTACCAGTAGCTAATATTTTAGTGCTTTTAAATGTCATTTCAGGATAGGTATCTACTTCAAAGAAATCGGCACTTCTTAAATGGTTGTCTCTGTCTTCAACATTCGTGTTAATACTTTTTACCTGAACTGTAAAATCAAATTGAGCATCAGTCAGTGCTTCTCCGTTTTTGGTTAGATTGCCGGTGTATTCTAAAAAGTTCCCATTTACTAAACTAATGCCAGAATGTGATATGTTGAAATTTAATGAAGAGTGGTAAGGATCGACTTTCCATTCTGTTTGAGCAACCGAACTCAAACCAAGGAAAATCATTACAATAAGTGATATAAATTTTTTCATCATATTAAAGTCTTTAATTGTTAATAATTATAATTGAAAAGGCCTCAAGAAATTTTATGTTGGCCTTTCTGTTGTTATATGGCTTAACTATCAAGTTAAGGCTTTTTTAGAAAGCACGGAAATGATTATCCCTGGAACAGACAGTCCGATGGCTAAATAAATTAGGCTGGAAGGCGCGTAGATACCTAGAAGCAATCCACCTAACGAGGAAGCAATCATTATCGATAAGTTAAAAACAGAAGACTGTACCGAAGTGGCAACGTCTTTTGCGGTTTCTACTTGTCTGCTAACCGCGGCTTGTAATAAAGTAACTAAGGGACCAAAAGAAACTCCCCATAAAAAGAAGGCGAAATGACCCATACCTGTTGTTCCTCCGAATAGGAGAAAAATAACCATAGATATAATAATCAATCCAAACATTGCTATGGTTAATAATCTTAAGTATTTGTCGGTGTATTTAATGGCGATTAGGACAGAAATTAAAGACCCTATTCCAAAAAACAATAAGGCACTTTCTACGCCTCCCGCTAGCTGAATGTCTTCTACAAGACTTGTGATGTACACATAAACCCCATAATGTGCAACAACACCAAGTAGGGTAAGCATAAGAATAATTAAAACTTCAGGTATTTTTAACAAGGCGAATGGTGACGAGCTTTTAGTTAGCTTTTCCCCAGGAATAGAGGGAAGAACAAGGGCACTCACTATAGCAATAAGGATTATAAAGACACCAAGACCTATAAATTCTGTTCTCCAACCATAATCATTTCCAATAGACGTCATTATTGGCATTCCAATACTAATACCTAAAGTGGTTCCTGCCATAATTACGGCGATAGCTTTTCCGTGATGCTCCGCGTCTACTAATCGCATACCGTAGGCTGCAATCATTGGCCACATCACCCCAGCGCAGATTCCTCCAATGACCCTTAATCCTATAATTATGGTATAATCGTGAACCAAACCAGCGACAATATTAGAAACGGCGAAGCCACCTAATAAGAGTAATAATAGGTGTTTCCGATTGAATGGCATGGTTAATGAAATTAGTGGGATCGCAAATATTGCCGACGCTATAGCGTAGTAACCTACGAGGTTTCCGGTTTGCACTTCACTAATATTGAGGTCGTCCATCATTAATGGTAGAACACCAGAAGGCATAAGTTCGGAGAGTATTCCTACAAAGGTCACCGATGACATCAATATCATAATCAACCACGGAAAACTACTTTTAACCTGTTCCGTAATATTCTTTTTACTCATAGTTATTTATTATTAATGTTTATAAGGTTTCTACTAGTTGCATGATACAGAATTAATACTCCGTTTCCCGGCCAACTAATTTCCATCCTGCATGTGTGACTTCTAATTTCATGATTAGATTAGTCACCAAATGTTCTAAAAGGTTCTCTTGGGCGCCTATTGTGGCTACTTCCACTTGGATATGAACCTCTTTCGGATTGTTTTCTGACAGATCTCTAGTAATAGAACGAAGTAATAACTGATCGTTAGTTTCAATATGATTTAATAACCAAAACCGAACGTTCGCCTCAGTATTTAATGCACATTCAATAGAGACTTGATAGTAGGTTTCTTTAACTTCTGTTTTGCGATAGGCAGAAAGTTTTGATAATCGCATGCTAACTGGTCTTAGTATAATATGTGATAGTACAACGGCAGCCGTAGTAATACCTGCTTCAAATAGAAAGCCCATTCCAACCAATGTTCCAACCGCTGCCGAACACCAAATTGTCGCTGCCGTATTAAGTCCTCTCACATCGAAGCCATCTTTCATAATCACACCGGCTCCAATAAACCCGATACCTGTAACAATCTGTGCTGTTACTCGACTTGGATCTCCACCAGACAAGCTATGGAGATCTATAGATAAGAGTACAAATGAGGCTGCACCAATAGCAACTAAGGTATTGGTTCGGAGTCAAGCGTTCTTTTGTCTCCACTGTCTCTCAAAACCAATGATACCGCCTAAGAAAAATGCGATACCAATACGTAAAATATATTCTGTTATTTCTACAAATCCATCCATAAAAATAATACGATTAAAGTCTTATTGTTGCATCCTCAATTATTAGTTTATTTATTTTACAAGTTTAAAGGAATATCATAAGCCGGTTCTTTACGACGGAATAGGAAATCCCCGTTACGTACAGAGGCTAAAACATCCACTCTTTTACGAATGGCTTCATATACGGAAGACTCGTTAAGAACAATAAAGTTAGCTGCTTTTCCAACCTCTAAGCCGTAGCTATCTTGTATATTCAAACAACGTGCGCCATTGTAGGTAATTAAATCGAAATTGGTTTTTACATCTTCTGCAGACATAATCTGTGCTAAATGGATACCGTTATCTAAAATATTCATCATATTTCCATTCCCCATTGGGTACCATGGATCGTTAATAGAATCTTGTGCAAACGCAACATTAATACCATACTCTAAAAACTCTTTCACTCTAGTTAAGCCGCGACGTTTTGGGTAGGTATCTTGGCGTCCTTGTAAATAAGCGTTCTCTGTTGGACAAGCAATAAAGTTCATCTTTGTCTTTTGGAATATGTCTAGCATTCTAAAGGCATACGAATCGTCTGCCGAACCAAATGAACAGGTATGGCTCGCTGTTGTTCGGCTGCCATAATCTTCCATATACACAAGCGCATTTAATAACTCTACAAATCGTGAGTGCGGATCATCGGTTTCGTCACAGTGCACATCAATCATTTTATCGTATTTTAAAGCCAATTTTACGATATCGTGAATTGATTTTTCTCCAAACTCTCTCGCTGGCTCGTAATGCGGAATGCCGCCTACAACATCGGCACCCATTTTAAGAGCTTCTTCTACGAGTTCTAATCCGCCTTTATACATATACATGCCCTCTTGAGGGAAAGCGACAATCTGAATGTCTACAGTGTCCTTTAGGTCCTCTTTCATCTCCAACATCGCTTTTAGGGCTGTAAATTTTGGGTCTGTAACATCTACATGCGTACGAATGTGCTGTACACCTTGTGAGACTTCATCTTTAATACCTTTCATTGCTAAACGTTTTACACTTTCTACCGTTAGAGTTTCTTTGAATTTTGGCCATAATTCGATAGCTTCAAACAGGGTTCCAGAGCCAGCACCTTCTTGCCCCAATTCTGATAAAGTATAGACGTAATCTAAATGTAAATGCGGATCTACATAAGGTGGCAGGACTAACTTTCCGCCAAGGTCGATTTCTTCATCACATTTAGGTAAATTAGTTCCGATTTGTGTGATTTTCCCATTTTCAACACTAATTTCTGTTGCTGCATCATTGCGATAAATTTTCGCATTAAAAAACTTCTTCTTCATATGAGATCAATTTTAAGTGAATATTAGACATAACAATACTTATAGCTATCCGATGTTTAAATCGAAAAGGCTGTTTGTAAAAACAGTAAGTAGATGTGAATAGTTTAAAACCTGATTTTTCAAGGTCAACCTCTAATGTAAGTCTTTATTATGACATTCATACTGGTATTGTGAATAGTTTAACTTATTGGTTTCCAGTATTTAAGTCAAAGCGCTGGTTCTTTATCGGTTTAGGGGTAAGAGGTAAAAATAAAGCCATAAATTATTCTAAATTGAATATTTATGGCTTTTGGTTACTTGTTATTTGAATTTGTAAAACTACCCGTTGCTAGGTTTTGGGGCCCATCTATCATAAGGTGTCATGTCGAAGTTATTCACTTCATCCATAGTTAACCCTAATGCTTTTGCAACACCTTCTCCATATTCAGCATCGGCTTTATAACAGTTTCTTATATGGCGTATCTGAATAAACTTTTCTGCACCACCAACTTGAGCTGCAGTGTTTTTAAATAGGACTTCTGCTTTGCCATCGGCTTTAATAATGCGGAATAAATCACCAGGCTGTGTGTAGTAATCTTCATCATCATCTCTAAAGTTATGAGCGTAAGCATTACCTTCTAATTCTAAAGGCGGTTCTTTAGCGTCTGGCTGTTCTTGCCATAGGCCATAGCTATTCGGGTTGTAATGTTTGGTACCACCATGGTTACCATCTACACGCATAGTTCCATCTCTATGATTAGAGTGGTACGGGCAGGTTGGTTTATTTACCGGAATCTGATAATGGTTGACACCTAATCGGTAACGTTGTGCATCGCCATACGAGAATAATCGACCTTGAAGCATTTTGTCTGGCGAGAACCCGATTCCAGGAACAATATTGGTTGGATTAAAGGCAGCTTGCTCTACATCTTGAAAATAGTTCTCGGGATTTTTATTCAATTCGAACTCACCAACAGGAATTAGTGGGAAGTCTTTTTTAGACCATACTTTTGTTAAGTCGAAAGGGTGGAAGCGGTAGGTTTTTGCCTGTTCTTCCGTCATGACTTGAATGTACATTTTCCACTTAGGGAAATCTTTTCTTTCGATGGCATCAAACAAATCGCGTTGCGATGATTCTCTGTCCATTCCCACAACTTTCATTGCTTCTTCATCAGATAAGTTTTCAATACCTTGTTGTGTCACGAAGTGAAATTTTACCCAATGCCTTACATTGTCTTTATTAATAAGGCTGTAGGTATGACTTCCAAATCCGTGCATGTGACGGTAACCTTTTGGAATACCGCGATCACTCATTGTTATAGTCACTTGGTGCAAGGACTCAGGAAGTAGGGTCCAGAAATCCCAATTATTATTTGCGCTACGTAAGTTTGTTTTAGGGTCGCGTTTAACAGCACGGTTTAAATCTGGGAATTTCATCGGGTCACGGAAGAAAAATACAGGTGTATTATTTCCTACTAAATCCCAAATGCCTTCATCGGTATAAAATTTTAATGCAAATCCGCGAATGTCCCTTTCCGCATCTGCGGCACCACGTTCTCCGGCCACCGTAGAAAATCGGCTAAACATTTTTGTTTGCTTTCCGACTTCGCTAAAGATATCGGCTTTTGAATATTTTGAAATATCATGTGTCACCGTAAAAGTTCCGAATGCTCCAGAGCCTTTGGCGTGCATTCGTCTTTCAGGAATGACCTCTCTATCAAAGTTTGCCATTTTTTCAAGAAACCAAGCATCTTGCATTAAGAGTGGTCCACGAGGTCCTGCCGTTTGTACGTTTTGATTATCTCCAACCGGAGCACCGGTTTGCCGTGTTAATTTTGGTTTTTTATCGTCCATTTTTGAATGTTTTTAAAGTGAATACGTATTGCGAATGAAGTTACGATATTTTTAATACTTTAAAAAATGATAATATATCAGCGGCAGGGGTGTATAGAGCCAATGAGGTGAATTCAGTACGGGGTTTTTTATCACAATAAGGTTCTTATTCACCCGTGAATAAGAACCTTTATTATAATCGTTGTGCTAATGTATTAAGAATTGTGTTTAAAATAATTAGCTACAGTTTTGTTCTAATTTCTACTGTATGGTCTTCGGTAATAGTCATCCATTCTTCCACCATTTTCTCCCAGCTACCAACGCCGTTTAGTTTTTCGTGAGCCTCTTTAGTTTTCCAATCGACATCGAGATCTGCATACTTATCTAAATTCCAAAGTAGCGCTACATCAAAAGATTTTGCGGTATGTATTTGATTGGTATAGACTAAAAAGGCGCGATTGTTCATGGTTTCGTATGTGGCTCTTAGCTTCTCTATTAGCGCTTTAAACTCTTTACTTTTTCCACGCTTAACGTCTACTGCCCAGACAATATATTTGTTAGATTTCTTAAAAATATCAACACCTGTCGATAGTTTTTCGTCGTAAGCCCAAAGTCCGATATTGCCATATCTTTCTACAGTAGGATCTACGGTTTTATTCCAATCATCATCATGTCCTCTATCTGAAGTCGGACGTGAGTCTAGTGATGCATAGGTGCCTCTCATCACCCAAACATACCATCCAGCACGATCGCCGTATTCTACACGTCTAAGTACGGCGTGGTGGGAGCCCACAGGGTGAAATTTGTTGTTATGTTGCGCTATGGCGTTTTCAAATTGTGTGCTCATTCCTGTTTTTGGAAGGATGTACACGGTCTCAGAAATTAATGTTGGTTTTTTGTCTGTCTGCCCAATGGCAACGAAGCAGAAAACCAACAGAGCGAATGTTAGTAAAACTTTTTTCATGACTTTCTATAGTATTGATTCTCTTTAAGATAGTTATAAATACCCTAAATAGACTATAAAACATGAGGGAATGTAAGTGTAAACGATTGTTTGTCAGTGATTTATTACATGAGTTAAGTGTTTTTGTTTGCTATAATACATCTAAGATATTATTATATTTATTATTAAAAATATGTCCATCGTATTTCTCACTCGAAGTCTTACATGACTCCTCTAATAATGTAAATTAAGATTACATCTCTTAATTTTTTAATCGGCTTAATGATTTATTTAAGGTTAAAATACTATCTAATTATTTTTAATAGATTAGTATATAATAATTCATTTTTTCAAATATATTCGCCGGCCTATTTTCAAGTGAATTTGGTCTTCATTTGTATTAGTTGTTTGTTATTTGATTTTAATATTAAAATGGAATAAATTGTAGGTGTTAAAAGATAAAAACCTTTTAATTAATGTATTATAACGTTGATATGTGTTGTTTGTCGATGATAATCACTATATTTCGGCCTGATTAAAATAGAATCAAATAATATGATCTCGATAAGATCATCGGATGGTGAAGATAGTGGCCTACATTTTAAGCCTTGTTTTAAGAATATAAATTAATAATGAAAATATCAAATACTAGTTATGTAGATCTGGGACCTTTACAAGAAGAGGTAGAAGGGAATATGATGATTTGTAAACTGCTTATAAATTCTTTTATTAAAGATATTGATGACTTTGTTAGTAAAATGACAAAAGAATTACAAGCTGATAATTTAGAAGGATTATATCATGCGGCTCATAAAATAATACCCAGTTTAAGAATATTTAGGGTTGAAAAATTAGAACCAATTATGCTTGAATTAGAGAGAGAGCTAAGAGGTTTAGCTGATTTGGAAGAGGTAAAAACAAAAATATATTTTAGTCTGACAGTTTTTACTCAGGTTAAAGTTGAATTACAAAATGAAATAACACGAATAGATGATGAAGCGACATAAAATAGTTTTGGCTGAAGATAATTCAACGCTTTCTCTACTTTTAAAATATAAATTAGAAAAAGAAGGTTATGAACTGTTAATAGCTGCAGATGGAAAGCAAGCTATAGATTTAGTTGAAAGTTATAATCCCGACTTAATACTAACAGATATAATGATGCCTTATTTTAGCGGATTGGAAGTTATTAGTCATGTAAGAAATAAGCTTAAGAAAAAAACACCGATTGTTGTTTTTTCGTCTGCTGGTCAGGAAGATATGGTTCTTAAAGCGTTTAGTTTAGGGGCTAGCGATTTTATGACAAAACCTTTTAGTCCAAATGAATTAGTCATTCGTATAAAACGATTGTTTAGTGAATTTAAAACGATAGGTTAGTGCATATCTATGATTACATAGTAGGTGCTTTTCAGGAAGCTCCCTTTTTAATTCAGATTTCTTTGGTTGTAGTGGTGGCTATGATAATAACCATTGTTATTCTTATCATAGGATTAAGAGCCACCCGTAGCTTGTTAAAAATCAAGGATAAGGAGATTGCAAATTACAAAACGCAATATGAAGCCTTAATTGTAGACTTTCTATATTCTGGTGATGATTCTGATGAAATGAGTAAAAGCCAACGCTCGATAATTATAAAATTAAAATCTGGTGTTCGAATCCCTTCACGGCAAAAAAGTATCATTACCATTTTAAGTAGTTTGATGGATGAGGTCTCTGGAGAAATGTCTGATGATATAAAATCACTTTACCGTAAAACGGGACTTGCAGGTCATGCAAGACACCGATTAAAAAGTAAAAAATGGCATATTGTTACCAAGGCCATCTGGGAGTTACGTCAGTTTGGAGTTTATGAAGGACAAGAGGAGGTGTCTAAGTTTATTACCCATCACAAGCGAGAAGTTAGAAAAGAAGCTCAGTTGTATACTGTAGATTTGTTTAAGTTTGAAGGGCTTTCATTTTTAGATGATTTAGAATTGCCTCTATCTGAATGGCATCAGCTTCAATTACTCGAAGCATTGATGACAGAAGGTAATCCAAAAATTTGTGATATTAAACCATGGTTGCGTTCGCCTAATGTGAGCGTGATATTGTTTGCGATTAAATTAGCAAAAATTTACAATCAATTTGAAGTTAAAGAAGAGCTTATTTCATTATTAGCGCATCCTAACAAAGAGGTTAGGAGTGCTGCCATTTCAGTTTTAAATGATTTGTTTGGCTATGAAACCGAAGAATTATTACAACTATCTAAAGATGCCTTTAGTTATGAGGAGGTCCACGTACGAACTGCGGAGTTGTAGGAGGCACTTCTTATCGCAAAGTAACCCTAAAAAATAGTACACCCAACCCCAAAAAAAAGTTACCCCATAAATGGAATCGAGTACCATTAAAATAATATTAGAAGTATTTCATTACTTGTTTTTTATCTGTTCTTTTTTGGCTATTCTTTCTTATATTTTATTGTCTATAATATCAGCAAGAGAAACCATAGAGTATGTAAAGAAAAATAGTTTTGTTAATTATAAACACATTCTATCTTCTCCTATATCGCCTTCAATAACTATAATCGCACCAGCATATAACGAGAGCTTAAATGTTGTCGAAAATGTTCGGTCTTTATTATCTAATCATTACCCTAACTATAATGTTATTATTGTAAATGATGGTAGTTCGGATGATAGTTTAGAAAAATTAATTGAAGCTTACGATTTGGAGTATGTAGACTATGAAGTGGATGAAAAGGTTAAAACACAGCCTTTTCGAAAAGGTGTTTTTAAGTCAAAAAATCCAGCCTTCGAAAAACTGATAGTTGTTGATAAAGAAAATGGGGGTAAAGCGGATGCCTTAAATATGGGACTTAATATTAGCGATAGTAAATATGTGGCTTGTATTGATGTAGATTGTTTATTATTAGAAGATGCACTTCAAAAAATGATTAAGCCCTTCTTGGAAGCGACAGACCATAAGGTGATTGCTGCAGGGGGGGTGATAAGAATAGCAAATTCTTGTGTGATTAAAGGCGGGAAATTAATAGAGGTTAACTTACCTAAAAACCTGTTGGTTCAAGCTCAGATTTTGGAATATCTAAGAGCTTTTTTATTAGGACGAATGGCGTGGAGTAGATTAAATGGTTTGCTAGTAATTTCTGGTGCCTTTGGAATCTTTGATAAATATATAGCTTTAGAAGTAGGGGGGTATGATACTAATACTGTTGGAGAGGATATGGAGATTATTGTGAGAATGAGAAGGCATATGGAAGAAAAAAATGAAAAATATAAGGTGGCTTATATTCCGGATCCTTTATGTTGGACGGAAGCTCCGGATAACTATAAAACTTTAATTTCTCAACGTAACCGATGGACACGTGGTACGATTGAAACCCTACGAAAACATCGAAAAATAGCGTTTAATAAAAACTATGGGAAATTTGGACTTATTAGTTACCCCTACTGGTTAATTTTTGAGCGCTTGGCACCCATTATTGAACTGGTAGGTCTTTTATATTTCGGTATTCTAATAGCTTTTAATCTTGTGCATTGGGAGTATGCCGTATTATTTATTGCTTTAGCCTACCTGTTTTCAGTTCTGTTTTCTCTTGTTGCTTTGTTTTCTGAAGAATTAACGTATAATCAATACAAGAAAAAAGGTGTGGGAATAAAATTAATCCTCCTTTGTATTATAGAACCAATTATTTTGCATCCCGTAATATTATATGCGGCGATTAGAGGGAATATCGATTATTACTTTAACAAGACCAAAAAATGGGGTGCCATGGAGCGAAAGGGAATGAGTAGTGGAGAAACAAATTAATAGTTTTGAATTTAATTATATTATATGACGTTTAACATAAAAAAGGAAACACTTTTAAATTATCTCAACCTCACCTTAGCACTTGTTTTTGTCTATTGGGTAATGACTGTCTATGAGGTTGTGCTATCTAAGACTAGCGTGTCTACCGATGTCTCGATAGTTAGTATTCTTTTATATAAATTCTTAAATGATTTTTGGACAGGCCTTTTTCTAGGGCTTGTCGTACTGCCTCTATTTTTAATTATAGTGCTATGGCGCAAAAAGTTAGCAAATGTAGTTGTACTCATTCTATTTTCTTTAGGCATTATAATACAGTTTGCTTTAGTAAAATACAGTCTTACAACTTTACTATTTTTAGGAGCTGATATTTTAGGTTATTCGTTTGATGATGCTGTTAATACAGTAGGGAGTTCTGAGTCGATTTCACTGGTTTACTTTCTGCCCTTTATTGTTTTCCCTGCTTTACTTTTGGTATTCCGTTATCTGCTTAACGCCTATGCCGACTGGCGTATTGTAGCAGGCACCACATTGGTACTTTTTGTCGGTTTTGGAATCCTAGGTTTTTCAGTGCCAGAAGCAACGTCAGATTCATTTCAAAACAAAACAGCGTTTTTTGTCAGCGATATCTTAAAATTCCAAAGAAATGCTAGTGAAATTAGTGCCTTAAATTTTGAGGAAAGAACAGATTACCCTTTATTAAAACCTTTTAATAGCCCCGATGTGTTATCTCCATTTCTAAATAGTAATGAGGAGAAACCTAATATTGTTGTGATTGTTGTAGAAGGTTTAGGTAGTGAGTTTGTTGCAAATAACCAATACGGTGGTTTTACTCCTTATTTAGATGAATTGATTAGTAAGTCGTTATACTGGGAGAATTTTGTGAGTACCACAGGGCGCTCTTTTGGTCTTTTACCTTCCTTATTTGGATCCTTGCCTTTTGGAGAGACGGGGTTTTTAGAACTAAAAGATACGCCATCTCATTTGTCATTAATAAACATTTTGAAAGCTAATGGCTATTACACGTCCTTCTATTCTGGAGACGCTTCTAGTTTTGACAGGAAAATTAACTTTCTAGAGTATAATGGTATCGATAACCTTATCGACGAAAGTAAATACGGGTCAGAATTTAGTAAAACAAAAGCTAATGATGGCGGATTTTCTTGGGGCTACCCAGACGGAGAAATCTTTAAGAAAACCCTTCAAACACAAAGTTTAGAAAAGCAGCCGCGATTAGATATTGTAATGACATTAACAAATCACGAGCCTTTTGAGTACCCAAGCAAAGAGCGGTATATGTCAGAGGTAGATGACCTAGTTAAAGCGTCTCAGAAAACGGAAGCTTTAAAATCCAAACTGCTAAGTCATCGCGATATTTTTGGAAGCCTCTTGTATATGGATGCGAGCCTTAAAGAGTATATGGAAGCCTATTCAAAGCGACCTGATTATAAGAATACTATTTTTATGATCACGGGGGATCACCGCTTGATTCCTATCGCCATGAAAGATAAGCTTTGCAGGTATCATGTCCCTTTTTTAATCTATAGTCCCATGTTAAAAAAGCCTATGCAGTTTAAATCGGTGTCCTCACATTGGGATGTTGCTCCTAGTGTACTGAGCTACCTAGTAAGTAACTATAAGATTAACCCAATAAATGAAACGGCTTGGTTAGGTAAAGGATTGGATACTGTTAAGGCTTTTAGAAACGTAAATACAATTCCTTTAATGCGCTATAAAGGGGATATAAGTGATGTTATTTATAAGGAGTATTTGTTGTCTGGTGATGAATTGTATTCCATTAACGAGCGATTTCAAACGTCTAAAGTAGATGATGACGCTCTGAATAAAACAATAACAGATTCACTTAGAGCGTTTAAAAGGCTAAATGCATATGTGACACAGCAAAATAAAATTTATCCAGAAGCACTTAATGTGTATTCGGAAGCTCCGGTTGCCTTTACTTCAGAACAATTAGCTATAATTACTAAGCATGCCGAAGGGAAAAATTTCGATGAACTTTTTGTTACGGCCCGAGATCTAGCTTTCGAAAAAGAATATGATACGGCTGTATTGCTCTGTGATTATATTTTAAATGAATTACCTAATTACTCGGAAGTACGAACCTTAAAAGGGCGTATGCAGGCATGGCAAGGGGATTATACCAAAGCGGAGCGCATATTAAAAGATGCTCGAAATAGATCTCCATTTGCCGATAATGTCTATTTGGCGCTTTTAGATTTGTATTGGTGGTCTGATCAAGATCAAAAATCAGAATCTGTTTTTAAGCAGGCCTTAAAAAACGAGCTTAAAAATCCAGAGATAGCCCTTAAAATGGCAAAGGCGTATCAGCGTATCAACAATATTCAAAAGTCAGCTATTATATTAGATAGTCTTATTCAAACCTATCCGGATTCTACGAGATTTAAAACTTTAAAAAACAGCTTGCCATAAACCGCATACTATTATGAGAACATTCTTATTTATCATTATTATATTAACTAGTTATCATTCTTTTGGGCAAAAAGAGGTGTTTACAGGAGACCCTGATACGGCTTTCGAAAACGCAAGAGCATTGGCATTTAACGATCAAAGAAAACAGGCGCAAGACAGTCTGCGACTTATATTAACCAAGTATCCTAATTACCACGATATTCGATCGTTTTTAGCTAATACATATTCTTGGGATGGCGATTATGACAAAGCGAAAAAAGAATTTGAATACATTTTAAATGCGAGTCCCGATAGACAAAACGACTGGGAGTTGGCTATTACTAACACGTTGCGTAGTGATTCTCCACAAAGCGCTTTAGATATGTCTGCCAAGGCGTTGTCACTTTTCCCTAAGAATGCTGACTTACTGTATTTAAAAGCGAGTGCAGAAGACGATTTAAAAGAAACTGAAGTGGCATTAGCAACGCTTAATGAATTGTTGGTTATAGAGCCAGAGCATGAAAAAGCACTGCGTTTTAGAGCTGCTTTAATCGATAAATTAAGCGTAAATGTTATTGGCGTCAAGTCTTCTGTAGACTTATATTCTGAAGTGTTCGATCCTATGCAGTACTATTTATTAAAATACGCAAGACAAACAAAATACGGTAGTATTCATGGAAAAGTAAACATCAATAGTCGTTTTGAGTCTACAGGTGCACAATTTGAGGTAGATATGTATCCTAAAATCACCAAAGGCTTGTATGCCTATGTTAATGTGGGGGTGTCTAACTCCTTTTTATTTCCAAAAGTGAGGTTTGGTGGGGAGCTTTATAAATCACTACCCTACAGTTTAGAAGCCTCTTTAGGTTTTAGAACACTTAAGTATAGCTCCTATACCACTATTTATACGGGGTCTGTAGGTTGGTATACAGGTAATAGTTATTGGTCGTTGCGATCGTACGTTACACCAGGAGAACCTAAAACTAGCGTCTCAGGAACACTTAATTACCGCAAGTACAGGTCTACTGCGAATACGTATTTTAGTGCTGCTGTGGGGATGGGGTTTTCTCCTGAAATATATAGGTTTAGCTTTGATGGTAATGAGAATGCTATTGTCAACCTGAAATCTCAAAAATTTAATTTAGGCTATTATTTTGCATCGTCAAACAACAAGCACTCATGGGGTGTTCAAGCTGGGGTGTCTCATCAAGAAATTAGCTTCGATCCAGGTTCTTATTTTTGGATCTATTCCATCTCTCTATCTTGGAATATGAAATTTAGAGATAAATAAGCATTGGGATAAATGTAAATGGATGGAGGTTGTTGTGACACCTAATGACCTCGGAACAGTTCGGTGGGACTAAGAATAATAAAGCCTAATTTAAGATAATATAAACAGTCAACACCGTACTAAACGGTGAGCGATTATGGTATTTCAAATTAGGCTTAATTTATAAATGAAATTTATTTAAGGCAGAAACTTTTCTCTTAATTCTAAAACCATAGCTTTAGATAAAGGCTTGTCCATAAAATCTTTAATATTGTTATTATCCGCAGCACGCGCTTTATCGTCAGGGTTTAGTGATGAGGTAAGCATAACCACAATATGTCTACCTTTTTGTGAAGCGTCTAGCTTGTCGTATTCTATCATAAATTCAAAACCATTCATAGCAGGCATATTAATGTCCAGAAAAATTAAATCAGGCTGTGGGTAAGAATCTTCTTGTCCGTTATAGTTCCCTTTAGACGTGAGATAATCTAAACCTTCTTGTCCACTAGTTACCGAGTGGATATTATTAGCAACTCCAGCAAGGTTAATAATTATTTCATGATACTCGTTGGTCGCCTGATCGTCATCAATAAGTAAAATAGTATTGAATTTTTTCATATTGTTTTTAATTTTTTAAATATAGTAAAATAAAAAGTACAGCCTTTATTTAATTCTGACTCTATCCAGATTTCTCCTTTATGCATGTCTACAATTTTCTTGCATATCGAGAGTCCGATACCTGTACCTTGATAATCATTTCTGTTGTGTAGTCTTTGGAAAATAACAAAGACGCGTTCAAAATACTTTTCATCCATACCAATCCCATTGTCTTTAACTTTAAAGAGCCAAAAATCTGATTGTTCTTCAACAGTAATTTCTATATAGGGATCGGTACCTTCTTTTCTAAATTTTAAACCGTTATTAATTAGATTCTGAAACAGTTGTTTTAATTCCATTTGCAACCCGTTAAGGGTTGGTAAGGGATCGAAAACCACAGTTGCATTACTGTCTTTAATAATGAGCTCATGATCTAATAGGATTTCATTTATAATTGCATTTAAATCTACCGTTGTAACCGTTTTTTCTTTTCCAATTTTAGAATAATCTAGTAAGTCTTTAATTAAGGTTTTCATTCTTGCAGAAGCATCCTCCACATGAGTCATGTATTTTAGTGCATTATTATCGAGTTGATCGATATACAATTCACTAATAAGATTAATGTAACTTGTCATTGTTCTTAGTGGCTCTTGTAAATCATGAGAAGCCACGTATACAAATTGTTCTAACTCTTTGTTTACGGACTGTATTTCTTCAATTTGTTTTTCTTGAGCTGTAAAGCTTTTTTTAAGCGCATTGGCCATTTTATTAAAAGCGCTTCCTAATTCTGCTAACTCGTTTTGACCTTTTACTTTTATGCGTTCATCTAAATTACCCTTACTCATTTTTAAAGCGGCCACCTTTAATTTATGGATGGATCTAGAAATAGAAAATGTAATTTGAAACGTGATAATAATAGCTAAAATCACTCCAAAAGCTCCTGTAAAAAGTATTATTCTGGAGACAGACTTTAAATTATCTGCGAGTTCATTATTATAAGATTCAAATGCACGATTATAGTTAATATCGAGTTGCTTAATGCTTTTATCTATCGAATAGGTTAAATTGGAAAAATCAGTATTGTATAAACCTCTCGCTAAATCCGTTTTATTCTCTTGTTCTTTTATATTTAGTAAGTCCTTAAATTTTATGGTCGTATGTATTAAGTCGTCTGTATTAGCAATAAGTGTTGCTAGGTGATTTCGGTTGGCGTGGTCTTCGGCAAGCGCGTCATGAAGTGTTGTTAGTTCTGTAACGATATATGTAAGTTCAACTTCTACAATCCCCTTTATTCTGTTAATAGAACTAATTCTATCATCACCATTAACTCTATTGCTAATTAAAAGGTTTAACTCCTTATTAATACCTTCGTATTTATTTAAGATCGTTACTGCAGGGTTAATTTCAGACTGTAGTGTTTGGTAGGTTTGTGTCGCTCGGTTAGAAATAACTTGGTTTAACACAATCTCTACTAATAACACAAGAATTAAGACTCCAAAAGCAAGGATTAATTTATGGCTTATTTTCATAGGTCAGTATTTTATCTTTTTGTTTTTACAACAGGGTCGTCTTGCGTGCCGTATTGGTAGAGAGAAAAGTAAATGCCTTTTGAGGCTCCGTTTTTATTAATGGCAATATTACCACAAATACCCTGGTAGTAATTTACACTGTAAAGCGCTTCTCTTAACCAATCATCAAAGGCGGTATCCTTATCCTTTTTAGCGTTAATTGTTTTTACTTTACTTAGAATAAGATTCATCGCATCGTAAGCTTGCATAGTTGGCCAGTACGAAGCCGGCTTTTTAGAAAATGTGTTTTCAAATCGCGTTAGGAATTCATGAGCTAAAATATAATTGCCATCGGTAGGAGTAAAGAAAGGAAATTCAGTGCCTTGAATTGCGCCTTCAGAATTCTTGTAAAATGCAGGATCTAATAGAACTGTAGATCCGAAAAATGGAGCCGTAATATCTAAGTCTCTAGCTTCTTTCATTGCAAAACCCAACTCTTTGTAACCAAAAAACGCATAGGCATCATATTGTTCTGCTTTGAGTTGAGTTAAATGCTCAGTAAAAGAGGTTTGGTCTACCGCAATTGGAATGGTTTTGGACGCAATCTCATAGCTGTCTAACCGATTTTTTACTTCGTTACTCGCCCGAGTCATATAATCATTAGGATATTGAAACAAAGCTACTTTTTTAAGCCCTAGTTCTTTAATACGTCCAGCAATAAGTCCGTTGGCCTGTTCTGTGGATTTAGCAATTTTAAATGTGTTTTTATTTAAAGAGGAGAGCAGCTCGTCATTATTTAAAGGGTTTACAAGAATAACGTGGTCTTGTAGAATGAGGTCTTGAACGCTTACCGTAGCATCGGTATTACTTACAAAAAGAACGTTGATTTTATGCGTATCGCGTAAGTTGTTGTATGCCCGAACAGCATTCTCGGGATTCCATTTTCCGTCTTCAATAAAGAGGTTGACTTTAGGCTCACTCTCTAAGCGATTGGCGTTGTATTCGTCTACCGCCATTTGCATTGCGTTTGATGGATCAATTCCTAAGTCTGTAGCTCTAACTGATAGGGGACCGATATACCCAATATTTATTTCTTTAACCTGTTTTGATTCACAGCTTAAAAAACTAAGCGCGAAAAATAATGAAAACAGGTAAATAATAGAAGATGAGGTTGTTTTATTCATGGTGGTTGGTATGGGGTAATATAAACTTTAATCTGATGTGTTGTAGATGGTTGTTAATTACTACTTATGTTCTTTTATACGGTGAGTAACTCGGAAAATGAAGTCACTTATTCTTATTTAATGTGATAAAACCACAAGGTAAAAACAATTGCTAAAAAAATAAGCTAATTTATTGATTTTATATGCCGTTCACTATTTATCACGGTGTTTGATACAGTGGGGTTTGGGACTAAGCTTAAAGGGGCTGTGATTGGTTTTGATATGAATTATTCGAGCTAACGAGTTTTATCACTTACCAAAGTTAGCTAGTTGTGCTTGTAAAGTGTATTTGTAAACATTAGGTAAGTATCTATCGACCCAAACGATAGCGCGTGATTGAGGTCGATTAAATAATACTATTTCTACCTACTTGTGTTATTTATTTCCTAAATTGCCCGCTTATCGACCTAGCGACTTTATCATAGGTGGAATTATTTACCAACCCACTAACCTATGAAAAACTTTACGAGATTATTGTTTATAATAACAGTAATAGGGATTACAAGTTGTAGTCCGAAAATCACTTCAAATTTTACCAACCGACAGCCGGAATTAACTGTAGATGATAAAATAGCACTTTTAGATATCGAACACACCCTACCGGAAAATACTGTAAAGGTTGGAGAGTTGCGATTTCAAGATTCAGGATTTTCTACAGATTGTAGTTTTAATAGTTTAATGGCTCAGGCAAGGGATGAAGCTAGGGAAAACGGAGCTAATATTGTAAAGGTTGTAGATAAAAAGAAGCCAGATTTATGGAGCAGTTGTTATCGATTGCGTATAGAGCTTTATAAGTACAACGGCGAGGTGTCCGCTTTACCTCAATACAAACTACAATTAGACTAAACTATAAAAACCAATCCATGAAAATTATTATCAAATCATTTCTATTAGTATCAGTTTTATTTCTTTCAAGCTGTGCAACAATTGTTTCGGGGTCAAGACAAAATGTTGAAATAACTTCAGAACCGAGTGCTGCAACAGTATTTATCAACGAAATTGAAATAGGAAACGCCCCTGTTCAGAAAAACCTTAAAAGAAATCAAGACTATCAATTAACTTTAAAACTTGATGGCTATAAAACCTACGAAACTAAATTAGAGCGAAAATTTAATGCTTGGTATCTTGGTAATATTTCTATTGGCGGACTAATCGGAATTATAATAGACCCGATAACAGGAGCAATCCATAAACTGAAGCCTGAAGAGATAAACGGTAATCTAAAAAGCGGCACAACCTACAAAACTAAAGGGGGTAATTTATTTATAAAAGTAAGTCTAGAGATTGATCCTAATTCCGAAAAAGTAGGGCAATTAGAAAAATCGGAATAAGTCTTGTTTTTAATGAGTTACTCAGAATAAACACAAAATTAATGAACTTATAACTCGGTTTTATTTGTTGAATTAGGGGAGTAGTGCTTTGCGGATTATAAGAAATAATATGAGTTTTCCTATGGTATTCCGAAGGCTTTGTATGTACTATTTGATGTTATAACAGATTAATAAAACATCTAAAACCAATAACCTAATCCCTTAATCACGATGAAAACGTTCTTATTTCTATTTGTTTTTTAGTGTCTTTTCTAATTTGTTAATCGCGCAAGTAGGAGTTGGCACATTAAATCCTCAGGCTGCACTAGATATTGATTCAGAAAACTCTGGTTTGTTAATTCCTCGAGTAGCACTTACAGGAGTGAATGATAATATAACGGTTAGCATTCCTTCAGGAGCTGGTATTGAAGTCAGCACACTGGTTTATAATGATGCAACCGGCGGTTTACAACCGGCTGGTTTTTATTATTGGGATGGTAGTTCATGGTTGCAAATGGCAACAACCGAAAAGCGTGTTTATATGGGAAAATTTAGAATAACAGCTTCTGGGAACAGTACGATTTCAGGGTTGCCTTTTAAACCTCAAAGCATAGCGTTTAAAGCCTATGCTAATGTTGAAGACTATAATTTAAATAGCGACAATGGTACGGGTAATAATAATACGGGAATTCCAAACTATTTTGGTTATATGCAGGGGTATGCTCAAGAGGATGATGGCAGTATCGCACAACAAGTAATCGCAGGGGGTGCAAGTGCTAATTCTGTAAATGACCATTCGCGATACGCGTCTAACGGCCATTGTATTGGTGTTCGGTATGCGAACCAAAACGGCGATTCTTTAGGGCTAACGACAGCTTTTATCACGTCTTTTAATGCAGATGGTTTTACTTTAAAATAGATAATTTTTCTGACGGTTTGGTAGTGATTTACACTGCTTACAAATAGGTGTAATAATCAAGTGTCTTTTTTTGAATAGAGGACGCATTATAAGAGTGTAAATTTCATTTTAGTTGGTATCCTCTTATACTGTTGCAAAAACGGTTTTTATAAAAAAATGTTACCTTAAGCTATGAATAGAAACGCAACGTGCGTAATCTTTTAATTCAGCTTTAGGACACTTATGGTGTGTTAGCTGACAACGCCAAGCCTATGATTACCCAGCTAAAGAGTATTGTGTTATTATTCATTCTTATATTTATGTCTTCTTGTAATGGTCAAAAGGAGTCAGGATTGCCTACGGTTTTTGAGGCTAACAAAACAACAAATCAAGTACATCGTGACGATAGGGACGTTGTAACCAATGGGTTATTAGATAAAAATGGAGACATGTGGTTTACTACTTTAACCGAAGGTGTTTATAAATACGATGGCTCTTCGTTTGTAAACTTCACAACACAAGATGGGCTTTGCTCTAATAAAGTTAATGCGGTTATCGAAGATAAAGCTGGTGTTTTATGGTTTGCTACTTCCAAAGGCTTGTGCCGATTTAATGGTGAAACCTTTGCCACAATACCGCTACCACAGGAAGATGCGCTTAAAGTGTCCCCAATAACCGGGTTGCGAAGTAGAACAACTCAAGAAGTACTTTCGTTAATTCAGGATAGTAAAGGCGGCTTCTGGTTAGGAACCCTAGCAAGTGGAGCTTACTATTTTGACGGGGAAACGTTCACCTCATACCTGCGATTTAAGGGGCGTATTCACCCAGATGACAAGGTGTATAACAATGTGATTCAAAGTATAGTTGAGGATGATTTTGGTAATACATGGCTGACCTCACAAACTCACGGAGGGATTACACGTTATGACGGTAATGGCTTTACAAACTATTCATTAAAAGATGGCCTTACCGATGACATGGTTTTTTCAAGTTTTAACGACCGCGATGGAACCCTTTGGTTTGGTACCCTCGACAATGGTCTTATGCTTTATAAAGATGGTGGTTTTAAGTTTTATGATGAAACCGACGGACTAAATAATAATATGGTGTCCTGTTTCTATCAAGACCAATCAGGGACGTTATGGATAGGTAGTTTTAGAGAAAGTACTGTGACCTGGTTTGATGGAGAGGCCTTTTCTGTAGTTCCTTTTGATAAGGATCAAAAACTTGTCGAATTACGGTTTATCGCAGGCGATAAAGACGGCAATGTTTGGTTTGGAGGACGATATGGACTCTTATACCGTTATGATGGCACCGAATTAAAAGACTTTACGCACCTAAAAAGAATGAATTAAATCCGTATTTGTTGCTTTAATTAAAAATGTTCAATGGCGCGGTTTAATTTCATTGACATTTACAAATTACTTTATCTGTATGATGTTTAAATGAGTCCACTTATTTTTCGTAATTTATTTTCTATTTTGTTAATAGTGCCTTAAATTTAAATTGAGTAATTAGTAGAGTGCTCAATTTAAACTAGTAAAATCAAGGTTTGGACGCAAATGTCATAAAAATGTCGTCATTAAACCGCTATCAATTATAGGTTTTAAGCCGTAAACTTGTGTCATAATTAATTACGATAGACTATGAACGAATTAGGAAAAAAAATTAAAGAAGCACGAAAGAAAAAAGGATTTTCGCAAGAAGAATTAGCAGATTTAGCAACCATTAATCTGAGAACCCTTCAAAGAATAGAAAATAATCAAAATGAACCTCGTGGAAAAACACTGCATTTAATTTGTGAAGCATTACAAATCAATGCCGAAGATATTCTGGATTATGGTAAACAGAGTGATAATTCTTATTTGGTACTTTTTCACCTTTCTGTTCTTTCCTTTTTAGCTATTCCAATAGGGAATATTATCATACCCTTAATTTTATGGGTAACCAAAAAGGATAAGGTTATTGGATTAAAAAAAATGGGGGCGAATGTTTTAAATTTTCAAATTGTATGAACATTCGTAACCTTTACAATTGTAATTGGCTATGCGTTATTGAAAATTATGCATTTTGATAATTTTAGTTTCTTAGGTTATGTGTTTATCGGCTTATATCTTTTAAATATAATCATACCTATTGTTTCTGTCATTAATTTGAAGAAAAACAAGATAGAGGCGCCCTACCCAACATTAATTAAATTTATAAAGTAATCTTTGAGACATGAAAAACAATTCATTCATCCATACTAGTGTTATTGGTTCATTAATTTTTTCATTACAGGAATGCTACTAATGATTAACAACCACGTTAATAGTGCTAATTTACTTTTATTAATTGGAGTGGTTTTCACTGTTGTTTTTTTAATCCTTAGGGTTATGGAAATTAATAAATCAACTAAGTTAAGCTCTAATCAAAAAATAGTTTGGACAATAGGCTTAATTGCTTTTTGAATTTGCCTTTGATACTGTATTATTTTATCGGTAGAAAATACGTGTAGATTTTAAGAAGACTATTCAATAGAGTATGGTGTGGAAAAAAATACATTGTAAAAAGGACAAACAAGCTGTTTTTAAATAAAACAAAATTTGATTTTATATGAGAATAGTTTTCTCAAAAGAAGTGAACAAGGTTGACGCCTATATAGCACTTGTAAAAAGTAAAACCCTGATAACTAGTTAGTTAAAAGGGTTTTTTGATAGTGGAGTCGGAGAGAATCGAACTCTCGTCCAAACAAGTAACCAAAGAGCTTTCTACACGTTTATTCTTTTCTTAGGTTTTCGATTGTAAGCTGGTTAAAGACAACCTACTTACAACTTATCTTCTTTAGTTTCAATTAGGCGTCAAAGCGCCACCTAATCTATCTTGACATTTACGATGCCTCAAAATGGAACGCCGTCAATCAAGGCTTTCCGGAGACATAAAGCTTGTACACCTTGTGTACCGAGGCTTAATCCTACTATAATTCGGATTAGGCAGCTAAAGCGTAGTTATTCTCGCCGTTTAAAAAGTTGACTTAGCCTTTTACGTGTTTCAAAATCATTACACGACGTGCTTACCGTTTAATTAATCTCGCTGTCAAAACCAGTCGACCCCAATTAAAGATAATTTTTTTAGTGCGTTTCCCTACGGCGCTGTCGCTTTGTAGTGTCGGGCTTTTCGCTGTATCTTTTGCTAAAAAGCAAAAGGATGTCGCTGCAATCCCTAACGCGCTTCACCTAGAAACACGATAACCTGTTTCAAGGAATACAAAATTAATAAAATTTATATAGTTAACACCAAAACCGTGCCCTTTTATAAAAATATTAATGAAACCTTTTTAACTCCTGTTTTAAGGGAGTTATCGTCCCATAAACAAGCTGTTTGTCATGAGAATTAGAATTCTTAAGATGATATAGGTCTTAATATCAATTGTTTAGTGTTTGTTCATGTTGTAACGCGGTTACAGATTAGCACCGTGTTTATCCAGCTAGGGCGAAGTGATATACCCTGTTAAATAAAAATATTTGTTGGCAACAATTATTTTTAACAGTATTTTAGCAAGGCCTTAAACCAGGTATAACTATAAAAACCAAGAACAGCCTATGAAGTTTGCTATTATTAAAGAGCGTAAAAACCCGCCAGATCGTCGGGTGGTGTTTTCCCCTCAAGCATTAGCTATTTTAAATAATAAATATCCGGAAGCCGAAGTGGTTGTCGAAGCTTCAGATATTCGTGTTTTTCCAGATAACGACTATAAAACATTAGGGTTTTCAGTTACCGAAGATATTACAGATGCCGATATTTTATTTGGTGTTAAAGAAGTTCCTGTCGAAGCACTAATTCCTAATAAAAAATACTTTTTCTTTAGTCATACCATAAAAAAGCAACCGTATAACCGCAAGCTTTTAAAAGCTATTTTAGAAAAAAATATAGAGTTATACGATCATGAAACCATTGTAAGACAAACAGGATCACGATTAATTGGTTTTGGTCGTTATGCAGGACTTGTCGGTGCTTATAACGGGTTTAGAGCTTTGGGTTTAAGAGATAAGCTGTTTAATCTACCAAAAGTAGAAACACTTAAAGATCTTGATGCCGTAAAAGCAGAATTAGATAAAATTACCCTTCCAAATATTAAAATTGCACTTTCAGGAACAGGAAAAGTGGCTAAAGGGGCTCGTGAAATTTTAGATCATTTAAAAATTAAACAAGTTAGTGATGCTTTGTATCTAACCTCTCAGTTTTCAGAGCCTGTTTATTGTATGGCCGATGTTATGGAATACAACAAACGCGCCGATGGTAAGGTAGGAGAGAAGTATGAATTTTATAAAGATCCTTCAGGGTATGTCAGTAACTTCATGCCTTACGCTAAAGAAACCGATATGTTTATTGCAGGCCATTTTTATGGTGATGGCTCTCCGTATTTATTCACCCGTGAAGATGCAAGACACCCAGATTTTCGTATTAATTTGGTAGCTGATATTTCTTGTGATATCGATGGTCCCGTGGCATGTACCATTCGCCCATCGACCATTGCAGATCCTTTTTATGGCTACGATCCAATAACAGAAAAAGAAGTGGCTTACAATGCTAAGAATGCCATAACAGTGATGGCGGTAGATAATTTACCTTGCGAATTGCCTAAAGATGCCAGTGAAGGTTTTGGAGAACTGTTTTTAGAACATGTTATTCCTGCCTTTTTTAATGATGACGAGCGCGGCATTTTAAAACGTGCACGTATAACCACTGCAGATGGGAAATTAACCCGCCGCTTTGCGTATTTGCAAGATTATGTAGACGGTAAAGTCTAGTCTGATACTAGTATAAAACAAAAAACCACGTGATCATTCACGTGGTTTTTTGTTTTTATTTTGTGGTGATCATTATCTTTTTAAAGGCGTAAAACCCGACGCTTAAAACACATCCTGTGACTAATGTAAATGCCCAAAAATCGGAATGTGTTTTTGGGGCTAAAAAGAAAGCTAAACAGTCTTGGAGTAGTGGGATTGGATTACTTAGTATTTCCCAAGAATTATACCGTAAGAAACGGCCTAGATAAATGCCAAAGCCAGATAAAAAACACGTGCAGTATATTAGGGATACTGCGAATTGTTTAGTTATTAATTTACACCAAACACTGTACATATCACATAGGGAAATATAAAATAACAAGACCCCTACACCAGCAAAACTAAAAATAACTAAAGCGTCTAACCAGACCAAATGCGCAGCACTCAGTCTTAAGTGATAGAGGTCGGTTACAATATAAGGGGCATTGGGTAAAAAGAGGAGCCAAAGTATGCTTGTAAAAGCAACTTTAGTTTTTGATATATTAGAGATACTCAATAAATAAGTCGACAATAGAAAAGGAATGCCTGCTAAAAATAGATTCCAAACTAAAAATAAAAAGTAAGAGGTGTTTGTGTATTTAATCCTAAACGAGAGTAGTAGTATACAACATAGAGTTGATGAAATTAATAGCGGACTTACTTTTTGGCGGTTAATAATTAGGGAACTATATGTTTTCATTTTCTTAATATTTTATTGTCTATAAGTAATGCGGTAGCAATGCCTAAGGTGTAGGCAAGTAAATCTTGGTAGCTAAAGTGGCTTCCTAATACAAGTACTTCTAGATGGTTGTCTTGAAGTCCTAAAATAGTCAAGACATTAAAAAGCTGAAGAATTTCGATTGTAAAGGCAATTGATAAAACAGTGATGGCTATAGGTAGTGTTTTAAATGTAGTGATGCTTTTTATGCCATAAAACAACATAATTACTACTAAGAAATCACCAAAAGTGTGCCTGATAAATCCTGATTTCAGCAAGATAGCAATGAGCAGCTCGATAATAAATAACGCTATAAATACGCTGAAAAATAATAAGTGGAATCGGAGTTTCATAGATAATGAGGTTTACTAGTAAATAGATGAAATGTGGTTAACGCATAATGTGTTAAGAGTAAGTTGGTTAATCTGGTAATACGGTTTTAATAGGCATTTAACGGAATTGTAATTTGTACTAAATATGTACTGATAGTGCAAGAATGTTGATTTATAATACTGGAAACCTAATGTGCACGATCTTTAAGGGTTGAGGTGTAGACCGCACATGTATTAAGAAGATGATACTATCCGTTATTCCAATCTATTTTTCTAGAAACGAACATAACGATAGCTAATATTGTAAAAAGTCCTATACTCCCTACCAATAACGCATAGTTCTCTAATTGAATAATCACAAAGATAAAACTGTACAAAGCGGTTAGTGAGGCGCCGATAAATAAAGGGAATTTCCGGTTTTTTAAAACTGATTTTGAATATAAGGTTATAAGGGTTATCACCGATCCTCCTGCAATAATATATGCTTTTAAAAAATTACTGTGTTCACTTATAGATATTAATAAGGTGTAAAACATGGTTAAGGCTATACCAATCATTAAATATTGAAAAGGATGGATGTTAATTTTGCTTAAGGTTTGGATTAAGAAAAACAATAAAAAAGTAAGACCTATAACAAGGAATCCATATTTTGCCGAGCGTTCACTTTGCTGAAACTCATTAACCATAATAAGGAATTTTGTTCCAAAAGCATACTGATCTAGAGCAGGGATAAGGTCTATATGTTGCTGAGAAAAGGCGCGGTTTAAATGTGTTACCTTCCAGTCGGCACTAAAACCATCCTTGGTGATTGTTTTGGTTTGGTCATTAGGTAAGAATTCACCGTTAAAACTTGGGTTTGCCCAATTAGAGGTCATGCCTAATGTTGTTGTTTTTCCTATGGGTATAATTTGTAGACCTTCACTTCCGTTGTAAGCCATTTTAAAACTATATGACATAGTATTGTCGCTAGCTATGGGTAAATCTGCTGTATTTAAAAATGAAGATTCTAGTATATCCAAGTCATGATTAGTACCGCGGTCGAAAGTATTGTAATTGGTTTCAAATGCATAATCTGTCGCAGCTACATTAATTTTTATTGCTCCTTTTATTCCTTTTAAGTTGCTTGTTTTGACGATAAATGTAGCTTTATCCCACAGGATGTCCTCTTGTTTTATGCCTTTTAATTCTAGATTTGGTGATGAAAAAAAGCCATTAAAATCTAAGTTAGCACTATAAACTACCGACTCGTAATTACCTCGTTTTAGTGTTTTTGAAGCTACATCTGCTTGAACATCTAAAGTTTCTGGAAAAATGTAGGCGTGTTTTAGTTTGGTTTCAATTTCGGTAGTATGCGTTTTTGTTTTTTCATTATACGTTCTTTTCTCAGAATAGCTTTTATAGGGAAGCTTTAATAGTGGTCCATAAACCATAACATGCTCTCCCCATTTGGAGTTTATTTCATGTATAACATTTGTCTGCCGCGCGGCGCGTTCACGAATTAAACTATTTATGTAAGATAGGGGGATTAATAAAACCAAGGTTAAAAAACCTACCATGACTAAGCGGGCCGTTAGAGATGTTTTTAACCATTGCCCAAATTTACTTGATGTTTTTTGTGGTATTGCAGACGAAGAAGTACCGTTATTGTCGTTTGAATAGTTCATAAATTAAAGTTTTAAAGTACTTTGAAATTCAAAGTGTGTGAATAAAAAAATATTATTTAATATGTATTAGTTTTTCTAAAGCGTTTATATGCTTGTTAAATTCAGCTTTACCTAAAGCGGTAGTGCTATATCTAGTGTTCGGTTTTTTACCGATAAATTGCTTTTCAACCTTTATGTATTCCGCTTTTTCTAAAGCTTTGGTATGGCTCGCCAAATTTCCATCGGTAGCTCCTAAAAGCTCTTTAAGCATATTAAAATCTGCGTACTCATTCACCATTAAAATAGACATGATGCCCAATCTAATTCTGTGATCGAATAGTTTATTTATGTTTGTAATTATGCTCATATATTCACTCTGCCCTTTCTATAATTCTCTTACATCCTATTTATTGGCCGTAATGAATTTCATTATCATTAATGTTCTTCATTTTACTAAAAAGTATGGTCATACCGAAAGACACAACACCGAAAAAAACAGCAATTGGAATAAGTATGATTACAGCTTGATTTGTTGTTTTTCTACTGGCCGTTTGGTTCAAGAATAATTTTGATTCTCGAGTAATCTCATCACCGTCTATAACACCATTTTTGTCACTGTCGTAAAACTCAAATTGTTGATCAAATTTATTGTTAGAGTAGTAGGTATATCCGAGTCCGCTGATATAAACTAAAACCATAACAAGTACGCCTATTTTAAGTGCTTTTTTCATTTAATATCGTATTTAAAGTGCATAATAGTTCCGTAAATGATGTGCATGATACCAAATCCTATAACCCATAACCAAAATCCATAACCAGGAAACAGTGCTGCAATAAGACCTAAAGTTATTTCAATAAACCCCAAGTATTTTATGTCACCAATACTATACTTCGATGCGCTAACTAAGGCTAATCCATAAAAAATAAGCATTAATCCTCCTGTTTGCCCATATTTACCTTGAGTTAATATAATTAAAATGTATATACCTCCGGCAACTAAAGGAATTAAAAAGTTGGATATTAAACGTTTCGAAGAGCTGTCCCATATTTGTTCTCCATTTTTTTTAGCCTTCTTTGTGGTGAGTAGTATACCTGTAATAATACTAAAAAGGGCAACCAGAAACAAGACTAACATTACGGTTCTAAAAATCCAACCGTCTAATAAAAGCGTTCCGGAACTGTAGGTGTCGACCAAGTAATAGGCAATTGCGGCACCAATTAAAGCGTAGATACCAGCGAGAATGCCAGACAAACCACTAAGCGAAATAAATCGCGAAGACTTATTCATTAAATTTTTGATTTCGCTTATATCTTTTAAATAATCTTTTTGCTTCATATTAAAAGTACTTTGAAAAACAAAGTAAAGTGTTTTTTATGAGTCACACAAGTAAATTGTTTTAAATTATTATTTTATGCCTTCTTATTAATCATTTGCAAGTTTATGAATCCCGCGGAAACGTATTTAATTGAAGCTTCAGAACCTTATCGGTCTATATTATTACACTTACAACTGTTGGTGGCGACGACGCTTCCGGAAGCGGAAATGAAGTATAAATGGAAACTGCCTTTTTATTAGTATAAAAAGAAAGCGCTTTGCTATTTTAATCTCAATTTAAAAAAGAAGTATGTGGATTTGGGCTTTGTACTAGGAACTCAATTACAAAGTCATAAAGAGTATCATATCACAGAAAACCGAAAAAAAATGATGTCTCTTCGTTATACCTCCCTAGAAAAGATAAAGAATGAAGTGCTAATAGATATTTTAAACGAAGCGCGTACACTCGTTTTAAAAGAATTAAAACAAACAAAGATGTGATTAAATATGGAGGTATTAAATAATTACATTTTCAAGATTTCATAGTGAGAGCAGCATGAGAAGTTCTCTAAAAAATCACTAGCCCTTTTTATAACGCACTGTTGGTCCGTTAGGATTTGAAAACTCCAAATGTGTTTCGGAGATGTTATACTGTGTTGTTTTTTGTAGTTGCTTACGGTATTCATTTTCCTTATTGTCAGGGCAGGCCATAAGTGTGCTAATACCATGGTTAAAACGTATAAGATCGTTTTCGGTAAACAAATTACCGCCTAGACCATTGCATCCACTAAATCCAGAATAGGTTTTTTCTTCGGCGTTGATAATTAACGTCGGCAGTTTTTTGTTGAAATTGGCAACCGATACCGGTTCATTTTTTATGGATTCTAATACCCAAGTGCCGTTTAATCTGTAATCTAAAATATAGTTCCCAAAACCTTCAAAGGTTTTTGATGCCTCAGTTTTCGTTTTGTTAAATACCAAGGTTGTTTTATACTGCGGTTGTTCCTGTTCGTTTTCGCTGTCTTCTTGAGCTATGGTAATTACAACTTCGCCTAAGGGTGTATCGCCTTTATAATGTTTAATATTGGCATCGGCAACTCTAGTGACTTCTGGTGTTTTAATTTTGAAATGCTTAAAACGACTGTCTTCAGAAGTGAATGTTATAAACTCATTAGAAAGTTCTAAGGTCCAAATACTATCTGATCCAAACCCTATAAAAAAGGTTGAAATAGGCGCGGTACTGCTCTTTAAAGAACCTCCAGTTGTACTTACTGATGATTCTGAAGGCATCGCGTTTTTGGATGGATCTTTGCTTGCGTCCTTGCAGTTAAATAGGAAAACTAATAGGGAGCAGGTGAGTAGGTAAACCAGAGACTTATTCATAATAGAAAAGGGGTTTAAAACGTATTTATGGTTTTTCTTATTGCAACTAAATTCGTTAATAAAGGTTCTAAGTTATCTAAGTGTAACATATTAGCCCCATCACTTTTAGCATTTGCAGGATCAAAATGTGTTTCTATAAAGAGTCCGTCCACATTATTTACAATACCGGCACGTGCAATCGTTTCTATCATATCTGGTCTACCACCGGTAACACCAGCACTTTGATTAGGTTGCTGAAGTGAGTGGGTAACATCTAAAACGGTAGGTGCATAGTGTCTCATGGTTGGTATGCCTCTAAAATCGACAATCATATCTTGGTAGCCAAACATGGTCCCACGATCGGTAATCCATGCTTTTTCATTACCGGCATCTTTTACTTTTTGTACGGCGTGTTTCATGGCTTCCGGACTCATAAACTGTCCTTTTTTAAGATTAACTACTTTACCTGTTTTTGCTGCAGCCACTACTAAATCTGTTTGGCGAACTAAAAAGGCAGGGATTTGTAATACATCGACATACTGAGCGGCAAATGCAGCATCGCTAACCTCGTGAATATCGGTAACGGTCGGGACGTCGAACTTTTCAGAAACTTTTTTAAGTATTTCTAAAGCCTTTTCATCTCCAATTCCGGTAAAGCTATCAATACGGCTTCGGTTGGCTTTTTTAAAGCTGCCTTTAAAGATAAAAGGGATTTTTAATGTATTGGTAATGTTTAATACACGCTCGGCAATTCGGAAAGCCATATCTTCACCTTCTATGGCGCAAGGACCACATAATAAAAAGAAATTATTGCTATCGGTATGTTTTATTTTAGGAATATGTTGAAGTGTCATATGAATATTTTTATAATATTACAAAGATAGTATTTGTTATGGTATAGAAAACTTTTTTTCCGATTGAAAAAGGAGTCTCTTTTGAGGGCGCATTAGCGATAGTAGCGGCATCCTTTTTTATGCGATAAGTCATTAAGCATTAAAAAGATATAGCGAAAAGCGCGGTCCTTTTTTTTGATAAAAAAAGAGGGAATGCTATTAAAAAAAAAATTGTATTAATTATCCATTTTTTATAATTAACTTTGCAGCCTTAAAAAAAAGGCACCAATATATGGCTAAAATTAAAAACATCGCAATTATTGCACACGTAGATCACGGAAAAACAACAGTGGTAGACAAGATTATGTACCATTGTCAACTGTTTCGTGAGAACGAAAATACGGGAGATTTAATACTTGATAATAACGATATCGAGCGTGAGCGTGGTATTACTATTACTTCTAAAAACGTATCTGTTATTTATAAGGATACAAAAATTAATATTATCGATACTCCTGGTCACGCCGATTTTGGTGGTGAAGTTGAACGTGTTTTAAATATGGCCGATGGTGTAGTATTATTAGTAGATGCTTTTGAAGGTCCAATGCCTCAAACGCGTTTTGTACTACAAAAAGCAATTGACTTAGGATTAAAACCTTGTGTGGTTATTAACAAGGTAGATAAGGAAAACTGTACTCCTGATGAGGTACATGAAAAAGTGTTTGACTTAATGTTCGAATTAGGAGCAGAAGAGTGGCAGTTAGATTTTCCTGCAGTTTACGGTTCAGCGAAAAACAACTGGATGAGTACAGACTGGAGAAATGAAACTGACAATATTGAGCCGTTATTAGATATGGTTGTTGAGCATGTACCAACTCCAAAATTTGATGAAGGAACAACACAATTATTAATTACATCTTTAGATTTCTCTTCTTTTACAGGTCGTATTGCGATTGGTAGATTACAACGTGGGAAATTAGAAGAAGGACAACAAATATCATTAGTTAAACGCGATGGTACTGTTACGAAAACTAAAATTAAAGAACTTTTTGTTTTTGAAGGATTAGGTCGTAAAAAAGTACAAAGTGTTCAAACAGGAGATATCTGTGCTATTGTAGGAATTGAAGGATTTGAAATTGGGGATACAGTTGCTGATTTTGAAAACCCAGAAGGTTTAAAATCGATTGCTATCGATGAGCCTACAATGAGTATGTTGTTTACTATTAACGATTCGCCTTTCTTTGGAAAAGACGGAAAGTATGTAACGTCTAGACATATTAAAGAGCGTCTAGAAAAAGAATTAGAGAAAAACTTAGCACTTAGACTTGGTGAAACAGGTAGTGCCGATAAATTTATGGTGTTTGGCCGTGGGGTATTACACTTATCGGTATTAATCGAAACCATGCGTCGTGAAGGCTACGAATTACAAATTGGGCAACCACAAGTAATTATAAAAGAAATTGATGGGGTTAAATGTGAGCCTATCGAGGAATTAACTATCGACCTTCCAGAAAATGTATCTGGTAAAGCGGTAGAGTTTGTAACCATGCGTCGTGGTGAAATGCTAAGTATGGAGGCTAAAGGAGATCGTATGGTATGCGAATTCTTAATTCCATCTCGTGGTATTATTGGTTTACGTAACCAATTGCTAACAGCAACAGCGGGTGAGGCTATTATGGCACACCGTTACAAAGAATACCAACCTTTAAAAGGAAGTATTCCTGGACGTATTTCAGGATCTTTAGTGTCTATGGAAAACGGAACAGCGATTCCTTATTCTATCGATAAATTACAAGATAGAGGTAAGTTCTTTGTAGAGCCAGGAGAAAGTATTTACGAAGGTCAGGTTATTGGTGAGAATTCGCGTCAAGATGATATGACTGTAAATATTACAAAAGCTAAAAAACAGAGTAATGTACGTTCTTCGGGAGCAGATGATAAAGCGAAAATTGTACCAGCAATTAAATTCTCTTTAGAGGAAGCTTTAGAATACATCCAAAAGGATGAGTATGTTGAAGTAACACCAAACCACTTACGTATTCGTAAAATTTGGTTAAAGGAAACAGATCGTAAACGTAACAAGATTGTTTAATTTACAGATTCTGTAATAGATTTAAAAAGAGGAACTCTACTGTAGAGTTCCTCTTTTTTTATATATTGAATTGATGTTATGTGCTAACATAGAAATAAACTTAATTTGAGAGCTTATGGAACTATTTGGAATTACAGGTGCTGAATATATTGGTTACTTGGCCTCTTTTATGGTGTTACTATCATTTACTATGAAAGATGTTGTAAAACTTCGACTAGTAAATATGATGGGGTGTTTCCTTTTTGTTCTCTATGGGTTTCTAATACCATCGCTTCGTGTAGGGCTACCAATTATAATTGCTAATGGGGCTATATTTTTAGTGAATTTTTACTTTGCTGTTTTAAAACGCCCATCTTCGGACCCAGCTAAAAACTAAACATTTAAAGCCTTAGCGATTAAAGTCATTACGCGACTTGCCTTCTTCGTCTTCTTTGAGATAAAGTCTGCCAAGATTTTCTATATTTACAAAAAAAAAGAGACTACTATGTACAGCCTTTATTTCGATCCCGGGTTGGGAGCTATGATTCTACAAGCTATTATAGCTGCTGTTGCAGGTGTAATCTTGTTTTCTAAAAACGTGATGTATAAAATAAAAACGCTTTTAGGGTTAATAAAACACGATGACCAGGAGTTGTTTGACGATATTAATGTTAACGATTCGAAGAGCGAAAATAAAACAGACAGTGACCACTAAAGCCATTCATTCATCTTCTTTTAGGGATCCTTCGGGGTATGTGTTTACTGATAACGGGGTTATTAAGCGCGTTATTAATCCGATTTATTTTGAGCACTATTACCGTTTAAAATCTTCAGGATTTTTTAATACACTTTTTAAAAACGAACTTTTAGTAAAGCATGAAGAGTTGTCTGCTTCAGACGATGAAATTATTATACAGCCAGAGTTTATTCCCTTTATTACTTACCCTTATGAGTGGTGTTTTAATCAGTATAAAGAAGCGGCATTACTCACTTTAAAACTACAGAAATTTTGTTTAGAAAACGGGTTTTCTTTAAAAGATGCCTCTGCTTTTAATATTGTGTTTCATAATGGTAAAGCAATTTTTATTGACACCTTGTCCTTTGAGTTTTATCAAGAAAATACGCCGTGGCGCGCTTATAAACAGTTTATAACTCATTTTCTAGGGCCGTTGGTATTAGCTCATTTTCACGGTTCTGAAATGTTGAAGTTATCTAGCAATTTTATTGATGGTATTCCGGTGAAAACCATCGCGTCCTTATTGCCTTTTAAAACTAAACTCAACCCCTTTTTATATTCTAATATTCACTTACTAGCTAAATTTGAAGAGAAACATAGCACCGATTATAAGGGGGAAACAAAAGTGGCTAGCCTGTCTAAAAAAGGGCAGCTAAATATTATTGAAAGCCTTTATAGCTACATTAAAAAGCTAGAGCTTAAAGAAGCTTCTGAATGGGGGAAGTATTACGAGAAAACCAATTATTCTGATACCGCTTTTCAGCTAAAGTCGGCTATCATTAATAAATGGATTAACACGCTTAATACCAAAACTGTAATTGATGTTGGGGGTAACGATGGCACGTTTGTTAGACGTATTACAGCGCCCTTGCAGCAAGCTTTGGTGTGTGATATAGATAATAATGCTGTTGACTATAACTATAAACAAATCAAGCAGAATAAAGAGCGCTTTATCACACCTTTTGTTTTGGATGTTTTAAATCCTTCGGCAACAATTGGTTTTAATAATCAGGAGCGCCAATCATTTATCGAGCGTGTGTCGGCTTTTCATCCGGATGTTACCTTGGCCTTAGCAGTTATACATCATATGTCATTATCTGGAAATGTTCCCTTTAGTGCGTCGGCTAAATTTTTTAGGGCTTTCTCTAATTATTTAATTATTGAATTTCCTAAACGTGAAGATTCATGGGTACAACGACTATTAAAATCTAAAGGCGAGTTTGAATCCTATTTTGATTTTTATAACCAAGTTAATTTTGAATCGGCTTTTTCTTTGTATTTTGAGTTAATCGAAAAGCAATCCATTGAAAAGTCGGAACGCGTAATGTATTTATTTAAAGTGAAATAGCTTTTATACATTGCTAAGTATCAAATAAATGATTCAACATATAAAAAACGTCCTCAGTTCTACAGCGCAGTTTCCTAAGCTTACGGCTTTCGCTTTAGGGCTTTACCCGTTTTTGCATTATTACAGTAGTAATGTTTACATGGTGGGGTCTTGGGAGCAAGTTCTATTTTTAGTATTTCTTTGTTTTATTTTGCCTCAAATTATTATAGGGCTTAGTACGCTTTTAATGCGTTTTAGACCGTTAAGTGCCTTAGAAAAGTACAACTTATCCGTACTTAGTTTATCGCTATTTACAGCGTTGTTGGGTGTTTTAATATTTCATTTTAATAAAAAAGAAATGTTGACAGCGCTTATTGTTTCGGGAGGATTAGGGTTTGTACTCTACAAGCATCTTAAAAAAATAATAGTGTTACAATGCCTATTGGCTCTAATAAGTCTGTTGACCTTAATTCCGAAACTGCATTTCGCTATGACTCAAAATAATGCAGGTTGGTTGCAAAGTTCAGATGCCATTCTAAATGCTAAACTAAAACATAAACCTAATATTTTTGTTATTCAACCCGATGGTTATGTGGGTAAAGATGTTATAAACAAAGGGTTTTATAATTATGACAATTCGGCCTTTGAGTCTTTTCTCGATAAAAATAACTTTATAAATTACTCTAATTTTAGAAGCAATTACTACTCGACTTTAACTTCCAACGCATCACTTTTTGGAATGAAGCATCATTATTATAGCAATACAAATAAAAGGACTTTAAAAACGCATAATGCCACAGATGTTATTGTTGGAGAGCAAAACACGGTGCTTAAAATATTACAGAATAACGGTTACAATTCGTATTTGTTTACCGATAATTCTTATTTTCTTTTCGATCGTATCCCTTTAGCTTATACGTATTGCAATGTGCCAAAAGCGAGTGTTTCCTTATATAAAAATGGCGTGATTAAAGGAATTGATATCGTATCAGACTTTAAACAGGTGTTAGATACTTTACCAAAAAAGCACAATTTTTTCTTTATCGAAAAGACCATTCCTGGACATGTTATTTACAAGCAAAGTGCTTCACGTGGTGTGGAAGGAGAGCGAAAGCGTTATTTGGATAAATTAGAACAGGCTAATGTGTGGTTAGAGGATTTAATAACAAGGATAAATGCTTATGACGAAAATGCATTGGTAATACTAGTTGCCGATCATGGAGGTTTTGTCGGTTTGGAATATACTATGGAAGCTGTTAAACGCAGGCTAACCAATCAAGAAGCTCAATCTGCTTTTAGTACCTTATTAAGTATTAAATATCCAAAAGAAATGGATCCGGAGCAGCTAAGCTTTAAAAGTACTGTAAACCTTTTTAAAACAGTCTTTTATGGATTGACAGATAATCAAGCCTTTTTAGACGACTTAGAACCCGATTCTAGTTATTTGCCTTTACATGAAGATGGGAGCACGCATTATTATGAGTGTATTGATACAAACGGAAATGTGAGTTATCAAAAACTTTCTAATTAGATTAACTCCATTAATTCTAATTTAATTAGTACTTTCAACCTTTAAAGCTAAATTTCTAAACGTCATTTTTTCAGTACACACATACCAAGCCGAACACAAAGCTCTTTGGAATAGCTTTATTGCTGAAGCTAAGAACAGTACGTTCTTGTTTCATCGCGATTTTATGGAGTACCATAGCGACCGTTTTAAGGAGGCCTCATTATTGATTTTTAGAAACGATAAATTAGTGGCTGTTTTTCCTATGAACGCTGTCGGTAATACCGTAATCTCCCATCAAGGCTTAACCTATGGTGGTTTGTTATTCGGGACCAATGTGAAATTTAATCATGTGCTCGCTATTTTTAGAGCGGTTTTAAAACACCTCTCCGAGTCGAAAATTACTACTTTAGGCTTAAAAGTATTGCCTGATATTTATGCGAGCTTCCCTAACGATGAGCTTAAGTACCTTATGTTTATTCTCCAGGCGAAACTTGAACGCCGCGATGTCTTATCGGTTATCCCGCTTTCTGAAGTGGTAAAGCGATCTAAAGATAGAAAAGAGGGGACAAAACGAGGGGTTAAAAACGGACTCGTAGTAAAAGAAGAAACCCAAATGGAAGGCTTTTGGAAGTCGCTATTGGAAGTGAATTTACAGCAAAAATATAAGACTAAACCGGTTCATAGCTTAGAGGAAATCCAATTACTTAAATCGCGGTTCCCGAAAAATATCCGGCAGTTTAATGTGTATTATAAAAACCGATTGGTGGCAGGGACAACCATTTTTGAAACGGAACACGTGGCACACTCCCAATACATATCGGGGAATAATGAAAATAATACTTTGGGAAGCCTAGACTTTTTACACAGCTACCTTATTGATACGGTTTTTAAAGATAAAAAGTATTTCGATTTTGGGATTTCGAATGAAAATGCAGGTAAAAATATAAATTCGGGATTACTTTATTGGAAAGAAGGCTTTGGGGCGAGAACAGTTACCCAAGATTTTTATAGCATACAAACAAACAAATACACGCTTTTAGATGCTGTGTTATTATGATTAAATTTTTAGACTTACATAAAATCAACGCACGATTCGACACGCCATTTCAAGATGAGTTTAAGGACTTTCTAGATTCAGGTCACTATATTTTAGGCAAGGGAGTCACGCAGTTTGAAGCCGATTTTTTAGTGTACTGCGGAACAAAATATGCTATTGGAGTAAGTAATGGTTTGGACGCCTTGTCTCTCATTTTTAAGGGGTATTTAGAATTGGGTGTTCTAAAAAAAGGCGATGAGGTCTTAGTACCCGCAAACACTTATATAGCCTCTATTATAGCGCTAGTAAATTCGGGTTTAAAGCCTGTGTTTGTGGAGCCTAATAGTTCGACTTATAATATAGAACCTCTCGCTATGGAGGAGCATATTACTACTAAAACCAAGGCTGTTTTAGTGGTGCACTTGTATGGGCAGTTGTGCAATATGAAAGCGATTGACTATCTGTGTAAGACGCATAGTTTATTGTGTATTGAAGACGCGGCTCAAGCCCATGGTGCCGAAGATGATCTAGGGGTTAAAGCGGGGAATTTAGGAGATGCCGCAGCGTTTAGTTTCTATCCCAGTAAAAATTTAGGGGCCCTAGGAGATGCAGGTGCTATTACTACGAATAATGAGGCGCTAGCACAAGTGATTAAACAATTAAGAAATTATGGAACCTCGTCTAAATATGTAAATGATCGTATTGGTGTAAACGCGCGATTAGACGAGATTCAAGCCCGTTTTTTATCGATTAAGCTCAAGGCTTTAGATGCCGATAATTCAGCAAGACGCCAAGTGGCAAAACACTATTTACAAGGTATTGCAAACCCTAAGGTCACTCTACCTTACTACGATGGGGCTAAAGATCATGTTTTTCATTTGTTTGTGGTGTTGGTCGAAGAACGAAAGAAGTTTGTCCGCTATTTAAATGATAACGGCGTAGAAACCGGCGTGCATTATCCTATACCACCACACCAGCAGCAGGCTTTAAAAACATTCAGTCATTTAGATTTACCTATTACCGAAAAGATTCACGAACGCTGTGTGAGTTTACCTATAAGCCCCGTAATGGATGCGGCTGATGTCGATAAAATTATTGACCTTGTAAACGCTTACTAATTGAAAACACTAATAAATTATTTTAGAGATAATGTGTTAATTAAGGTAGCCTCGCTTAATTCTATCGCTGTATTGCTACGCATTATCGCAGGCTTTTTAACTTCTAAATTTATTGCAGTTTTTGTGGGGGCCGAAGGATTAGCATTGGTGGGAAACTTGAGGAATTTTGTCACCGCCGCTCAAAGCTTTTCGGTTTTAGGACTGTATAATGGGGTGATAAAATACGTTTCTGAATTTAAAAAGAATAGTTCAGAACTTTCAAAAGTCCTATCCACAACCTATTATTTAGGACTTATTTCTACTTGTATCGTATCATTGGTTTGCTTTTTTAATGCCGAGGCACTAAGTCATTATATTTTTAAAGACTATTATGATTTTACGTATATAATAAAAATATTTGCTGTAGCGCTTCCGTTCTATGCCTTAAATATGTTCGTTTTAGCCATTTTAAATGGTTACTCTCAGTTTAAAAAACTAATTCTAATTAATAGTGTGGCTCAAGTGGTTGGAGCAATAATCACCATGCTGCTTATTTGGCAGAAGCAATTGCAAGGTGCTTTAATTGCAGTGGTTATTGCAGAGTCCGTTCTGTTTTTTATAACTTTAATTACTGTATTTAAACAACGTCGCCTAGCTACCGCTTTTAATTTTAGTCAATTCAGTTTTAAGATGGTTAAAACACTGAGTTCCTATTCGGGAATGGCTTTGTTTTCGGCGCTGTTAATTCCCTTTGTGGCTATTGGTATTCGGACCTATATTATAGAGACGGTAAGTCTAGAAGATGCCGGTATGTGGGAGGCAATTACTAGGATCTCAAAGTATTATTTAATGTTTATAGGGTCGCTTTTAACCCTTTATGTGTTGCCCAGGTTTTCTGAAATTACTACCGATAAGGGGTTTAGAAAAGAGGTGTTTCACTTCTATAAAACGATAATGCCTCTATTTGCTTTGGGGTTAATTGTGATTTATTTTTTAAGGGATTTTATAGTTCAGATACTATTTACTAAAGACTTTATGCCGGTAACCGATTTGTTTTTATGGCAACTCCTTGGCGATTTTGTAAAAGTGTTATCTCTAGTAATCTCCATTCAGTTTTTAGCGAAGAAAATGTTTTGGCATTATATTCTAACAGAGATTTTCTCTCTGAGTTTATTATATTTTTTAAGTCTTTATTGTATAGATCGTTATGGTGTTAAAGGTGCCACGATTGCCTATTTTATCACTTATGTTATGTATTATAGCGTGATATTACTTATTTTTAGCACGGCGCTGTTTGGTACAAAACAGGAGGAGAACCGAGCTTTATAAAAGAAAAACCGAGAAAGGATAATGATTACTTCACACCAAAAACAATGTAAATTATTTTTAGACAACGAGTCGTATGCATTCGATGTTAAAGGAGACTTTTTTTGGGGCGAGGAGGAGTTGTTGTTTAAAGAAGATGACAATATCATTTCTAAAATGGATTGGAAAAAAGAAGGGTATAAAGTGGTTCAAGCCTTTTATAACGATGAGTTTTCTAGATTAAAAAAAGCAACTACCAATCAAATTATTAAGGCTATTCAGGCGAATAATATCCCTTGTGATCCCGATACCTTTTGTTTAGCAAAATACCATGAGGTGGTTACTACTAATGCATTACATGGCAAGGTGATAGAGATTACTAAGAATTTAGAAAATAAAGACTTAGATTTTGATATCGAAGTGTTGGCCCAAAGATTTGGTGCTATTTTAGGTTACGATCTCACCTCGTGGATTGAAGAGTTGCAGAAATCACATATTCAAATTAGAATCAGCAGACCCAATTCTCTAGATATTAACCCGCCTCATCGCGATGGTTATTTAAGCTACTGGGAAGATATTATTAATGTGTGGGTGCCTATCGAAGGTTGTAATGAACGCTCTTCATTACCGGTGTTTTCTGGTAGTCATCTAATTCCAGAAAACGAAATATTACGAACAGAGAGTAAAGGGGCCGAAATTAATGGTAATCTGTATTATGTACCTTGTATTTTAGAAACGAAGTCGGGGCCTATTTCTATGCTTAGACCCAACCCGATGGAGGGCGAGGCCTTATTATTTACACCGTTTTTAATTCATGGTGCCGCCGTTAATAAAAATACAGATATTACAAGAGTATCGCTAGAACTTAGATTTCCCAAAGCAAAACATTAAAAGTTTGCCGTCCAGTAGTCTAGGTACTGTTTAGCAATTTGTTTATAATCGTGTTCTTTTTCTATAAATGCTCTAGCATTTTTTGAGATGTCTTTAATTTTTTCAGGATTCAGAATAAGCCATTCTAACTTAGAAGCAATATGCTCCGCATTAGGTAATGCGTTTATGGCTACCGTATCTTCTTCCAAATTGTAACGCTCTAACCACTCTTTTTCAGCACCAGTAAAAACAACTTTACCTTTGGCCATGGCTTCTAAGGCATTAAAACCTTGGTCGTAAGCATACACTTGATCTAGAAGAATATGTGCGTCGTTAAATGCGTTTATATAGTCTTTATAAGGAAGACTTCTTACGGTGACTATTTTAATCCTATCGCTATACTTTTGTTGAAGTATGCTTAAGGCGTCTTCAAAAATATCATTCCCTTTTTTGTAGTAATTATTGTCATTTATCCCATGAAAAATAACAATCTTACCAGAGACATCTAGTGGTTTAAATTTAAGTCTGTCGGTGTGAATAGGGTTGGGGATTAACCCTAAATATTTATCGTGTCCCTTTAACGGAATGTCATAATCAAGGTCCGATGCAATTACCCCTTTAATATTTTTATATATAAATTGATGCATGGCTTTATACGGAGCAGTCGTATACATTAAGGCATGCCAAAACATTTTTTTTGTTCCTTTATTCTCAAAATAAGGGGTTAAAATGGAATACCTGAATTTTTTTTCTTCAGCATATTTAACACTTATATAATCGGTACCACAAGAAAGTAAAAAGACATTTTTATTGTTGTCGAAAACGAATTTTAGCAGTTTGCGTTCTGTTTTAGGCTGTGCTTTAAACGGGCTTTCATTAATGAGCTGAACGACATCGTAATTAGTAAAGTGTTTTTTGTGCTTGTTAAATTGGCGTTCAATATCTAAAGAGGTAATATCAAGACCTGTGAGTTTATAAATAAAACGTTTGATATAAAAGGAGATGCCAGAATTAAATCTCAAATTGAATTTAATGTCTACTTTAATTTTTTTAAAGCCATCGCCGTTTCCAACAACTACCGCAGAATGTCCCAAAGCTTCTAAGCCTTCTTTTAATGTATAATGCGAAGAATTATATTCTCCAATTAATAAGATTTTCATTCACTATATTTGTTGAAACTTCAATAAAAATAAATGAATTGTAGTAATAAAAAAAAGATTTGCATCATTGTTTCTTCCTTGGGGAAAGGCGGTGCTCAGAAAGCTTCTGCAACCTTATCGCAAATGCTGTTTAATCTTGGTTACAACGTTCATATTATTAGTGTTTTAAATCATATTGATTACGATTATAAAGGCAGCTTATTAAATTTGGGGGCCTTAAAAGATAAAGACGATTCTCTTCGCGGTCGTTGGAACCGCTGGTGTGTTTTTAGAAATTACCTCCGCGATCACGCATTTGATATTATTATCGACAGTCGGTCGCGACCATCAGGATTTAAGCAATGTCTTATTTCTAATTTTATTTATAAAAACAATAAAGTCATATACATTGTTGGGAGTTATAACTTAGAGACCTATTTCCCTTCATCGCAACTTTTGTCAAAACTGCTCTATCGTAACGCTTTTAAACTAGTTGCGGTATCCAAAGAAATAAAAGAGCGAATAGAAAAAGTCTATAATCTTAATAATGTAGAACACATCTATAATGCCTTCCCGGAAATCGATGCTACCCTGCAGACTAACACCACCCATCCACCATATATTTTGGCTTACGGTAGGTTAGTCGATCGTGTTAAAAACTTCACCTTACTCATAGCGTCTTATAAAGCTTCTATTTTAGCACATCAGGGTGTTCACCTAGTTATATTAGGATCTGGAAAAGATGCCGACTATCTAAAGGATTTAGTTTCTAAATACAATTTAAATGAATATATTAGATTTGTTCCTTTTGTAAATAACCCGTTGCAGTATGTAGTTAATGCAAAAATGGTGTGCTTAACGAGTCGTTATGAAGGGTTTCCTATGGTGCTATTAGAGTCTTTAGCACTGGGGACACCTGTTGTTTCTGTGGATTGTAAGTCTGGTCCGAAAGAGATTATTGTAGATGAGTATAACGGATTGCTAGTCGAAAATAATAGTGTAAGCTCTTTTTCTAAAGCTTTAAATAGGATGGTTCAAGATGACGAATTATACACCAGATGTAAACAAAACGCTAAAAAGAGTGTCGAAAAGTTTTCAATAGAAAACACCGCTAAACAATGGAGTGAATTGATTGAAAATAGTTGATAAATGCAAAATATGAATATGAAAAATAACACGGTTCATTCCGTTTCTATAATAGAGATTCCAAAAATAATAGATGAAAACAGCAGAGGTAATTTATCGGTTATCGAGAAAGAGATATTGCCTTTTTCTATAGAGCGTGTTTATTATTTGTATGATGTGCCTAGTGATGCTTTTCGTGGGGGACATGCGCATAAAAACCTCAGACAATTTCTTATTCCTATTAGTGGTAGTTTTGATGTGGTTATAAAAGATGGTCAAGCTACACGTACAATTACCTTAAATAAACCTAATAAAGGATTGTTGATTGTTCCTGGTATTTGGAGGGAATTAGAAAACTTCTCTTCGGGAGCAATTTGCTTGGTTTTAGCATCCGAAGTCTATGACGAATCAGATTATATACGTGATTATGAGGTGTTTTTAGAACATAAAATTAGGTAGGCCTTTGTCCGATTAACTATGATAACACATAAAACTAATCCGATACACCTGAAGTAAATTAATATTAGGGTTTTTACCTGTAAGTTGTTTTTTTAAAACGGGCCCGAAGATTTTAAAAAATAAGCGCCCCACACCAGTTAAGTAATAGGTTTTAAGTGTGGTGTAAAGGTTTAGTAAATCATTATCATGAGCTGTTATTAGTCCCCCTTTTTCTAGTTTTAAAAGTGTTAATGCAGCTTCTTCTTTTTTCTTTAAATACCTAAGACTGTTCTCAATTCCTAAATGATGTACTTCATTGTCTATATGTAAAACCTTGCAGTCATTTTCTTTTAAAAGCGCAGCAAAAAGATTGTCAAAACCATAGCCTTTACTATGATTCATAGCCTTATTAATTTCTAAAAAAAGATCTTTTTTAATTAGGCAGTTTGCTGAGATTATAATTTTATATGGTGTTTTATTTCTAATTCGAGCAGGAACCTGTTCTTTGGTTTTTCCATATTTCCAACGCAACATAAGTGTCTCGTTAGGAGGCGTGTTTTTATAATAAAAGCCGCCAAAAATAGCATCGTAACCCTTTGAAAGCTGTGCGAGATAATCCGTTATAAACGTGGGGTTTTTAGGCATCACATCGGCATCTAAAAATAAAAGCCAGTTGTAGGTTGCTTGTTCTGCTAAAAACTTTCGGGCTTTAACGCGACCAACATTATTTTTACTAGTTATTACTTTAGTATACTTTAAATGTGTGTAGCTGGGGTTGGGCGATGTGCTACCATCCTCGAACACTATAATTTCGAAAGGAATATGGGCGAGCTCTAGTTGCTTGTGCACGCTAGTTAGAAGCTCGGAGATGTTATAATTATATGTCGGGATTAATAGGGATAGCATAGATTCGTATAGGTGATAAAAATACTGATTTTAACTGTGTTTTAGAATATAAATAGGGGTTATTTTATCTCTTTAGTTACAAGATAAAATGTTAAATTGCAGAGTAGAATTTAAAGCGTTTCGCAGTGGACATTCAAGAAATATCGGACTTAATTTATAACAAAATCCTTAATAAGAAGGAGGAGTTAACAGCGCAGTTTAATGCGTCGAAAGGGGAGATAGGTTATTTTTATATCGACGATCTTCTGCCTGAAGCACTAGCCGAAGCCTGTTTTAAACGCTTTCCTGAACCGTCTGAAATGCGTATTTTAAAATCTATGAAAGAGTATAAACACGTTTCAGCTCAAATGGATAAACATGATCCTTTTTTAGAGCAGGTAATTTACGCCTTTCAAGATCCGAAAATTGTAAGCCTTATAGGAGAGATTTGTGATATCGAAAACTTGTATCCAGACGACTCCTTATACGCAGGAGGTTTATCGCTAATGGCTAAAGATAATTTTTTAAATCCCCATTTAGATAATTCCCATGATGCCGAACGTAAAAAATGGCGTGTGCTTAATTTGTTGTATTACGTTACCCCAAATTGGAAACTAGAGAATGGTGGTCACTTAGAACTTTGGCCTGAAGGACCTAAAAAAGAACCTGTAGTGGTGGCGAGTAAATTTAACCGATTGGCAGTCATGGCAACACATCAAACGTCATGGCATTCGGTAAACAAAGTAACGGTCGATGCTAATCGCTGCTGTATTTCTAATTACTATTTTAGTGATTACCCATTAAAAACATCCGATCGCTTTCATATTACAAAATTTAGAGGGCGTCCAAATCAAACCTTCGTCAATCTTATTTTAGATGTCGATGCCAGCTTGCGAATGCTTATCCGAAAAGTATTCAAAAAAGGGATTCGTAAAAATCCACATGTTTACAAAAAGGAAAATTAAAAGCTTAAGCCTGTGCTTAATCTGGGTAAAGACACGGTGATTTCTTTATCCCCATAAGATGCTGCTAAAATCGTAGGTAACAAACCAGCTGAATTACACTTGAGCTTTTCGCTGTACGACTTCAAACACTTGATTTTCATCGCACTTTAAAGTCTTACTAGGGTATTTTAAAAGCAGCGCATAGTCGTGAGTGGCCATTAAAATAGTATTTCCATTTTTATTAATCTCTTGAAGTACTTCCATAATTTCGACACTTGTTTGAGGGTCTAAATTACCTGTAGGCTCATCGGCTAAAATAAGTTCTGGGTCATTTAATAGGGCACGGGCAATAGCGATACGTTGCTGCTCACCACCAGACAATTCGTGAGGGAATTTAAAGCCACTAGTTTTCATCCCGACCTTGGTGAGTACGCTTTCAATTTTTTTAGACATTTCTGCCTTGTCTTTCCAACCCGTCGCTTTTAAAACAAAATGTAAATTGTCATTTACCGTGCGGTCAGTCAGTAATTTAAAATCTTGAAAAACAACACCTAATTTACGTCTCAAAAACGGAATGTCCTTTTCTTTAAGCGTTTTTAAATCGAAATCTACAATATGTCCTTCACCAGATTTTAAAGGTAAATCGGCATACAGTGTTTTCATAAAACTACTTTTCCCAGAGCCCGTTTTACCAATGAGGTACACAAAATCACCTTTGTTAATTTTTACGTTAACATCAGATAATACAAGACTGTCACCTTGAAAAATAGAAGCGTCTTTAAACTCTAGAACTGGATTTGGCATAGTTTCAATTTAATGGATTAGGCTGAAAAAAGCTGTGCTTTAATCAGCGTAAATTAAGAGCACAAAGTAAACAATTAATGCTTAAAAATGAAAAGTAAATCCATTATTTGATACTTAATACTGTTAAACATATAGCGGTCATTTTCAATAAAAAGTATACGATTAAATTAAACAGGATGGTATTGCTTTGGGATAAAGATTCTATGGGAAGCGAAAGATTATGTTATTAAAGATATAATTATAACAAAATTCTAACGTTAACATTTTAAGATATAATTATCTTTGAGATTAAATTTTAAAACGACATAGTCAATGACTAAAAAACATATTTTCTACAGCCTATTGGCCATCGGGTTTAGTATTCAGGTTTCTGCCCAGGAGTCTGCCGCCTATACTAACGACTTGGTCGATTACCAACGCGCCCTAACATTATATAATAACCAGCAATACTTAGCAGCCCAAGCTGTTTTTAATAGTATTCAAAAGGATACGGATGAGTTAAATATAAAATCCGACTGTGCTTTTTATATTGCCAATTGTGCTGTGCGACTAAATCAGCAGAATGCCGATAAATTAATCGAGGAGTTTGTTGAAGATTATCCTACGAGCACCAAGCGTAACACGGCGTTTGTGGATGTAGCGGATTACTATTTTCAAAATGGGAAATATGCACATGCTCAAAAATGGTATGCTAAAGTTGATGAGAGAGCCTTAGGCAGAAACGATCGTGAAACCTACTACTTTAATAATGGTTATGCCTCGTTTACAACTAAAAATTATAAAGACGCTAAGAAGTATTTAAACAAAGTGCAAACGTCTCAAAAATATGGATCGCAAGCGAAGTACTATATTGGTTTTATGGCCTATGAGGGTGACGATTATAATGAAGCGAATGCGTACTTTGATCAAGTTAGCGATAAGGAAGAATACAAAGAAAAGCTATCGTATTATCAAGCCGATTTAAATTTTAAATTAGGGAAGTTTGAAAAAGCTATTGAATTGGCAAAAGCCCAATTAAAATCAGGAGATCGCAATGAGGTTTCAGAATTGTCTAAAATTATTGGTGAGAGCTACTTTAATTTAGAACAATACGACGAAGCTATTCCGTATTTAAATGAATACAGAGGTAAAAAAGGAAAATGGAATAATACCGACTATTACCAACTCGGTTACGCGTACTACAAACAAAAGGAGTATGATAAAGCCATTTCAGAATTTAATAAAATTGTGGGTGGTGATAATAGCGTTGCACAAAATGCCTACTACCATTTAGGGGAAAGTTATGTTAGCGTGGATAAAAAGCAGGAAGCTTTAAACGCTTTTCGCAATGCTTCACAAATGGATTATGATTTAAAAATTCAAGAGGATGCTTGGTTAAACTACGCGAAAATCAGTTACGAAATAGGTAACCCTTACCAATCCGTACCCCAAGTATTAACTTCTTATTTAGAAGCGTATCCAAAATCTAAGTACACGACCGAAATCGAAACCTTATTAATCGATTCGTATATCACATCAAAAAACTACAAAGAAGCCTTAATCTTATTAAAAGGAAAAAACAGTTTTGAACATAAAGTGGCCTACCAGAAAGTAGCTTTTTATAGAGGATTAGAATTGTATAATGAAAATAACTATCAGGAAGCACAAGGTTTATTTGAAGCTTCTTTAAGAGAGCAGCAAAACGAAATGTTTACGGCGAGAGCTACTTTTTGGAAAGCAGAAACCGAGTATAATCTTTCTAATTATGACAATGCTTTAATTGGGTTTAAACAATTTCAGCAGCAGCCATCAGCATCAACAACGGAAGAGTTTAAAAATTTAGATTATAACTTAGCCTATACCTATTTTAAATTGAAGAATTATCCGCAAGCGATAAACACCTTTAATCAATTTGTGAATTCAAAAAGTAAGGACAATGTGCGTTTAAACGATGCTTATTTAAGATTGGCGGATGCTTATTTCGTATCAAGCCAATATAATAAAGCAATTGCGACTTATGAAAAAGCAATCCAAGTAGGTAAAATAGAAGCGGATTACGCCTTTTTTCAACAAGCAATTAGTTACGGCTATATTGGTGAAGAGGATAAAAAAATCACAGAATTAGTACGATTTATTTCTAAATATACAGATTCTAAACTACGAGATGACGCCATGTACGCGCTAGGTAATGCCTATGTGAAAAATAATCAAACAGACAAAGCATTGGCTATTTACGACCGACTAATTGCCGATTATAAAACGAGCACGTTTGTGTCTAAAGCCTTATTGCGTCAAGGTTTAGTCTATTATAATGGAAATAATAATCAGCAAGCCTTAACAAAGTTTAAAAAGGTGGCTGGGTCATTCCCTAATTCGCCAGAAGCGAATCAAGCAGTATCTACAGCGCGTTTAATTTACATCGATTTAGGTCAGGTAAATGAATATGCCGCGTGGGTACAAACCTTAGATTATGTAGAGGTTACCGATGCCGATTTAGATAATGCAACTTACGAAGCCGCCGAAAAGCAGTTCTTAGATAACAATATTAATAATGCGATTAAGCAGTTTAATGTGTATATCAACCAATTTCCGCAAGGACTTCACGCTAAACAAGCACATTTTTATTTAGCGCAATTGTACTTTAAGAAGGATCTAAAAGAAACGGCAAAGCCGCATTTTGAGTATGTGGTTAACAGCTCTCAAAGTGAATTCACAGAGGAAGCCTTACTGCGTTTGTCTCAGATCATTTTGGAGACTAAAAAATGGAGTGAAGCGATCCCTGTTTTGCAACGATTGGATGTAGAAGCTAATTTCCCTCAGAACAGCTTGTTTGCCCAGTCTAATTTAATGCAAGCAAATTATCAGCTTAAAAAGTACAACGAGGCTGTAAATTATGCAGAAAAAGTACTGAGTAATACCAATCTTGATAATAAAGTAAAGAGTGATGCACAGGTTATTATTGCACGCTCGGCAATGCAAACAGGAAATGAAACCAAAGCAAAAGAGGCCTACGAGAAAGTAGAGCTTACAGCGACAGGGGAAACTGCTGCAGAAGCTCTATACTACAATGCGTATTTTAAAAATAAAGCAGGAAAGCATGAAGCGAGTAATGTGGTTATTCAGCGCTTAGCAAAAGACTATTCTGGCTACAAATACTACGGAGCAAAAGGCTTAGTGATTATGGCTAAAAACTTTAATGCTTTAGGCGATGCCTTTCAAGCGACTTACATCTTGGAAAGTGTGATTAAAAATTTCGCCGACTACAAGGAGGTTGTTGCCGAAGCACAAGAGGAATTAAGCAAAATTAAAACAGAGCAAGCGAAAACAAATGCTTCCGTTCAGCCTGAAGATTAAAAAAAACAGCTGACGTGTTAACTCAATTATCATCACAAAAAAATAAACACAATTATATGTTTAGTAAAAAACAGCAAATTTTAAGCATCGCGTTATCCTTAATGGCAACGCTTGCATTTGCACAAGAACGCGAACAAGATACGTTGCGCCCTGGCGTAATTAACGTTGTAAAACCATATACTCCAACAATTTCTGATGCTTTTAAAGTAAAAGAATCACCCGTTTTGGATGACGACGAGACGACCTCAAAAAAAGAAATAGAATACAATATATTTTCTTTTCCAGTGGCGTCTACCTTTACACCGGCTAAAGGTAAAGCAGCAGTGGTTGACAAGGCAAAGCGTGTAAAATTATTTAATAATTATGCGACCTTAGGAGCAGGGTCCTATACCACGTTGCTAGGTGAAGTGTATTTAAACCATGAGCTAAGTCGCGATGAAAATATTAGCGCTTATGTGGGGCACCATTCTTCTGGTGGTGGTATCGAAGATGTGTTGTTAGATGATAATTTTATGGATTCTAAACTGCGTCTAAACTATGCCAATAGAGGACGTGATTTTAACTGGAACGTTGGCGGAGGGTTTCAATTTCAAAATTATAACTGGTACGGTATTCAGCAAGATTTATACACGCAAACAACTGCCGATTCTTTAGACGTTTCCCATAATTATACGAACGCTCATATTACAGGAGATATCCGTTTTGAAGATTCTTATGTTGATGATGTTTCTGTGCTTTTTAGACGCTTTGGAGATGATCGAGGGTCGGGTGAAAACCGTTTAACAGCAAAAATAGGAGGCGCATTCCCAGTAGCTGATGAACTCATTTCAACCGTAATTAATTTTGATTATTTAAGCGGAAGCTTTGAGCGAAACTACTATACCGATACTTCTATTGATTACAGTAATTTTTTAGTGGGACTTACACCAACCTTTCAGTTAAAACAAGATGATTTAACTGTGGATATTGGAGTAACGGCAACACTGTTAAATAATACTGAAGCTAGTGAAAGTAAATTCTATATTTACCCAAATATAGAAGCCTCTTACCGTGTTGTTGATGATGTTGTAATTGCTTTTGGAGGAATTAAAGGGGGATTGGTTCAGAACTCATACTATGAGTATGCTAACCTGAATCCGTTTGTATCTCCAACACTTTTTATTGCACCAACAGATAAGCAATATGATGCTTTTTTAGGGGTGAAAGGGATGCTTACAAACACAATGAGCTATGTGGTAAGTGGTAGTTATAAAGCTGAAAGAAACAAGGGTCTAATCGTTAATAATGACCTTACAGCATCGCAAGAAGATTATACTTATGGTAACTCTTTTGGTGTAGTGTACGACAATGTGAATACGTTTGGCTTTACTGGTGAATTGAATGTCGATTTAAATCGCAATTTCACCATGGGACTTAAAGGAGAGTATTTTGCTTATAATACCGATAATGAAGCGGAAGCGTGGAATTTACCGGAAATTAAAGTGTCGATTTTAACCGATTATCAAATCACGGAGCAGTGGTTTGCAGGAGCTAATATGTTTTTTGTTGGCGAACGTAAAGATATGTTTAGTGTGCCTAACTTTACAGATGCTAGTTTATCGGTATCTCAAGTAGTAGATTTAGAGAGTTATTTTGATTTAAACGCACACGTTGGATATCATGTAAACGATCGTTTATCGGTGTTTGCAAAAGGTAATAATCTGGTGGGGGGCGCTTATGAGAAATGGCAAAACACACCGGTTCAAGGACTGCAAGTATTGGCAGGAGCGACTTATAAATTTGATTTTTAATGACTTTCTACAATCTTACATAAATAAAAAAAGCCTCGATATGAGGCTTTTTTTATGCGTATATTTACCTGAATTATTATATTTTATATCATAAAATAGTCCGTTATCCATGAAAAACTATCTCTTTCTTATTGCCCTTTTCGCACTTTCATCTTGTCAGAAAAATAAAATAGAAGTCGATTCTATAGTACTAAACGCCAAAGTCTATACGGTTAATGATACCTTCGATTCTCAAGAGGCTTTTGCGGTTACGGATGGTAAGTTTGTAGCTGTGGGATCTACAGAAGCGATTACATCCAAGTATACTTCTAAAGCGATTATTGATGCTAACCACCAAACGATAGTGCCTGGTTTTATCGATGCGCATTGTCATTTTTACGGCTTAGGTATGAATTTGCAAACTGTAAATTTGGTGGGTACCAAAAGTTTTGCTGAGGTTCTAGAGCGTGTTAAAGGGTTTCAAAAGGAAAATAATGTGCAATATATATCTGGTCGCGGATGGGATCAAAACGATTGGAACGTCAAAGAGTACCCCACTAAAAAAGAGTTGGATAGCTTGTTTCCAAACACACCAGTTGCGTTAACACGTATCGACGGTCATGCCATGTTGTGTAATCAAGTAGCCTTGGATTTAGCAGGTATAACAGTAGATACACCCGCAAATGGCGGAGAGATTTTAATAACGGATGGAGCGCTTACCGGTGTGTTAATCGATAACCCCATGGAAAAGGTATATGCTACCTTTCCAAAACCTACCAAACAAAAACAAATTGAAGCGCTATTGGATGCGCAAAAATATTGCACAGACTTAGGGCTAACCACTGTTTCTGATGCTGGTTTAGATCGTTCGGTTATTGAACTAATAGATAGTTTACAGCAAGCGGGAGAGTTACAAATGCGTGTGTATGCTATGGTGAGTAATACCAAAAGCAACTTGGACTATTACCTAAATAAAGGGGTTGTTAAAACATCGCGACTACAGGTGCGGTCAGTAAAAGTATATGCCGATGGCGCATTGGGATCTCGTGGGGCGACCTTAAAACAACCGTATAGCGACCAGCATAATCATTATGGTAATATGGTGATAGGTACTTCAGAATTTGAAGCATTAGCAAAGAAAATTGAGGCAGCAGACTATCAGATGAACACGCATGCGATTGGAGACTCTGCAAATCGGTTTGTATTGAATACCTATAATAAAACGCTGAAAAATTCATCTAATAAACGATGGCGAGTAGAGCATGCGCAAATTATTACGGATAATGATTTTGAATACTTTAAAAATGAGAATATCATCCCTTCGGTGCAACCTACTCATGCGACAAGCGATATGTATTGGGCCGAAGATCGCTTAGGACCCGATCGTATTCGCGGAGCTTATGCCTTTAAAGACTTGCTAGATGCTAGCGGGAAAATAGCACTGGGAACAGACTTTCCTATAGAGCAGGTAAATCCCTTATTAACTTTTTATGCGGCAGTGGCTAGAAAGGATACGGATAATTTTCCTGAAAATGGTTTTCAAATGGAAAATGCATTATCGCGAGAAGAAACCTTAAAAGGGATGACCATTTGGGCTGCCTATGCTAATTTTGAGGAACTTGAAAAAGGGAGCATTGAAGTCGGAAAGTTGGCAGATTTTGTTATCTTAGATAGCGATATAATGACCATTCCCGAACAGCGAATACCATGGGTTAAAGTTGTAAAAACGTTTATTAACGGAATAAAACAGTAATGCCTTGCATTATCATGCCAATAAAATAAAAAATAGTTATGAAAATAGTATATGCCCTAATGTTGAGTCTTGCCTTAATAACTTCAGTTCACGCTCAGGATGATGACTATGTTATTGCGGTTAAAGAGTGTATAGTAAGTAACGGTACTATGGCATATTACGACACTGTTTTGGAGGCTATGGTTGAAGATATTAAAACCGAGTTTTCCTCTCATACCATTCCCGATAATGTTTGGGAAAGTGTGGCTAGAGAAAAAGAGTTTGCGAAAAACGGATTGGCAATAATGTTGTCTCAAGCTTATAAAACGTATTTTACTCTTGAAGATATAGAGCAAATGAATGGCTTGTATACTTCTAAAGCCGGAAGAAATATGCTGCAAAAAAAAACATTGTCTAAAGAGGAGGTCAAAACCTTAGATGCTTTTTATAATAGTGCGGTAGGTCAGAAAATCCAAGCGACTCAAAGTGACATGAGTGCATCATTACGCCGATTAGCAAAAATATGGATCAACAATACATCTAATAAAATGGTTACGTTACTTTCAGAGCAAGGGTACTCGCTTTAAAAAGCCGGTTTTAAATCCATAATTTCGCTAAATAATCAAAGTGCTCACCTTCGAAAACCATTTCACAGTGTAATCCAGAGGATGCTGCTGCTATATGTAGCGATTGGAAATCGAGATACAGCCATTTTAAAGGGACTTCGTCTTCATCTTTATAACTTAAATAATAATCGACTTCCCCGTGATAGCCGTTATGTAAATCTTGCCAGAAACCGCCATCTTCATCTTCAAACATATAAGTAATATCACTAGAATCGATTAGAATCTGTCCGCCAGGATTTAGGAGGCTTTTTAAATGTTTTAGGTAGCTAGGGATATTTTGAAACGTTTGAAAAATTCCAGTACCGTTCATTAATAATAAAATAGTATCGAAAGTTTCTGTCTCCTCTAACAAAGCTAAATGTTCAACCTGTTCAACCCCTCGCAATTGGCATACACGAACGGCTCCTTTAGAGGTGTCTATAGCCTTGACTTTAAAACCTTGGTTTTGTAAATATAAACTATGACTCCCAGCACCAGCGCCAACATCTAAAATGCGGCCTTTAGCCAAGCTTAAGGCTTTTTGTTCAATAGGAGGCATGTCTTCATAACTGCGAAATAAATAGGGCAGGGGTAACGTGTCTTCTTCAGAAATACTTGTAGCGGTAATAATATCTTCAGTGTAATTATTATTCTGATAATCTAATAAAGCGTTGCCAAAAAGGTCTTTCATTTTAAAAATGTGTTTTATTTCCGTGAAAATCGGAGATCTCTTTTATACTTTTGTACTATGCAAGACGAAATAAATAATCTGCCAAAGTTGGCCAAAGATAAGCATAAGGAAAACAAAACGTTTTTTACAAAGCTAAAAAAAAAGCCGCCTAAACAATTGGACTATATTATGCAGGAACTCCACGAGAAAGAGTTTGAGCGTACCGATTGTTTAACCTGTGCTAACTGCTGTAAAACTACAGGTCCTTTGTTTACCGATAAAGATGTGGATAGAATTGCTAAGCATTTTAAAATGAAAACCCAGCAGTTTATAGAACAATTTTTACGTGTCGATGAAGATAATGATTACGTGCTTCAGTCGGTGCCTTGTACATTTTTGGGTGCTGATAATTATTGCTCTATCTATGAGGTGCGTCCAAAAGCTTGTCGCGAATTTCCACATACCGATCGCAAAAAGTTTCAGCAAATCTCTAATATTACCCTTAAAAATGTAGCGATTTGTCCCGCAGCTTATAATATTGTAGAAGCCATGAAGGAACGGATTAAGTTGTAAAAGCTAGATAAAGTTAGGGTGTGATTAATTGCTGAGTGATATTTTATTCAGAAAATCATTATATTTATTGAATAACCAACAAACTACCCATGAAAAAATCACTCATCCTATTACTTATTGTTTTTCTTTCGTCATCGACTATAAAAGCCGACAATTGGCTTAGCTCTTTTGAAGATGCTAAAAAAATGGCTTTAGCAACTAATAAACTTGTTTTAGTTGATTTTTGGGCATCCTGGTGCGGACCCTGTAAGCGTATGGATTCAGAATCTTGGAATCAAGAGGATGTCAGATCCTTAATGAGTAATTACATTCCTGTAAAAATAGATTTGGATAATAATAAAAGTTTAGCAGCAAAATACGGTGTTAGAGGCATTCCTTATATTTTTATAATGGATGGGAATGGCAAGGTGATCCATCAACAAATGGGCTATAAACGGAAGAGTGAAGTGGTCGACTTGTTAAACAAATATGCTCTAAATACGTCGTTTTTAACCCGAGATCTTATCAACTACCACACTAAAGAAAATTTTGCTAATACATATAGATTAGCAAATAAATATCAAGATTACGCCATGTTTTTGGAACCCCATTTACGAACCGAATTTTTGGAAGTTTCAGATACTTATTTTAAAGAAGCTGAGCAAGGATTAAAGAAGAGTAAGTTAAAAAGCAAACAGGCGTTTAAACAGAAAATTGAATTACACGACATTCAAAAAAATCTGCTCTTAGATCGTTCCAAAAAAGCTTTAAAACAACTTGAAAAAATAGCTGATGAAGGTGTTGTGGAAACGAATAAGAAATTCTATAATCTACTAAAGTATATTGCGCAAAAAGATAATGATAATAGTGAGGAAGCTACAGCATTGGGTAAAGAGCTATCTGCAAATGATTTAAAAAAAGCCGAAATATTCTTTAAATAATAAATCGTATTATGGAATCCCTAATTAATTATTTTGAAACCATACCTACTGCACATCGTAGCTTGCTGCTTGTTGGAGGTATCACCCTATTTTGGCTTTTAGAAGGTGCATTCCCACTGTTTCGATTTAACTATAAAAAATGGAAACATGCTTGGCCTAATCTGTTTTTTACATTAACCACAGTTATTATCAATTTTGCTCTCGCTTTTTTATTATTAAAAACAGCCGATTGGGTAACGCTAAATAATTTCGGATTGATTAATTGGTTTCCAGAAATGCCACTGGGGCTTTATGTGCTGTTAGGTGTGTTGCTTTTAGATTTTATAGGTGCTTATTTAGCGCATTATATAGAACACAAGGTAAAACCATTGTGGATGATTCACCTCGTGCACCATTCCGATCATAATGTCGATACAACAACAGCTAATAGACACCACCCCTTAGAAAGTGTAATCCGTTTTGGGTTTACTTTGCTTGGCGTATTTATTATCGGAACCCCCATCGCCATAGTGTTTTTGTATCAATCCTTATCACTTATTGCCACACAGGTAACCCATGCAAATATTAAAATGCCGAGAACATTAGACCGAGTGCTAAGTTATATTTTTGTTTCTCCAGATATGCATAAAGTACATCACCACTATAAATTACCATATACAGATTCTAATTATGGTAATATTTTTTCGATATGGGATCGCCTTTTTGGGACCTATAGGTCGCTCGATCGGGAGTCTATTGTGTATGGTGTAGATACCTTTCCAAATGCTGAGGAAAATGCAAGTTTAAAACATTTGCTAAAACAACCTTTTCATAAATACCGTCATCCCGATTCATCTTTATAAAAAGATGTTAATCGTTAGCTGTTAGTCTGTTAGTCTCTTTGGTGACGTCGTAATTCTTTTATAAATAGCGTCTACTTTTAAGCCTAAATCTTCCTTTTTTTGTGGTTTAACATACATTAATCAATTTTATAGGTGCTTTGCCGAGTTTATTGTGTGTTTATTACAATTCACTGTAATTTTACTTTAAAATAGCAGGTTGCTATACTAGAGTATCCTGTTATTATCGCTTAATAATTAGTAATTGTTTTTCTTAACCATGAAGACACATCAAAGAATACTGTTTATTGTCTTGGCCTGCGTGCTAAGTGTAGTGGGGTATTCTCAAAACGGAGATTATACCAAACTAGACAAAAATATTAATGATAATAATTTAGGCTTAGAGCAAAGACTAAGTCGCAATGGCGACACATTAATTCTTAAAAGTAAGGAGCAAATTTTACGTGTTAATTTCTTAAGTCATAAAAATCAAGAAACCTTGAGTGTAGATGTGGTATCTCATACCGTACGTATTCCGTTATATCATTTTGGAGAAGGGCGCTATACCGTTGCCGTTTATAATGGCCCTAAGATTGTCGTGTTAGGGTTTAATCGTTTGTTACCATTACCTATTTCTTCAGATTTAGATTTTGATTTAGAAAAAAGTATTCTGCGGTCAAGTCTTTCGGATACCGATTTAAAAATAAGAGGAATCGAGCCTTTTAGTAAGTCAAGAACCTCAGGACTAACCGAAATTCAAGAAGAACCTTTTCAAAATCAATGGAAACCTAAGCGCGCATTGATAACTTCAAACTCGAAAGATCATGAGTTTGAAACTCAAGTAGAACCAAAGACCGATAAAGAATCAAATCAGTCCGTTTCTCAGGTTTCTACGAAATCGACAGAGGATCAAAAAGCTCAAGAAAAAATTAAATATAGCATTTCCGGAAGGAGAGGTCTTAAAGGTACAGGGAAGGAAATGGAAACTCGCGAAGAGTACCGCCAACGTAACTTAAGACCTAATGGAAAAAAATATGATTAATTATAGATAAAATACTGTTGTCTTAATTTTTCAAACGCCTCTAAGCCATTTTTCCAAGTGGCTTTTATTTGTGCCTCAGTTAATCCTGCTTCAATTTGTTCCTGTAGTTTTTTTGTACCCGCTAACTTGGTAAAAAAACCATTGCTAATAAAAAATGCCGACTTGTCTTTCGTGTTGTTGTAAGCGTTAATCAGGTAGCTTAAATTTAATTCCTCCAAGGGCTTTTCTGAACTTAAATTAAAGCCATAGCACAATTGGTTTTTATATTTAGGGTATTTAGCGCCTTCATTAGGTTTTGGCGTAAACTCAAAATTAGTATTCGATAAATAAGGAGAGCCATAAATTTGAAATTGTAAATCCGTACCACGACCAGCACTTACATTCGTCCCCTCAAAGAAACATAAACTCGGGTAAAGGTTTATAGAACTATCGTTAGGTAAGTTTGGAGAAGGTTTAATAGGTAGACTATAGGCCATGTCACGCTTGTAATGTTTCACAGGGATTACGGTAAGCTCACATTGTAGATTGTTGTTTAACCACTGCTCACCATTAATCATTTTTGAATATTCTCCAATAGTAAGACCGTGTACCACAGGAATAGGGTGCATACCCACAAAACTTTGGTGTTGAGGTTCTAAAATTGGCCCGTCAATATAATGTCCGTTAGGATTAGGTCGGTCTAATATAAGTACGGGAATATTGTGTTCGGCACAGGCTTCCATGACATAGTGTAACGATGAGATATAAGTGTAAAAACGAGCACCTACATCTTGAATGTCAAAAATTACCATATCAATTCCTTCTAATTGCTCGGCACTAGGTTTTTTGTTTTTCCCATATAAGGAAACGATAGGCAAGCCTGTTTTTGTGTCTATACCGTCTTTTACAAGCTCACCAGCATCAGCAGTACCTCGAAAACCGTGTTCTGGAGCAAAAACTTTTTTTACATCAACATGACGCTGAAGTAAAGAGTCTACAATATGTGTGTAAGCTGTTTGTGTCTTGTTTTTAAAAATAACCGAAGTTTGGTTGGCAACAATAGCCACGCGCTTGCCGTTTAATAAAGAGAGGTAGCTTTCAGTTTGATTCGCACCAACACTAAGTTGAGGGGGGGTATGAGTCGGGGGTGTAGGTTTAGTGTTAGTAATAGGCTTGTTTTTAGTGGTAGTGCTTGCAGTAGATTCACTTCCGCAAGAAAACCCTAAAAAAAGAAAGAATAAAACTGTATTTTTGAACAAAGTTAATTTCATAAGAATAATTTGAATTTCGAATATTTTATAGCTAAACGTTTTATAGACTCTAAAACGTATAAAAGTAGTATATCGGCACCAATAATAAAAATTGGAATTGTTGCCATTGCCTTAGGTATTATTGTTATGCTAATCGCCATTGCGACAGGGATTGGTTTGGAACAGAAAATTAGAGAAAAAGTAATTGCGTTTAACGGACATACTATTATTTCTAATTTCGATGCCAATAACTCCCAAGAAAGCATCCGGCCTATTACTACGAAACAAGAGTTTTATCCTCAATTTTCTACCGTAAATGGTATTAAGCATATACAAGGTGTTGCTACAAAATCGGGTGTTATCCGTAAGGAAGATGCTTACGAATATGTAATGGTTAAAGGCGTGGGTGCCGATTATGATTGGACCTATTTTAAGGAGTATTTAGTAGAAGGTGAATTACCCGATTTTACAGGCAAAAGAAATGAAGATTTATTAGTGTCTCGCTATTTGGCAGACCGATTGCATTTAAGTGTCGGGGATAAAATAAGTACTTACTTTTTAAAAGATGACGAAAATAAACCGCCAAGTATTATTAGTTACAATGTGGTCGGTATTTATAATTCCGGTTTTAAAGATTTTGACCAGTTATTTGTGGTTGGCGATATCAAACACCTTCAACGTCTTAACAAATGGGAAGACGATGAGGTTGGAAATTTCGAGGTTTTTATAGACGATTATAATCAATTAGACGCCAAAGACGAAGAAATTTACCGTGCTATTCCATCCACCTTAAAAACAGAAAAAGTATCCGATCGTTTTTATACCATTTTCGAATGGATAAGTATTTTCGATAAAAATATATACGGTATTATTGGTATAATGATCCTCGTAGCCGGTATTAATATGATTACAGCCCTACTGGTTTTAATTCTCGAGCGCACCCAAGTAATTGGGATTTTAAAAGCCTTGGGAAGCAGTAATGTGAGTATAAGAAAAATCTTTCTTTACAATGCCACCTATTTAATTATTGTAGGCTTATTCTGGGGGAACTTAATTGGTTTAAGCCTGTTGTTTGCGCAAAAATATTTTAATTTATTCCCATTAGATCCCGAATCATATTACGTGTCTACCGTTCCGGTTTATCTTAATTTGGGGTATATTTTAGCCTTAAACTTGGGGGCTTTTGTGCTCTGTATGGCCATGTTGTTAATTCCGTCGTATATTATAACAAAAATATCTCCGGTAAAGGCCATTCGCTTCGAATAGTAGTTTTTGGGCGTTACCTAAAGGTCGGGCTCTCGCTAGTCGCTTCCCGAAACAAATCGGGAGAGCTCCAACAATAGCTCCATCCCTAACGCATTTATTAGTCGATGTTTAGTAAAACAGCTAAGAATTCTTTACTTTTGCCGCAGTAAAAAAAGACTATGAAATACGCAAAAAATATACTTGAAACTATAGGTAATACACCGTTAGTTAAAATTAATGCTTTAACCAAAGACTTACCGTGTTTGGTACTATCAAAATACGAAACTTTTAATCCTGGAAACTCTGTAAAAGACCGTATGGCTTTACAAATGATCGAGGATGCTGAAGCCGATGGACGTTTAAAACCCGGAGGAACTATTATCGAAGGGACTTCTGGAAATACCGGAATGGGTCTAGCCCTAGCCGCTATAGTTAAAGGTTATAAATGTATTTTTGTAATGGCCGATAAGCAATCTAAAGAAAAAGTAGATATGCTAAAAGCAGTAGGAGCAGAAGTCGTTGTTTGTCCGACAGCTGTAGAGCCAGACGATCCGCGTTCTTACTATTCGGTTTCAAAACGCTTAGGAGAAGAAACACCTAACTCTTGGTATGTAAACCAATATGATAACCCTAGTAATACCAAAGCACACTACGAAAGTACAGGTCCAGAAATCTGGAAGCAAACCGAAGGTAAAATCACACACTTTGTGGTGGGGGTTGGAACCGGAGGAACAATTTCTGGTGTTGGAAAATATTTAAAAGAGCAAAATCCGAATGTGAAAGTTTGGGGTGTTGATACCTACGGGTCGGTATTTAAAAAATACCACGAAACAGGAATTTTCGATGAAAATGAAATTTATCCTTATGTTACCGAAGGTATTGGAGAAGATATCTTACCAAAAAATGTTGATTTTTCTATTATCGATGGTTTTACTAAAGTTACCGATAAAGATGCTGCTGTTTACACGCAACGTCTAGCAAAAGAAGAAGGTATGTTTTTAGGTAATAGTGCTGGTGCAGCAATAAAAGGTGTTCTACAACTTAAAGAACACTTCAAAAAAGACGATGTGGTGGTCGTGCTATTCCATGATCATGGAAGTCGCTACGTAGGGAAAATGTTTAATGACGATTGGATGAGAGAAATGGGTTATATCGAATAATATACCTTTTATTAAAATTAATATTAAGATTATAAAAAAAAAGTATAGCCCAAAAGCTATACTTTTTTTTGTTCTCTTGTATTGCAATTAAATTCTATAGTATTCAAAACTAATTACTTAAATTAGTAAGATGCAAGAAGATTTCCTACATTATTTATGGAAACATAAAAAGTTTCAAACCGGAGCACTCCAAACAACAAATAAAGAAACTGTTGTTATTAAGGCTGTGGGTGATCATAACCATAATTCTGGTCCAGATTTTTTTAATGCCAAGCTACATATAGGAGACCAATTATGGGCGGGTAATGTAGAGATTCATATTAAGTCTAGCGATTGGTACGTTCACCGTCACGAAACCGATGCTAATTACGACAATGTAATCCTTCATGTGGTTTGGGAACACGATACCGAGGTGTTTAGAAAAGACAATTCGGCGATACCTACTTTAGTTCTTAAACCTTATGTTCCTTTAGAAGCGATTTCAGCTTACCAAGCGATTTTTACTAGGTCTCAGAAATGGATTAATTGCGAAAACGACATCGAAAAAGTCGATTCTTTTGTTGTTAATAATTGGTTAGAGGGCTTATATTTTGAGCGTTTGGAACGAAAAGCAAATACGATTGCTTTGAGTTTGGAGCAAAATAAAAACAATTGGGAAGCGGTACTCTTTCAGTTGTTATGTAAGAATTTCGGACTTAAGGTTAATGGGGATGCGTTTTATAGTCTAGCGAAATCTATCGACTTCTCGGTGTTTAGGAAACATCAAAATAATCTACCTAGTTTAGAGGCTCTACTATTTGGGCAAGCCAACTTACTGTCTGCCGATGGTCAAGACCCCTATTTTTTAGACCTTCAACAAGAATATAGGTTTATAAAACAAAAATTTGGCTTGCAAACACAATCGGTGGTGCCAATGCAATTTTTTAGACTACGGCCACCAAATTTCCCGACCATTCGCTTGTCGCAATTAGCACAAGTTTATGTCAAGAATAAAAACGTGTTCTCTCAAGTTATAGAAGCTAAAACTATAGAAGCCTTTTATGATCTGTTTGATGTGGAAACATCGGTCTACTGGGAAAGCCACTATACTTTTAATAACCCTTCAAAAAAAAGCAAAAAGAAAGTTACTAAAGCGTTTGTCGATTTACTGCTAATCAATACCATAATTCCTATAAAATTTAGTTACTCAAAATTTTTAGGAAAGGAAAGCGATGATGAGTTAACCGCGTTAATTAGTGCTATCCCTTCAGAAAAAAATAGCATTGTCACAAAGTTTGGGAGTTTAAAAGTGAATTCTAAAACAGCATTACACTCTCAAGCTGTCTTACAATTAAAATCAGAATATTGCGATAAAAACAAATGTTTGCACTGTGCGATAGGAAATGTTTTAATTAACAGGCGTATTTAGTTGTGTTACTTGAATTTCTTGTGCACGCTTTCGCAAAATTTAGTAAATTGCACTATGAATATTTTTTATAAACCAGTTTTGTTTTTCCAAAAACACGGATATTACGTGTGTCAGCGTATTGCCGATAGGCTTGGGATACGAGCAAAAGTAGTACGGACTTCTTTTATGTATCTTACTTTTGTAACCTTAGGTTTTGGTTTTGCATTATACCTTTTTCTTGCCTTTTGGATTCGTATTAAAGATTTTATTTACTCTAAACGAACCTCAGTTTTCGATCTTTAAGATATGCAAGACTCTATCATCCGTTTTTTTAGAACTAAAATTTATACAGCATTAATTTTACTTGCTTTAGTTCTATTATTTGGCGTTTTAGGGTTTCGAATCATTTCTGGATACTCTTGGATTGATTCCCTATATATGACGGTGATTACGATAACAACCGTTGGTTTTGGGGAAGTTCAACCTTTAGACGATGCCTCAAAAATTTTCACGGTCTTACTTATTTTATTTAGCGTTATCATTGTAGGGTATGCCTTGACTGTGATTACCGAATATATTTTAAGTGGTAATAAGCTTGATCAATTAAAACAAAAAAATATGCAGAAAAAAATTGACGATCTAAAAAATCACATTATTATTTGTGGTTATGGTCGAAACGGAAAGCAAGCTGCTAAGAAATTATTAGATTATAAAAAGTCCTTTATTATTATCGAATATAATAAAGAAATCATAGAGAAATATCAAAGTGATGACATTCTATTTGTTTATGGAAATGCTAATGAAGATAAAGTGCTTTTAGAAGCGGGAATAGAAAGAGCATCTACCTTAATTTCGGCTTTGCCCGATGATGCCGATAATCTGTTTGTGGTACTTTCTGCACGACAAATAAATAAGGAAATGACTATAATTAGTCGTGCTGCTCAAGAAACCTCTTGTGATAAATTAAAGTTGGCAGGAGCAAATAATGTGATTTTACCCGATCAAATTGGGGGTGATCATATGGCGTCATTAGTAGTTGTTCCAGATTTATTAGAGTTTATTCAAAACCTGTCAGTGATTGGAGAAAGGAACATAAATATAGAGGAGATACACGTCAATAAACTGTATGATCCTACAACTAATATAAAGACTATTAGGGATTTAGATTTAAGAAACAAATCAGGGTGCACAGTTATAGGTTATAAAGCCAGTAATGGTGATTACCTCGTGAATCCGGAATCTGATATAAAATTAATGCCAGATTCTAAAGTGATTGTTTTAGGACGCCCGGAACAAATACATAAATTAAACGCCCTATTTAATTTAGATTAGATGAAACGATTTTAACGATGAGGGCTTTAATTATTCGTCATTTTTTTGCATATTGCTAACCTTTTACTAACAAATAATTAACAAATAAATATATTATGAAGAAATTTCTTCTGTCATTTTTTACAATTATTGTACCTTTTTTAACATTTGCCCAGGATTTCGAAATCGTTGGTGAGACGGTAAATCCTTCAAATAAAATTAATGATGGTGTTATAAATATTGCGGTTAAAGGCGGGGTAGAGCCATTCACTTACCGCTGGGACCAACAAAGTACACCTTTAACATCCAATCAGGCTGTTGGCCTAACAGAAGGGGTTTCTTACTCGGTAGTCGTAACCGATGCTACAGGAGCGAGTAAAACTGGTGTTTTTACCGTGGAAACAGAAGCTATAACAGAAGTTTTTAACGGATTAATGACGCCGGCAGTTGGTGCGCTTGGTTCTATTCTTTTTTGGGATCCATTCGCGGCTGTAGGAATTTATGACCCGGTTGTTTATGCCGATGTAAAACAAATAGGAATACCTAATTGGACAAATGATTTAGAAAATAAATACACGCTTAAAAAATGGCTTAAAGCGGACGGAGAAAAGGTTAATGTTAACGATCCTATAGCGGTTATAACCGATAAATCTGGACGTGATTTAACAGTAAAATCTTCAGCAAAAGGAGAGTTACACCACCAAACAGCAGAAGGTAAAGTTATTTATAACTCTGAAAACGCACAACATGTTATCGAACAAGGTGCGCATTATTTTGCGACTGTAAAATATGATGAGCCTGCTGTGCTAACGCATCCTAATGGAGACCCGCTTACTAAACCAATTTCTTTTATTGTAATTTGGTTAGTATTTGGAGCATTATTTTTCACCATTAGAATGGGCTTTATTAATATCCGCGGATTTAAACATGCTATCGATTTAGCACGTGGTAAATATGACGATCCAGATGCACCAGGTCAAGTAACGCATTTTCAAGCTTTAGCTACCGCTGTTTCAGGAACTGTAGGATTAGGTAATATCGCAGGTGTTGCTGTAGCTGTATCTTTAGGAGGAGCTGGAGCGACGTTTTGGATGATTGTTTGTGGTTTATTAGGGATGTCGATGAAATTCGTTGAGTGTACCCTAGGTGTAAAGTACCGTGATATTCTTCCTGACGGACGTGTGTTTGGTGGACCAATGAATTACTTGCGTTATGGATTTGAAAAACGCAATATGAAAGGCTTTGGAAAAGTGCTTGCTGGTATGTTTGCCGTATTGGCCGTTGGTGCTTCTTTTGGAGGTGGTAATATGTTTCAAGCCAATCAGTCATTCGAACAAATGGCAGGGCAGTTTCCTGTTCTTGCTGGACACGGATTCTATTTTGGTATCGCAACAGCGATTTTAGTAGGTGTTGTTATTATAGGTGGTATTAATAGTATAGCAAAGGTAACCGGGCGTGTTGTGCCTATTATGGCTTCTATTTATATTGTAGCTGCATTAGCAGTAATTATTATGAATATTCAGAACATCGGACCAGCATTTTCGGCTATCGTAGAAGGCGCTTTTAGCCCGTCTGCTTTAAAAGGAGGTGTCGTTGGTGTATTAGTGGTTGGTTTCCAACGTGCGGCATTCTCGAATGAAGCCGGTGTAGGTTCTGCTGCGATTGCGCACAGTACAGCAAAAACAAATCACCCGCCATCTGAAGGGTTTGTTGCCTTATTAGAGACTTTTATAGATACTGTAGTGGTATGTACTCTTACAGCCTTAGTGTTAATCTTTACAGGTATGCACGAAGTGGAAGGTTTAGCAGGTGCACAATTAACTTCTGATGCTTTTGGTAGTCAGATTTCATGGTTCCCATACGTATTAGCATTAGCAGTATTTTTATTCGCATTCTCTACCATGATTTCTTGGTCTTATTACGGAATGAGAGCTTGGACTTACTTATTTGGAAAAAGTAAAAAAGTGGAGTTTGTTTATAAAATGTTATTTTTAGTATTCGTAGTCATTGGAGCTTCTGTAAGTTTAGGAGCTGTTCTTGATTTCTCAGATATGATGATTCTAGCGATGTCGTTTCCAAATATTATAGGTTTATATATGATGTCTGGAGAAGTGAAAGTGGATCTTGCAGGGTATTTAAAGAAATTAAAAGCCAATCAATTGTTTAGAAAGATAGAAAGTAAATAACACACTCATATGAACTCTTTTAAATCCCATTTCGTTTATACTAAAAAACAACGAAATGGGATTTTTTTGTTTTTAATACTCATCTTTAGTTTACAGTGTGTGTATTGGTTTGTTGTTCCGAAAATGCTTGTGGATAACGCACAAGATGAACAGTTAGATACCGCCAAAATACAACAGTTTTATACGGTGATGGATTCTTTAAAAGTCATTGCTATTGAAGAGAAAAAGCCTAAAATATATCCGTTTAATCCTAACTTTATTACCGATTATAAAGGCTATACTCTAGGGATGACTAACGAAGAAATAGATCGTTTGCTGACATTTAGAGCTCAAAATAAATGGGTAAATAGTGCTTCAGAGTTTCAGAAGGTTACCCAAGTGTCCGACTCGCTTTTAGCAGTACTATCACCACATTTTAAATTCCCTGCTTGGGTTACACAGCCTAAAAAAGCGACTAACTTTAAGAGTAGTTTTAGTAATATTTCTAAAACAGAAGCTCAAAAAATAGATTTAAATACAGCGACAGCAGTACAGCTTCAAAAAGTTTATGGAGTAGGAGAAAAACGCTCCGAACGGATTATTAAATACAGAACCAAACAGCAAGGCTTTATTTCTATGATCGAGCTTCAAGAAGTTTATGGCTTGTCTCCAGAAGTTATAGAAAATATTAAAAACAACTTTTCTGTTAAGTCCCCAAGGGTCATTACAAAAATAAATTTAAATACCGCTACACGAGATGAATTGGTGACAATAAAGTATATAGACTACGAAACTGCGCACCATATAATCGAGCAACGCACCTTGAGAAATGGTTTTAAAAGTTTTGAAGAATTAACAAAAGTAAAGGGCTTTCCTCTAAAAAAAATCGAGATAATTAAGTTATATTTGGCGATAAATTAGAATATAATAAATTATCGAATACTATGGATAAAAGATACTTTACCGAAGAGCATCAACTTTTTAGAGAAAGTTTACAAGAGTTTTTAAAAAAAGAAGTGGTTCCTCATATAAATAAGTGGGAAGAAACAGGTCATATCGAACGTTTCATCTGGGAGAAATTTGGAGAAATGGGATTTTTCGGATTAGCCTACCCTGAGGAGTTTGGCGGATTAGATTTAGACCTTTTTTATACCGTGATCTTTTTAGAAGAACTTCAGAAAGTGAACTCTGGAGGTTTCGCAGCAGCTATGTGGGCACATGCTTATTTAGCAATGACACACTTGAATGCTGAAGGTGGTCAGGCGATAAAAGAAAAGTACCTTGCTAAAAGTATTACCGGTGAGATGATTGGTGCGATGGCAGTAACAGAACCTTTTGGAGGTAGTGATGTGGCAGGAATGCGTACGACCGCTGTTAAAAAAGGAGATTCTTATATCATCAACGGCTCTAAAACCTTCATTACAAATGGGGTGTATAGCGACTATATAGTAGTAGCTGCAAAAACAAGTCCGGAGTTAGGAAATAAAGGAATTAGTATGTTTGTTGTGGATAGAGATACTCCAGGTGTATCGGCAACAAAACTAGATAAATTAGGATGGAGAGCCTCAGATACGGGAGAAATTGCTTTCGATAATGTAGAGATTCCAGCGAGTCATTTAATGGGAGAAGAAGGAAAAGGTTTCCCTTATATCATGCAACACTTTGCTTTCGAACGTTTAATTATGGGAGTGAATGCACATGCTAGAGCTGAGTTTGCTTTAGAGTATGCTGTTCAGTATATGAGTGAGCGTGAGGCGTTCGGACAAACGATTAACAAGTTCCAAGCTTTACGTCATACCATGGCAGATTGTTTTGCAGATATGGAAGTGTGTAAAGAGTTTAACTACTCGGTAGCTGCACGTTTAGACAAAGGGGAATACGTTGTAAAAGAAGCAACTATTTCTAAGTTGCGTTCAACAAAAATGGCCGATGAAGTGATTTATCAGTGTTTACAAATGCTAGGTGGTTATGGGTATATGGAAGAGTATCCTATGGCGCGTTTATTAAGAGATAGTCGTCTTGGACCAATAGGTGGCGGTACCTCTGAAATCTTGAGAGAGATTATCGCAAAAATGGTAATCGACAAGAAAGAGTACAAGCCAGCGGTTAAGCACTAATGTGATTGGTGTTTTTGCGAAAATGGTTTTTCCATTTGCAAAAA
>NZ_FNQK01000019.1:0-57737 GCF_900107625.1 Bizionia paragorgiae
AGGTAGCGTGTTAGGAAGCGCAACAACCAATGCACAAGGGGTAACAACCTTTACAACAGGGTGCGACCAAGAAACAAGCTTAAAAGTAACGAAGGCAGAATTTGAAGACAACACAGTAACTGTTGCAGGTTCTAAAGAGGAGCGCAAAGAAGTTACCGTAGATCTAACACCAATAAAACCAATTATTGTAGAAGATAAAGTGGTATTAGACCCAATTTACTTCGAGTTTGACAAATCTAAAATTACACCTCAAGGAGCAGCAGAATTAGATAAATTAGTATTAGTAATGAACAAATACCCAGAAATGGTTATTTATGCGACGTCTCACACAGATAGTAGAGGTTCGGATAGTTACAACATGAATTTATCCGACCGCAGAGCAAAAGCAACTGTAGCTTACGTTATCTCAAAAGGAATTTCAGCTTCTAGAATATCAGGAGATGGAAAAGGAGAAAGCGAACCAGCAGTAGCATGTGGTGCTAACTGTACTGAAGAGCAACACCAACAAAACAGACGTTCGGAATTCATTATTAAAAGTGGAGGTCCTAACAGTAACTAAACCTTTAACCAACAACCAAATTAAAAAAACCAAAAAGCCACATCTTAAAAGATGTGGCTTTTTTATTTTGTAGCACGCTTTTAAGAACAAAACCTTAGCTCCATTGACGATAAGGGTAACTACTTAATTGGGAATTGTAATACCTAATATCTCCGGTAACCTCATCTCCCAACCAATCGGGTTTTTCAAAGGTTTCATTTTCTGAACTCAATTCAATTTCTGCGACAACCAATCCTTCATTATCGCCAGAAAACTCATCTATTTCAAAAATGTGCTGCCCCACTTTAACCTCAAACCTTACTTTACTAATTATTCCAGGCTCACACAACTGCAATAAGGACTCGGCATCTGTTTTAGAAATTTCTTTCTCCCATTCAAAGCGAGATACACCGTCGTTAGTAGACTGCCCTTTCACCGTTAAAAATCCTTTATCGCCTTTTAATCTTACACGAACTGTACGTTCTTTATGGGTATTTAAAAAACCTTGTATAATTACAGTCTGTTTAAAAGCTTGCACTTTATAATCTGAGGACTGCACCAAAAATTTACGTTCAATTTCTATCATAGTATTCTGGACTTAAGCTTATATGAAACTAAATAAGACGATTAGTAACCGTACTTTTCGAATTTAAGCCAAAGATATAGTATTTTTGACATTCACTCAGAAAACATGTCTTTAGACTTTCCTATTCGCAAAATTATTCATGTCGATATGGATGCATTTTATGCCTCTGTCGAACAAATGGATAATCCCGAACTTATAGGAAAACCACTAGCTGTTGGCGGTAGCGAAACTCGCGGTGTGGTAAGCGCAGCAAGTTATGAGGCACGAAAATTTGGGGTACGCAGTGCAATGAGCGGGGTAATGGCTAAACGCAATTGCCCGGACCTCATTTTCGTTCGTCCGCGATTTGACCGTTACAAAGAAATTTCCAAGCAAATAAGAGCTATTTTTTTCGAGTATACAGATCTTGTAGAACCCCTTGCCTTAGATGAAGCCTATTTAGATGTTACTGAAAACAAAAAAGGAAACCCCAGCGCTTCGCTTATCGCCGAAGAAATACGAGCACGCATTTTAAAAGATGTGGGGCTAACGGCCTCGGCAGGCATTTCTATAAATAAATTTATTGCCAAAGTCGCTAGTGATTACAATAAACCCAACGGACAAAAAACAGTAAACCCAGAAGACGTACTAGACTTTTTAGAGGCTTTAGATATTCGAAAGTTTTATGGTATAGGCAAAGTGACCGCCGAAAAAATGTATCAAAAAGGCATTTTTACGGGAGCGGACTTAAAAACAAAATCGTTAGCATATTTAGAAAGCAACTTTGGGAAATCGGGACGTTACTATTACGATGTTGTTCGCGGCATTCACAACAGTGCAGTAAAACCCAATAGAACACGAAAGAGTTTGGCTGCAGAGCGTACATTTAGCACAAACTTATCGTCGGAAGTTTTTATGTTAGAAAAATTAGAACATATTGCAGAAGAGGTATCAAAACGTTTAAAGTCTAATAAAATAGCTGGAAAGACTGTGACTCTTAAAATTAAATACAGTGATTTCTCGTTGCATACCCGAAGTAAAACACTGCCTTATTTTGTGAGTGATAAAGCCTTACTTTTAGAGACCGCTAAGGACCTATTATACCAAGAAAAACTGGAGAATTCTGTGCGTTTGTTAGGCATATCATTATCGAATTTAAACACTGAAAAAGCCATAAAGAAACCCGAATCTAAAACTGTAAGTGCACAGCTTAAATTCGGGTTTTAATATATATTATTTGCGTTAGCGATAGTAACGGCATCCTTTTGCTTTTACTGCAAAAGATATAGTGTATAGCGCGGTCTAGTTTATAATAGTAAACTAGAAACGCCCAAAGACTTCTAAATCTCGGACACACGTAAGGTGTTAACCATTCCTTTATCTTGAATTGGCATTGCTGCTAAACTCACCATCATATCACCTTTAGTTACAAAACCTTGTGCCAAAGCGAATTTATTGACATCTTCAATAGTTTCGTCGGTACTAACATATTTATCGTAGTGATATGCTTTAACTCCCCAAAGCAAGCTTAGTTGTGTTAAAATACGCTTATTTGAGGTAAACACTAAAATGTGAGCACTTGGGCGCCAAGCTGAAATCTGAAATGCAGTATACCCACTATTAGTTAGTGTTGTTATCGCCTTAGCATTAATATCGTTAGCCATTAATGCCGCATGATAACAAATTGATTTCGTAATAAAACGTTTAGTACGCACATGTGGCGGAGATTGTGGCACTTTTATTAAATCTGAATGCTCCACACTCATTATAATGTTCGACATTTGCTGAATCACCTCGACAGGGTACTGACCAACACTTGTCTCCCCTGATAACATTACGGCATCGGCACCGTCCATAACCGAATTGGCAACATCGTTAACCTCTGCACGTGTAGGTGTTAAACTTGTAATCATGGTCTCCATCATTTGGGTAGCTATGATTACAGGGATTCTAGCACTTTTAGCTTTATGAACTAATTTCTTTTGTATTAATGGTACTTCTTCGGCAGGGATTTCTACTCCTAGATCACCTCTTGCTACCATTAATCCGTCGCAATACGCTACAATTTTATCGATATTCTCAACTGCTTCTGGCTTTTCAATTTTAGCTATAATTGGAATTTTATGATCGCTATGTTTTTTAATTAAATCTTGAAGCAGCATTAAATCTTCGGCGTGACGCACGAAAGACAAAGCGATCCAATCGACTTCCAACTCACAAGCAAAAATCGCATCTTCAATATCCTTTTCTGTTAAAGCGGGTTGTGAAATGTTTGTATTTGGAAGGTTTACACCTTTACGAGAACGCAACGGTCCGCCTTGGATAACTTTGGTTAAAACTTCATCTTTTCCGTTTGTAGAAACAACTTCGAAGATTAATTTTCCGTCGTCTAAAAGCACGCGCTCACCCGGGTTTGCATCTTGAGGAAAGTTATCGTAAGTCATATAAACACGTTTTTTGGTCCCTACAAATTTCTTTCCTGTAGCAAAAACGATTTCATCTCCTGGATTTACGAAGACTTCACCTTTCATCACTCCTACACGGAGTTTAGGGCCTTGTAAATCGCCCAAAATAGAAGCGTTATAACCAAACTCTTCGTTAAGCTCGCGAATCATTTTGACACGCTCTTTAACGTCTTCATAATCTGCATGCGAAAAGTTTATTCTAAATACATTTGCTCCAGCATCTAACATAGCCTTAAGCACTGATTTATTGCTAGTCGCTGGGCCTAAAGTGGCAACAATTTTTGTCTTTTTTCTTTTCAACATTAGTTAAATATTAAATTTTCTTTTGATTTGAGCTGATTGGCGTCTATAAAATGAGCCATCACTACTTGTTTAATCTCTTGTATTGTGTTTAATATAAGCTTTTGCTCGTCATCGTCCAATTCACTCTCGATCTTTAGGAGATAATTAACACGCTTATATTCGGGTAATAGGTGATACGTTTTTGTTGTTTTACCATCGCCAAATAGGGAGTCTACAGAATCGGGTTGTTGCTGCATCTCTATTTTACAGGTATTAGACACCAAATTCCAAACGGTATCTTGGTCTTGATCTATCCATTCAAAAATCGAATAATGAGCTGCTAGATTGTCACTCTTGATATCTTCTGTCTTCCTATAAAGATGGATTTCTAACTGTTTATTTATTAAGTAAGCCAGTCTGAAATCTTCTAGGTTTGAGTGAATGCCAATGAGTGTAAATTCTTCTTCCTCGAAAAAATCATCTAAAACCAATTTTTTTATCGCCATTTATTCACACCAATTTTAACGTGTAAATATAATATTATTAGTTTTTAGACCCTATTATTTTACGTTATCTTAACGTAAAACTTAGGGGATAGAAAGTATGGTAATAGTTGTAATACCAGTAAGCGAATTTAGGGACTTAGTCGTTTAATGCTTTTGAAATGGCATCTTGAAACGCAAAAAAGGCACGTTTAGACGCTTTTTCTTCTGCTTTCTTTTTTGAAGTTGCTCGTGCTTTCGAAACCACTTTATTGTCTATCGACAGTTTTACCGAAAAATGCTTAACCTCATCATTACCGGTATCTTCATACACGTTATAATTAAAGGTTTTCTTTTCTTTTTGACACCATTCGATAAGCAGACTTTTATAACTAATAACCTTGCCTTCTAGTTTTTCAATATCTACAAAAGGGTCTATCACTTTATCATGAATAAACTTTTCGCAATATGAATAGCCGCGATCTAAGAATATAGCGCCTACAATAGATTCAAAAAGGTTACCGTGAATATTATCTCCAAATTGACCTTTAGGTATTTTCGACTGTACTAAATCTATAAGTTTTAAGTCTTTACCGAGTTCATTTAAGTGCTCACGGCTAACAATTTTAGAACGCATTTTTGTTAGGTAGCCTTCATCGCCACCAGGCACTTCTGAATACAAATGATGAGCAATAACAGAGCCTAACATAGCGTCACCTAAAAATTCTAAACGCTCATAGTTTACCGTATCTCCCTTACTGTTTTTTATGTTCATAGAACGGTGAGTAAAGGCGGTTTGAAAATGCTCTAGGTTTTTAGGTTTAAACCCAATAATTTTTGAGATCGTCGCAAAAAAAATCCCGTTGTCTTTAGAACGGGAATTAAATATGTTACGAATACGTTTCATTCAGAAATTAATCTAATTTTTTAAACAGTACACAAGCGTTATGACCTCCAAAACCGAAGGTGTTACTCATAGCCACTTTAACATCTCTCTTTTGAGGTTTGTTTAAGGTCAAGTTTAATTCTGGGTCGATATTCTCGTCTACAGTCGTGTGGTTAATTGTAGGAGGTATAATACCATGCTCTATAGATAAAATAGAGGCTATAGCTTCAATAGCTCCTGCAGCCCCTAACAGGTGACCTGTCATTGACTTTGTAGAGTTAATATTAATTGTTTTAGCATGAGCGCCAAAAACTTCAGTAATTGCTTTTAATTCTGCAACATCTCCTAGCGGTGTCGATGTACCGTGTGTGTTAATATGGTCTACAGCTTCAGGTTCTAAACCTGCATTTTCTAGACAATTTCTCATCACAGCCATTACGCCAATACCTTCAGGATGTGGTGCCGTCATATGGTGAGCATCTGAAGACATTCCTCCACCTAAAACTTCGGCATAAATCTTTGCCCCTCTAGCTTTAGCGTGTTCATATTCTTCAAGAATGATTGCTCCTGCTCCTTCACCTAAAACAAATCCATCTCTAGTCGCATCAAAAGGTCTTGATGCCGTTTCCGGACTTTCATTTCTAGTAGATAAGGCATGCATAGCGTTAAAACCACCCATTCCAGCAATTGTAACTGCAGCTTCACTTCCACCTGTTACTATAACATCACATTGTCCTAAACGAATATAGTTTAAGGCATCGATCATAGCATTTGCCGAAGAGGCACATGCAGAAACAGTGGTGTAATTAGGTCCCATAAATCCATTTTTAATAGATATGTTACCAGGTGCAATATCTGCAATCATTTTTGGGATAAAGAACGGATTAAATCTTGGCGTACCATCTCCCTGAGCGAAGTTTAAAACTTCGTTCTGAAACGTTTCCAAGCCTCCAATTCCTGCTCCCCAAATCACTCCAACTCGCAGTTTGTTTACGGTCTCTAAATCTAGTTTAGAGTCCGCAATAGCCTCATCAGATGCGACCATTGCGTACTGCGTAAACCTGTCCATTTTACGAGCCTCTTTTCTATCAAGAAAATCGGTCGCGTTGAAGTTTTTTAATTCACAAGCGAATTTCGTCTTGAACTTTTCAGTATCAAAATAGGTTATTGGTGCAGCACCACTTTTACCATTTAATAAGGCTTCCCAATATTCATCTTTGGTATTCCCAATAGGTGTTAATGCTCCTAGCCCCGTTACTACAACTCGCTTTAATTCCATAAATTTCTAATGCTTATTTTGCAGCTTCAATATATGATACAGCTTGACCAACTGTCGCAATGTTCTCTGCTTGATCGTCTGGAATTTGGATATCAAATTCTTTTTCGAATTCCATTATTAGTTCTACAGTGTCTAATGAATCTGCTCCTAAATCGTTCGTGAAGCTCGCTTCAGTTACAACTTCGTTTTCATCAACACCTAATTTGTCTACGATGATCGCTTTTACTCTTGATGCAATGTCTGACATAATTTTAATTTTTTTAGTTTTAATTAAGAGGCAAAAATAAAAAACTTTATTTTAAAACACATCTTTCTTTCAAAAATGTGGTTGTAATTTAATAAATAAACTTTAACTATTTGATATTTACCCTTTAATTGTTAATAATTATTCTTTTTTTTGTGGACACAATTTAAACATTATATCTGTAAATGAAACGTATTGTAATTTTTGCTTCCGGAGGGGGAACTAATGCTGAAAATTTGATTAAGTTTTTTCACAACAGTGATAATGCTACTGTTATTCAGGTTCTAACTAACAATCCTCATGCCAAAGTTTTAGACCGGTGCAAAAAGCTAAACGTCAGCGCTTTATCATTTAATAAAATAGCCTTTACCGAGACCGATGATGTTCTTAATATCTTAAAGGCGTCTAAACCCGACCTTATAATATTGGCTGGTTTTTTATGGAAATTCCCTGAGCATATTATTGCAGAATTTCCAAATAAAGTAATCAATATCCACCCTGCTTTACTTCCTAAATTTGGAGGAAAAGGCATGTACGGAAAACATGTTCACGAAGCCGTAATAAAAAGCAAAGAAACAGAAACGGGCATCACAATTCACTATGTAAATGAGAATTATGATGATGGAGCGATCATTTTTCAGGCAAAATGCGAAGTCAAAACGACAGATTCGGCTGATGATGTTGCTGAAAAAATCCACGAATTAGAAATGAAACACTTTCCTATAGTAGTAGAAAAATTAATAAAACCGACAAAATAAAAGGTCGCATTAGATTATAAAAGCACTTTTAACAGCAAGTATAAACGAGTAATTTCGTTTAAATACGCTTAATTGTATACCCACTTTCTACCTAAGAGCTTCTAAATTAAAAATGAGCACAAAGAAAAAAAAATACTACACCATTTGGAAAGGTCATAAAACTGGCGTTTTTGACTCTTGGAATATATGCAAAAAACACATTAAGAATTTCGAAGGCGCACAGTACAAGTCATTTCCTACTCGTGATGCTGCTGAAAAAGCTTTAGTCGGTAATTACTTTGATTATATTGGAAAAAGCAAGTCTTTTAAAAGCGAACTTTCCGCTCTTGAGCTAAAAAAAATTGGTCTTCCCAATTATAATTCTATTGCCGTTGATGCCGCTTCCAGTGGAAACCCTGGCATTATGGAATACCGTGGTGTAGATACCAAAACAAAAAAACAATTATTTATTCAAGGCCCTTTCGAGCAAGGCACTAATAATATAGGAGAGTTTTTAGCTCTTGTTCACGGATTAAGTTTTCTAAAAAAACACCAGAGTGACCGTATTATTTATACCGACTCGAAAACAGCAATGAGCTGGGTACGTAAAAAACAATGCAACAGCAAACTAGAGCGCACGGCAAAAAACAAACCTGTATTCGATTTAGTAGATCGCGCTGTAAGTTGGCTAAAAAATAACGACTATTCTACAACTATAGTAAAATGGGAAACCAAAGCTTGGGGAGAAATTCCTGCAGATTTCGGTAGAAAATAATTGATGTAAATTATCGTTTTTAAATCGTTTGCGTCAACAGAAAAAAAAATACGTAACTTTGCAAAAAATATAGAATACAATTTATGAGTAAATTAGTTGTAGTGGGAACGGTAGCTTTTGATGCTATTGAAACTCCATTTGGTAAAACAGATAAAATACTTGGTGGTGCTGCCACTTACATTGGGCTATCAGCTTCCAATTTTAATGTAGACGCTACCTTAGTATCTATTATTGGTGGCGATTTCCCGCAAGAACATCTAGACTTATTAAAGAGTAAAAACCTAGATCTTTCTGGAATTGAAACTGTAAAAGATGGGAAGACTTTCTTTTGGAGTGGTAAATACCATAACGACATGAACTCTAGAGACACATTGGTAACAGAATTAAATGTTTTAGAACATTTTAACCCTGTTGTTCCAGAACACTATAGAGATGCTGACGTGGTTATGCTTGGTAACCTACACCCTTTAGTACAACAAGGTGTATTAAATCAAATGACTAAAAAGCCAAAGCTTGCCATTCTAGATACTATGAACTTCTGGATGGATATTGCTTTAGATGATTTATTAGCAGTCATTAAAAATGTTGATGTCATTACTATAAACGATGAAGAAGCAAGACAATTAACCGGAGAATACTCTTTAGTTGTTGCTGCAAGAAAGATACATGAAATGGGGCCAAAGTATGTTGTTATTAAAAAAGGAGAACACGGCGCTTTATTATTCCATGAAGACCATGTATTTTATGCTCCAGCCTTGCCTTTAGAAGCCGTTTTTGATCCTACGGGAGCAGGAGACACGTTTGCTGGTGGATTTGCAGGTTATTTAGCTAAAACAGAAGATCATTCTTTCGAGAACATGAAGAACGCGGTTATATACGGCTCGACCTTAGCCTCCTTCTGTGTAGAAAAATTCGGCACAGAACGTATGGAGAACTTAACGAATAAAGAAGTTCATGAAAGGCTTCAACAATTTAAGGCCTTAACACAATTTGAAATCAAATTAACATAAACTAACGCGCTCCTATTATATGGAGCGCGTTTTTTAATTTCCTTTAACACAGGAAGAAACAGAAAATAAATAACTACTACAACAACACAACTACACAATGAGTGATGCTTTAAAACACGAATGCGGTATTGCAATGGTTAGACTTTTAAAACCATTAGAGTTCTATAAAGAAAAATACGGAAGTGCATTTTACGGTGTAAATAAAATGTATCTTTTAATGGAAAAACAACACAATCGCGGTCAAGATGGTGCTGGTTTTGCAAGTATTAAATTAGATACCAAACCAGGCGAACGCTATATTAGTCGCGTACGCTCTATAGAACAACAGCCTATTCAGGATATTTTTGCTCAAATTAATGACCGTATTAACAAAGAGCTTACAACGCATCCAGAATACAACGACGATGTGGCTTTACAAAAAAGAAACATTCCTTATATCGGGGAGTTATTTTTAGGACACGTGCGTTACGGAACCTTCGGAAAGAATAGTGTAGAAAGTGTACATCCATTTTTAAGACAAAACAACTGGATGCACAGAAACCTTATTTTGGCAGGAAACTTTAATATGACCAATGTTAAAGAGCTTTTCCAAAATCTAATCGATTTAGGACAACACCCTAAAGAATACACGGATACCATTACTATAATGGAGAAAATAGGTCATTTTTTAGATGATTCTGTCGATAAAATTTACAGAAAACTAAAAAAGGAAGGCTATAAAAAGGTAGAATGTTCCCCGTTAATTGCAGAGCGTTTAAACGTTGCAAAAATACTAAAGCGCGCCGCTAAAAACTGGGATGGAGGTTATGCAATTGCTGGATTATTAGGTCACGGTGATTCTTTTGTACTAAGAGATCCCGCAGGAATTCGTCCGACGTATTACTACCAAGACGATGAAGTTGTGGTAGTCGCTTCAGAACGCCCAGTAATTCAAACCGCTTTTAACGTCGAGTTTGATGATGTTAAAGAACTTGCTCCGGGACATGCTATTATTACAGAGAAATCGGGCAAAGTATCTATTAAAAAAATATTAGAACCTTTAGAACGTAAATCGTGTTCTTTCGAGCGCATTTATTTCTCTAGAGGAAGTGATGCAGAAATTTATCAAGAACGAAAAAAATTAGGGAAATTATTAATGCCTAAAGTTTTAAAGGCCATAGATAATGACACTAAAAATACCGTATTCTCGTTTATTCCAAATACTGCAGAGACCTCATTTTTCGGAATGATAGAATCGGTAGAAGATCATTTAAACAAGAAAAAGACGCAAGCTATTATTGCGGGTGATGGCGGATTAAGTGCAGAAACAGTTACCGATATTTTATCGGAAAGACCACGTATTGAAAAAATAGCCATTAAAGATGCTAAATTAAGAACGTTTATTACAGAAGACAGTAGTCGTGATGATTTAGTAGCTCACGTTTACGATGTTACCTATGGCGTTATTAAACCAACAGACAATCTTGTTATTATCGACGATAGTATTGTAAGAGGAACTACATTAAAGAAGAGTATTATTAAAATGATGGACAGGCTACACCCTAAAAAGATAGTTGTCGTGTCCTCTGCTCCTCAAATACGTTATCCTGACTGTTATGGTATTGATATGGCTAACTTAGAAAGTTTAGTTGCTTTTAACGCCGCTTTAGAGCTATTAAAAGACAATAACAAATTCCACCTTGTTAAAGAAGTCTATGAAAAATGCTTAAAACAAGTTGATTTAAAGGATACTGAGATTAAAAACTACGTCAAAGAAATTTATGACGTCTTTACACCTGAGGAAATTTCGGCTAAGATTTCAGAACTCCTAACGGATGATGACGTTAAAGCTAAAGTCGAAATTATTTTTCAACCTGTAGAAAATTTACATATTGCATGTCCAGAACATTTAGGTGACTGGTATTTTACAGGTGATTACCCAACTCCAGGAGGGAATCGCGTAGTAAACAGAGCGTTTATTAACTTCTACGAAGGAAATAAAGAACGAGCGTATTAATTATCTTACAACACAAATACCAAGCCACAAGCGATTGATTTGCAACAGTTTACGCTTTATCGGTTTTATTAACCATTAAGCTAAAAAAAGCTAGTGGTAATAATATAATTTAGTACATTTAAACTTACCATAACATAAGTAGGTTAAGTTCATGGTAGATTTGGGGCAAAAAAGGTGAACTCTCGTTCACCTTTTTTATTTTTAATAATGACACAAAAAAAGCAGACTTTATAAAGTCTGCTTTTTTATTATTGCGTCGATAGGACTATAATTAAGAGTGCTTATTTTGCATTTGCATAACGCTTCTCTACTTCGTTCCAGTTAATTACATTAAAGAAAGCTTCAATATAATCTGGTCTTCTGTTTTGATAGTTCAAATAGTATGCGTGCTCCCAAACATCTAATCCTAAGATTGGAGTTCCACCACAACCAACACCTGGCATTAATGGGTTATCTTGATTAGGTGTAGAACATACTTCAACTTTTCCTCCTTTATGAACACATAACCATGCCCATCCAGATCCAAACTGAGTTGCTGCTGCATTACTAAACGCATCTTTAAACGCTTCAAAAGAACCATAAGCTGCTTCAACAGCATCTTTTAACTCACCTGATAAACGTCCTTTTCCTTCTGGATTCATAACCTCCCAAAATAATGAGTGATTATAAAACCCTCCACCGTTATTTCTAACCGCTTTATTATCCATATCTAAATTAGTAAGGATATTCTCTATTGTTTTACCCTCTAAATCAGTTCCTTCAATAGCGCCATTTAATTTAGATGTATATCCAGCGTGGTGTTTTGAATGGTGTATTTCCATTGTACGAGCATCAATATTAGGTTCTAAAGCGTCGTATGCATATTTTAATTTCGGTAATTCGAAAGCCATAATTTTATGTTTTTTTTGGTTAATAAATCTTAAACGTAAATTTAACAATTTAAGACCTTAATTAAAAATTTAAACAGAGCTATCCCGTTTGTTTTAATAATACTTTAACACCCCAATTGCTTTACCCCAGCAATTCGCCGTAAAAACAGTACTCCTAAGGCTAAAAAAATCATTATTGTTTTTATCTTGTAACAAAAAAAACCATGAGCAACCTACAGCCTTTTACGGTATATAATGCTTCGGCCGGTAGTGGTAAAACATTTACACTGGTTAAAGAATATCTTAAAATACTTTTCAAATCTAAAACTAGAGATCAGTTTAAGCATATTTTAGCAATAACGTTTACCAATAAAGCCGTTGCCGAAATGAAAGAACGGATTGTAGACACCTTAAAGGAGTTTTCAGAACCTATAATACTGCAAGAACCTTCAACAATCTTCTCAATAATTTCCGAAGAATTAAAAATAGATCACGAAGCTCTTCATCTTAAATCAAAAAAAATATTAAACACCATCATGCATAATTATGCGGCGTTTGATATTTCTACTATCGACGGATTTAACCATAGACTAATTCGCACCTTTGCGCACGATCTTAAATTACCTTTAAATTTTGAAGTCGATTTAGATTCCGAAACCCTACTCAACGAAGCCGTCGATCGTTTGATTTCTAAAGCAGGAAGTGATAAAGCTCTTACCAAAGTGCTTATTGATTTTGCTCTTGAAAAAGCTGATGACGATAAAAGTTGGGACGTTGCACGCGATTTTAACACCATCGCAAAATTATTAATAAACGAAAACGATTTAAAATACGTAAAAACACTTGAAGGCAAAACCTTAGCCGATTTTAGCAAACTAAAAACTACATTAATTAATGCTATTGCAGCAGCCGAAAACAACATTGAAAGTAAAGCCGACACGGTATTAGACCTGATAGCTCATAATCACCTGGAACACAAAGACTTTTCTCGAGGCACCCTACCCAAGCATTTTGTAAAAGTAAAATCTTTAAATTTTAGCGGTCTTTACGATAATAATTTGGAGAGCAATATTGCAGAAGGCGTTAGTATATACACCAAAACTTTAGCAGCCGACAAAAAAGAGACTATTGATGCTTTACTTCCAAAAATCGGACAGTTATACGGTGAAATCAAGCATGAGGTTTATCATTTAAAATTTTTAAAATCATTTTATAAAAATAGCACACCGCTTTCTGTTCTTAACGCAATCAACAATGAACTCAATGCTATAAAATCGGAACAAAACAAAATGCTAATTTCAGAGTTTAACGCCATTATTAGCGACGAAATTAAAAACCAACCCACCCCTTTTATATATGAGCGAATGGGGGAAAAATTCAGACATTATTTTATTGATGAGTTTCAAGATACCTCCGAGATGCAGTGGAGCAACCTTATTCCTTTAATTGATAACACTTTGGCCGGCCAAAACCTCAAAGGCGAACAAGGCACAGCACTATTGGTGGGCGATGCCAAACAAGCTATTTACCGCTGGCGCGGTGGAAAAGCCGAGCAGTTTATAGATTTATTTAATGGTTCGAGTAGCCCCTTTCATGTCAACCAAAAACTAGAAAACCTCCCTGCAAATTATCGGAGTTACGAAAACATAGTCCATTTTAATAATGGGTTCTTTAAATACTTATCGGCAAATGCCTTTAGTCATTTAAACTACGCTAACCTTTATGAATTAGCTCAGCAAGAGATAACAAAAAAAGAGAAAGGTTTTGTTCAAATCGATTTTATAGATTTTGAAGAGGACGATGATAAAAATGAGGTGTATCCAGAATATGTTTTAAATACCATTACCAACTGCTTAAATAAGGGATACAGCTTAAAAGACATCTGTATTATTGTACGAAAAAAAGATGAAGGCGTGGCTATCGCACAATATTTAAGTGCTCAAGGCATAAAAATAACGTCATCGCAAACCATGCTAATCAATAATTCGCCCGAAGTTAAAGTCGCTAATAGTGTATTAACCTTATTAAGTAACCCAAACAACGAGGAAGCACGAATTACCATTCTCGACTTTATTGCCCATAAATATAATATTAACGATAAGCATGAATACTATAGACACCATGTTAAATTGCCAATCAATGAGTTCTTTAAGAGCTTTGAATATTTTGGTATTATAGCGGATCCTAATCACATCATTCAACTGGGACTTTATGATGTCGCAGAGGCTATAGTCCGCTCCTTTAAATTAGCCGAAGTATCCAATGCCTACATTCAGTTTTATTTAGACACCGTTTTAGAATATTCTCAAAAAAACATATCGGATATAGCTGGTTTTCTAGAGTATTACCAGAACAAAAAGGACAAACTAAGTATTGTATCTCCAGAAAACCAAGATGCTGTTCAGATTATGACCATTCACGTGTCAAAAGGATTAGAGTTCCCGGTAGTTATTTTCCCTTACGCCCAACAAAATGTGTATGGAGAGGTCGACCCTAAAGAATGGTTTAAATTGGACACTTCACAATTTAATGATTTCGAATACACACTATTAAATTACAATAAAGATTTTGAGTTTTTTGGCGACGAGGGGTTGCGTATTCACGAAAAGCACCAAGCAGAATTAGAACTCGACAACATCAATTTACTCTATGTTACCCTTACCCGGGCCGTGGAGCAACTGTATATTATAGCCAAAAAAGATAGTAATAAAAAAGGGGAAGTTAACTCAAAGTCGTATTCTGGATTACTTATCAACTACCTGCAACACATAAACCAATGGAACGACAATCAGCTTACCTATAGTTTTGGCACTGCAACCCGCGAGCATCAACCAAAACACGAAGAAAACAACACCATTCAACAACCGGAATTTATATCCACCGCCAAAGAAGACCACAACATCAATATTGTTACTAATGCGGGATACATGTGGGATACCAAGCAACAAGACGCCATAGAAAAAGGTAACCTCGTTCACGATATTATGGCTCAAATTAAATCGGAAAGTGATGTGGATACCGCCATACAGAAATTCTTGATTCCAGGGCATATTAACGCCTTACAAGCACAAGAATTAACACATACCATACAGAGCATAATTAAGCATCCAGAATTAAAAGCGTACTTTAGCACTATAAACACGATTTATAACGAACGTGATATTATTACCAAATCCGGAAAGCTGGTGCGCCCCGACCGGTTGGTAATAAACAAGAAAAATGAAGTGGTAATAATAGACTATAAAACAGGATTATTTAATCCCAAGCATCAGCATCAACTGCAAGATTATCAAGATATTTTAGAAGGCATGCAGTTTAAAGTTACGCAGAAAATATTAATTTATATTAACGACACCATTTCAATTAAAACTTATTAATTTTAAGGGTAGGGCGTTACTCTAAATAGCAAAAAAAACATTTAGAGTCGTGCCATCCACTATATCTTTTTTTAACGAGAAAGACGCTAAAAAAAAGGATGCCGTTACTACCACTAACGCAAAAAACATTATTAAATTTGTAAAAATATCTATAAAGACATGTACGGTAAAATTCAACAACACTTAGAAAACGAAATTAAAGAGATTAAAGACAACGGTCTTTTTAAAACAGAACGTATTATCACTTCTCCTCAAGGAGCAGAAATCACTTTAAATACGGGTGAAAGCGTATTAAATTTTTGTGCTAACAACTACTTAGGTTTGTCTTCACACCCTGATGTTGTTCAAGCAGCAAAGGATACTATGGATACCCATGGATTCGGAATGTCGTCTGTTCGTTTTATTTGTGGAACGCAAGACATTCACAAAACATTAGAGAAAAAAATAGCCGAATTCTACGGTACAGAGGACACCATATTATACGCCGCAGCGTTTGATGCCAACGGAGGTGTTTTCGAACCTTTATTAGGTAAAGAAGACGCTATTATTTCTGACTCTTTAAATCACGCTTCGATTATTGATGGTGTACGTTTATGTAAAGCGGCACGCTACCGTTATGAAAATAGCAACATGGAAGATTTAGAAAAGCAACTTATTGCCGCTAATGAAAACGGAGCACGCCATAAAATTATCGTAACCGATGGGGTATTCTCTATGGACGGTATAGTAGCGCCTTTAGATAAAATCTGTGATTTAGCAGATAAGTACGATGCGTTAGTTATGATCGATGAGTGCCACGCAACAGGTTTTATTGGTGAAACTGGAATTGGAACTCTAGAGGAAAAAGGCGTTCTAGGCCGAGTAGATATTATAACAGGTACCCTTGGAAAAGCTATGGGTGGTGCTATGGGTGGTTATACAACTGCTAAAAAAGAGATAATCGAATTACTAAGACAGCGATCAAGACCTTACTTGTTTTCGAACTCTTTAGCTCCAGCAATTGTTGGCGCATCGATTAAGGTATTCGATATGCTAAAGAACGACACGAAATTAATAGAGCAATTAAAATGGAATACAGCCTACTTTAAAAAAGGCATGAAAGAAGCTGGTTTCGATATTATTGATGGGGACTCTGCAATTGTTCCTGTTATGCTTTATGATGCTCAGTTATCACAAACAATGGCCAACAGACTTTTAGAAGAAGGTATATATGTTATTGGTTTTTTCTTCCCTGTAGTTCCCAAGGACAAAGCAAGAATAAGAGTACAACTTTCGGCGGCCCATACTAAAGAACATTTAGACAAAGCAATTGCCGCTTTTATCAAGGTTGGAAAAGCTTTAGAAATTATTTAGAACAAGTCATAATAAATTGAATAATAGTAAGAATAAGCAATATTTTTATATATTTGTCTTTGTTAATAATATATAACAACTTATTTTTGCCTCTTAATTAACATTTAAAATTAAAATTTTTTGAATATGAAAAATCTTAGCAGATTATTATTTACGTTGGCGCTTCTTGTAAGCTTCAGTAATGTAAATGCACAAGACGAAAACAACCCTTGGGCACTTAGTTTTGGTATTAACGCTATAGACGTTTACCCTGTAGGTGGATCCGCTCCACAAGGAGACAACCTAGACGAATTATTTAACGCAGGAGATCACTGGAGTATTTTACCAGCATTATCAACTATTTCTGTGTCTAAATATGTAGGTAATAACTTCACTGTTCAAGCAGGTGGATCTATTAACAAAATCACTAAATGGGGTCAATTTGGATCTGCTAATGGTGATATAGATGTGAAAGTTGATGATTTATCTTACTATGCTTTAGATGCAACGGTAAAATATAGCTTATCTGACTTAATTAAAATTAAAAGACTAGATCCAGCTGTTGGACTTGGTGGTGGTTATACTTGGATTGAAGAAGGTCCTTATAACAACAACAATTCAGGTGGTGATAACCTAGTAGGAGCTGGAACAATTAATGCTTCTGGAAGTCTTACTTACTGGTTTAACGATAACTTAGGTATTTTTGTTGAGTCTAAGTACAAGCATTCTTTCGAATCTTACTTAACACAACACTTCCAACACTCAGCAGGTCTTACTGTTAGATTTGGTGGAACTGACACTGACGGTGACGGAATCTACGACAAAAACGATGCGTGTCCAGAAGTATTTGGATTAGAAGCATTTAACGGTTGTCCTGATACTGATGGTGATGGAATCGAAGACAGCAAAGATGCATGTCCTAACGAACCAGGTTTAGCTGAATTAAACGGTTGTCCTGATACTGACGGTGACGGTGTAATTGACAGTGAAGATGATTGTCCTACAGTTAAAGGTCTTAAGTCTTTAAACGGATGTCCTGATGCTGATAACGATGGTGTTGCTGACAAAGATGACAAATGTCCTAACGTAGCAGGTCCTGCTGCAAACGACGGATGTCCTTGGCCAGATACTGACGGTGACGGTGTTGCTGACAAAGATGATAAATGTCCTAACGAAGCTGGAACTGTTGCTAACAACGGATGTCCTGAAGTAGTATTACCTACTCAAGAAGTTATGGATAAATTAAATAGCTACTCAAGAACTATTTTATTCAACACAGGAAAATCTAACTTCCAACAACAATCTTACGAAGTATTAAAGCAAATCACGGCGATCTTAAAAGAATATCCAGATGCAAACTTCTCTTTAGAAGGTCACACTGATAGTGTTGGTGCTAAATCTTCTAACAAGTTATTATCTGAAAGAAGAGCAAACGCAGTTAGAGATTACTTAATCGCTAACGGAATTGCTGCTGATAGATTAACAGCTAAAGGTTTTGGTGAAGATTTCCCAATCGATTCTAACGCAACAAGAAACGGTAGAAAAAACAACAGACGTACAGATATTAAACTTGTAAAATAAGTTTATCTTACATTCTCAATAAGTTTTAGAAAAAACGCTTCGGTTATCCGAAGCGTTTTTTATTTTTATACTATGAAGAGTTTTATTTTTGACGTATTACATAGCTTACATAATAAAGGAGCAGATTTCTCAAATCTCACGTTTATATTACCTAGCAAAAGAGCTGGTGTATTTTTAAGACAAGAGCTTTCTACCATCGTAGAGAAAGCCCTATTTTCTCCCGAGATCCTAAGTATCGAAGAGTTTATAGAAGACCTTGCCGAACTAAAAACAATTAGCAATACAGAGCTGCTATTTGAATTCTATAACAGCTACCTAGAGCTTACACCAAAAGAAGACAGAGAAACTTTTGAATCATTCTCGAAATGGGCGCAAATCCTTCTCCAAGATTTTAATGAAATTGATCGCTACCTCATTCCGCAAAATCAGATTTTTGATTACCTAAGCGCAATTAAAAAATTAGACCACTGGTCGCTAGATCCTGAGAAAACAGAATTCGTAAGTAACTACCTTAAATTTTGGGATAAATTAAAAGTTTATTACAAACATTTTAGCAACGCCTTGCTTGCTAAACATTCAGGGTATCAAGGTTTAGTATACCGAGAAGCGGCAAATAAAATTGAGTCGTACTGCAAAACTAACCCTAACAAACCCCATATATTTCTAGGATTTAATGCATTAAATACTGCAGAAGAAACTATAATTCAGAATTTGTTGACCGAGAATATGGCAGAGATTTTTTGGGATATAGATAGTACATTCCTAGAAAACCCTATCCACGATGCCGCCCTATTTACTAGAAAACATAAAAACGAGTGGCCTTATTTTAAAACCAATCCATTTCAATGGATAACCGAAAACTATAAAAAGGAAAAAAACATCACGCTCTATGGTGTACCTAAAAATATTGGTCAAGCTAAAACGGTAGGGTCCATTTTAAATACTATACGTACAAATAACCCATCGTTAAAAAGTACAGCTGTCGTATTAGGCGACGAAAATTTACTGATACCTGTACTCAACTCGATTCCTAAAGACATAGAAGCTCTGAATATAACTATGGGATTTCCTCTGCAATCCATTCCCTTGGCTTCCCTATTCGAACTCCTATTCACCATTCATAAAAAAGGACAATCTACCTTTTATTATAAAGATGTTATTAGTGTTTTATCTCATCAATTTATAAAACCACTTTTCGAAACCGAAGACAACAATGAGGCCTCTATAATTAGCGATGCCATCAAAACAAACAACCTTGTATACTTAACACTAAACGATTTAAAAACCTATAGTGAAAACCCTGTTTTAACAACCTTATTTTCAAATTGGAAAAACAATTCACAACTGGCAATAAGCAATTGTTTTGCTATCATTACAGTAATTAAGGAACAGCTTTCAAAAAACAAAAGCAACAACCTGCTTCCATTAGAATATGTGTTTCGTTTTAACAGCCTTTTTAATGAACTTTACCGTTTAAACGAAAGCTATAATCATATCAAAGATATTTCAGCCTTATTTAGCATCTATAATGAGCTATTAAGCTCCGAAACTTTAGACTTTCAAGGAGAACCACTGCAGGGCTTACAAGTCATGGGAATGCTAGAGTCGCGTGTATTAGATTTTGAAACCGTCATATTAACCTCGGTGAATGAGGGAATTTTACCATCGGGAAAAAGTAATAATTCGTTTATTCCTTTTGATGTGAAAATCGAAAATAACCTACCTACATATAAAGAAAAAGACGCCGTATACACCTATCACTTTTACAGGTTATTACAGCGTGCTAAAAACATATACATTCTTTATAATACGCAAGCAGACGCTTTAACAGGTGGTGAAAAAAGTAGATTTATTAATCAATTACAACTGGAAAATATTCATACTATTAATCATCAAATAGTAGTTCCACAAGTACCCACATTAGACCTGAGTTTAAAAGAAATATTAAAAACAGATAGCGCCATACTTAAACTTAAAGATTTGGCTGCTTATGGTTTTTCACCTTCCTCTCTAACGAGCTACATGAGAAACCCTTTAGACTTTTATTATCAAAAACTATTAGGTATTAAAGATCTTGAAGATGTAGAAGAAACGGTAGCCGCAAACACATTAGGTACCGTCGTTCACGATACTTTGGAAGCCTTATACACCCCCTATAAAAACCAACTACTAACGGTTGAACACATTAAAGAAATGAAATCTAAAATTGAGGATTTAATTACTCATTTCTTTACACTTCAATACAAAGAAGGCGATATTACAAAAGGTAAAAACCTCATCATTTTTGAAATCGCAAAACGCTATGTCCTAAATTTTTTAAACCTTGAAATTAAAGACCTAAAACAAGGTAATAGCATAAAAATAATCGCTCTAGAACAAAAAAGTGAAATTCCAATTCATATTCCTGAGCTCGGTTTTAAAATTGCCTTACGAGGTACCGTAGATCGTGTGGACGAATACAATGGCATAACGCGAATAATCGATTATAAAACGGGTAAGGTTAACCCTAATGAAGTGACCATCCAAGACTGGGTAGACATTACTACCGATTATAAAAAATTTAGTAAAAGTTTTCAAATCTTAACTTATGCTTATATGATGCATGCCCAGAAACCCTTAGAGTTCCCGGTAGAAGCAGGTATTATTTCATTTAAAAACTTAAGTGCTGGTGTCATGCAATTTGGAGTTAAAGCTTCATCATATGCTCGAACAAAAGACACTAAAATCACTCAAAACACACTAGATGAATTCGAAAAAGAGCTTAAAAAGCTGATTATAGAAATATGCAATCCTGCAATTCCGTTTATTGAAAAAGAAGTGTAATAATGATTAAAAAAAATCAAATTTTATACAGAACGGATAAAAAACCGATAGTTTATGACCTCTTTTATAACCCTACAAAAAACAAAAAGCCTTTGGTTATATTTTGTCATGGTTATAAGGGTTTTAAAGATTGGGGAGCTTGGAATTTAGTTGCTGAGCATTTTATGAACGCCGATTTGTTTTTTGTAAAGTTTAACTTCTCTCATAACGGCGGAACACTAGAGCAACCAATAGACTTTCCGGATTTGGACGCTTTTGCAGAAAACAACTACACTAAAGAATTAGAGGATTTAGAAGCTGTACTCACGTTATTCACTCAAAAAAAACATCCGTATACCTCAGAAATCGACAGTAATAACATCACTGTAATCGGTCATTCTCGTGCAGGTGGAATTTCAATCATTAAAGCTTCAGAGCATAAAAAAATAACAAAACTCATCACATGGGCAAGCATCTGCGATTTCGGTAAACGTAGCACCACTATAGGCGATCTTCAACAATGGAAAAAGGATGGTGTTAAATTTGTTTTAAACGGCAGAACCAAACAGCAAATGCCACATAACATTCAACTGTATCATGATTATAAGGCGAACGAAAAACGACTAGATATAGAGTCCGCAGAAAAATCACTGCGTATTCCCCACCTTATTATTCATGCCAAAAACGACCCTTCTATCAGTTTTAAAGAAGCCGAACAACTTACCCAATGGAACACGGATAGTAAACTAATAGACATCCCAAATAGCGACCATGTATTTGGAGCTAAACACCCCTGGGAAAAAAACGAACTTCCTGAAGCTCTTTTAGATGTCGTCACACACAGTATTCAGTTTATAAATAGCTAATTCTTTATTTAGATTGAGCATCACGCTCTTCTTCCATAGCTATTAAGTAAGCCAAGGACTTCACCAAGCGGTCGTGTTTGCTAACAAACGGATTACTCTTATCCCAAACATATCCTGCCAATACAGCACAAATTTGTTCTTTATTTGCCTTGTTTTCTGGTTGATGAAAAAATAGAGTTTGTAAGTTTCCAGTGTACCACTCTTTTACATAGGTTGAAAACACGGAAACACCAGATTTTATATAATCAGAATAATCGACCTCCCAATCCACCTGTTCATTATTTAATTCCTTAACGATTAATTTGGAAGCTAATAATGCCGACTCTGTTGCAAAGGTTACTCCAGACGAAAACACAGGATCTAAAAACTCAGCACTATTTCCTGTAAGCGCATAGCCTTTACCATATAGTTGCTTAACCGCTTTAGAGTAATTTTTAATTTCTTTAGGCGCAAAAAGCAAAGGAGAATCTTTAAACCTTTCAGCATAATGATCTGATAATTTAAGCATTTCGTTAAAGCGTTCCGAAGGCGTTCCTTTAAACGATTCGATAAAATCTATCGGCCCCACAAAACCTATACTGGTATTACCATTAGAAAAGGGAATCACCCACAACCAAGATTCGGTATTAATAATATCGAAGGTTATTAAAGTCCCCTCCTTACCTTCCGGCCTATTAGTATCTTTAACATGTGTAAATAATGACGCGTGTTTGCCCAAACTTGACGGTTTGTCTAAATCTAATAATCGCGGTAAAACGCGACCGTAGCCACTAGAATCAATAATAAATTTCGCATGAATGCTATACTGCTCTCCATCCTTATTTTTTACGGTCGTTTTAGACGTCCCATCGCTATCAAAAACCACATCAACCACCTCATTTTCAAAGGCAATATCCACACCTTTTCGTTCAAGCTCATCGGTTAATAACTTATCAAAATCGGCTCTCGGTAACTGCCATGTCCAATCCCAACCTTTGGTAAACTTCTCTTTAAAATCGAACTCACAAACGGCATCTCCTTTAATAAAACGCGCACCTGTTTTCACTTCAAAATCAGCTTGTTTTATAGCGTCTAATAAACCCACCTCATCAAAATGATCCATACATCTAGGAATTAGACTCTCGCCAATTACAAAACGTGGAAACTTGCTTTTTTCCACTACTTTTATGGATAAGCCTTGATTAAAAAGATGTGCAGCAGCAACGCTACCTGAAGGTCCCGCTCCAATTATTAAAACATCGATAGTAATATCGTCCATTGCTATTTAGTATAGAATCATTAATTATCATAAATTTACAACCAAAAATAACTACTTTGCGATAGGTAATTACATTATAATTAATATTCTTGATAAAATAGATGCTCACACTAAAGGGAAATTTAACTATAGAAGACTTTAAATCGGTAATTTTTGATCGTAAAACCATTAAAATAGACGATTCGGTTTATCAAACTGTAGAACAAAGTTTTAATTTTCTTAGAGAATTTTCGGCTAATAAGGTGATATATGGAGTTAATACGGGTTTCGGACCCATGGCACAGTATAAAATTGCTGATGCTGATCGCAAGGAACTACAGTACAACCTGATTAGAAGTCATGCCTCTGGGACTGGAAATCCGATACCAGAAGCCTATGTAAAAGCCAGTATGCTTGCACGATTAAACACCTTGTCTCTAGGATATTCGGGTGTTCATAAGTCGGCAATCACATTAATGACTAGCCTAATAAACAAAAACATTACTCCGTTAATTTTCGAACATGGTGGTGTTGGGGCTAGTGGTGATTTAGTACAATTAGCGCATTTAGCATTGGTTTTAATTGGTGAAGGTGAAGTCTTTTATAAGGGCAAACGTCTTAGCACTGCCGCTGTATTTAAAGCAGAGGGTCTAAAACCAATGCAAATAGAATTACGAGAAGGCTTAGCTTTAATGAATGGCACATCGGTAATGACGGGAATCGGGATGGTAAATACCATAAACACCAACACCCTATTAAACTGGGTGGTTACGGCCTCCTCTGCCATTAATGAAATTGTTGAAGCCTACGATGATCATTTATCTCTCGAGTTAAACAACTCTAAAAAACATAACGGTCAGCACACCATAGCACAATTAATGCGCGCACATTTAAAAGATAGTAAATTAACTCGCAAACGCGAACATCATTTATATAAAGCGCATCATTCTGAAGACGATGTATTTACCGATAAAGTACAGGAATACTATTCGTTACGATGTGTGCCACAAATATTAGGTCCCGTTTTAGACACCCTTAATACCGTAGAGTCGGTATTAACCGACGAGGTAAATTCTGCTAACGACAATCCTATTACGGACGTCAAAACTAAGAGCGTTTATCACGGTGGAAATTTTCATGGGGATTATGTTGCTTTAGAAATGGATAAGCTTAAGATTGTAGTAACTAAAATGAGTATGCTCGCAGAGCGGCAGTTAAACTACCTTTTAAACCCGAATCTAAACAACAAACTTCCAGCGTTTGTAAACCTTGGGAAATTAGGGTTAAATTTTGGAATGCAAGGCGTACAGTTTACTGCCACTTCAACGACTGCCGAAAATCAAATGCTTTCAAACCCAATGTACGTGCATAGTATTCCTAACAACAACGATAATCAAGATATTGTTAGCATGGGAACCAATGCGGCTTTAACTACCAAAAAAGTCATTGAAAATGCTTTCGAAGTGGTAGCCATAGAATTAATTACCATTGTTCAAGCTATAGAATACTTAGGGATTCAAAACGAGGTCTCTTCTAAAACACAGACCTTATACACCCAAATACGCGAACGCGTTCCTGTATTCTCAAAAGACCCGGTAATGTATCCTTATGTTAATGCAGTCAAAGAATTTATAATGAAACCCTAAAGATTCCTTTAAATAATGAAATACGCTTTAGTAACTGGAGGATCTCGAGGCATTGGCAAAGCCATTTGCCTACAATTAGCTCAAGACTCTGAATACCATATTCTAATTAATTACAACACGAATAAAGAAGCTGCTTTAGAAACGTTAAATGCTATTGCTGCATTAGGGGGAAAAGCTAGTCTCTTACCATTTGATGTCACCAATTACGAATCGGTAAAATCGGCTCTGGACCAATGGAAGGCCAATAACGACAATGGCGTGATTGAGGTATTAGTCAATAATGCTGGTATTACTAAAGACCAGTTGTTTTTATGGTTATCACCCAACGATTGGTCTCAAGTAATTAACACCTCGGTTAATGGGTTTTATAATGTTACCCACAATCTCATTCAGGACATGTTACTTAATAAATTCGGACGTATTATTAATATGGTATCGGTATCGGGATTAAAAGGAACGCCTGGGCAGGTCAATTATTCTGCTGCTAAGGGCGCTGTAATTGCTGCTACAAAAGCCCTAGCACAAGAAGTTGCAAAGAAAAACATCACGGTAAATGCCGTTGCCCCAGGGTTTATTAAATCGGATATGACCTCTCACTTGGACGAAAAAGAGCTCAGAAAAACCATTCCAGCTCATCGGTTTGGCGATCCTGAAGAAGTGGCGCATTTAGTGTCATTTTTAGCTTCCAAAAAAGCGTCTTATATTACCGGAGAAACCATAAGTATTAACGGGGGCATCTACTAAAATACATTTAAAAAAAATTAAGAATGGCAGCAGAATGGGATGGTAAATCCAGAGGAACCGTATTTGGTTTTAAAGTATTTATCTTTTTTATTAAAAATTTCGGGATTAATGCAGCCTACGCATTAATGCATCTCCCTGTGCCTTATTTTTGTTTATTCTCTAGAAAAAACGTCCGTGGCCTCTACTATTATTTCAATAAAAGATTAAAATATTCCTGGTTTAAAAGCTCAGTTAGTATTTACAAAACCTATTTTGTTTTCGGACAAACACTAATTGATAAAGTCGCTATCTCTGCTGGTTTACGAAAAAATTACACCTATGAATTTGATGGCGAACACCTTATTGAAGACGTTTTAGCTTTAAAAAAAGGAGGAATCCTAATCAGTGCTCATATCGGCAATTTCGAATTGGCACAATTTTTTTTTAGAGAGCGTTTAGCAGACCAGTCTATTAGCATTGTTATCACCGATCAAGACCACCAAGAAATTAAAGAGTATCTCGATCAGTTTCTTAAAAAAAGTGAGATGAATTTTATTGTTGTAAAGGATGATATGTCTCATATTTTTGAAATCAATGCAGCCTTAGCCCAAAACAGAATCATTTGTATTTCTGGAGACCGCTATTTAGAAAACAATAAATGTATGGAAGAGGAATTGCTTGGTAAAACAGCCAAATTCCCAATGGGCCCTTTTCTATTAGGGAGCCGCCTAAAAGTACCTGTACTTTTTGTTTACGTTTTACGGGAACCTAAAAAGCACTACCATTTGTATGCTAGACGCGTCGAGGTTAAAGCACGCGATGCTCAAGACCTCCTAAAAAAATACACAACTACATTAGAATCATTTATAAAGAAATACCCTTTACAATGGTTTAACTTTTATGATTTTTGGGATGACGTTAAATAAGATGACAGAAAAGAGTTTCACGTTACCAATTACAAATAGCGCTATAATAAAAGAACTAATTCCACATCGTGAACCTGTATTATTAGTAGATGGCTTAATTCATTTCGAGCCTCAAAAGGCAAAAGCCTCATTGACTGTTCTAGAAACAAATATATTTGTCGAAAACCAAAAGTTATCTGAAACCGGGTTATTAGAGCATATGGCGCAAACAGCTGCTTTATATACAGGCTATAAATTTCGGTCTCAAAACAAACCGATTAAAGAAGGTATGATAGCCGCAATCAAATCGGCATCTATTTTAAACGTACCACAAATAAATGACACAATAATTAGTGAAGTTTTTATAACTTATGAAGCTGAAATGCTAACACAGGTATCAGTTACCACTAGCTTAAACGACACTATTATTGCTACTGCAACCATGAGCACTGTTCTAAATAATTAAAAGTAAAATGACCAATACCACAACAAATCCTCCTCATTTAACTCATAAACATACCATTCGTGTACGTTTTAGCGAGGTCGATTCGTTACAAATTGTATGGCATGGACATTATATCAAATATTTTGAGGAAGGACGTGAAGCATTTGGTCGGGCTTTTGGCTTATCGTATTTAGACGTTAAAAAAGAAGGCTATGCTACACCCATTGTAAATACGAATACCTCACATAAATACCCATTACATTATGGTGATATGGCAACTATAGAAACAAGCTATATAAACACAGAAGCTGCAAAATTAAAATTTGCATATTCTATTAAAAATGATTCGGGCCAAGTTGTGTGCACAGGAGAAACAATTCAAGTATTTACAAGTCTAGAAAGTGGGGAAATGACACTGGTTCTACCCGATTTTTTTAGAGATTGGAAAATTAAACACAAGCTTCTAAATGTCTAAAGTCTACCTCTCACATCATAATATTGTTTCCGCTTTAGGGTTTACTGCCCAAGAAGTTGTAGATAATATAAAAAATGAAATTTCTGGTCTTTCACTCATAGATGACCCTGAGGTTTTTAACACGCCTTTTTACGGATCTATAATCCCTACAGCCGACTTAACAAACGCTTTTAAGCCTTTAGAAAAAGCCATCACATATACCAAGCTTGAAAAAATGATGTTGCTTTCTTTACACCGTACCATCACTGCTTCAGCTATCTCTTTAAATGAAAAAGTCGGTCTTATTATTTCATCTACAAAAGGAAATATTGATGTTTTAAACCAGACGACATTCCCTAAAGAACGCGCCTATTTAGGAGCTTTAGGCTCTGTTATAAAAGACTATTTTGGTTTTAAAAATGACGCAATCATTATTTCTAACGCCTGCGTTTCCGGACTCTTAGCGACTGCTATTGCTAAACGCTACATAAAAGAAGGTGTTTACAACCATGTTTTTATTGTTAGTGGAGACACCTTAAACCCGTTTGTTTTATCGGGGTTTAATTCGTTTCAAGCCATGAGTAACAAACCCTGTAAACCTTTTGACAAAGAACGCTCGGGAGTGAACTTAGGGGAAGCAGCAGCCAGTGTTTTAGTAACCTCAACACCCGACAAACTGTGTCCTGAAGCTGTAGCGCTTTTAGGTGATGGATCGCGTAACGATGCCAACCATATTTCTGGCCCTTCACGAACAGGTGAAGGATTATTTAGAAGTATAACTGCTGCCATTAAAGAAGCAAACATATCACCAATAGACATTGATTTTATTTCAGCACACGGAACCGCAACGCTTTTTAACGACGAAATGGAAGCCATTGCATTTAACCGATTAGGGTTTAATACAACACCGACACACAGTCTTAAAGGCTATTTCGGACATACCTTAGGTGCTTCAGGTTTAATTGAAACGCTTATTGGAATGCACAGTTTACATCAAAACACCCTTTTTAAATCCTTAGGGTACAGCACGCATGGTGTTTCAAAACCCCTAAATATTATTGAAAAAACTACACCCCAAAAAAACACTATATTTTTAAAAACAGCATCAGGTTTTGGAGGGTCCAATACCGCTGTTTTATTTAAAAAAGTAAACTAAAAAAACCACCATTATGCCTACAAAACCAACTAGCGCAATTACAGCTTTAGAAGAAGCACATAAAATAGCTTTTGCTCCTTTTGTATTTCAAGCTACAGTATCCTTAAAAAAGCTAGGGGTTTTAACGTGTATCTTTGAGCATCGCAGAAAAGGCGGACTCACTATTGAGGAGCTCTCGGAGCTATTGAGCGTGAGTACCTATGGATTGGGAGTCTTATTAGAGATTGCCGAAAGCGCACAAATAGTGAGTAAACCAAAGGATAAATACAGCCTGACAAAAACGGGCTACTTCCTAAATTTTGACGAGACTGTTAACGTTAATCTCAATTTTACAAACGATGTGTGTTATGAAGGTTTGTACCACTTAAATGATGCTATTAAAAACGGGAAACCTGAAGGCTTACAGGTCTTTGGGGATTGGGATACCATTTATGAAGGCTTATCACAATTAGAACCTGAAACTCAAAAGTCTTGGTTTGAATTCGACCATCACTATTCCGATGGTATTTTTAAAGAAGCCCTAGACTACGTCTTTAGAAACAATCCTAAAAGCATTTTCGATGTGGGTTGCAACACCGGAAAATTCACCCTTCACTGTTTACATAAAAACCCTGAAGTAATCCTAACACTTTTCGATTTGCCTGGACAGCTTAATAAAGCACTCCAAGCTGTGGAAGTAGCAGGATTTAAAAATCGTGTTTCTGGCCAACCAATTAATTGGTTAAAACCAAACCCCAAAATGCAAGGAGCTCCAGATAGTATTTGGATGAGTCAGTTTTTAGATTGTTTTTCAGAATCTGAAATCGTTACCATTTTATCAACTTGTGTAAAAGTGATGTCTTCCGATACCGAGCTAATTATTGTTGAAACTTTTACCGACAGACAAAAATTTGAAAAGGCTAAATTTGCTTTAGAAGCAACATCTCTTTACTTTACCGCTATGGCGAACGGTACTAGCAAAATGTATCCTGCCAAGGTATTTAAAAAACTAATTGAAAGAGCAGGTCTGATGGTATCTGAAGATCATCCACTGGGTGATTATCACACGCTTTTGGTATGTAAAAAAAGAGAGTAATTGTGACTAAAAACAGCTACATAGAATCGTATTGCACCATAAAAAACGGAGTGGTCTCTTTAAATGGCACTTCTCTTTTTTCGGAAGCTACCCCAGAGTTTTCGGCTTTTATTAAACAAGCAGCAAAACAGCTTGATACCAATTATCCTAAATTTTATAAAATGGATAACTTAAGTAAACTTGCCTTTTTAGCTGCCGATATTCTTTTAAAAAACGCTAACTTATCTTCTGAAAAAGAACATAATATAGCATTGTTATTTTCCAACAGAGCATCCAGTTTGGATACCGATAGGAAACATCAAAATACCATTTCTGATCCCGACAACTATTACCCGAGTCCGTCGTTATTTGTTTACACCCTCCCTAATATAAGTTTGGGAGAAATAAGTATCAAGCACAAGTTACTTTCTGAAAATAGTTTTTTTATATTTGAACGCTTTAACGCAAATCATTTACACCTTAATTCACGCTATTTATTAAACAACAATAAAGCAGAAAAAACGCTTTGTGGTTGGGTAGATTTAGACGAAAACCACTACGAAGCATTTTTGTATTTGGTAGGAAAAAATGGTACTATTAATCATAATACAGAAGAAATAACACGATTATACAAAAGCCCATGAGTAACTTAAAACAAGAACTGAAAGAAAATATTATTGAACTTTTAAATTTAGAAGAGTTTTCAGTTGAAGATATAAATGATAATGACGCCCTATTTGGAGATGGCCTAGGACTTGATTCTATTGATGCTTTAGAGCTAATGGTTATGTTAGACAAGGACTACGGTATTAAATTAACAGACCCAAAAGAAGGAAAAGAAATTTTCCAATCCATTGCGGTTTTAGCTGAGTATATTGAAAAAAACAGAACAAAATAGAGTCTTAAATACTAGGATTGCGATTACCGGAATGGGCATAGTTTCGGCAATTGGCCATTCGGTATCCGAAAACCTAGACGCATTACTAAATTCAAAGCCGGGTATTACCTCTATTTCATCGGTAAAAACACATCATGCCAATACAATAAAAGTTGGAGAGGTAAAGCGTTCTAACGCCGACCTTATCAAGGCATTACAACTCCCAGAACATACAAATTACACCAGAACAGCATTATTAGGCTGCTATGCGGCAAAGCAAGCTATTCAAAACGCGAATATTACGGCTATAAACAGCTATAGAACAGGTTTTATTTCTTCAACCTCGGTTGGCGGAATGGATAAAACGGAAATCCATTTAAAAGACTTTGCTACCAATAAAGCGGTTCAGAAATATATTAAGAGTCATCATGCCGGAGACAGCACTCAAAAAATTGCCGACACTTTAGGGATTGACGGTTTTGTAACGACTATTAGTACCGCCTGCTCCTCGGCAGCCAATGCTATTATGTTAGGGGCAAAACTCATTAAATCTGGTCGTTTAGACCGAGTGATTGTTGGCGGTGTCGACCCGCTTTCAAAATTTACTATTAACGGCTTTAAAACACTAATGATCCTCTCGGAGTCCGATTGCCGTCCCTTTGATGCCGACCGTAGCGGATTAAACTTAGGTGAAGCCGCTGCTTATTTAGTGTTAGAATCGCAAGCTATCGTAGAAAAAGAAAATAAAAAGGTCCTAGCCTATATTTCAGGATATGCTAATGCTAACGATGCTTTTCATCAAACAGCCTCTTCCGAAACCGGAGAAGGTGCTTATTTGGCTATGACACAAGCCTTAAAAACAGCACAACTAAACCCTTCGCAAATTGATTATATCAATGCACATGGCACAGCTACAGCGAATAATGATTTGTCTGAAAGTGTCGCTATAAAACGCGTTTTTGGTGAGACTATTCCCGATTTTAGCTCTACAAAAGCGTTCACTGGTCATACCTTAGCCGCTGCAGGGGCCATTGAAGCAGTCTATTCTGTTTTAGCGCTTCAAAATCAGGTCGTATTTCCGAATTTAAATTTTAAAACGACAATTCCAGAAACCGGATTACAGCCCGTAACCACTATTAAAAGAAAACCTATAAAACACGTGTTATCTAATTCCTTCGGATTTGGTGGTAACTGTTCAACCCTAATCTTTTCGAAATTATGAAACCCTGTTACATCTATAGCGCGGTTTCCATTTCCGCTCAGCACACTTTTGACTCTGGGTTAGGGTTATTAGAACCTTTAGCATTACAGCCAAATAAAGTAAATGCTCATCACCCTCTCTACAAATCCTATATCCCTCCTGCTGCACTACGCCGTATGGCAACCGGAGTAAAAATGGGTGTTACAGCTGGAAAAAAAGCCTTAGAAAACGCCAATATAATACAGCCAGATGCGATAGTAATCGGAACAGGAATGGGCTGTATAGAGGATACCGAAACCTTTTTAAATGCGATTATTAAAAATGATGAGGCCTATTTAACACCTACCGCTTTTATACAATCCACACACAACACTGTGGGTGCACAGATCGCGTTAGGCTTACAATGTAAAGCATATAATAATACCTATGTTCACGGTGCGCTTTCGTTTGAATCGGCGCTTCTAGACGGGCTACTGCAGGTAGAAGATGATAGCGCATCGACAGTTTTAGTGGGTGGCCTAGACGAATTAGGAAAAGAATTCATAGACTATATAGACCTAATTGAAGATAAAAATGAAGGCATTACAGTTCCTTTTAGTGAAGGCGCTTCATTTTTTGTGTTAGGAGCAATAAAACAACAACATGCTGTTCAGTTAAAAGCTATAAAAACCTTTAGCGCGTTAACGCTAGAGAATGTGAGGTCTGTATTTATGGCGTTTTTAAAAGAAAACGCTTGTCCGCCAGAAACTATCGACGCCCTTATTTTAGGTCACAACGGCTCTAAATATGACCACTATTATACAGAAGCTGCTTCTTGTTTTCCAAAGACTACGGTTCAACTAAAATATAAACAGTGTATTGGGGAGTATTTTACAGCCTCTGCTTTTGGCTTGTATTTAGGAGTTACACTCTTAAAAAACCAAGATCTCCCAAGCCTATTAACGTGTGGTGACACTCCTAAAAAACCGCTAAAAATTAGTATTATATATAACCAGTATAATGGTCGAGATCATAGTTTAATTCTCCTATCCTTATGATTAACTTTAAATTAGCTTCTAGTTTTTTCACACTTATCTGCTGTGTTTTTATTCTATTTATAGTCTTAGAACTCTTGTCTATTTGGTGGCTTATAATAAGTCTTTTGGTAGGGTTTATACTACTAGGGATGGTGTCTTTTACTATGAGTTGGAATTGTTTTACTCAAGCCTTTACTCATAAAAAAACAACTAAAAAAATTATAGCACTTACCTTCGATGATGGTCCGCACCCTGAATATACACCAAAAGTTTTAGCGCTTTTAAAACAATACGAAGCCAAAGCGACGTTTTTTTGTATAGGAAAGCACGTAGAAAAGCACCCTGAAATTGTACAAGCTATAATAAACCAAGGACACTCTATAGGAAACCACAGCTACACCCACAGTAATACCATTGCCTTTAAAAGTAAACAGGGATGGTTAGAAGAAATTAAGCGTACCGATGCCCTTATTACTAAAATCACAGGTGTTAGCACAAAATTATTTAGACCACCTTTTGGTGTAACCACACCACACTTAGCCGCAGCATTAAAAGTTACCGGTCCTATTTGCGTAGGGTGGAATATTAGGTCTTTCGATACGTTTTTTAAAACACCAAAAATCATCTCAAATCGTGTATTAAACCACATACATCCCGGGTCGATTATCTTGTTACACGACAAACAAGAAAATAGCCTTGCTGTTTTGGAACACATCTTGCAGGTTTTACATACTGAACATTACGATATGGTCACTATTAACACATTATATGATGAAAAATAAAATTATAATTCTTGTTAATCTTATAGTTTTTTTGACATTTCACAGCCTTATGGCTCAAGAAAAACTAACTCATACTGAAGCACTTGCTTTTAAAAAACAAGTGAAGCAAACTGCTAAAAATACCACAAGTATACTAAGTGATTTTAAACAAGAAAAACATTTAAGTATACTTGATAATACCATTATTTCAGAAGGCATATTAAAATTTAAAGCCCCCAATAATGTGCGTTGGGAATACACAAAACCCTTTGAGAATACTGCTATTTTTAAAGGAGATCAGCTTGTAGTCTCCAATGAAAGTAAAACCAATGAAATAAATCTAAACGCCAATAAATTATTTCGAAGTTTAAATACTTTAATTATCAATAGTGTTAAAGGTGATATGTTTGATGACGAAGAGTTTGATATTAATTATTTTAAAATAAAGAATGGGTACAGCGTTAGTTTTAAACCTAAAAACAAACGTTTAAAGAAATTTATTGCGGCTTTCGAACTTGAATTTTCAAAAACTGGCCAGGTGAATAAGGTTAAATTAATTGAGTCCAATACCGACTTTACAAGCATTACCTTTATTAATAAAAAAATGAATGTGTCTATTTCTGACTCAGCCTTTTAATACATGTCCGTATGTTATTTAAAGATTTTTATACTATTTTAGAAACTCATAAAACCTCAGGTTTATCCTTTGGTAACCGTGTAGAGATTAATAAAAATCATTCGGTTTTTAAAGGGCATTTCCCTAAAACCCCTATTACACCTGGAGTTCTAATGCTTCAGATTATAAAAAATAGTGTAGAGAAGACCTTAAACTGTGAGCTCAAACTAGAATCACTTTCACATTTAAAGTTTTTACAGATGGTAGATCCACATAAAAACAATATACTTCTCTTTCAAATGGATATAACTGAAGAAAATGAACGTATAAAAGTAAAAAGTAGCAGTTCTTTTCCCGACAACACCGTAGTATTAAAATGTAATGCTACATTTGTAAAAAAATAAAGGACAACGTCCTCCTCGCTATTAAGGATTAAAAATGAACTTAGAAACCGTAAAAACGCATTTTAAAAACTACAACTGCTGTGTCATTATACCCACGTATAATAACCACAACACCTTGCAGCGTGTTTTAGATGGTGTCTTAACATTTACAGACTCTATAATCGTCGTTAATGACGGCTCTACCCAAGAAACGTCGGATATTCTTAATAACTACCCACAAATAGACCACCTTCATAAACCAAAAAATACAGGTAAGGGTACCGCATTAAAATTAGGGTTTAAACATGCGGTAGCACAGGGTTTTGATTATGCCATTACATTAGATAGCGACGGACAGCACTTCCCAAAGGACATCCCTGTTTTTATAGAGGCATTGGTTAATTCAGAAGAAAAAAATATATTATTAATAGGCGATCGCAATATGAATGAAGCCGATGTTTTTGCGGCTAGCGCAAAAGGCAATCGCGTATCAACCTATTGGGTTCGTGCAGTTACGGGATTAGATTTAAACGACTCTCAATCGGGGTTTAGATTGTATCCTATTAAAGCCATGGCCTCTTTTAACTATTTAAAAAGCACAAAGAAATTTGAGTTTGAAGTCGAAGCCATTGTAAAATCTCATTGGGCTGGGATTACCATTGGTCATGTTCCCATTCATGTGTTATACGATCCATCAGAACGCGTTTCGCACTTTAGACCCTTTATGGATATTGCTCGTATTGTTGTTCTTATCATTTGGTTTCTGCTCGTCCGCTTTTTTTATATTATTCCCCGAGACCTTTTTAGGAAATTAAAAAAAAAAGGCCTGAAACGATTTCTCGTTGAGGACTTTATACAGCATCACGATTCCCCAAAAAAGAAAGCACTATCTATTGCCTTAGGTGTTTTTTTAGGCCTATCGCCACTATGGGGGTTTCACACGGTTATCGTTTTGTTTTTAGCGGTGCTATTCAAACTTAATAAAGTCATAGCATTCACTTTTTCAAATATTAGTCTACCGCCATTTATACCTTTTGTATTATTGTGTAGTATGCAAACTGGCAATTGGATATTGGGAAAAAAAACAGCGTATACCCTTCAAGATTTTACAACGCAGTTTAATTTATTAGACCATCTTGAAACCTATATTATAGGAAGTCTGTCCCTATCGGTATTGGCTGCGATTTCAATTGGTTTTATAGGCTATATCGTTTTATCGTTTTTTAATCAGAAAAAGGAATCTATTTATGGATAAGATCTTCCTTTCTATATTTCATTTTTTCAATCGGAAGAAAGCCGCCTTCGTTTTATTAGTATCCTTATTTGGTATACTTTTAATGAGTATCGCCTCAAAGATTAGTTTTGAAGAGGACATCTCTAAACTGATTCCTGAAAACACAGAGAATAAACAGTTACAAAAGGTTTTAAACACGGCTCATTTTTCAGATAAAATAGTGGTGATTATAGACCGAAAAGACAAGGGCTCTTTAGAAGATTTAACAGATTATGCCGAAGCCTTTGTTGATAGTGTCACCCATCAGTTATCCGATTACACTAAAGCCATTCAAGGGCAGGTTGACGATGACACCATTTATGAAACCTTAAATTTTGTTTACGAAAATGCGCCTTTATTTATAACCGATACCGATTATAAAACCCTAGAAAACAGACGCCAAAAGGACGCTATAGATAAACGTATAGAAGCACACTACAAAACCTTGATATCGCCTTCGGGTTTTATAGCAAAACAAACCATAGTAAAAGACCCCTTAGGTATTTCTTTACTAGCCGTAAAACACCTCCAAAAGCTAGGTATACATAAAGAATTTAGCATCAAAAACGGATTTATAGTTAGTAAGAACGAATCGCACCTATTACTTTTTATCACTCCTAAATACGGGTCGAGTGAAACCAATAAAAACGTTGCATTTGCCGAAGGATTATACGCTATTCAAAACCAATTAAACACAGCATTTACAGACCGGGTTTCCAGTTCCTATTTTGGCGGTACTCTTATAGCTGTAGCCAATGCCCAACAAATAAAAAAAGACATACAAATCACTATTAGTATAGCCTTAACTATTTTAATGGTACTGTTTATTCTGTTTTATAAAAAATTAAGTATTCCACTTATTTTATTCACGCCAACAGTATTTGGTGGGCTATTATCGGTGGCTATTCTTTTTTTAATTCGGAACACTATTTCGGCTATTTCCCTGGGCATCGGCGCTGTTTTGTTGGGAGTCACCCTCGATTACTCCCTGCATATTTTAACCCATATTAGAAATAAAGAAAGCACTACCGAGCTTTACAAAAGTGTAACCAAGCCCATATTAATGAGTAGCCTAACTACGGCACTCGCCTTTTTATGCCTGTTGTTTATCGACTCACAAGCACTACAAGATTTAGGAATTTTTGCAGCAATTAGTGTCATGGGAGCTTCCGTATTTGCATTAATATTTATACCTCAAGTTTACACCGCTAAAAACACAGGGGCTACCGGTCGTAAAACACTTATCGACGCGCTATCACACTATCCTTTTCACCGTAAAAAAGTTATAATTGGAGCTGTAGTTTTACTAGGAGCTATAAGTCTTTTTACGTATAATAATGTACAATTCAATAAAGATATTTCCAAATTGAATTACATGCCTCCGACCATAAAAAAAGCGGAAAAGCATCTTGAAAAATTAACCAATGCAGCTTCCAAATCAGTGTATATTGTTACTTACAGTGATACGCTACAAAAAGCTTTGGAAGCTAACGACAACATCTTAATAGCACTAACTAATTTAGAACAGCAGAAACGGATTACTAGTTTTAACTCCGTAGCCGCCTTAGTACAATCTTACAAGAAGCAGGTCGATAAAATTACGAAGTGGAATTTCTTTTGGACTCCAAAACAAAAAGACTCCATAAAACAACATCTTATTACAAGCGGTAACCAATTTGGCTTCAAACCAGAAACCTTTAATGCATTTTACAATTTACTCGAGCACTCCTTTTCACCTTTAAAGTTAGACGATTATAGCGCGCTTAACACCCTTTCTGTAGACGACTTTATAGCTAGTAAAAACGGGTTTCATACCGTATCTTCTTTGGTAACTCTCGAAAACAATCATGTTGATGCACTTAAATCACAGTTCAAGAATACACCTAATACCATGGTTATAGACCGTCAAGCTATAAACGAAACCCTGCTAGGCCATCTAAAAAGTGATTTTAACACCCTTATTCTATACTCGTTTGCGGTGGTGGTACTATTGCTATTCCTCTTTTACAGAAACCTAAAACTGACCTTAGTCACTTGTATTCCCATAATGTTAACCTGGTGTATTACTATTGGTATAATGGGATTATTTCATATTGAATTTAATATATTTAATGTCATCATTTCAACATTTATATTTGGTCTGGGTATAGATTACAGTATTTTTATAACTAATGGATTAATGCAACAGCAACAAACAGGAATAGACACATTGCCTACCTATAAAACCTCGGTTATTTTGTCGGTAATTACCACCTTGTTGGGCGTAGGTGTTTTAATATTTGCTAAGCATCCCGCATTATACTCTATTTCTATAGTAACGATAATAGGAATAACATCGGCTTTATTGGTCGCATTTACAATTCAGCCTATACTATATGATTTACTTATTTTAAAGAAACGAACGCTTAATTAATACCAATGGGAACAATAAAAACAACACCTATTACTAGAGTTAAGTCGATTACAAAAGACGATTTTATAAATAACTACTATAAAAAGCAGCGCCCTGTTTTAATTGAAAATCTATCTAAAGAATGGCCTGCTTATAACAAGTGGAACCTCGATTATATTCAGAGTTTAGCAGGAGATCAAATTGTTCCCTTATACAATAACGAACCAACCAAGGGAAGACAAAACTCGGTAGTGCCCGCAAAAAAGATGAAGCTGTATGATTATATTGAAATATTAAAAACTCAGCCTACAGATTTACGAATGTTTTTTTATAATGTGCTTCAAAAAATGCCGGAACTGACTAAAGATTTTAGCTATCCAGATATTGGTCTAAAATTCTTTAAGAAATTACCGGTGATGTTTTTTGGTGGAAAAGGCTCGAAAGTATTAGCGCATTACGATATGGATTTGGCCGATTTGGTACACTTTCATTTTCATGGTACTAAAAAAGTAACGCTATTTGCTCCCGATCAGGCCAAGCATTTATATAAAGTTCCTTTTACCGTTCATAATTTAGAGTGTATTGATATGGACCACCCTGATTTTGAAAAATACCCCGCCCTACAATTAGCAGAAGGTATTTCGGTAGAAATGAAACATGGAGATGCTCTTTATATGCCAAGTGGGTATTGGCATTATATTACCTATGAAGATGGTGGATTTTCAATAACCCTCCGCGCTTTTCCGAGGCGATTTAAACAATTCACAGAGTTTGTGACCAATATTGTGTTTATGAGAACCTTCGAAAACCTTATGCGCCGAACTATCGGACAAAAGTGGGTGGATTATAAAGAACAAAAAATGGTAGAACGCGTTAATAAAAAGTATTACAGCTCCTATACTAATGGGTGATTTACAATGGCATAAAAATGTGTTTTTGCTCGCTATTTTAGCGGGCTTTATGTATTCTTGTGGGATTAAAAAATCGGTAACTAATCGTCCGGACATTTCAAAATACAGCAGCGATTTACCAGAAAAACACACCCTAAACGACTCGACTTTTTTTGCAGGTAATAATTTCTTAATCAAGAACAAGCAAGGTCTTTGGGAGTTATATGTGGAAGGCAACCCATTGGAAATTGGGTCGATTACCGGTCTTTTATCAGACAGCCTGATGTATAAACAAGAAGCTGTATTTTTTAATAAAATAAGGGAGTTAGTCCCTTCGGAAGGCAAACAGAAATTTCTTCGCAAGTTTTTATCGTGGTATAATCGTAAGATGTACAAACATATTCCTGAAGAATATAAAGCTGAAATTTATGGCGTTTCACAGTATGCTTCTACCGATTTCAATACTATTGCACCACCGTATTTAAGAGCTTTGTATTTACATGGCGCTCATGATATAGGTCACGCCCTTCAAGATTTAGCATTAGTAGGATGCACCTCGTTTGCCGCTTGGGGAGAAAAAACCGAAGATCATAAATTACTCATCGGTCGTAATTTTGATTTTTATGCTGGCGATGAGTTTGCCGAAAATAAAATTATAGCTTTCGTTAAGCCCGATTCCGGACACCCATTTATGTCGGTCACTTGGGGAGGAATGATGGGTGTTGTTTCAGGAATGAATACCCAAGGTCTAACAGTGACTATTAATGCAGGGAAATCTAAAATTCCGCTAATAGCAAAAACACCCATCTCCATTTTAACTCGAGAGATTTTACAATACGCTTCTACTATAGACGAAGCCATTGCCATAGCTAAGTCACGAGACGTTTTTGTGTCGGAGTCCATTATGGTTGGTAGTGCCAAAGACAAGCGGGCTGTTTTAATTGAAGTATCACCAAAAAAGTTCGGAGTTTACCAAGTTCAAAACAGCAATCAATTGGTTTGCTCTAACCACTTTCAAAGTGATGCTTATGCCACAGACCGACGTAATTCTAAAGCAATTACCGAAAGCCATTCGGCATACCGTTACCAACGTATGACTTCATTATTAGAACAAAAAGACCAACTTAATCCCTCAAAAGGCGTTTCTATATTGCGAAATAAAAAAGGCCTTAATGATAAGAATATTGGTTACGGAAATGAGAAAGCATTAAATCAGTTATTAGCACATCACGGTATCGTTTTTCAACCTGAAGATTTAAAGGTATGGATATCTTCCAACCCTTATCAATTAGGAGAATTTGTAGCTTATGATTTAAATGCCGTATTTAATAACCGAGAACAAAACCCATCTGCTATATCTCTTCAAATACCAGCACTAAACATCGCAAAAGACCCGTTTTTAGAGACTCAAGCTTATGCCAATTATGAAGCTTATCGCGTTGTAGAACGCAAAATTGAATCGGCAATAGCAACTAACAAAGAGCTTGATGAAACCCTTATAAACACAGGAATTCGCTTAAATCCTGAGTATTGGAAAGCCTATGCGTTAGCAGGTGACTACTATTATAAAACCAAGAAATACCAAGCAGCAGCAGAAGCTTATCACACAGCTCTAAACAAAGAAGTACCAACGCTTTCTGATAGCAAACACCTTGCTAAATATTTAAAGAAAGCCACTAGAAAAGCTAAAAAATGATACCCCAAATAGAAACAGCGTCCCTTGCCGAAATAAAATCCTTTCAAGAAGAAAAACTTAGAGAGTTATTGGTGTATTTAAAGGAGAACTCTCCCTATTACCGCAAACTATTCGATGCTAATAACATTGCGATCGAAAACATTCAGACTCTCGAAGATTTGTCGGCTTTACCACTAACAACAAAAGAAGATTTACAACAGCATAATGATGATTTTATTTGTGTTCCGAGACACGATATTATTGATTACGTCACCACTTCGGGAACACTTGGCGACCCTGTAACATTTGCGTTAACAGATAATGACTTGGAGCGTTTAGCTTATAACGAGGCAATCTCATTTGCTTGTGTAGGCATAACAAAAGAAGATGTTTTACAGTTAACAACAACTATAGACCGTCGTTTTATGGCTGGATTAGCCTATTTTTTAGGCGCTAGAAAATTGGGTGCCGGAATCATTCGCGTTGGCGCTGGGATTCCGGAATTACAATGGGATTCCATACTAAAATTTAAACCCACTTACCTTATTGCTGTACCTTCGTTTTTATTAAAACTAATCGAATATGCTCATAATAATGGTATCAATTTAAAGACTTCAGGAATAAAAGGTGCCATTTGTATTGGTGAGCCACTTCGGAATCAAGACTTTTCGTTAAATACCTTATCACAAAAAATAAAAGAAAGCTGGGATATAGAATTGTATTCCACCTACGCATCTACCGAAATGAGCACCGCATTTTCAGAATGTGAAGCACAACAGGGTGGACACCATCACCCAGAACTTATTATAACAGAAATTTTAGACGATACTAACACCCCTGTTGCACCGGGTGAAGTTGGCGAATTGACTATAACAACCTTAGGTATAGAAGCGATGCCTTTATTGCGTTTTAAAACTGGAGATATAGTAATCGCTCATACAGCGCCGTGTAGTTGTGGTCGGAATACCATGCGTTTAGGTCCTGTTGTAGGGCGAAAAAAACAGATGATTAAATACAAGGGCACAACACTTTATCCGCCTGCATTACACAATATACTAAATGCCTTTAGTGACGTCGAAAATTTTGTGATTGAATTATCTCATAACAGTATTGGTACCGATGAAATTTGTATAAAAATAGGAACTAAAACGCCTACAGAAGCCTTATTAAAAAGTATTAAAGATCATTTTAGGGCCAAATTAAGGGTGTCGCCAACTATCGAATACCTTAATATCGAAGACATACGAAATATACAGTTTCCAAAATTAAGTCGGAAACCGGTGCTTATAATCGATAAAAGACCCTAGGGTTATTTAAGCTCTTTAAGAACTAACACGGGTAAATTGGTTGAGTGGAAATCTTTTTTGAGAATCACATTTTTTTCCCATAGCTTATTAAAAAAGCCGCGTTTACGTCTTACAACACATAACATATCGGGATCGTTTTCTTTGTAATGTTCTAATACCCCTTGAAAGGTCGTACCGTTTTCAGACTCCATAACCATAGTTACCAATTCTTTTAAATCGGCATTCAATTCAAAATCGCCAGGATTGTAATACGGTGTTTTTACTAGTAATAAATTAACTTTAGCACTAAAATCTTTCTTTAAGATTTTTAACGGGTTTAAAGCGTCTCCCTTTTTTATGATTGCCGATTTAAGGGCAAACAATATCGTTTCTATAGGAGTAAATTTACAGCCTTCTGGTACTATTAAAGCTGGAATTTTTGTCTGCTTAATTATTTTTCCTGAAGTTTTACCTAAAAACACTTCACTTTTTGTAGAGCTAATTCTAGGCTCTAAAACTATTAATTCAATATCTAAAGAGGCACTTACTACTTCCAAAGTTTCAATTAAGGTTCCTTTAAAAGTTTTAGCAACAATATCAACACCCTTGGTATCAACTTGAGAAATCAATTCCTTTAAAAACAACAAACTTTCACGCTCAAGTATATCATCAATTTTAATCATCGCCCCCGCTTTGGAGTAGATATTGTAAATTTGAACCACGTAAAGTCTTGCTCCAGCTGCTCGCGCAAAGTCTACAGCATATTGCAGGTGAGACAATGCGTTTTTTGACGATCCGACAGGAACTAAGATATTTTTCATAACTATTAATATAACGATTTCAAGGACAAAAATACAGATTATTATCCTAAAAATTTCACACCTTTGCCACAGTCTTAAAATATAAAAAAGTGTCTTTAGATATTAGCATAAAAACCATTAACCGATTAGCCATTCCCGCACTAATTGCAGGCGTATCAGAGCCTATTTTATCGCTTACCGATGCCGCTATTATTGGAAATGTCGATCTTAACGCCACCGAATCCCTAGCAGCTGTAGGTATAGTAACCACTTTTTTATCGATGCTTATTTGGGTTTTCGGACAAACGCGAAGTGCGATTTCATCAATAGTATCGCAGTATTTAGGGGCTAATAAATTAGATCAGGTCAAAAACTTACCGGCGCAAGCCATAGTAATTATTACTTCATTAAGTCTACTTATTATCCTTTTAACGTTTCCTTTTACTCGACAAATTTTCAAACTTTATAATGCTACAGGACTTATACTAGACTATACCGAGCTGTACTATAAAATAAGGGTCTTTGGTTTTCCATTCACCCTATTCACCATAGCCGTTTTCGGAGCATTTCGCGGCTTACAAAATACCTACTACCCTATGATTATTGCTATTATAGGAGCGTTAACCAACATTGTCTTAGACCTTGCTTTTGTATATGGTATTCCTGGTTATATTCCAGCCATGCATATTGAAGGTGCTGCTTATGCCAGTGTAATTGCTCAAGCACTAATGGCGATTATCTCGGGTATCCTATTACTCAAAAAAACACCCATACCACTGCGATTCTCTCTACCTTTTAATCACGAAATTGGAAGATTTCTAACCATGATTGGCAATTTAGTGATTCGAACAGTTGCCCTAAACGTCACCCTTTATTTTGCTACCACCTATGCTACAGGTTATGGCGCAGAATATATTGCGGCCTATACCATAGCCATCAATTTATGGTTTTTTGGTGCTTTTGTTATCGACGGTTATGCCAGCGCAGGGAATATATTATCTGGAAAATTGTATGGCGCTAGCGCTTATAATAAACTCATTGCACTAAGTAATACGCTTATAAAATTCGGTATTGTTTTGGGGATTATTTTGGCCATTCTAGGTAGTCTATTTTATTATAAAATTGGGACTATCTTCACCGATTCTCCTGAGGTTTTAGACGCGTTTTATACTGTATTTTGGATTGTACTAGCCATGCAGCCCCTTTGCGCTTTAGCATTCATTTTCGATGGGATGTTTAAGGGCCTTGGTAAAATGAAAGTCTTAAGAAATCTTTTATTACTCTCAACAGGACTTGTTTTTATTCCAATTTTATTACTTTTAGATCACTATAATCTTAAACTTCAAGGTATATTTATAGCCTTAACTTTTTGGATTATTGCGCGCGGTGTGCCTTTAATTATTCTATTTAGAACAGAGTTTTTAAACCGCTAAACCATAATACAACATTAATAATAAAACATAAAATCCATGGAAATTTTTAAATTTTTAGGCGGTAACGGAATTTTTCTCCTTTTAGGCTTAGCACTAATAATTATTTATATCGTTAACAGAAACCGTAACAAGCGTTAAAACAGCCGGTTCTTAAAAGCAGTTAATACAGTTTATAAGCAACTCGCTTTTGTAAAATTGGTATCTTTGCAACGAAAAACAAGCATACATGAGTAACATTCGAATTACAAAACAATTCTCTTTCGAAACCGGTCACGCCCTTTATGGTTACGATGGGAAATGTAAAAACGTACACGGTCACAGCTACAAACTATCGGTAACCGTTATCGGAAAACCCATTAGCGATAATACCAATGTAAAGTACGGCATGGTTATCGATTTTGGCGATTTAAAGAAAATTGTAAAGGAGGAAATCGTAGACGTATTCGATCACGCAACAGTGTTTAACAAAAACACGCCACACGTAGAGCTTGCCAAAGAGTTGCAAAAACGAGACCACAGCGTTTTATTGGTAGATTACCAACCTACAAGCGAAATGATGGTTATTGATTTTGCCGAAAAAATAAAACAACGCTTACCGGAAAACATCAAATTACACGCTTTAAGATTACAAGAAACCGATTCGTCTTATGCCGAATGGTTCGCATCAGATAATTAATTATTTGGGCGTTACCTTGCAGGTCAGGCTTTCAGCAGTCGCTTCCCGATACCTATCGGGAGAGCTCCAACAGAGCTTCAATCCTTAACGCAAACCCATGACTCCTTTAAACATGCATATACCAGAAGGAAAAAAAATATACTTCGCTTCCGATAATCATTTAGGAGCGCCAACAAAAGAAGCCTCTAGTATTCGAGAGAAAAAATTTGTGGCGTGGTTAGATGAAATAAAAGAAGATGCTGCCGCTATTTTTTTATTGGGGGATTTGTTCGATTTCTGGGCCGAATATAAAACGGTAGTCCCAAAAGGATTTACACGAACGCTTGGTAAACTTGCCGAAATTACCGACTCTGGTATTCCCGTATATTTCTTTGTTGGTAACCACGACCTTTGGATGTATGGGTATTTTGAAGAAGAACTCAATATTCCCGTTTACCATAAACCCAAAGAATTTACTTTTAACGACACCACCTTTTTTATAGGTCATGGTGATGGTTTAGGACCTAAAGACAAAGGATATAAACGCATGAAAAAGGTGTTTACCAACCCCTTTTCTCAATGGTTATTCCGCTGGCTACACCCAGATATTGGTGTCAGACTTGCGCAGCACCTATCGGTAAAAAACAAACTCATTTCTGGAGATGAAGACGCTAAGTTTCTTGGTGAAGATAACGAATGGCTAGTACAGTACTGTAAGCGTAAATTAGAAACCAAACACCGCGATTATTTTGTGTTTGGCCACCGCCATTTACCTTTAGAAATAGACCTCAACCCCAAATCTAAGTATATAAATTTAGGCGATTGGATTGTGTATTATACCTATGCTGTTTTTGATGGCAAAACTATGGTCTTAAAAAAACACCATTAAGCCTTAATATCTTGAAGTTTTAGTTGTAGTGATACATTACCTTGCCAATGGTTTTCGTCAACGGAATAAGCGGCTTTAAAAGGCTGTTGACTTTTAATCACATCCAATTTATTACCAAGACCAAAACCAATACACACCAACTGCGGGGTTCCCTCTTGTTTAACCGTTAAACGCAAATGGGTTTTGTCTTCTCCCACACATTTTCCGTAACCTGTATCTTTTAAATTATCGCTCATAAAAACAGGCGACATATTTCCAGGGCCAAAAGGTTCAAACTGGCGTAGAATACGGTAAAATTTTTCATTAATCGCATTTAAATCTATTTGGGTATCGATAACTATTTCGGGAGTTAATAGTCGTTTATCGATGGTAGAAGCTACCACCTCCTCAAATTTTTGCTTGAAAGCCTCGTAATTTTTTTCTTCTAAAGTTAAACCCGCAGCATATTTATGTCCACCAAACTGCTCTATAAATTCCGAGCAGGCTTCTAGGGCATTATAAACATCAAATCCTTTTACTGAGCGCGCTGAAGCAGCTAATTTATCGCCACTTTTTGTAAACACTAAAGTGGGACGGTAATAGGTTTCTATTAATCGGGAAGCCACAATACCAATAACCCCTTTATGCCAATTCGCGCTATAAACAACTGTTGTCATCCGGTCTTGGTCTTTTAAATCTTCGATTTGCTGTAGTGCTTCTTGCGTAATTTGCTTATCGGTAGCGCGTCGGTCGAGATTAAAGGCTTCAATTTCTGCAGCGTACTGCTCGGCAACCTCAACATTTTTTTCCGTTAATAAATCCACCGCATATTGACCGTGCTTCATTCGTCCCGCAGCATTAATACGTGGTGCTATAACAAAAACAACATCGGTAATGGTTAAGCTGTCTTTTTTTACTTGATTTATTATCGCTTGAAAACCTGCCCTCGGCCTACTGTTAATTACTCGCATACCATAATACGCAAGAATACGATTCTCACCAATAATAGGTACAATATCTGCTCCAATGGCTGTGGCTACCAAATCCAAATACGGCATTAAGTCATCTATAGTTTGACCTTTTTTTGCTGCCAGCGCCTGAATTAATTTGAAGCCTACTCCGCAACCACAAAGTTCGTCGAATGGGTAATTACAATCGTCTTGCTTAGGGTCTAAAACAGCTACTGCATCAGGAATTTTATCTCCCGGCCTATGGTGGTCACAAATTATAAAATCGATATTTTTCTCTTTAGCATAAGCCACCTTATCGATGGCTTTTATACCACAATCGAGTGCTATAATTAAAGAAAACTCGTTATCACTCGCGAAATCTATGCCCTTAAAAGACACACCATAACCTTCATCATAGCGGTCCGGAATATAAGTCGCTACATTAGGGTAATCACTTAATAAATACGAGGACATTAATGACACTGCTGTTGTACCATCAACATCATAATCCCCATAAACCAATATATTTTCACTGTTGGAAATGGCCTGCTCGATACGTTGCACCGCTTTATCCATATCCTTCATTAAATAAGGATCGTGTAAATCGCTTAAACTCGGTCTAAAAAAATATTTAGCCTGATCAAAGGTTTCAATACCCCGCTGCACCAAAAGTGATGCTATTGCAGGTTCCACTTGCAGAGCTTGCTGTAAGCTAGAGACCGTTTCTTGTTTAGGCTTAGGTTTTAAAGTCCAACGCATGCAACTCTTGATTTTTAATTAGGATTAACGTCTAATAATTACGAATTGTGAATATGGATGTTTGTTTTTACAGTAGCAAATTTTCTAAACATTTCCATAACCCCACAATATTTATCGACAGATAAATTTACGGCTTTATTAATTTTAGATTCATTTAAATCTTTACCATAAAAATGGTAGTCGACAGTAACCGTATGGTAATATTTTGGGTGCTCATCGGTGAGCTCTCCTTCTACATCCATTTTAAACTTATAATCTTCCACCTTCATCTTTTCTAAAACAGATACAACATCCAAACCAGAACAACCCGCTAAAGACGATAGCATCATGGCTTTCGGCGACAGTCCGTAACGCACTGTACTACCTTCCACATCGGTGTCCATAATTACTGTTTTCCCACTAGGATTATCCGATTCAAATTGCATTCCACCGACCCATTCGGTTGTGATTTTATTTTTCATTCTAATACTATGTTTTAAGTTCTAATAGAGTAAAAATACCACTTAAAAGTGTAAAAAAATAGTCGTTTTACGGCTTTAGCATTGACTTTAACGCAAAGTAGTGTCTAATACCTTAATATTTAGAGGTATTTAAAATACTAACTACAATCTTCTTTTACCTATTTAGAGTTTAAAAGGTCTGCAACTTTATCTTTTAGAGTGGGTAAAACTTCTGTTTTAAACCACGGATTTTTTGAAAACCAAAATCGATTTCTTGGTGACGGATGTGGTAGTGGTAAATATTGAGGTAGATAGGCGTTATAATTAGCTACTGTTTCGGTGAGTGTTCGTTTTGCTTCTTTTTTTAGGTAGTACTTTTGCGCATAGCTTCCAATTAAAAGGACTAATTTTATATGAGGCATTTGTTCTAATAAGGCGGCATGCCATTGCGGGGCACATTCCGGGCGAGGCGGTAAATCGCCAGATTTTCCTTTACCGGGATAACAAAATCCCATAGGTATAATGGCGAAGTTGGCAGTATCGTAAAAAGTTTCGGTAGACACCCCCAACCACTGTCGCAACTGAGCTCCACTCGCATCATCCCAAGGAATCCCTGAACGGTGTACTTTTATTCCCGGCGCTTGGCCGATAATTACAATTTTAGATGTTTTACTTGCCGTCACAACGGGATTTGGACCTAGTGGTAAATAGGCTTCACAAAGCGTACAATCCTTAATATGACGTAAGAGTGTTTTCACCCTAATACTTATTTAATTTTTCCTCCTACTACAATAACAATCTCACCCTTTGGTGGTTTGTTTGTATAATGATCTAACACGTCTTTCGCTGTTCCACGAATAGTTTCTTCAAACATTTTTGTTAGCTCTCGCGATACGGATACCGGCCTGTCTTCACCAAAATACTCACAAAAATGCCCTAAGGTTTTTATCAGTTTATGCGGCGATTCGTAAAATATTATGGTACGCGTTTCCTCGGCTAGCAATAGCAAACGGGTCTGGCGTCCTTTTTTAACGGGTAAAAACCCTTCAAAAACAAACTTATCATTTGGCAATCCGCTATTCACCAAAGCAGGAACAAAAGCTGTAGCTCCAGGGAGACAGTCGACTTCAATACCATTTTCTACGCAAGCACGGGTTAGTAAGAATCCCGGGTCCGAAATAGCTGGTGTACCGGCATCACTGATTAATGCAATGGTTTCACCACCTTTAATACGTTCTACAATGCGCTCGGTCGTTTTATGCTCATTATGCATATGGTGACTTTGCATATGTGTACTGATTTCAAAATGCTTTAATAATTTCCCTGAGGTTCGCGTATCTTCAGCTAAGATACAATCAACTTCCTTTAAAACCCTTAGTGCTCTTAGGGTGATGTCTTCTAAATTTCCAATAGGAGTGGGTACTATATATAATTTACTCACTAGTTCGATTTAATTAAATTTAGCTTCAACTATTTCCATAAAACGGACTTCATAATCTTCTTTACCGGCCCAATTATTATAATCTGGCTTCACCACATTATTTATAAATGCTGAAGCTTCATTAAAGCTTTCTGCAGTGTTTAGCTGTGAAATAACACGTAAATAATCGTCACTTTCACCTTCAAACAAGTGTTTAATAAAGGCAAGCTTATCATTTAACCCGATAGCAAACGCTTTATTTTTTAATGTATCGTTTAACGACTTTCTTTCGTCTCCATTTACATGTCCCACTACTTTATCAAAAATAGGCATCTCTGTAAAATCTGCTGTAATCTCTTCAAAGTCATTTTTACCATAAGACTCTGGAGCGGTTAAGCTATCAAGAACAGCATCAGTCTCATTTTCCTCTGGCATATGAGCTACCATATCTTTAATTTTCTCCATAACAGGCTCCATGATCCCATCATCTTCGACCTCATCTAAATTAACATAGGTGCGGTCTTCAACTTCAATATTGTCACTAATTTTATTATTAAAGGCCGTATCCAACATATCAAAAAATGAAGAATCATTACCAATAGTAGGTATGGCATCTTCAAAATTTTGTTGTGCAAATTTTAAAACAGTTAGTTTTTCGTATAATTCTGAAACTTCTTTATGTAATTTATCAACGTCTTCTTTTCCCTTTAACCTTAGAATCCTGTGCGCAATGCTTATTAATTCTGATTCTAGCTTCTTCTTCATAATTAAAAATTTTATAATTTTTGAATTTAATGCAATTTAGGCTTTTGATTTTTAATAAATTTGAGCCACCTTTATAAAGAACGAAAATGCTTTTCGTTCTTGAGTTAAAATTACAAAATGTTTCTCGAAAATACAGTAAATCAAAAAGAACAATTTGGTTGGATAGAAGTTATTTGCGGATCTATGTTTTCTGGTAAAACAGAAGAACTTATTCGCCGACTAAAACGCGCCCAATTTGCAAAGCAACGTGTAGAAATTTTTAAACCGGCTGTCGATGTGCGCTATGATGATGAAATGGTCGTATCTCATGATGCCAATCAAATTCGCTCCACACCAGTTCCTGCTGCTGCCAACATTCCTATCCTTGCCGATGGTTGTGATGTCGTAGGCATTGACGAAGCTCAGTTTTTTGATGATGAGATAGTACGTGTTTGTAACGATTTAGCTAACAAAGGTATACGTGTAATTGTTGCTGGTTTAGACATGGATTTTAAAGGCAACCCTTTTGGACCTATGCCCAACCTAATGGCTACTGCCGAATACGTTACTAAAGTGCATGCCGTGTGCACTCGAACAGGAAATTTAGCTCAATTTAGTCACCGTAAAACAAGTAGTGAAGCACTTGTCTTACTAGGTGAAACAGAAGAATACGAACCCCTAAGTCGTGCCGCTTACTACAAAGCGATGGCACGCGAAAAAATAAAAGATTTCAAAGTGAATGATATTGAAGAACTAAAACCGAATCAACCTGATGCTTAAAGCTCAAGGAACCGTTTTAGAAATAGATTTAAAAGCCCTAAAACACAATGTTGAGTTTTTAAAATCGCGATTACAACCCCATACCAAATTTCTTGCTGTTGTAAAGGCATTCGCCTATGGTAGTGATAGTATAGAAATTGCCAAAACTCTAGAGGAATTACAAGTCGATTACTTTGCTGTCGCTTACGTTAGCGAAGGTATTGTATTGCGGGAAGCTGGTATAACCACCCCTATATTAGTATTACACCCAGTACCTGAATACTTCGAAACTATGATAGCACACTGTTTAGAGCCTAGCTTATATTCGCATCGGGTTCTAGAGGCTTTTATTGCTGTTGCAGAAGACAAAAAGCAAACCCATTACCCGGTTCACTTAAAATTTAATACGGGATTAAATAGACTCGGTTTTTCTCAAATAGATTGCCCAAAAATTCTTTCTACCCTAGAAAACAAAAGTGCTATTAAAGTCACCTCTTTATTCTCTCATCTTGCCGCTAGTGAGGATTTAAATGAGAAACAATTTACCATACAACAAATTGAAACCTTTAAAACCATGATCGCCGAGATGGCTAGCGGTTTGGGATACACCCCTATGCTTCACCAATGTAATACTTCGGGTATACTAAATTATCCTCAAGCCCATTTTGATATGGTTCGTAGTGGAATTGGTATGTATGGTTTTGGTAATGACCCTAAATTTAATCCGTTTTTAAAACCTATTGCGACTTTAAAAACCACAATTTCACAGATTCACACTTTAGAAAAAGGGGATAGTTTAGGCTATAACCGCGCCTTGATTGCCACGAAAACACTGCAAACAGCAACCTTACCTATAGGCCATGCTGATGGCATTACTAGAGCTTATGGCAATAAAAAAGGTTATGTTATCATAAACAAGCAAAAGGCCTATATAGTGGGTAATGTTTGTATGGATATGATTATGGTAGACGTCACCGAAATTGATTGTAATGAAGGGGATGAGGCTATTGTTTTTGGTCCGCATCATACCGCCGAGCATTTCTCGGAAACCATCGGTTCTATTTCCTATGAGATATTAACTGCCATCTCCCAAAGGGTGAAACGTGTCTTTAAACGATAATAACATAATTTACAACCTGAGAATTAGATTTATTTTTTGTAAATCAACTACTTTAGCGTACTTTAATAAAGTTAACTAACTTAAAAATAATATTATGTTAAAAGAATTCAAGAAATTTATTATGACGGGTAACGTCATTGATTTAGCCGTTGCCGTTTTACTTGCAGGAGCAATGGGACTTGTGGTAAGTGGCTTCGTATCTGATATTATGATGCCAATTGTTGGGCACTTTTCAGGTGGTTTAGATTTTGCTGATATGAAAATCGTACTAGACGACGCTGTAATTGCTGCCGATGGAACGATATCAAAACCAGAAAATGCAATCATGTATGGTAAATGGATTAATGCGATAATTAACTTAATTATTGTTGGTTTTGTGTTATTTATTATTGTAAAAGCTTACAATAAAACAAAAACACCTCCAGCTCCACCAGCACCAAAAGGACCAACAGAATTGGACATCCTAAAAGAAATTAGAGATGCTTTAAAAAAGTAATCTAAAAGAAAATGTATTTCAAACCGCTTTATTTAATAGAGCGGTTTTTTTTATGAAAAAATTAAAGTATTTATAAATACCAATAGTCGTAAATAGTATAAGTTTGTAATATTAAATGTTTTAAAAAATGAAATTAGCAGTTATTGGAGTCACTGGAATGGTGGGAGAAGTTATGCGTAAGGTTTTAGACGAGCGCCAATTTAAAATCACAGAATTTATTCCTGTAGCATCACAAAGGTCCGTTGGTAAAACAGTAGATTTTAAAGGTAAAGCCTATACTATTATAAGTTTAGAAGACGCAGTCGCTAGGCAACCAGATATCGCTTTATTTTCTGCAGGAGGAGAAACTTCTTTAGAGTGGGCGCCAAAATTTGCTGCTGTAGGCACTACAGTTATCGATAACTCTTCGGCTTGGCGAATGGACGCTTCCAAAAAATTAATTGTTCCTGAGATTAATGCTCAGACCTTAACACCTTCCGATAAGATTATAGCAAATCCCAATTGCTCTACGATACAGATGGTTATGGCTCTAGCGCCACTTCATAAAAAATATAAAATCAAACGTATTGTCGTTTCCACTTACCAATCTATATCTGGTACTGGGGTTAAGGCTATTAAACAATTAGAAAATGAACTGGCAGGCGTTAAGGGAGAGATGGCATACCCATATCCTATAAATAAAAACGCAATCCCTCATTGTGATGTTTTTGAAGAAAATGGCTATACGAAAGAAGAAATGAAACTGATTCGCGAAACTCAGAAAATATTAGATGATAAAACAATAGCTGTTACCGCTACAGCAGTACGTATACCAACATCTGGCGGACATAGTGAAGCGATTAATGTTGCTTTCGAAAATGATTTCGATATTACCGAAGTTAGAAAACTACTGCACGCTACTCCAGGAGTCACAGTACAAGATAACACCGACGTTAATGTGTACCCTATGCCTATCTACGCCAATGGTAAAGACGATGTGTTTGTAGGAAGAATAAGAAGAGATGAATCGCAACCTAACACTCTAAACCTTTGGGTAGTGAGTGATAACCTGCGAAAAGGCGCAGCAACAAATACAGTACAGATAGCTGAATATTTAGTCGAAAACAATCTCGTGTAAACTCAATTTTACACATTTCTGTTTCAAATATTAGAATAAATCCGAAACACGATTTAACCTTAACGTTAAAAAAGCGCTTGTTTTAGTAAACAAGCGCTTTTTTCGTTATTTTACATATAGATTTTATAGCTTAGTTTTTGAACATTGCAAACGGCATTAATATATGCTATGATTTAGCGCATAAAAGGTTATTGAATATAAAGGGTAAGTATATTAATAATATAACTTTTGCTACACGAAAACATTAATCCTCATACCAAAAGAAGTAGAGGGGTATTTTTATTGGAATCCAAAAAATATCTGCTTTTAAAAAGCAATATAATATATCAGCAATTAAATATACACCATATTATAACACTTGTTTACAGAATGATCTAAAAACAACTTACTCAGTCCAAGAGTTTTATCATTTAAAAAAATAATGTAAATTAGTAACTTACTTTACCTCCAAAGAGGTAAGTTTTTTCCTATTCTGGATTTAACATAAACCAGAATATTTAATAATATAAGTTTATGGCACTACAAAGCAAAACAGATATTTTTATTGGTGGTCGGGAAATAACTGCTTTTAAAAACATTCTATTACATCAAAAAATAGGAGAACATCATACAATGGAACTCGTTTGCAGAATGGATGTTCTTGAAGATTTATCGCAAGCATTAGGAGAGTCTAGCAAGAATTTCTTAGGTGAAACTATTACAATGCAAACAGCATCTATAGATAGCTATAGCGGTTATCAAGCTCTAGAATTTAAAGGTATTGTAACTGAAGTAAAAACCATTAAAGGCCACGAAGCAAGTTCGGGTGACGGTGTTGTTATTAAAGCCCAAAGCCCTACTTTCATTACAGAAGATGGTCCGCATTATGCATCCTACAACGCTGTTACTTTATCCGATATAGTAACACAAACCTTTAAAGATTACGACAAATCGAAATTAGAGGTATTAATTCAACCCAATAACTCCTCTACCCTACATTACTCCGTACAACACAATGAAAGCGCTTACGCCTACATAAGTAGGCTTGCTGCACAATATGGTGAGTGGTTATATTATAATGGCGTAAAACTCATCTTTGGTAAACCTGAAACAACAGAATTACGTTTAACTTATGGTTTCGATCTTAAAGAATACCATTTAAACCTTATCCCTAAGTCTCATAATTATAAATATTATGCAACCGATTACTTACTAGATGAAACACACGAAAAAGACACTAAAGAGATAAACGCTACTGCAAATGGTTATAGTGGCTTTGTCTCTAACAAAGCAAACACCATATACAATAAGCAAACCAAAGTTTGGCACAACTTCTATAACGACCCTAAATCTAAACAACGGCTTGATAGCAATGTAAAATTACAAAAAAAAGCTACCCAAATACAACAAGTTATTTTTAGTGGGGTTAGTGATAATCCAGGCGTAAAATTAGGTAATATTGTTAAGGTTGAAGGTTCTACTTACAGAGTAATTAGCGTTACCCATACAAATACTGAAAATGGTGATTACCAAAATAATTTTGAAGCTGTAACGGCCGAATTTGATATCTACCCTAACACCAATATCAATGCCTTCCCTAAAAGTGAAAGCCAGACGGCTATAGTTATGGAAAATGCAGACCCAGAAGGTCTAGGAAGAATTCGTGTACAATTCCCTTGGCAAAAAACAATGGGAGAAATGACACCGTGGATTCGTATTGTAACACCTCACGCTGGCAGTGATAAAGGCTTTCATTTTATTCCAGAAGTCAACGAAGAGGTTTTAATTGGTTTTGAAGGCGGCAACGCAGAACACCCTTACATGATGGGAAGTTTATATAATGGCAGCGGTAAAGCCAACGCTTTTAAAAGCGAAAAAAATGATGTTAAGGCTATTAAAACTAGAAGCGGGCATACTTTCGAGCTAAACGATGCCAATGGCTCAGAGAGCATAACGATTACAGACAAGAATGGCAATATAATAACCATAGATACAGCTAACAACAATATTACAATATCAGCCCTAGAAAACATGTCGCTTAATGCTAAAAATATGCAAATTAATGTAGAAGAAAATTTAGACGTAACAGTTGGTAAAAACAAAACGGAATCTATCAACGAAAACTCTTTTATTATGGCCAATAATGAAGAAAAACAAGTTGGCGAAGAAATAAAAGTAATTAGCGCAACCTATAAACAAGAAGCACAAGAAATTACAACAGATGCTAGTGGAGAAATTAAAACTAACGCAGGCGGAAAAATTAGCATTGCAAGTGCAGAAACTGTAGAATATGGAGAGTAATCTTAAAAAATAGAACTATGTCTATAATTTTAACATCAACACCTGTTGGGGAATCAGCTACAAGAAATCTTTTTAGTGGGCTAGATATTAGCACCTCAAAGGTAAATGTTGGCAATGCTAAATATGATGAGCATATACCTGAAGATTATGTAAATGTAACAGTCGGTATTTTTTTTGATGGCACCTTAAATAACAGAAAAAATACACAAGCAAGATTAGAATACGAGAATAAAACGAAAGGAAAAACATACGATAAAGACCTTGCCGATTCTTATAATAAAGATAAATGGTACAGCTCTAAACAATCTGGAAGTTACAATAACGATTTTTCTAACATATCCAGAATGGAACCTGCCTACGAAAAAATTATAGAAGAAAAAAACATTCAACTATCTGTATATATAGAAGGCATAGGCACCGAAGACCTTGAAGACGATGGCACTTGGGGAAAAGCTATGGGTAAAGGAGCAACTGGCGTGAAAGGAAAAGTAAAAAAAGGATGTATAGAAATTGTAGCTGCTTTAAAAAAAGCAGGTGTTGAAAAAATAAACAGATTACAAATAGACAGTTATGGCTTTAGCCGTGGCGCAGCTGCTGCTCGACATTTTATTTTTGAAATTAATCAGAAAAAAGGAGGAAACAAAGAGGCAGATAATGGTTTGGGATTGTATGAATATCTTGGCGATAAATACACAGAAGATGGTGGTGTTTTAGGCGAAGAATTAGCAAAAAAAAGTCTTACTCCAAAATTAAAAACAACTGTGCGCTTTGTTGGTTTGTATGACACGGTAGCTTCTTTTGGCACGAAGCATACAAATGATACCGCTCAATTACATTTAGATGCTATTTCTAAAGCCAATTTCACATTTCAGCTTGCGGCAGCAGACGAGCACAGAGATAATTTTAGATTAACAAATATTAAAAGTGCACGCCGAGGTGTCCAAAAGTTTTTGCCTGGAGTACATTCGGATATTGGCGGTGGGTATACCGATAAAGCAGACGAAGAAGTCACTTTAGACTATGCAACCATAAATTATAAAGAAAAAATGGAGGTTGAGCGTCAAAATTTAATAGATCTTGGTTGGTATTTACCAGAACAAATTTGGATAAACGACACTTGGGGCTCATTACGTGCCGAAAGAAAAGGGATATCTAATAAATACAGCCATATACCATTACATATTATGGTAGAGTTTTCAATAAAAAAGGTAGTAAAATATGATTTCTCTCTTATTAATGAAGATTTCCCTATAAAAAACGAAACTGGTAAAAAAGTAAAACTCGCTGACGTTAAAAAGCGTATTGATTTATATATTAAAGGAGAAAAGGGAGTGATTGACTTTAGTACTGTAGAAGATAAAAAAATGTTGCAAGATTTAAGAAATGAGTATTTTCACTTTTCCGCCCATTATAATGGCAGAGTTGTGGGTTTAGTACCACCTATGTCTCCAAATAGAGAAAATGGAGTAAGAACCAGAGTTATACAAGACGGATAAAATGAACAAGTTAAAAATAATTATTATAGTAAGTTTTATAGGCATAATTACTTTAAGCTGTAAAAATAAAAGAACATCCACTAATGCACATACAATGAATTTATTTAATAAAGAACAAACTTTTGAATGGCTACCCACAGAATGTGCTCCTGAAGCCTATCCAATAGAAATAGTAAGCGGAACATTCTCTCTTGATAATGAATTTATTGCTAGTATTCCAAGTGGTGGACGTACCGTTAAAAATGGTTGGGGAAAACTAGGCTCCACTTATGTTGTAGGAAAAGATTTTAAAGCAGTACCAGACCATTTAAATATTACTTGGAT
>NZ_FNQK01000019.1:59506-67202 GCF_900107625.1 Bizionia paragorgiae
TAGAAAAAACAACCATTAAAATTTTTGAGACCACTAAATAATAATGCATGCTGAAAAAAATAAAGTTATAGAAACTAAAAAAAACAGCTTGGAAAATTTTAAAAATACTTTAGATATTTATTTTAAAAATCGATAATGGAAAAAAAAATAGCTCATACTAAAGAAGTTCTAAAACTTAACGGAGAACGTACAACTCGTTTTTATACCGCAGAGATTATTAATGAAGTTTTACAAGACAAAAACCACAGCAAAACGAGTATAGCATTTGGCTTTAACCTCACCTACTTAGGGATGACTAATGAAAAATCGTTGCTTTTCAAATTCAATGTAGATTACCGTTACTTTTTAAACGACAAATTTAGTGCTATAAAAAAACTAAATAAGGCGCAAAAAATAGCAGCAACCGTTGCTGTTATTAATAACACTTTAGATTTTAAACTAACCAAGACGTTTAAGCTCTTGGAAGTTACAAATACAGACGATATTAGAATAAAATGGATTGCTGTAAAAAGAGAACTCTTAAAAAAACATCCAGATCTTGAAACTATGACCAAAGATTTTGATTGGCAATTGCAGGAAGAAAATATTCAACAAATATATTTAGAAGATAATTTCTACAATTTTTTATTCTCAAATATATTTTATCACGAATTTGAAAAAGGCAATCCTTTAATTCAAAAAAAAACTATTGCAAATGGTATAGGCAATATAAACATCCCAATTATAGAAGAAAAAAACATATCAAAACAAAATCGTGCTTTTACTAACGTTACAATAAGCACAACAGCAAAAATAGATATAGATAATAATACGTTTCCATTAGCAAAACTAAATGCTTTTATAGGCGACTTACCAACAACAAAAGGAGAACAGTATAATTTAGATTTTAATTACAAAGGACACTACATTATTGCGCCAGAATTAGGATTAGTAACCCAAGCAACACTAAATTATGAGTTTGACATTAAAGACCTCTATAAAAAAATCACAACAATAACCTTTAACTTAGAAAATAATGAGTAGTAAAATATATGTTTTAGATGGTGCATTATTAGAGTGTAATCAAGGTTTTACACCTGCAAAATTGTTGGTTACAGAAAATAAAAAAGTGAAAATACAAGGCCAGTTTAAGGCTACAGATATGGACGTACAAGTCCCTCAAACTTTTGGACAATGCAAATTAAAACCTAATGGAAATAGTTACCGTCCCTGTGTACCAGCTTTGCAAAAATGGACTAAAACAACAAAAAAATCGAACTTAGGTGGCTCTAAAAAATGGTTGTTTAACGACTCCGAGTGTATGTGTACTACAGGCGGTAAAATTACCATTACAGATACCACACAATTAAATTTAGCAGGAAGTGTAAAAGAAGAATTTAAAAATATTGCTATGACTATCCCTGGTGCTATGATGGGTAATGACAAAGCTCCTAAAGTGGTCTAAACTTTTTAGATGGACACAAAATAAACTAAAAGAGGCCAACAAATAGCAATTAAGAGTCAAAGCGTATTTATAATTATAAACCTAATATTATAATGCTAAAGGTTTTAGAGAAAGAAACACCTATTAAACCTCAGAAATAATTTACTAACGACACCTGTTTTGGACAGAATAATATTATTGTGAATCCTAAAAAAAGTCCAAGTTGCTCATATAACAGGTGACGAAAATAATAGTATCGCTTTTCAATTAAAAAATCCTAAATCCCAATAAAAGGCAACCTTTTTATCTATTTTATAACGGTTTATATAAGCCTTATTAATCAATACTAATGCCCATTCATTATAAACAAAAGCATTAAAAAAGAGTGCACTTACCTAAACCAAGCGCTTTTTTCGTTATTTTTGAGATCACTCAATAAACACATTGTATAATGAAGAAACTAGCACTTTGCTTATTAACCTTTTCAATGATTATGTCTTGTAAAAACGACAAGCAGGAAGAAAAAAAAGAAATTACTGTAAACTACCCAGTAACTAAAAAAGTAGATACTGTTTCTAACTATTTTGGTACGGAAATAAAAGACCCATACCGCTGGTTGGAAGATGATAAAAGTGACGAAACTGGTGAGTGGGTTACCGAACAAAATAAGGTAACATACGGCTATTTAGACAATATTCCTTACCGAGAAAATTTAAAAAACCGTTTAGAAACACTATGGAATTACGAAAAAGTAGGCGCTCCGTTTAAAAAAGGTGACCATACGTATTTCTATAAAAATAATGGAATTCAAAACCATTATGTAGTCTATAAAAAAGTGGGCGATCAAGATCAAGTTTTCTTGGATCCTAACACCTTTTCTGAAGACGGAACAACATCTCTAGCGGGATTAAGCTTTACCGAAGATGGTTCGCTTGCAGCCTACTCTATTTCTGAAGGAGGTAGCGATTGGAGAAAAGTAATCGTTATCAAAACGGAAACTAAAGAAGTTATTGAAGATACACTTCAAGATATTAAATTCAGTGGCGTATCATGGAGAGGTAACGACGGGTTCTACTACTCTAGCTACGATAAACCTGAAGGTAGCGAGCTATCGGCTAAAACAGACCAGCATAAAGTCTACTACCACAAATTAGGAACACCACAAAAAGAAGACCGAGTGGTATACGGTGCAACTCCAGAAGAAAAGCACAGATATATTACGGCTTCGGTAACTAAAGATCAAAATTACGTGTTGCTTTCGGCAGCAGTATCAACGTCTGGAAATAAATTATTTATTAAAGATTTAAAAAAATTAGATGCCCCTTTAGTACCTATAATCAACAACACAGATTCTGATACGCGTTTAATTGAAAACGTAGGGAGTACACTGTATTTATATACTAATCTAAATGCGCCTAATGGAAAAATAGTGACTGTTGATGCTTCTAACCCTTCAGCAGAAAATTGGAAAGACTTTATCCCAGAAACTAAAAATGTATTATCAATTTCTAAAGGAGGAAATTATTTCTTTGCCGAGTATATGGTTGATGCCGTCTCTAAAGTATCACAATATGATTATGACGGTAAATTAATCCGCGACGTTGAATTACCAGGAATTGGAACAGTAGGGTCGATTGGTGGTGATAAAGAAGAAAAAGAGTTATACTATTCTTTTACGAACTACAACACACCAAGTTCTATTTATAAATTTAATGTAGAAACAGGAGAGTCTGTAGAGTACTGGAAACCTGCTATCGATTTTAAAAGTGACGATTTTGAGTCTAAACAAGTTTTTTACACCTCTAAAGACGGCACGAAAATCCCTATGATTATAACCTACAAAAAAGGGATTACCTTAGATGGTACTAACCCAACGATGCTTTATGGTTACGGAGGATTTAATATTAGCTTACAACCTAGCTTTAGCACAATTAATGCCGTGTGGTTAGAGGAAGGCGGTATTTATGCTGTTGCCAATTTACGTGGTGGTGGTGAGTATGGTAAAGAGTGGCATAAAGCAGGAACGCAAATGCAAAAACAAAATGTATTTGATGATTTTATCGCTGCTGCGGAATACCTTATCGATAATAAATATACAAACTCTAAGCGTTTAGCTATTTCAGGACGTTCTAACGGAGGTTTATTAGTTGGTGCTATAATGACACAACGACCAGAATTAATGGCTGTAGCCTTACCTGGTGTTGGTGTATTAGACATGTTACGTTACCATACCTTTACTGCTGGTGCGGGATGGGCATACGATTATGGTACGGCTGAAGACAACAAAGAGATGTTCGAGTATTTATTAAACTACTCGCCTGTGCATAACGTTAAAGAAAATACAGAATACCCTGCAACCATGGTATTAACAGGAGATCATGATGATCGTGTGGTTCCAGCACATAGTTTTAAGTTTGCTGCCGAGTTACAAGCTAAGCAATTTGGGACCAACCCAAGATTAATTAGAATTGATGTAAATGCAGGTCACGGAGCAGGAAAACCGGTAAGTATGCAAATTCAAGAATGGGCAGATATTTTCGGATTCACCTTTTTCAATATGGGATACGACACCTTACCAAGTGCGTCTAAAGAGACCACAAAATAAAAAGGGTTCCCTAATATAAATTACTAAACCGCTTGTTTTTCAAGCGGTTTTTTTATTCCTATTTTTACATTTAAATTCTTGCCATGCTACAGGTACAACATCTTACTTTCGGCTACACCAAACAGCCTATTTTAACAGACCTTAATTTTTCTGCTCAACCAGGCGAGTCTATTGCTGTCATTGGGGAAAGCGGTTCCGGAAAAAGCACACTACTAAAATTAATTTATGGTGAATATGATTTAGACAATGGATCTCTAACTTGGAAAAACGAAGCCATCCTTGGTCCGAAATACAACTTGGTGATAGGATACGATTTCATGAAATATGTTGCCCAAGAATTCGAATTGATGCCTTTTATAACAGTCGAAGAGAACATTGGAAAACACCTGTCTAACTTTTACAAAACCCATAAAAAAGAGCGCACTGCCGAGCTCTTGGAAGTCGTTGAACTAACAGCATTTGCTAAAACGAAAGTGAAGTTATTGAGTGGCGGACAAAAACAGCGCGTGGCTTTAGCCCGAGCATTAGCCAAAGCACCAGAATTAATTTTACTTGACGAGCCGTTTAGTCATATCGATAATTTTAAAAAACAATCGTTAAGACGCCGTGTTTTTAAATACTTAAAAGAGAATACTATTACCTGTATTGTAGCGACACATGACAAGGAAGATGTCTTAGGATTTGCCGATAGAATTTTGGTTTTAGACCACGCTAAAATAGTAGCTAACAACACACCTGAAGTCCTTTATAAAAACCCCGAATCGGCTTTGGTAGCTTCCTTTTTTAGTGAATTTAGCATCATTAACAAAGACATTGTCTATGCCCATCAATTGCGGGTGGTAAACCAATCTCCCTTTAAGGCCAGTATTTTAAACACGTATTTTAAAGGTGCTTATTACTTACATCAAGCGGATTTAGAGGGGAATTTAGTGTTTTTCGAACACCCTTCGGCTTTAAAAATTGGAAAAACTGTCTCCTTACAGATTACAACACTTGAGTAATCCGACTTGTTACACCCCTAAATTCAATACAATCTCCAACGGTCTTACTCATTAGCAGTTGCCCAATAGGTGTGCTTGGAGAAATGGCATAAAACACAGCGTTATTCACTTCAAAACGACCTGCACTTACAGCAATAAAATAGTTGACTTCCGATGTATAAACAACACTCCCTAGTCGTATCGTTTCACTAGTTGCCTTTACATCTATTTTAGACAGGTGTTCTTGTAGTTTTTGAATTTCGGCTAACTGCTGTCCTGCTTTTTCACGTTCTAATTGAAGCATTGCGCGACCTGTTTCGTGCTTATCTCCTGCACTACTTTTAGTTTCTGAAGTTAAGGAGTGCTGAATCTCGACAATAGTATGTTGAATCGTCTGGCGTTTGGTTTCTATAAAATCCGCACACAAGTCATACAATGCTATTTTCTCGGAGCTAATTTGATTCATTCTTGGCTTTAAATTGAAGCGGGCCAAAATAGCCCATCTGTTTTACAATCCATTGTTTCCTACCCTGAATATAAGTAGAAGCGGGTTGTGCGCGATACTTTAGTGGGTTAGGTAATATTGCAGCGATTGCTGCCGCTTCATATTGATTTAATTGGGCTGCCGATTTTTGAAACCAAAATTGAGACGCTGCCTCTGCACCGTAAATACCATCTCCCATTTCAATACTGTTTAAATACACCTCTAAAATGCGTTCTTTACTCCAAATAGTTTCAATTAAAAACGTGAAATACGCTTCCAATCCTTTACGCAGCCAACTGCGTTGTGGCCATAGAAAAACATTTTTTGCTGTTTGCTGACTAATAGAACTAGCACCTCGAATTCGCTTTCCTTTTTGATTGCGATCAAATGCTTTTTGAATAGCCTCAATATCAAAACCCTTATGGTTTAAAAAATTTTGATCCTCACTACAAATCACAGCTAATTGTAAATTTTTAGACATCTTATCTATAGGCACCCAGTCGTGTTGCCATAGGTTTTTATTAGTTGTTTCGTTCTCAAAATACCGAATCACCATAAGCGGGGTTACCGGTACCGGAACAAATTTATAAAGGACAACGACAGCTACCGACAGGCCAAAACACCAAAATAATAGTTTAAATAAAAATCGAAATATCCGTTTCATCTTGTGGTTAAATCTGCTAATTCTTTACCTATTAAGCTTCCTATAGCGATGCCCATACCGCCTAATCGTACGCCGCAATATACATTATTGCTCACTTGTTTTAACATTGGTTTTTTCTTATTTCCAACACCCATAATACCACTCCAGCGGTAGTCAATCTCATAAGGTGTTGTGGGTAAAATTACCGTTCTTAATAATTCCTCAAGTTTATTTTGTATTACAGGTGTTTGTCCGAATTCGGTCGTTTCCTCTGTCTTAAAATCCAAATGCCTACCGCCACCAAAGAGCACTCTGTTATTTATATTTCTAAAGTAATAATAACCTTTATCTATATGAAAGGTGCCTTTAAAATGTAAGTTGGAAATGGGCTTAGTGATTAATACTTGGGCACGCGCTGGTTTAACGTGTTCTGTGTGTAATAGCTGCGAAGCGAATCCGTTGGTTGCAATACACACTTTTTGTGAATCGAAAGTGAATCTATTGGTTTGTATTTGCACAGAATTCCCGGAATCGCTAAGGGCTTCGACTGTCACATTATTTAATATTTTAATACCCAAGGATTGCACCTTTTGTAATAAGGCTGTCATTAATTTTCCGGTATCCAACTGCCCTTCAAAAGCATTATACACATAGTTATTTTTAATCGTTTTAAATCCGAAGCTATTCTCCTTTAATGAAAACACAGGAGCGTTAAACACGGGGTATAAAAGTTTATTAATAGTATCTCTTTGATCCAAACAATTCACAAAGGTGTCCGTCTCACTTTGCATAAACAATTCATATCCCCCGTAATGTTTATAACCAATAGTTTCCTCTCCTAAGGTCTGTTTTAATAGATTTAATCCGCTCACTCTTTGCTTGACTAGTGCTAAGACCTCTTCTTCTGTATGATGTTTTAAATCGTCCAAAATCTCACTTAAACTCCCAAAACAAGCAAATCCGGCATTTTTAGTACTTGCTCCTTGTGGCATAACCCCCTGTTCTATAATTAAAACAGTTGCCTTTGGATATTTCCTTTTTAAATATAAAGCACAGCTTAACCCAACTATACCACTTCCAACAATGGTGTAGCTAGTATTTGTTAACCAACTTTTCCGTTCCCAATACGATAAATTCATAGCACTAATTTAGGGTTTTTACAGTTCATATATAGCCATAAAAAAACTCCGAAATGACTTCCGGAGTTTTATAGTATTAAAAGAAGTTGAAATTATTCAACGATAATCTTTTTAGTAAAGGTTCTAGAACCGTCATTTACATTTAATAAATACATTCCAGATTCAACATTCCCTAAATTAATAGTTTCATTGAATGCTCCTGAGTTGTTATATCCTTTAGTGTAAATTGAACGTCCTCGAATATCAAATAACTCTAAAGTTACGTTATTAGATTCCGACTTAAATTTCACATTAAACTCACCATTGTTAGGGTTTGGATAGATAGAGAAACTGTTTTCTAAAGCGAAATCGTCAGTACCTAAAGTAGTTGTACATAATTCGATAGACCAGTCGTTTATTGTTCCTGTATTGCCTCCTGCAAA
>NZ_FNQK01000012.1 GCF_900107625.1 Bizionia paragorgiae
ACCGTCAGACTGTCTCAAAACTTAATAAGTTTGTTGAAAACTCATTGCACTCTCTTTAGATGCTGCCTTGGTTATTTGTATCTTAAGGTATGGAATATCAACAAGGAGAAAACCGTCAACAACTCGCTTTATATGCTAGCTGTTTGGACGACATGGTCCCGCAAGACAACTCGGTACGCTTTATCGATCAGTTTGTAGAAAGCATCGACCTACAGGAGATGGGGTTTGAGCCTTTACCCTCTCAAGGAAGACCACCGTATAACCCTGCAGATTTATTGAAATTGTATATCTATGGCTATATGAACCGTATGCGTTCCTCTAGACAATTAGAAAAAGAATGTCATCGTAATTTAGAAGTAATTTGGCTTTTGAAAAATTTAAAACCAGATCACAATACCATTGCGAGATTTAGAAAAGAAAACCCTAAGGCCATCAAACGTGTTTTTCGTTACAGCGTTGAGATTGCCAAAAACTTTAACCTTATTGGAGGATTGTTAATTGCTGGAGATTCTACAAAACTTCGGGCACAAAACAGCAAGAAAAACAATTACAACAAAAAGAAAATTGAACGGCATCTGGCCTATATCGAGGATAAACTCAAAGAACACAGCCTCGCATTAGAACAAGCAGACGGAGATAAGGCAGAAGCGCTCAGCACAGAGATAGCCAAGCATAAAAAACACCACAAGAAATACACCCGTATCAAACAGGAGCTCCAGGCGGACAAAACTTCGGAAAATCCGCAATTATCCACATCAGATCCTGATAGTAGACACCAAATTGTACGGGGAATGATCACTGAGGTTTGCTACACACTTCAAACTACTGTGGATGATCAAAACAAAATACTTATCGATTACAAACTAACCAATCAAAACGATAAGAAAGCCATGGGCATGATGTTGCGCCGGGCCAAATCCATTTTACGAACCAACAAGTTTACCGCCCTTTACGACAAAGGCTATCATACCGGAAGCGAGTTTTGTACGGCCCATCAGCTAGACATTAAAACGCTTGTGGCCATACCCGCCATTGGGCGTGCTAGCCAGGCACCGCATCCGAAGTACAATGCCGAGAATTTTATATACAATCAAAAAACCGATACCTACACCTGCCCCGAAGGACATAAACTAACCAGTAACCAAAGCCACTATAAAACAAGAAACTACACTTTTAAACAGTACAAAACCAAGGCGTGCAAAGGTTGTTCAGTTCGCAGTTTATGCACCAAGGCAAAAAACGGAAAAATTGTTCAACGCAGTGAGTACGCCCCATATATAGAAGCTAATGCCCATCGAGTGACCCAGAACAAACAACGCTATAAACAACGTCAGGCGCTGGTCGAACACCCTTACGGCACCTTAAAACGCCAGTGGGGCTTTGATTACATAATTACCAAAAGAAAGATAGCCGTGGCTTCGGCAGATGCCGGCTTGATGACCCTTGCCTACAACCTTAAACGACTCTTTAATCTCGGTGTAAAGTTCGATATAACGGCCGTTTGCGCTGCGCTCAATTCGTTTTTAGGGGTTATATTGCTTGCTATAACCCAATTATCCACTCAGGAAGCTTTAAAAATCGCATTCCCGAGAAATTTTATAAAATTCATGAAATACGGAAATCTTAACCCTGCAACTGAATTTAAAAGAAAATTAGTGTAGTTTTGAGACAGACTGCCGTTGTGCGCAATTTGACCAAACCATAACATATTGAAAAAGACTTTAAATAAAATATTATTCCCGTTCAATGTTTTTATGACAGCATTTGGACTAATTAACTTTGGAGATGATATTTTCCCAGCTTTCGTAAAATGGGTTGATTTCATAAAATACGGATTGGATTTTGTTGCAAAAATTCGAGATATAGTTTTAATTCCATTGACTTTTCCGATTGACAAACTATTCGGACTTGAATTATTGGATTGGTATAAAAGTTATCTTTTCATCGGACTTTTATTCTTGAACACATTTAATTTTTCATATAAAAAAATTTGTGGGCATTTTAGTTCAAGTTCAATGATTACTCTTTGCTTTGGCGAACAAAAATGGAGAGTAGCTTTAATGATTTTATTGAGAATATTTGTTTGGCCAATATTCATCTTGGAATTAATTCGTCATTACATGCATGGACATCATAAGAGAAAACATAACGTTTATACACTTTGGGGAAAATATTTGTTTTGGGTAGATATAACTACATTACTCATAATTTTCCTGAATTGGATTTGGATTAGAATAATGTTGAGTTTTGAATAAAAAACCGAGCATAACAATGTGTAATCTCAATTATGACACATTCAACTACGTACGAATCGACTCGAAATTGCTAAATTCAGTGCTGAACCGAAAACTAATAACTTAAAAGCCGTAACTGACGGTGATAGGAGAACGTAATGCGGAAATGACGAGATATTATCAATATATTGAAAAATCATATGAATAAAGTCTACAAATACCAAACTGATTTTGATCAAATCAAAAATATCTGTAACTGTCCACAATCAGAATATTTTGAGTATTCCGAAAAAGAATCATTCAGATTTGTTTTTTCGGACAATGCACATCCAAACAATTTTCTTCCACCAGCAAAGATTAATCCGAAAAGGTTTCTTTCAAAATCAGAACTGGAGAGATGCGAAGCATTGGGTTTATCAATGTATGGAAAAAAATCAGGTGCAATTGATAAATTTAATGATTTGATAGCTACCTTTAAGAACTTTAAAAAAGTAATTGGTACACATATTGCAATTGGTATAATTGAAAAAGAAGATGGGCATATCACTGACGAAGACGAAATAACTCACTTTGATATGTACGAATTTAAAGATATTGATTTATCAAAGAAGTTTAATATAATCGAAGAGTTATAATGGAACAGGTTAAAGAAACACTCATACCGAAAAATTCTTTACCAAAGATGATTAAGATTAAAGACTTAATCTACTTTGACGGTCCATTATTATCTCACTTTGAAACTATTTATAATGAAAACTTTTTGTTCTATTGGGTTGATACTAATCAAGATTTTAATCGATGGTTAATTTTCAGAACATCAGAAGAGCTTCTAGATAAATATCTTGAAAAGAAGAAGTCACTTCTCGAGCTTATGACTGACGAAAATATTGGTAATTTTTATAAAGTAGATATTGACAACGATTTAAATTACAACAATTTATCTATTATCGAATTTAAAGATATTCCAGAATCTTATCTTCCAGAAAAAAATAGTTTTTACAAATTCCAAAGTATTAATTCAGATGACGAATTAAAATATATTTCAGAAAAGCAAAATGTTGGAGTTTTACAAGCTTACTATAATGAATCCTCAAAAATTGGGAAAGGCACTATTGAACTCGAAATTTTAGCTGAATCCTTAAATGATTTTAGCAAGATAAATAAAGGAATAAGGAAAGCGTTTATAGTAAAGGAAAGATCTAATTTTAATAAAACAAAATCAAAAAACAGTCAAAATAAATTTGATGAACAAGCAGTTCTACAAGCTTCTTCTTTTCATTATTTTGGCAATACTTCAAGGTCATTTGGAGCATTATTTAAACCTGCTTCACAACAATCTAATTTCCCAAGTTTGATTAGTGTAGAAGATAGGTATGTTGAGTTTTTAGTAAAGTTTTTTCAGAGTTCATCTGATAAAAATGAATTTACTGCGTATATAAAAGATGTTGATAAAACGGTAATTGATAGTTATAAAAAACTATTAGGAATAATTAAAAAATCTAAAATTCAGTTTAATTTAAATTATCAAAATAGCACGTCCAATTTCAATACTTCAAAAAAAATAAGTTATTCTTTAGCTGGAGATATTTTAAACAATATTAATGATTTGGTTTATGATAATTCCAGAGATGTCTATTTAACAGGTCGATTTACTGCGTTAAATCTCAAAACAGGTCATTATACTTTTGAAAGTGTTAGTGAAGAACAAAAATTGATTGAAATTTCGACTGGTTACCTTGATAGTGATCGAAGAGAGATGTCTTGGAAGATAAAATGGGAAAAACTATATAATGTAGTCATAACGAGAAAAGAAGAAAAGAAAACTGGACACAAAAAGATTAAAGAAATTGATACTTTAGTTTCATTTTGCGAAATAGAAGGTCTTACTTTCAATGAACAAGAATAGGCACTGCAAACAATATCATATATAGTTTATTGCTGGCTTCTCGCCTACTGGCGAAAGCCCTCTTGAACTTTTTTGCTTGTGATTATTTAACAATAGCAGCTAATCCGGTACAGTCCCATTTTCCATAAACTGAAAATACAAAGTGATGTAAATCATATTTATTTTCTTGCTAATGCTCAATTCCAACGCTTGACAAAAAAAAGAGCTAGCCCTTTCCGAGCACACATACTCACCTTTAGAATATTGACGCTTTACATCCTATTTATTGAGATAAATTAAAATACTTGACTATTTTAGTGGCAGAAAAAGAACACCTGAAAGGAAGTGCTGGATCCGAAAGGAGTTAAACAAAATTGGTTGGTTGAAAAACTGGGCAAAAGCTACAATATGGTAAATGCTTGTGCTTAATAGAGACAACAACCGGGATTGGAAACCTTAATGGATATTGCCAATATTTTAGATCTGGACGTGAAATAATTAATAATACCTAATAAAGAGAATAAAGAATATGCCAACACTTAACTGGATAGGAAAAGATAAAGTAGTTAGCCACCACCAAGATGTGCCATTCAGAGTATTGGAACATAAATATGGTTTTACAGCTAAAAATGGCGACCAAACTGAACCAACGGAAAGCGGAAATAAAATAATTCACGGAGACAATTTAGAAGCTCTCAAAAGTTTATTGCCAGAATACGAAGGAAAAATAAAGTGCATCTACATTGACCCACCATATAACACAGGAAATGAAAGTTGGGTGTATAATGACAATGTAAACCATCCAAAAATTAAAAAATGGTTGGGAGAAGTTGTTGGTAAAGATGGAGAAGATTTAACAAGACATGACAAATGGTTATGTATGATGTATCCAAGATTACAGCTTTTGCATAAGCTTTTAGCGGATGATGGAGCAATATTTATCTCTATTGATGATAATGAGCAAGCCAACTTGAAGTTGATATGCGATGAAATATTTGGAATAAGAAATTATATTGCAACATTAGTCTGGAAAAAGAAAGCAGGCGGAGGAGCTGATGCTAGATTTTTTGCTAATGATCACGAATATTTGTTATGTTATTGTAAGAATATAACAAATCAAGATAGGTTTTACACAGGTCTTTCAGAAAAATTGAGGCAAGAATATAAATACAAAGATGATAATTTTGAAAAATACGGAGCTTATAAAAGAAAAAACTTACATCAAACAGGTATAGATTCAAACCGTCCTAATTTAAACTATGAAATATTAATGCCAGATGGAACTATCAAATTGCCACCAACAATTTGGAGATGGAGTAAAGAAAAGTTTGAAAGTGAACTATCACTGGGTAAAATCGACTTTGTTAAGAATAGAAAAGGAGAGTGGCAAGTATATACAAAAATGTATCAATTTTCAGATGATGGACAAGAATACAAAACTAAACCAAGATCAATCTTGCTTGAAAATGGATTAACAAGAGATGGAAATATAGAACTAAAAAATATTTTTAAAAGTAAGGTATTTGACTATTCAAAACCCTCAAAATTAATAATGCATTTGCTAAATATTATTTCTAATAAAAACTCAATTATTCTTGATTCTTTTGCTGGTTCAGGAACAACAGCTCAAGCAGTTTTAAATTTAAACAAACAAGATGGTGGTAATCGCAAGTTTATTCTTGTAGAAATGGAAGACTATGCTAATGGCATTACTGCTGAAAGAGTAAAGAGAGTTGCCAAAGGTTATGGCAAAGACAAAAAAGCAGTTGAAGGTACTGGTGGGACTTTCGATTTTTATGAATTAGGCTTACCGATTTTTGATGATAATCAAAACTTAAACGAAGAAGTCTGCACAGAAAAAATACGAGAATACATTTGGTTTTCAGAAACAAGAACACCTTTTAAACCTCCAAAAGAAATTAATTACTTTTTAGGCAAAAAAGATGATTCAGTTTATTATTTCATCTACGAAAAAAGCAAACTAACAACTTTAGATTTTGATGCTTTAGAACTTATAAAAAATAAAGGAGAACAATATGTTATTTATGCAGATAACTGTTTGCTTCCTAAAGATTTTATGGCTAAAAATAATATCATATTCAAAAAAATACCAAGAGACATTACAAGATTTTAAATTATGGAATTAAAAAGCTACCAACATAAAGTAATAGAAAATCTTGAGGAATATTTAGTATATGTTCAAGAATATAAAAATGTATCGCTCGCATTTAATCAATATTGGGAAGATAAGATTGGGCCATATAATCCTTTGGATAATACAGGAATGCAACCTTACAAAAATAACATCCCAAATTCAGCACACGTTTGTATAAAAGTGCCAACAGCTGGCGGAAAAACCTTTATTGCTGTAAACGCTCTACATTCTATTTTTTCAGCTTACGATACAAGTAAAACAAAAGCAGTTATTTGGTTAGTTCCTTGGAGTAATTTATTACAACAAACTGTAAACGCTTTATCAAATCCAGAGCATCCTTATCGCCAAAAGCTAAATGCTCTTTTTAATAATAAAGTTGAGATTTACCAAAAAGAAGATTTATTGCAAGGTTCAAATTTTAATCCAACAGTTGTAAAAGAACAATTGAGCATTTTTGTTTTGAGTTTTGCAAGTTTAAGAGCAAAAAATAAAGAAGACAGAAAAGTCTATCAAGAAAACGGACAATTAGAATCTTTTGTTCCACAATACGCAAATAGAAATCACCTTTTAGAAGATGTTGACGACACAGCTTTAATAAATGTAATTAGAAGTTTGCATCCTGTTTTAGTGGTTGACGAAAGCCATAATGCAGAAAGTGATTTGAGCGTAGATATGCTAAAAAACTTAAATCCATCATTCATTTTAGATTTAACAGCAACACCAAAAGACAATAGTAATATTGTGAGTTTAGTTCCTGCAATAGAATTAAAAAAGGAACATATGGTTAAACTTCCTGTTATCGTTTACAACAATCACGATAAAACAGAAGTCATAAACAATGCTTTGCATTTACAACGCAAATTGGAAAACTTGGCAATAAAGCAAGAAAAAGATGGCGGTAAATACATTCGCCCAATCGTTTTATTTCAAGCACAACCAAAAACAAAAAACGACAATACAACTTTTGAGAAACTAAAAGAACAATTATTGAGTTTAGGTATTCCCGAAAATCAAATAAAAATCAAAACAGCGAATATTGATGAACTTAAAAGCATTCCAGATTTACAGAGTAAAGATTGTGAAGTTCGTTACATAATTACAATAAATGCTTTGAAAGAAGGTTGGGATTGTCCTTTTGCATACATCTTGGCATCATTGGCTGACAAATCAAGTGCAGTAGATGTTGAACAAATTTTAGGTCGTGTACTTCGTCAACCTTACGTTCAAAAACATAAAGCATTTCAATTAAATCTTTCCTATGTGCTAACAGCTTCGGCAAAATTTAATGACACTTTGCAAAGTATTGTTGAAGGTTTAAAAGCATCTGGATTTAGTGGGAATGAACACAGAGTTTCAGATAAAATGACAGAAGAAGAAAAACAACAAGAAGTTGTAAATCCTGTTGATTCTTTTCTATTTCCAGAGCAACAAAAAGAAACTGAAGAAGAAACAATTGATAAAGGGCGTATTTCTTTTGACCCAAATGCGAAAGAAGAAGACATTGAAGATACTTCTGTAATTACAGAAATAGAAACAATGGCAGAAGAACAAAACAAAGAATTAGAACAGCAAATACAGGAGCAAGAAAAACAACCAGTTGACGAAAATATTTTTCAAGAAATGGGAGATAAAGTAAAACGTTATCGAGTAAAAGAAGCAAATAAAGAAATTATTGATAAAATAGATTTTCCTCAATTTTTTCTAAAAGTAACAGCAAGTGACATTTTTGGTACTGACCAAGAATTATTGAACAGAGAATCTTTATTGAAAGATTTCAAACTTTCAGATGAAGATATAAAAATTGACTTTGACAAAATCTCATCAGATTTATATAAAGTAGATTTAACAGAAACTGTAAAAGATAATTATACACCAGATTGGGTGAAAATTGAAGAAAGTCAAGTAAAAGACCCAATTGCAGAATACATTTTAGCCAAACCAAAAGATGCCCAAATAAGCGATATAACGCACCAAATTATGCAGATTATTGGAAATATGTATCCAATTCCAGACCAAGAAATTAAAGTTTATGTTGGTAGAATTTTAAAAGGAATGAACGCAGAACAAATGCGTGACATTTTAGTTAGAAAATGGAGTTATACCGACAAAATAAAAGCACACATTAGAAAATTATCGGACGCTTACGCAGAAACGAGGTTTATGGATTTAATTAAATCAAAACGAATAACTGCAAAAGAAAACTGGAAATTAGGAAAGGAAATTGTTCCTGGAAGCGTTGGTTCTTCAATCGGAAACTCATTGTACGAAAAAGAAGGAACAATGAATAATTTTGAGGAAAGAGTAATAATGGAAATCGGAACTTCTTCTAATATTGAGTTTTGGCATAGAAATTTAGAAAGAGGAAAAGGATTTTACATCAACGGATTTAAAGCCAATCATTATCCTGACTTTATTTTGAGAACTAAATCTGGAAAAACAATTTTAATAGAAACGAAAGGAGACCATTTAGATGGTTCTGACAGCGAAGGAAAATGCAGACTCGGAAATGAATGGGAAAGACTAGCTGGACACGACTTTTCTTATTTTATGATTTTTGATAAAAAGGAAGTTGATGGAGCATTTACATTGGACAAGGCAAAGGAATTGATAAGTGCAATGTAATAGAGCATAAAGGGCTTCCTCGTGTCTTGTAAATTAAAAATTGCTTTTATACCAAATTTGGAAAGATTGCTTAAATACCAGTTACTAACAAGATGTGAGAAGTACTGATGTAATAGGCTATCCTATGGGTTTTTGAATATTTGCGAATTAAGCCATTTGTTTTCATAACTTTGTAAAACTAAATTTGAGTGCTATTTAAATTGTATTACCCCGAATCCAACCCCCATTGGCTTCGGGTTTTTTAATTAATAGACTTCTGGTATGTAGCCTGGAAAATTAGTGTCATAACCGGCTGGCATCCCTTCAATACTTAGAAATTTCACAAATTGTCTGTTTGAGAGTTCTTTGTCGGTGTTGGGTTGACCATCTTCGTTTAGAATTTCATTTATAATATTTTTCTGGCGTTCGGAATATCTTTTTCCGTATAGCCTATAAATTTGTCCTTTTGTTGGGGTCTGTGGTAGTTTCTTTAGTTTTGTGGTGGTTGTTTCCATATTTTAAATTTGAGGGTTGTATTAAGCGCAAATGCTAAGTTTCGCGCCCAATGATTATAAGCCTTTTTTTGCGTGCCAAACAAATGTTTTTTCGGTGTGGTCCGGCACCAGGTTTTTATGTCGTTCGTTCGGGTGTTTTTTTAAAACGCCGCTTAAAGCTTCGTTTTCGTTGTATTTGTAAAAACCTTTAATGCGCTTGTAGGTTGGTCCTTGTAGTTTTCCGTGCTTTTTTGTTTTGTTTTCTTGTGACATTGTCATTTAATTTTACACTTATTTAAAATGGGCTAAGTGGTTGCCTTTGGTTTACTTTGAAAGGTTAAATAGTTTGTTAAACGAGTTATTTGTTAGTAAATTAAACTCATGAAATGGAGGTTTTTTACTAGACCATTTTGTTTTTGCTGTTAGGTAATCTTTATTTGAGATTCCTGATTTTTTGCGTTCTACAATCTCTGTTATTTCGTAGCAAGAAATATTTTCAGCTGAATATTGCCCCACAATAATATCACCAGTATTTATTGGCTGATTCTTGTTGACAATGAATTTTATTTCGTTGTTTTTATTTCTTTTTGTTGGTTGCGTTTCCCAAATAATTAGATCGCATCCTGCCTGATTTTGTAGTAAATTATTCATTGCTCTTGTTGGTATTAATGTTAATTATTTAGTTCTGTTTTGGTTTAACTCGGTTACTATTCGAACATTTAAAAAATAGGTATCTACTTTGTTTGTCCAGAAATCTAAACCTCGGTTTGCGGTTAGGTTTAAACCGTATTCTATGTGTTTTATGTTTGTGGAGTTTAAAACTAGTTTTTGTTGTATTTGGTTTAGTTTTTTAAAAGCCTTGGTTGCACGTATGTCGCTAGGGTAAACTGTTATGGTTTTTGGATGCATCGTTCTTTTTTTATGAGATTATCGAAATAGTCTTTTAGGGCAATGCGCTTGCATTCGTTTTGAATGGCTTCCTCTTTTGGTTTACGGTTGCTTTTTCCGTTTAACACGTCTAATGCTTTTAAAATTTCGTTTTTATGGGTTGGGTTTAGGTTGCTAATGGCTTGCTGTCTGGTTTTTTTTCTGTAGTCTGCTGTTGGGTTGATTTCTTTTTTATCGAATAAGTAGTTGTATAAGTAATTTACACCTACAGGTATGGTTTTAAATGTTTTATACTCGTTGTAAACACGTTCTAGGCCTAGTTTTAAAGCGTTTTCCTTTTCTTTTGGAGTTAATTCTTTTTGCTGGTTTTGGGTTGTGGTAATAGCGATCGGTATGTTGTTTTCTACTCGGGTTTGTTTTAGCCATTGTTTGTACTTTTCTAAAACTGTGCTCACGTAATCTGCATCAAATAGCTGATAATGCTTAGTTTTAGAGCTGTACACGCCGTATCTTTCGAGTTTAAAGGCGTAATCTATCTCCTCTAGAGAAAGGCCTTTAAAACGCATTAAAATCATTTCGGCTATATCGGTTTTGTTGAATTGGCTAATTGGGTCTTTAATGCCGGATAGGTTTGCGATTCTTGTGAACAACATCGATAAGCCTTGTGAAACTGTTGTTTTATCTAGGTTTCTTATTTTTTCTAATTCCAAAACCTTTTTTGCAAATGCGACTTTACTCAACTTCCCAACCGCGGCTATTGCTGTCGATAGTTGCTGCTGTTTGGCGGTTAATTGTGAGTTCTTTGTCTGTGTCGTTGTGAGTTGATTTTCCATTTGGGGTGTTTAGTTTAAAAAATCCTTTCCAACCATTTTCTATGCTCTGGTTGATGATTGAAATTGCTTCTTGGTGGTTGTAGTTAGCCAACTCGGCTATTTTTTTTAATGCTGCCTGTTCGGATATTGTGGATTTGTACTTAAATCCAAACTCTGATCTTTTAAAATCCTTCCAGAGTTCCCAGCTGTTTAGAAAACTAGAGTTGTTAAAAGGGAAATTGAGTGTTTTTGTTTTTTCTTTTTTAACTTCATCTTTATTTCTATTTATATCTTTAATTTCATCTTCATCTTCATTTTCTAAATGCTTAAGCATAGCTTCAAGCATAGCTTTAGGGGTTTTGATTTTATTAAGCCAATTAGTGTTAAAGTCCTCGTTATTACTACATGTTTGAGAGGTTAGCGATTTTAGTTTTTTTACTTCGGTTTTGGTTAATTCTTTGTTAGCTCGCTTCCAAAACTGTCCAACAATGCCGTTTACAGACTGCTTTTTAGAGAAGTTTTCGCGCTCTTCAATCACATTTTTGAGCTTTTTGTTATACCACCCTTTATCGCATAGCTTAAACTTAGCTTGTAGGGTAGCTTGTAGGGTAGCTTCATCTACACCAGAGCAATACATTTTTACTCGTTTTAAATCGTTGGGTATGTAGCCGCCGTTTTGGTGTTGGTATATCATTAAATCAATATAGCAGGCTCTTTCTTCGGGGAGCATCATTCTTGTGCCTTCGTAGAAGTCTGTGCTATAGAATAAAAATGCAGGGTCTTTTGACATGATGTTTGGGTTTAATCGAATTCGTTCATTTTTTGCAAGGCGTTATATACGTCGCTTTGTTTGTAGCGTACTTTTGTGCCTATTCTAAATGCCGGTATAATGTCGTTTTTTGTGTATTTCCATAGCGTTACAAGGGAGATGGATAGAAGTTTTGCTGTTTCTTCTCGGGTTAATAGCTTTTCGCTGTTTTGTGTGTTTTTCTCGTATTGAGAAAGCAAGTGTTCTAGGCCTAATAAGATTTCATTTTTAAAATCTTCGTTATTAGTGTTTTCTATTTGTAAAATTTGTTTAGTCATTGTCTGTAGTGGGTATTAATAGTTAAACAGGTTGCTGTAGGTTGGTTGTTTTTAGGTTGTGTGGTTTTATTGGTTGTAAACTTGGTGTTCTTGGTCTACAAGTTGCTTTTTTAGGTAATTGGTAAATAGGTTTTTTTCGGTAAGTGAGTATTCTTTGTTGCGTTGTACTTGGTGTATAGAGTTTTGTAATTTCAATACTTTAGATTTTAATCTAAGTTTATTAGGTCTAATAGTTTGGTTTAAGCTTCTGGAGGCTGTTAGTATGTTGAAATGGCTTGTTATATAGGTTTTAAGTTTGAACGGGGGTGTTTGCGCTAGGAATACAAAGTGTATTCTGCGCATAATGATGTTTAAGTCTCTTAGTGCGTATTGTATGAAACTGATGTAATCTATATTGATATTATTAGTGTAAACTAAAACAACGTCTGTGTTTCCTTTTATCGCTGATCCATAAGTTAGTTTTGGGTTTATTGTTTGGGTGTTGTAAATGTTTATAATGCTTATGCTGTTTGCGTTGCCTGCGATTTTGGTGAAGTAGGTGCAGTTGTCTATTTCTAGTTCATTGCCTACTATTATGGTGTGTTTATGTTTTTGCATTTTGATTGGTTGGTGTTAGGTTGAAAACAGGTTGCTGTTTTGTTATTTGTGGTATTGTTTTTGAAAGTGATTATTTACTGTTAGTAACATCTATAAATTGTTATGAAAAATGATAAATCGGTGAATGGCTAAATTGGATAATTGGTTATATGTCAATAAGGTTGACTTCTTCTTGTAGAAGTTCTTTAGCTCTTTTTCTAATGTCCTTGGCTAATTTGGATTGTGTAAAATCTTTTAATGCGCTATAAATGGTTTGTCGCGATTTTCCAAATTCGTCTCTTAGTGTTTTTAAATGCTTCTGAGATAGAGTGATTTCGTTTCTTATTATTTCCATATCTTTACAGTTGTTATGTGCTTATGCAAATATAGTACGCAAATTGAATATAAACAAAACATTTTGAGGATAATTTACGCATTATGAGTAGAGAAATTGATAAAAACTTGATTCTTAACGATTTAAAAAGTCATTATAATTTTAAGAGTAGTGCTGAATTTGCTAGATTTTTAGAAATAAAACCTCAAACTTTGGCTTCTTGGTACGCTAGGAACACTTTTGATATAGATTTATTGTACGCAAAATGCGAGGGTATTGATGGGAATTGGTTGTTGTCTGGAGAAGGTGAAATGATTCTCGAAGAAGGGGAAGACAATATGAAGTCTGTTAAAAATGGTGAGCCAAACGCAGTTTTTAAACTTAAAAGCGACAACGAATTAAAAGATCAAGAAATTCCGTTATATAATATTGAAGCTGCAGCAGGATTGGTGAGTCTTTTTCAAAGTAATAGCGACAATAAGCCAATAGATACTTTGAAGATTCCAAATTTGCCAAAATGTGATGGGGCTGTTTTCGTCACTGGAGATAGTATGTACCCACTACTTAAAAGTGGAGATATTGTAGTTTATAAGCAAATTAATGATTTCAGTTCAGATATATTTTGGGGCGAAATGTATTTAATTTCGGTAGAGGTTGCGGGTGAGGAGTATATAAGTGTTAAGTATATTCAAAAATCTGATCTAGGAGAAAGGTATATTAAATTGGTTTCTCAAAATCAACATCACCAGTCTAAAGACGTGGAGCTTAATAAGGTTAGAGCAATGGCTTTGGTTAAGGCGTCTGTACGTATTAATTCTATGGGTTAGGTTTTATATATCAAGACCAAAAAAAAAGGTTGCAAATTATTGCAACCTTTTTTCTTTATCTTCAATTTCTTTCTTCCATTGTTTGGTAATAACCTCAATATGTTCTTCGTTTGTTGCTTTAACATATTGTAAAAATTGCTTTTCAGATTTATGTCCTGTAGCCTTCATTATTAGTCTAATGTCGATGCCTTCTTTATATAAGTTGGTAGCTAGGCTTCGTCTGCAAGTATGACTGCTAACCAATTCCCATTTTTTGTAAATACCTTCTTTTTTGCGTTTTGTAGTTTCGTCTATTTTAGATCCAAAAGTATCTGAATTTATACCAACCTCTTTAGCAACCTCTTTTATGTACTTATTGAATTTTTGGTCCGAAATAGCTTTTGGTAAGTCTCCGTTACGTTTTTTTAAAACTTGATTAACTTGGGGGTGAATTGGTATATGTAGGTTTTGGTTAGTTTTAGTTGTTGTAATGTTTATACTATCTTTAAGGAGGTTTTTTTCTGTAAGTTTTGAAATATCTGAAATCCTTAATCCTGTACGTAAACCAATTATAAATAAATCCCGGGCATTATCCAGTCTGTCAGAGTTGCTAAAGTCGTGTTTAAGGATTTTATCTATTTCTTTATTATTTAAGTAAATGTCGAATGTTTCATTTTTTGGAGCGTAAAAATTTTTATGCTTGTAAATGGGGTTAATCGGCAATGCGTCGAATTCAATATTGCGGCAAAAGGTTTTTATTCTACCTATTAAAACGCCAGTAGAATTGTTGTTTAAATTTAACGTGTTTTTACAATAGTAAATAAAATCACGATGGAAATCTAAATTAATGTCTTCGTGTCTATATCTTCTTTTTTTATACTTTTCGAATGCTTCTATTTTTAGTTCTGCGGACTTATAGTTTTTAATAGTGTTTTTAGATAGGGCTTCTCCGTTGTGAAGTTGTTTGTCTAATTTTAAAACATATTGCTTTATCCAGTCTAAAAAATATGTTTTATGACCTTCATCAATAGTTTGTCTGTCAAAAAATGAATTTACATTTTCTTTAAGCCATTTTTTTGAAATAGATACGTTATTATTGTAATCTTTATTGTAGTTTTCTATTATAAACTTCTCTAGTTTTCCTAGTTTGTTATTTATAAAATCTACGTTCTTAGTGGTTGCTGAAACTTTTAATCTCTGTTTAGGTTTAGACCATTGATTAAATTCAACGCTTAATCCTGTTTTAGTTTTTTGATCAATTCTATTACTATCCCAGAAGCGAATGTAAATGCTACAATATTTTTTTGCGCCTTTTATAACAAAGTATTTAACGTTCATTTTTTTTGCCGAATATTTGCCGAAAATAACTAATTATTTTTAATTTCGTTTAATAGTTGTTAACTAAAGTCATCTTCAAAAGTTCCTGTAACCCTTAATAAGTATATGTAATCATCTTATAATAATCGAAATTAAATAAACGTGAATTAAGGTCTTTAACTTCCGCCTTGAGTACAAGTAAACCTCGAAAGACTATTGTTTTTCGAGGTTTTATTTTTTTAAACCCCTTAGTTTTAATCCTGCTATTATAACTAAGCGGTTCTAGCGTGATTTCACTTTTATAATCCCCTTTTTAATGCGTTCTGCTTAATAGTATTGGTAAATAACACCTTCTTTAATAATGTAAAGGTAAAGATTAACAATACATTAGCATATTTTAGTTCGTTTTGTACCGAACTAATCGTATCTTTATAATTAATCATTAAATAGAGATGCAATGAAAAAAATTAAGCTTTTAGTAGTATTCTTATTTGTTAGTGTAATGGTAAACGCTCAAGAGGTTATCCACACCCAAGTTCCAAGTACGTTTACCGAAGGCTTACTGCAAGCTTACCCCGATGCAAAAGACATAGAATGGGAGCGTAGTAATAATGATTACAAAGTGGCCTTTAAAAGCGGACTCTTAGAGCGGAAAATTTACTTTAATAGAAATGGAGACCAAGTTAAGATTGAAGCCGAAATGTCTAAAACGACGCTTCCAACTAAATTAGCTAATGCGATTAGAAAAGATTACGCTGGCTATAAGATTGACTCGGTACATTCTATTTATAAAAATGGGATCGCTACTTACGAAGTTGTTTTAGCAAAAGAAGGGTGGGTTCAAGAAGTTGAACTAACCTATAGTGAGGCTGGGAACCTTCTGGATTCTAAAAGTTAAAACCGCGACAAATCCTTCTAGACCTTATTATTCTGTTTAACGTGTTAAATAAAGCGTTTTACAAATACCGCTATTAGACTTCTTAGATCTTTACGGCCCTAGTCAATAATAAGATCTTTCTATAAAGATTTTTCAATCTACAAAATTGAAACCTACACCATGTATTTATTAATATATTAAAATTTTAAATTTATGAATGCCACATTAAAAAAACTAAAAAATATAAGTTCTGAAAACTGTATCACCATTATAATGAACACCCACAGAACAAAACCAGGATATTTACACGATGAATTAACGCTAAAAAATCTAATCAAAGAGGCCGAAAATAGGCTTGTTGAAGATTTGCCAAAACCTGAAGCTACACGTTTAGTAGAGCAATTAAAAACCCTTGCGGCGCAAATAGACTACGATCAAAATTTAGACAGTTTGGTACTTTTTGTTAATGAGGATATTGCGGAGTTCACAAGGTTACCGGTCCAGGTTACAGATCGTGTGGTGATTGATACTACGTTTTCGACAAGAGATTTAATTCGAGCTATGCACAAAGCTTCTAATTATTACGTGTTGGTTTTGAGTCAGGAAAAAGTACGACTTATAGAGGCTTTTAACGATAAGGTGGTTAAAGAAATTAAATCGCCTTTCCCTATCGAGAACACACAATTTACGACGCGTAATACTGCAGAAGCGTCTAATGCTTCACGGCAAACGCATTTAAAAGCCGAGTTTTTTAACCAGGTGGATAAAGCAGTTAATGCGATTAGAAAACAAAACCCATTGCCAGTATTAATTTGTACGGTGGAAGAAAATTTCTCTGAATATTTAAAAGTAGCCGACGAAAAAAATAGTATTTTTAATGTGTTTCTGAATAAGAATAGAGTGTTTGAAAAAGATCATGCTATTGTGTCTGAAGCATGGAAAATTGTAGCGGATTATAATCGTGAAAGGAGTATTCAGCGTAAAACAGAATTGCTTAAAGCGGTTTCCGAGAACACGTTTTTGAGTGATACTTTCGAAATATGGAATGCGATAAAAGAAGGGCGCGTGGAAACCCTGTTCGTTGAGAATGAGTTGTATCAACCTGCAATTGTAAGTGAAGATGGTATTTCTTTTGTGTCCGATTACCAGCGTAATGATTCAAATGTAATCGATGATATATATGATGAAATGATGGAAATGAATATGGATTTTGGAGGCGATGTTGTATTCCTACCACAAGGGGAATTAGCGAAATTTAACGGCTTTGGAGCCATAACAAGATATTAATTTATTAAAATAAACAAGAGAAATGAGTATGCAAAAAGAAATAATAGTGATTACTGGAGGCGCTGGGGGAATTGGTCAAGCTTGTGCTCAAGCGTTTAAAGATCACCCTATAATATTAACCGATTATGCGCAAGGACAAGTTGATGCTGCAGTAGAAAAGTTGTCTAAAGATGGTTTTGATGTCTCGGGTGTGGCTTGCGATATTACCGATAAAAAGGATCTCGAAAAACTGATCCAGTTTGTTTCTAGTAAAGGTGCATTAAAAGCATTAGTTCATACCGCAGGAGTTAGTGGTACTGTTACCGATTTAAGAAAAGTTTTTACTATCGATTTGGTGGCTACAGAGCTCTTGGTGGAAGCCTTTTATGACTTAGCCGAAAAAGAATCGGTAGCTATTTTATTGTCTTCAATGATGGCGCATACCGTGCCTAGTAATCCCGCTTATGATGGAGCGCTTGCCAATCCTCTAGAGTCAGATGCCTTTGATATTGTTAGTGGATTTGTAAATAACAATTCCGATACCATGTATAATTTTGCGAAGCGTGGTGTGCAGTTGTTAACGCATAAACATGCTAACAAATGGGGTGCTAAAGGAGCGCGAATAGTATCGGTATCGCCGGGTGTTATAGAAACACCAATGGCATTAAAAGCCGCAGAAGAACATCCAGAGCGTATGGAAGGTATTAAGAAAGCCACGCCGTTAAAGCGTAACGGACAGCCAGAGGATGTAGCTCAAGTGATCTATTTTCTAGCTAGCGATGCAGCCTCTTTTATAACGAGTACCGATATATTAGTCGATGGAGGGGTGATCCATAACATAAAAAAAATGTCAAAATAATAACGCGTTTTGATGGTGTTACAGAAATTGAAGGGCAGCTGTCCGTTAGTGTAACCACCACATAAACCTATAAATAAAACGTATTAAACAACTATGCAAACACTATTTTTAAAAACGGTAAAAGATGTTATCAAGTATTGGTATATTCCTTTATTGGTAGGGCTCTTTTTTGTTGTGGTTAGTATTGTCACTTTCTCATCGCCTATGAGTTCGTTGCTAACCCTCTCTGTTTTATTTGCTTTGTCTTTTATTTTTGGAGGGCTTTCGGAAGCTGTATTTTCATTTTTAAACAGAGACCGATTGGAAAGTTGGGGGTGGACCTTAGCCTTTGGCGTGGTGACGGTTGTTGTGGGTGTTCTTCTCTTGTCTAATCCGGCATTATCTATTACAACACTTGCTTTTTATATCGGATTTATTATTTTATTCCGATCGGTTTCTGCGATTGGATTTGCTATGGATATAAAAAAATACGGTAGTAGGCATTGGGCAGGCTTATTAATTTTGGGTATTCTGGGGGCAGTTTTCTCGTTTGTCCTTATTTGGAATCCTGTTTTTGCTGGCTTAAGTGTGGTGATGCTGGTGGCCTTAAGTTTTTTTACGGCAGGACTTTTTAGTATGGTCTTGGCTTTTCAGCTGAGGCAATTGCACACATCCACTAAAGCGTTGTCAGCACAATTAAAAGAGCGCTATGATGCTTTAGAACGAGATATTCGAGAAGAATGGTCGGAATAACAATACAAGATAAAAATCAAAAATTTAAAAATAGTTTAGCATGAAAAACTTAAAAGACAAAGTCATTATAATAACTGGAGGTGCTGCAGGAATAGGTGGTGCCATGACCTCAGAATTAACAGAACGAGGCGCCTGCGTGGTTGCTGTCGATTTAAATGAAGAAGCAGGAGCAGAAAAAGTAGCTTCTAACCCAGATCAAATTGTTTTTTTAAAAGGAGACATTTCTAAAGAATCTATAGCAAAGGAAGCAGTAGCGCTCGCTATTTCGAAATTTGGAAAATTAACTAGTGTGGTTAATAATGCCCATGCTTCACGCCAAAAGCCTTTAATGGAACTAACGGAAGCCGATTGGGAGTTGTCTATGAATACGGGGTTAAAAGGAACCTTGCATTTTATGAAAGCTGCTTATCCGGAGCTTAAAAAAACGAAGGGGTCTATTGTAAACTTTGGTTCAGGAGCTGGACTGCTAGGTCAGAAAAACCAAGGAAGTTATGCCGCGGCGAAAGAAGCTATTAGAGGTCTGTCGCGAGTGGCTGCCAACGAATGGGCGGAAGAAGGCATACGTGTAAACGTAGTTTGTCCCCTAGCATTTACCGAAGGGGTTAAGCAATGGAAAGCACATTTTCCAGAGCAGTATGAAGAGATCATAGGTAAAAACCCAATGCATCGTTTTGGAGACCCTCAAAAAGATGTGGCTCCAATTGTAGCCTTTTTATTAAGTGACGACAGCCAGTACATGACCGGTCAAACCCTTATGGCCGATGGTGGAGATATAAAATTAAGATAAAGCATTGGACGCCCTTAAGTCCCGATAAATAATAAATAAAAAAAACACTATCACTCATGGTGTGAAAAAAATACTACCGCTACAATTTTATTAAACCCTTGTTAGATATGTATTTAACAAGGGTTTTTTATTTAAATCTATAGCTTGTCATTCCGAAGTATGAGAAATCACATAAAGATAGGGGCATAGGATTGGATTTAATGAAAACGAAGGTTGTCATACCTACTATGTGTATATAATTACAAAAACGACTCCGAAAGTTGTCGTTTTTCTTTTTTAATGTATATTTGATACTTCCCTAAATTAAGACAACTATTATGCTACAAGAATTTTGGTTTAATGTGCAATATGGTATGAACCATGTTTTGGATATTAATGCTTATGATCACGTTTTATTCTTAATCGTTTTATCGGTTCCGTACTTGTTTAAAGATTGGAAGCGTGTGCTTATGTTGGTTACCGTTTTTACTGTTGGTCATACCATTTCTATTATATTAGCAACTTACGGTGCGGTTAAGGTATCTGTTCCCGTTGTTGAGTTTTTAATTCCGTTAAGTATTCTAATTATAGGACTGTTTAATGTGTTTACAGCAGGTAAAGGTGCTCAAAAAGAAAAGGTAGGTGTGTTGTTTTTTTCAACCTTGTTTTTCGGATTGGTCCATGGGCTGGGCTTTGCAAGAGAATTACAAATGTTAATAGGGCCTAATGATAACAAATTTCTAGTCATGCTAGAATTTGCTTTGGGTATTGAGTTAGCTCAAATTATCATTGTCTTTTTAGTCCTGTTTATAGGGTACTTAGTGCAAACGATTTTTAGGTTTTCTAAACGCGATTGGATTATGGTTTTGTCGGCCATTGTTATTGGTTTGGTTATCCCTATGCTAATGAACAGTGAGTTAATGGCTTAACGGTCTAGACTATTTTTCTTAAATCTTCTTTAATTGTATTGTTATTATATCGCGAACCTACTATCTTCGTAGTATAGTTACGCGTAAAAGATTGAGGTACTGTGGAGCTCTTTTTTAAAAGTTTTAAAAAAAGCGACTACCGAAAGCTTGGTTTTTAGCTTTTTCTGCTAAAAATACGCCCAAAATACATTTAAAATTAGATGTCTCATAAAAAATTAAAGTACGATAAAGCTTATCTTAGAATAGCAAAAGAATGGGGAAAGCTGTCCTTTTGTGAACGCAAACAAGTTGGTGCGGTTATTGTTAAAGATAGAATGATAATATCTGACGGATTTAACGGTACACCAACGGGGTTTGAGAATTTTTGCGAAGATGAAGAAGGCTATACCAAATGGTATGTCTTGCACGCCGAAGCTAATGCGATTTTAAAAGTGGCATCGTCTACACAGTCTTGTAAAGGGGCAACCTTATATATTACCCTTTCACCGTGCAAAGAATGTAGTAAATTAATTCATCAAGCAGGAATTGTTCGTGTGGTATATCACCAGGGGTATAAAGACGATTCAGGCTTGCGATTTCTTGAAAAAGCAGGCATAGAAGTCAGTCAGATACAGGAGCTAGAAGCCTAATGAAAATGAAAAAAAAATACTGGCCATTGGTTTTAGGTGCAGCTATTGCGCTAGGTGTTTTTATTGGCGGAAAATTAAATTTCACCGACTCTTCCGATCGTATTTTTACATCCAATAGCAAAAAAGATAAACTAAACCGCCTTATTGATTACATTGATTATGAGTATGTAGACGATGTAAATACCGATAGTATTGTAGATGTTACGGTAAATGGTATTTTAGAAAACTTAGACCCGCATTCTGTATATATTCCTAAAGATGAAATGCAAGAAGTCACCGAAAATATGAAAGGTGATTTTGTAGGTATTGGTATTAGTTTTTATACCCATAATGATACCATTACTGTGATAAGAACGTTAGAAGGTGGGCCTAGTGAAAAAGCAGGCTTGAAAGCGGGAGATCGTATTATTACCGCAAATGGCGATTCGCTATTTGGTCGTGATTTAGAGAATGGTGATTTGGTGAAAAAATTAAAAGGCCTAATAGATACCAAGGTCAACTTAGAAATTATTCGTCGCGGTTATTCTAAACCCTTAGCGTTTACAGTAACTCGAGGGCATATTCCTATTAAAAGTGTTGATGCCGCTTATATGCTTGCTGATAGTTTAGGGTATATAAAAATTAATAGGTTCGCCGAGTCTACCTACCGCGAATTTAAAACCGAGCTTAATAAACTTCAGGCACTGGGGGCTACCCAGTTGGCACTAGATTTACGTGAAAATCCAGGGGGCTTTTTAGGGGTTGCAGAGAAAATTATAGATGAATTTCTAGAGGATAAAACACTCATTTTATTTACTAAAAATAAAAGCGGACAGATAGAGAAAAATTATGCCACATCGCGTGGTGATTTCGAAAATGGAAAGGTGTATGTGCTTATAGATGAAAACTCGGCTTCGGCAAGTGAAATTGTAGCCGGTGCATTACAAGATAATGATAAAGGGGTTATTGTAGGGCGTCGCTCGTACGGGAAAGGTTTGGTGCAGCGAGAAATGCAATTGGGCGATGGTAGTGCGGTGCGATTAACAGTATCGCGATATTATACACCAACAGGACGTTCTATTCAACGTGCCTACGACGAGGGTAATGGTGATTATTTTGATGACTATTATTCGCGAATTGAAAGCGGTGAGCTGTTTGACGCTTCTAAAATTGAAGTCGCCGATTCCTTAAAGTTTATCACTCCAAAAGGTAAGATCGTTTACGGTGGCGGAGGTATTATTCCCGATGTTTTTGTGCCTGTAGACCGTGCGATGAATAACGAAACCTTATTGTATTTATACCGTCGTGGCTTAATAAATAACTTTGCTTTCGAGCATTTAGAACGCGACCGTGAGGCTTATGCTAAGCAAACGCGTCAGGATTTTATTTCCTTTTATGAGGTGGACGATGCCGTTATTGATGAGTTTCAAGAGTACTTGGAAATTAAAGGAAGAACAAGCAGTGTGTTTGTAACCTATAAGGAGGAAATTAAGCATTATATAAAAGCCGCTATTGCCGAGCAATTATTTGGTACTGGTGCTTTCGAAGAAGTGCTAAACCAACGTGATATTATGATTGAAAAAATCATACACCTTAGTGCTGGCGTTATAAAAACAGTTGCAGAAACCGCTGATAGCAACGGGCAGGGCTTTGATGCTATAAATAAGGATTTGCCAAAAGCACAAACCGAGCAAGAGGTTGATAATGATATACTTAACGATTAACGTCTTTAGATTTTGTCGTGTACCTTGGTATGTCTGCCGTTATTCCATAGTGTTAATATATCGGTAGCCACATGAGCACCACTTCCAGCGGCAATAGAGAACTGACTTCTCCATCCTGCTAAAGTCCCCGCCACATATAACCCGTTTTCTATAAGATGATCGGTATTTTCTAGCCAGATACGGTCTTTAGAAATAGCTGCTCTAGGATGCGATTTTATATAAGGCTCTAAGCCTTTAATGGTGATGAGGTTGGTATACCCCACAGCAATCACCACGATTTTTGATGTGTAGGTGCTTTTATTGGTCGTAACCGTATACGTTTCGCCAGTTTTAGTTACTGCCGTTACTTTTTCATTTTCAATTTGTTGTACTTCAGGGTAAAGATCGGCAAGTTGTTTTTTGCCTTCCGATAATATAGAAGCGCCTGTAGTTCCAGGTTTTAGGCCTAGAACATTATTAAATTTAGCAGTTTGTAAATGCGATGCCTTTTGGTGTATAATAATCGCTACTTGTTTACCTTCGGCAAAAGGTTTTTTTAAACCAGAGCCTAAAACTAAAGCGCAAGAGAGGCCTGCTGCACCACCACCAATTATTAACGTGTCTAGCATTAGTGTTTCGATTTTTTTTCTATCGCTTTAGAGATGCGTAATATTTGTAATAATAATAAAGCGCATAATGCGGCAAGCATAGTAATTAAAGCAACAACACTTTCGCCTTCTAAAAGATTAGTGAAATCTAATTTTGTAGCGTTAAAAATAACAAGTGCAATAGCTAGAGCTGATAATATGTAAGTAAAAATTTTCATAATGTAAATTTAAGCAAAAAGAACTTTAATATTGTGAGCAAATAATTTTACTGCAATGGCTAGTAATATAACACCAAAAACTTTTCTAACAATACTAATTCCGTTAGGACCAATAATACGCTCTATACGTTTTGAGGTTTTTAAAACAATATAGATAACTATAACGTTAAGTATTACGGCAACAATAATATTCTGGATGTTAAACTCGGCACGTAAAGATAATAAAGTTGTTAAACTTCCTGGTCCAGCAATTAAAGGGAAGGCTAAAGGAAATACCGAAGCAGTCATCGGGCTCGAGTCATCTTCCTTATAAAGCGTTATTCCTAAGATCATTTCTAGGGCTATAAAAAATAATATAAAGGCACCGGCTACAGCAAACGAGCTCACGTCGATACCGATAAGATTTAATATGCTTTTTCCTAAAAATAAAAAGGATATTAATATGATTCCTGCAATAATAGAGGCCTTTTCGCTTTGTATGTGACCTACTTTTTTTCGTAAATCAATGATAATTGGAATGTTACCTACGATATCTATAACCGCAAATAAAATCATAAAAGCTGTGAATATTTCTTTGAAATTTAATTCCATGCTAACTGGCGTTTAAAATTTATGCAAAACTAATCTAATAAAATCAGATAAATGCTTAGGAATACATAAAATTAAAGAGTTTGAAATTCTCTCTATAATCTTTTAATTAAGCATTATATTTGCAGCGTATTTAACACTTACGATGTATGTTCCAGTTGGGGAAAACTATAGTTTCTGAAGCTATAATAGAAAAAGATTTTGTTTGTAATTTATCCGCTTGTAAAGGGGCTTGTTGTATCGATGGCGATGCAGGAGCGCCATTAACAAAAGAGGAAACGGAAATTTTAGAGGACGTTTACCCTAAAGTAAAACCTTATTTACGTCAAGAAGGGATTGATGCTATAGAGGCTCAAGGTACATTTACGGTATCTGAGTTTGGCGAATTCGAAACTCCGCTTATTAATGGTGCCGACTGTGCCTATGTTATTTTTGATGAAAAAAAGACGGCTTTGTGTGCTTTAGAGGAAGCGTATAATCAAGGTGATACCACCTGGAAAAAACCAGTATCTTGCCATCTGTATCCGATTAGAATTAAAGACTATAGTGAGTTTTCTGCCGTTAATTACGAAAAATGGGATATCTGTGATGATGCCTGTTCATTAGGGAAGGAGCTTCAAGTGCCTGTTTATAAATTTGTAAAAGAGGCTCTTATTAGAAAGTTTGGTGAAGATTGGTATGCAGAGCTAGAAAAAGTGGCAGCTACTTTTAATCGCTAATCTCAAAATCAGCGTAATTTTTTAATCTCTTTTGTAGGGATGTTTAAGGTGATTTTTGTTCCCGTAGGTTTGTTGTTTTCGTATAAATCTTCAATAGAGATCGTGTAAGAATGTACATAGCGTTGTGAGAAATTTTCAAGACGCTGTTTTGTAATGCCTATACCTAAAGATTTTCGTTTTAATATCTTGTTTTCTTTAATGGTTTTCGATGCTATGCGTCCTATACCATTATCGGTAATGGAAATAGAAACATAATCCTTTTTCGATTGATAGACATGAACAGTGATGCTTTTGTCGCCTTTTTTTGGTGATAAACCGTGCCATAATGCATTTTCTAAAAATGGCTGTAAGACCAAGGAAGGGACTTTTAAGCTGTCGACATTTACTGTGGGATCGATAATGGTTTCGTAATTTATTTTATTTGAAAACCGGATGTTTTCGATGTTCATATACAAGTTCATGGTTTCTAGTTCCTCGGCAATAGAAATTTGCTTCTCGGTAGAAGCGATCAGGATTTTACGAATAAACTTAGAGAATTTTGTTAGGTAGTAAATTGCATTTTCCTTCTCGTTGTTAATGATGTATAATTTTATCGAGTTTAAAGAATTAAAGATAAAATGCGGATTCATTTGATTCCGGAGCATGTCTTGCTCTAGAGTTAGAATCATTTTTTCACTTTTAAGTTGTTGGTGCCTATTAATAAAAAACAAGGCGATTCCCAGCGCGAGTAATCCCGATAAGATAAAAAGTCCCGTCTTTTTATTTTCTTCTAATCGTAATTTTACAATTTCATTTTCGCTCGCTAAGGCTTGTATTTGGTTGTTTTTCTTCTCTGTTTCATACTGTAACCGCAGGGAGCTTACAAATTGTGCATTTTTTTCACTTATAATACTTTGGTTGAGTTTGATGGCTTTTTTGTATTGTTTTAAACTCAGTTCGAAATCATTTTTTTTCTCGTTTAACTCTGATAAATGGAGATAGGCATCGGCGATAGACGATTTTAGTTTGTAGTCTTCGGCAACGTTTAAGCCTTTAGTTAGCCAAATTTCAGCAAGCTCTAAACGGTTGAGTTTAAGGTGAGCCCAACCGAGGGTGTTATAGGCAAAGGCAATATAAAACTGGTCTTGGTTTTTTTCGGCTAGTGGAATTGTAGGTGCTATGATTTTTAGGGCGGCTTCCGGTTTGTTCTGCTTAATATAAATAGAACCGATACTGGTATTGCAAATAACACGTCCTACATCGGAGTTTATTTTCTCGTTATAAGATAACGAGATTTTATAATTCTCTAAGGCTGTGCTAAGTTGGTTTTGCTCTTCGTAAATAGCGCCTATATTATGGTAGTTTATGGCTAGGCCGAGATAGTTATTGGCTTCTTTTTCGATTTTCAAAGAGTTGTTAAACACTTGTAGGGCTAAGTCGTATTGTTTTAGACTGAGATAAATGTTACCCATGCTATTGTAACTAACAGCGATGCTTTTTTGGATGCTTTTCGTTTTTTCCGGATGCTGCTCGGCGAGTTGTAAGGCGTTTTGGTGGTAAGCCAATGCGCTTTTAATATTGTCTAATCTACGCTCTACAACACCAAGCATATTCAAGCTCACGATATGAAATTCTATAAGTTTCTTTTCTTTAGAAATAGTTAAGGCTTTGTTTAAAGCGGCTTTCGATTTTTTAAATAAAGATTTGTTTCTGTATTGGTTGCCCAGCATGATATGTGCAAAAGCTTCCCCTTGAGGGTAGTTTTTTTCTGCACTTCGCTCTGCAAAAATCTTCATTTTTAGGGTGTCGTATTTATTTCTGTAAATCGCATAATCTAAGTCGTTAAACGCTTTGTGATTTACTTTTATTAGGCTGTCGGCAATGACCGAAAATTGAGGTTTAGAACTCTGGGAGAATCCTAAAGTAGATACGAGAAGTGCAAGAGTTAAAAGCTGGTTTTTAAGCGCGAGTATAGAAAAAGATGGTGGAGAGTTTAGCATTATAGTTTTTCTAAAAAATCTGATTTGCGTTGGCGCGCTACTGGAATTTTATGATTGCTTTCCATAATCACATAACCTTCAGTTTTTATGTATTCTTTGATTTTCCCCATGTTAACGATAAACGAATTGTGAATTCTAAAAAAGGACTCTTCAGGAAGTAGTAAATTGACCTCTTTTAGCTTTTTTGTCACCACTAACTTTTGATTGTTTGCTAAAAACAGCGTGCTGTAATTGCCGTCGGATTCTACAAATAAAATATCTTCTAAATCAAGGAAAAGTAATTTACCATCGGTGTTGATAGTGATTTTCTTTTTGTTGTTGGTATTTGTGAAATTGATTAATATGTCTTCAAGCTTATCGGTCGTAGAGACTCGAGTTTTGTATTTCCTAATTTTTAAAATGGTTTCCTTGAGGTCATCGGCGTCAATAGGTTTTAATAAGTAATCCAGGGCCTCTTTTTTTAAAGCTCGAATAGCATATTCGTCGTAAGCCGAGGTGATGATAATCGCGATATTCTTAGAGTCTAGCTGCTCTAAAAACTGAAAGCCATCCATAGTTGGCATTTGTATGTCTAAGAATAAGCAGTCTGGAGTGACTTTTTTTAGGTATGTAAGCGCCTCTTCCGGCACAGAAAATGTTTTAATAATCTCTATGTCGTTGCTATAATTTTTAAGCTCCCAGGATAATCCTTCGATCGCTTTTGGTTCGTCGTCTACAATAACTGCTTTAAGCATGATACTTTTAATATATAATTCTACTTAAATATAAAATTAATAATTGAGACTTTTAATTTTTATGTGTAAATGGATGAAAAAAATGTGTGATTAGTCGGTCGCTAGCTTTTTTAAATGTTGCAAATGATTATTTCGGGATTAAAACGGGCAAACATTCTTGGTTTTGCACAAAGATTGCCTGCAGGTGTAGATGATGCGGCTAGCCGGTTTTTAGGTGTGAAAAAGCAGCTAAAATGAGCTAATGTATTAGCTAATAAAGGGTATGATAATGGCCGTAAACATACTTTAAATAAACTTGATTTTATAATGTTTTTTCATTAAAATTTTAAAATGGCAGGTAACTCAATAAAACCACCTTGTAGCCCTACATTTCAACAATCGATGTTAAAAACTTATCGTGTTTATCGCTTATTTTGCTTTTAAAATCAGATGTAATTTTCAATCTTTGTTTGTCGCTAGAATAATTAAAATTTACGTCTAATAGTTATAAAACATATCCTATAAAATGTCTCAAGAACTCGAACCAATTTTACAAGAAAATAAAGATAGATTTGTAATATTTCCTATTCAACATCACGATCTATGGGAATGGTATAAAAAGTCTCAAGCGAGTATTTGGACAGCAGAGGAAATTGATTTGCACCAAGATTTATCGGATTGGACAAATAAATTAAATGATGACGAGCGTTATTTTATAAAGCATATTCTTGCTTTTTTTGCAGCTAGTGATGGTATTGTAAACGAAAACTTAGCCGAAAACTTTGTTAATGAGGTTCAGTATAGTGAAGCTAAGTTCTTTTATGGTTTTCAAATCATGATGGAGAATATTCACAGTGAAACCTATTCTCTGTTAATTGATACCTATGTTAAAGACGAGACTGAAAAATCTAATCTTTTTAACGCTATCGAAACATTTCCTGCAATTAAAAGAAAAGCAGAGTGGGCTTTAAAATGGATTGAATCTCCAAGTTTTTCTGAACGATTAATTGCTTTCGCAGCCGTTGAAGGTATTTTCTTTTCTGGGTCGTTCTGTTCTATCTTTTGGTTAAAAAAACGTGGTTTAATGCCTGGTTTAACCTTCTCTAACGAGTTGATCTCTAGGGATGAAGGAATGCATTGTGATTTTGCTGTGCACTTACACGAAAATCATTTAGTAAATAAAGTACCTAAAGATCGTATTAGAGAGATTCTTGTCGATGCACTTAATATAGAACGTGAGTTTATTACCGAATCGTTACCTGTAAGTTTAATAGGGATGAATTCGAAATTAATGACGCAGTATTTAGAGTTTGTTACCGACGGATTATTACAGGACTTAGGATGTGAGAAGGAGTTTAATACTGCAAATCCATTCGATTTTATGGATATGATTTCTCTACAGGGAAAAACCAACTTCTTTGAAAAACGTGTAGGGGATTATCAAAAAGCCGGCGTTATGGATATTAATAAAGGAGACGACGAAGACAAATACAATATGGATTTCGATTTTTAAATTCGGAAGGCCTATTCAATAGATCACATCGTGGTGCTAGCGTAATTTATTACGAATAGCGACTACACTTGTAATTAAACTAGTAAATAATAACACGCTATTAATCAGTTAGTTATTGTATTAGAATACCCAATTAACCCCTTTTCTGAAAAAACATCAGAAAATGAAACTAAATCGTAAAGTATGTTTGTATTAAAAAGAGATGGAAGAAAAGAGCCGATAATGTTTGATAAAATCACTGCTAGAGTGAGAAAATTATGTTACGGTTTAAATGAATTAGTAGATCCGGTAAAGGTGGCAATGCGTGTTATAGAAGGATTGTATGATGGTGTAACAACTAGTGAGCTTGATAATCTAGCAGCAGAGCAAGCAGCTACAATGACTACTGCACACCCTGATTATGCGCGTTTAGCAGCACGTATCTCGGTGTCTAACTTACATAAAAACACCAAGAAAACGTTTAGTGAGGTGATGCATGACTTGTATACCTACGTTAATGATAGAACAGGAAAGCACTCGCCTTTATTATCTGATGAGGTTTATAAGGTTATTGAAGACAATAAAGATAAATTAGACTCTGCGATAATTTATAACCGTGATTTTGGTTATGATTATTTTGGCTTTAAAACCTTAGAGCGTTCTTACCTATTAAAATTAAACGGTAAAATAGTCGAGAGACCACAACATATGTTAATGCGTGTGTCGATAGGAATTCATTTAAACGATTTAGATGCAGCCCTTGAGACCTACGAGTTAATGTCTAAAAAATACTTTACACACGCGACGCCTACCTTATTTAATTCGGGTACGCCAAAACCGCAAATGTCTTCTTGTTTCTTACTAACTGTAAAAGACGATAGTATAGATGGTATTTACGATACTTTAAAGCAGACAGCAAAAATCTCGCAATCGGCAGGGGGTATCGGGTTGTCTATTCATAATGTGCGTGCTACAGGAAGTTACATTGCCGGTACAAACGGTACGAGTAATGGAATAGTACCTATGTTAAAAGTATTTAACGATACAGCGCGTTACGTAGATCAAGGAGGAGGAAAACGCAAAGGAAGTTTTGCTATGTATATCGAGCCATGGCATGCCGATATTATGAGTTTCTTAGATTTAAAGAAAAACCACGGTGCCGAGGAATTGCGTGCAAGAGATTTATTCTACGCGATGTGGATGCCAGATTTGTTTATGAAGCGTGTGGAGCAAAATGGCGAGTGGACCTTAATGTGTCCTAACGAATGTCCTGGACTATGCGATGTACACAGTGAGGAGTTTGATGCTTTATATACCAAATACGAAACGGAAGGTAAAGGGCGTAAAACCATAAAAGCGCGTGAGCTTTGGGAGAAAATATTAGAATCTCAAATCGAAACCGGTACGCCGTATATGTTGTATAAAGATGCCGCAAATCGCAAATCGAATCAGAAGAATTTAGGAACTATTCGTTCTTCAAATTTATGTACGGAGATTATGGAATATACCTCTCCAGATGAGGTTGCTGTTTGTAACTTAGCGTCGATTGCCTTACCTATGTTTGTTAAAAACGGAGCGTTCGATCATAAAGAATTATTCCGCATTACAAAGCGTGTAACAAAAAACCTAAACCGTGTTATTGATAGAAATTATTACCCGGTAAAAGAAGCAGAAAATTCTAACTTCCGCCATAGACCAGTTGGTTTAGGTGTGCAAGGTTTAGCGGATGCTTTTATAAAATTACGTTTACCGTTTACTAGTGATGAAGCGAAAGCTTTAAATCACGATATATTTGAAACACTTTACTTCGCTGCGGTAACGGCAAGTATGGAAGAGGCTATGCAAGATGGGCCATACCAAACTTATGAGGGAAGTCCTATTAGTCAAGGGCAATTTCAATTTAACCTTTGGGGAGTAAAAGAGGAAGATTTAAGTGGTCGCTGGGATTGGGCAAAATTACGTGAGCAAGTGTTAGAACACGGAGTGCGTAACTCGTTATTAGTAGCGCCTATGCCAACAGCTTCGACCTCTCAGATTTTAGGAAATAACGAATGTTTCGAACCGTATACCTCAAATATCTATACGCGACGTGTACTGTCTGGTGAGTTTATTGTAGTTAACAAACACTTATTAGAAGATTTGGTAGAATTGGGCTTATGGAATGATGAGTTAAAAAACGAAATCATGAGAGCTAACGGGTCTATTCAACATGTAGATAGTATTCCTGCGGATATTAAAGAGTTGTATAAAACAGTATGGGAGATGAGTATGAAAGACATTATTGATATGTCGCGCCAACGTGGGTACTTTATCGATCAATCGCAATCACTAAACTTATTCTTAGAAGGAGCAACTATGGCTAAATTAACGTCTATGCACTTCTACGCTTGGAAAAGCGGACTAAAGACTGGGATGTATTACTTACGTACAAAGAGTGCCGTAGACGCGAAGAAATTCACTGTAACGCGCGCTAAAAAACAAGAGCCCGTGGCTGTTGAAGAGAAAGTAAGTGCACCTATAGAACAAAAACAACAACAAGCAGCGGAGACTGCTGCTAAATTTGCTAAGGAAAAAGAGGTGACTGTAAGTACAGAGCCCTTATCTCCTGAAGAAATGAAAGCACTAATTGCACAAGCAAAAGAAGCCGAAGGCGACGACTGCTTAATGTGTGGTTCGTAATTTTTAATTTTAATGTTAGAAAAAAGTGCCTTACGTATGTAGGGTACTTTTTTTTTGTCCTTTTAAAAGGTAGCATCAGTAGCTTAGGTAAAGGCATACTTTATTTAGAAATCAGGTACTATCCGAAAATAACTATAAGTCATAAAAAAAGCATCCTGAAAAGGATGCTTTTTTATTTATATAAGTGAGTGAGATATTATTAAAGCTCTAAAGCTCTTTTAATATCGTTATCCATTAATAGTTCAGTTGGGTTTTCTAAGGCTTCTTTAACAGCTACTAAGAATCCAACACTTTCTTTACCATCAATAATACGGTGGTCGTAAGATAAAGCTACAAACATGATAGGTCTAATTTCCACATGTCCGTCTATAGCTACAGGGCGCTCAACAATGTTGTGCATTCCTAAGATACCACTTTGAGGTGGGTTAATAATAGGAGTCGATAGCATACTACCAAAGACACCACCATTAGAGATCGTAAATGTACCACCTGTCATTTCATCAACAGTAATTTGTCCGTCTCTAGCTCTTAAGGCTAAACGTTTTACTTCTGCTTCAACACCTCTAAACGATAAGTTTTCTGCATTTCTTATTACAGGTACCATTAATCCTTTAGGACCAGAAACAGCAATACTAACATCTACGAAATCGTAGGTTAACATTTCTTTTCCGTCGATCATAGAGTTAACCGCTGGGTACATTTTTAAAGCTCTTACTACTGCTAAAGTGAAGAAAGACATAAATCCTAATCCAACACCATGCTTCGCTTTAAAAGCTTCTTTATATTCTTTTCTTAGCTCAAAAATTGGAGACATATCAACCTCATTAAATGTGGTTAACATAGCCGTTGTGTTTTTAGCTTCTACTAAACGTTCTGCTACTTTACGACGTAACATAGACATTTTACTCTTAGAAGAGCTTCTATTTCCACCAGAAGGTGTTCCCATAGAAGGTACTGCTTTTACAGCATCATCTTTAGTAATACGTCCGTCTTTACCTGTACCGGTAACTGCTTTAGCATCGATTCCTTTTTCTGCTAATACTTTTTTAGCTGCAGGACTCGCTACACCAGAAGCGTAAGTTTCTTTTGCTGGATTAGCTGCTTTAGGATTCGTATCGGCTGCTGCTTTTTGATCTTTAGCAAGGTTTTTTTCAGCGTTTGTATTTCCACCTTCATCACCACCTTCAAAAGTTGATGGAGCATCCGATGAAGCGCCTTCAGGTTTGCTAGCACTCGTGTCTATTAAACAGACTACTTGACCAACTTCTACAGCGTCTCCTTCTTCAGCTTTTAAAGTAATAATACCACTAGCTTCTGCAGGAAGTTCTAAGGTTGCTTTATCGCTATCTACCTCGGCAATGGCTTGGTCTTTTTCAACATAATCACCATCTTGTACTAACCATTCTGCTATTTCAACTTCTGTAATTGATTCTCCAGGAGAAGGCACTTTCATTTCTAAAATCATCGTAATGTAATTTTATGTTTTGTTTGTTTTTACTTTTTTAATGTATTCAAAGACTTTTATCTCTGATTGTTTTTTGTTTTATCGAATACATAATCGATAACTTCTTTATGTCTAGCTTTAGATCTTACTGCGCTACCAGCTGCTGGTGCTCCGTAAGGTCTTCTCGATGCAAGTCTGAAGTTTCTAGCTTCATCTAAATGCATTAACATATGACTGTATGCTCCCATATTTTTAGGCTCTTCTTGTGCCCAAACAATATCGTCTGCATTGCTATACTTCGCTAAAATAGCTTTAATCTCATCAGTCGGTACCGGGAAAAGTTGCTCGATTCTCACCAAGGCTACGTCATCTCGTTTAAGATTTTCGCGCTCTTCATCAAGATCGTAATAAAACTTTCCTGTTAGTAAAACTAATGTTTTTATTTTATTTACATCGCTAACATTGTCATCTATTACCATTTTAAATGATCCATTGGCAAAACTTTCTACTGTAGACACACATTTAGGGTGACGCAATAAACTTTTTGGTGTGAATACTATTAATGGTTTTCTGAAATTAGATTTCATTTGTCGTCTTAACAAATGGAACATATTTTCTGGCGTTGTACAATCGGCGATATACATATTGTCTTTAGCACATAATTGTAAGTAACGCTCCATTCTTCCAGACGAGTGTTCTGCACCTTGCCCCTCATAACCATGAGGTAATAACATGACTAATCCGTTTTGTGTTTTCCATTTCGCTTCGGCAGCAGAAATATATTGGTCTAACATAATCTGAGCACCATTACTGAAATCTCCAAATTGAGCTTCCCATATGGTTAAGGTATTCGGACTGGCCATAGCGTAACCATAATCAAATCCTACCACACCATACTCTGATAGTAAGGAGTTAAATATGTGGAATTCTCCTTGTTTTTCGTTAAGCTGATTCAGTAATAAGATTTCCTCTTCACTATCTTCAACTTTAACTACAGCGTGACGGTGAGAGAACGTACCACGCTCTACATCTTGTCCTGAAATTCTAACGTCGTAACCTTCGTCTAAGAGCGTTCCATAAGCTAGATGTTCGGCCATAGCCCAATCTAATTTGTTCTCATCGAACATTTTTTGTCTAGACTGTATTAAACGTTCAATTTTACGAATAAACTTTTTGTCTTTCGGTAGATTGGAAATTACTTTCGTAATTTCTGCTAGTTTTTCTACGCTTGTTGTCGTATCAACAGGTTCCATCATTTTCTGCTCGTTAGCACGCTCGAAATCTTTCCACGTGTCTTGCATAAATGGGGTAATCACTGTTTTATCTTCTTTTCTAGAATCTTCTAATTTTTCTTCTAGAGCGTCTTTATATGTTTTTTCTAATTGCTTAACGTGGTTCTCGTCAATAATCCCTTCTGCTATTAACTTGGCAGCATAGATATCTCTCGGATTACTGTGTTTGGCAATGGCTTTGTATAACTTAGGTTGGGTAAAACGAGGTTCGTCACCTTCATTATGACCGTATTTTCTATAACCTAATAAATCGATAAATACATCGCGTTTAAATTGCATTCTAAATTCTAGAGCAAATAAAGTGGCGTGAACTACCGCTTCTGCATCATCGGCGTTTACGTGTAATACCGGCGATAAAGTAACTTTACCTACGTCGGTACAGTACGTACTAGAACGTGCATCTAAATAGTTGGTTGTAAAACCGATTTGGTTATTAACGACAATATGAATCGTACCATTAGTTTTATAACCATCTAATTGAGCCATTTGAATTAATTCGTAAACTAACCCTTGCCCTGCGATAGCAGCATCACCATGTACAATAATAGGTAATACTTTACTAAAATCGTCTTTGTAGTATTTATCTTGTTTAGCTCTTACAATGCCCTCTACAACAGCGCCTACAGTTTCTAGGTGAGACGGGTTAGGGGCAATGCTTAAGTTAATTTCTTTTCCTGATTCTGTTTCGCGATTACTAGTCCATCCCAGGTGGTATTTTACATCACCATCAAATACTTTTTCTTCGTAATCTTTTCCGTCAAATTCGCTAAAAATGTCTTTAGCCGATTTTCCAAAAATGTTTGTTAGTGTACTTAAACGCCCACGGTGAGCCATACCCATTACAAACTCTTTAACGCCATATTCGGCCGCTTTTTCAATAGCAGCATCTAAAGCTGGGATTAAAGTTTCACCACCTTCTAATGAGAAACGCTTTTGACCGACATACTTGGTATGTAAAAAGCTTTCAAAAGACACAGCTTCGTTTAATTTTCTAAGGATATGCTTTTTCTGGTCAGTAGAAAACTTAGGTTGGTTGTTGGCAACATTAAGTCTGTCCTGAATCCATTTTAACTCTTCAGGTTTGCGAATATACATGTACTCAACACCAATCGAGTGACAGTACACTTGCTCTAAGTGGTCGATTATTTTTTGTAGCGTTTGAGGGCCACCATAACCTAACATTTCTCCAGCATCGAAACGTGTTTCTAAATCTGAAGATGATAATCCAAAGTTTTCAATCTCTAGAGTTGGAGCGTATTTTCTACGTGCTCTAACAGGATTGGTTTTCGTAAATAAATGACCTCGAGATCTGTACCCGTGGATTAAGTTTAAAACCTTGAACTCTTTTAAAACATGTTCTGGGACTTGAGAAGACACTTCTTCTACAGTGTCGCCTTCCATGCTGTAGTTTTCACTACCAAAGTCATAACCTTGGAAAAAAGCTCTCCAACTTGGCTCTACTGAATCTGGGTTTTCTAAATATTGGTCATATAAATCAGCAAAGTATGCTGTATGTGCTGCGTTTAAAAAGGAATATTTATCCATTATAAAATTTAAGACGGGTTCGCTTCAACAAAATTTTATCAAAAATACAATAATTACTAAAAGTAGGCATACTTTTAGTATATTTATAACAACTTTTTATTTTAATTTCAGGTAAATGAGGAATTTTAAATTTATTCTACTTAAAAAACCATTCTTATTATTAATGTTCACTTTGTTTTGTGGGGTTGCAAGTGCGCAGCTCACTGTCAAAGAATCCAGTCCTAATTTTTGGCAAAATGTTCGTTTTGGAGGTGGTTTAGGATTGAGTACTGGTAGTGGTTATTTTAGTGCTACGGTGGCACCAAGTGCTATTTATGAATTTAATTCGATGTTTGGATTGGGGGTAGGACTAAGTGGTACCTATACCAAAAGGAAAGATTTCTATAAATCTACCGTTTTTGGGGGGAGTCTGATAGGATTGTTTTCTCCTATTCGCGAACTGCAATTATCGGCTGAGTTTGAAGAGTTTTTTGTAACTCGTAATTTTGATAATCCCGTATTTGAAGATGATGAGTATTGGCATCCCGCATTGTTTTTAGGAGCCGGTTTTAGAACGCAAAATGTTACTATGGGTGTACGATATAATCTTTTATATGATGATGATAAAAGTATCTATGCTAACGCTTGGATGCCTTTTGTAAGGGTATATTTCTAAAACCTTTTGGCTATCATGCCGTTATATTTAAGAGGTTAGTTTGCTTTTTTATAATGCGACGAGAAATAGCCTTTTAGTGATTTTTATCATATTTTTCGAGGGCATATAGTATTATTTTTACATCATTAAAAGTCTTATAAATTAAATAAATTATGAAATCAGCATTAAAAATTATTACCGTATTATGTTTAACACTCCTCGTGAGTTGTGGTGGTAAAGAAGAAAAGAAAAAAGAGAAAATCTCTTACCCTACAAAGGAGCCGATAGAGCAGACTACAGCGCCTAAGGATGAAGTGGTTTTAGCGTCTAAAAAAGTAGACTTGGTAAATAAGGGTGTCGGACCTATTACCTCTGTAGATTTGAGTAATCCGGTAGACCAGAAAATGGTTGAGCGCGGACAAGGCGTATTTAAACAAATGTGTACCGCTTGCCATAGAGAAAATAAAAAGTTTATTGGCCCAGCACCAGCAGGTATTTTAAATCGTAGATCACCAGAATGGATTATGAATATGATTTTAAATCCTGAGCAAATGGTAAAAGAAGATCCGTTAGCTAAAGAACTGTTAGCTGAATTTAACGGTTCGCCAATGGTTAATCAAAATCTTTCTGAAGAAGATGCAAGAGCTGTTTTAGAATATTTTAGAACATTAGAAGAATAAACTAACTCCTAATAATAGGAGCTGTAAATACAAAAGTAAAGACCAGTAGTTAATTCATTTAACTCCTGGTCTTTATTTTTTTTAACTACAGCGTTTAAGGTTTGTTTATAATGTGGTTAATTATCTGTTGGCTACATCCTTATTTTACTGTGTACTAATTAAACTCGTGTAAATATATTTGGAAAAGGTGTTCGTTCGGGAGGTGTGAATTTAGATTCTATAGCCATGGTATTTAATCTGTTTTTTTTGAATAAATTCGGAGCTTGTTGTTTGATTTATAATGCTTTCGGTTTGGGTTGTTCTGCACTTAACAAGAATCCTGCTTATGTATAATAAAAAAGTGCTTTAATCGAAGTAATTTATGATATAAATCATACATAATTCCTAGTGTGTCTTGTAACTTTGCATTATGGTTTCTGCTATTGCAAGTAAAATAACAGTCTTTGTTTTAGTATTTATATTATTAGCTCATAATATAAATACACTTGCTATTGTTGGTGATTTTGTAATCAACCAAGACTTTATTGCTAAAACACTGTGTATTCAAAAAGAGGACCAGCAAGGTTGTAATGGTAAATGTCAATTACGTAAAGAACTCGTAGAAAGTCAATCATCAACCAATACAGAAACCCCTTTACAAGTAAGCAAACGTCTTGTTCTAGATGCGTTTTTTGCATCTTCTATTGTTAATATTCACGTAGAGCAGATGGAATGGCCGCTACAAAAACAGAAAACACACTTTCACTCTTCGAAAGTTTTAAAGCTGTATCCTGAAATAGATACTCCTCCACCAAATTTTAGTTCGTTTTTTTCGATATAAAAATCAGATCGATTTTTACTCTTTGACCAACTCGTTTAACGGGCTTGGAAGGGGTTTTTTATCTCAATCTTAAAATTATTAAAATAGAAAAAATGAAACTTAAACTTAAACACCTATTATCTATACTACTTATTGCTTTACTTACTATATCCTGTTCTACAGATGATGAGGATAACATGGACACTAGTTCAGTAAGTGAAGTTGACGGACTAACTTTAATCCAAGAATTAACAAACAGTACACATCGTATAGAATTATATAATACCACAGGAGAATTTAAAACAGGGTACAATGCCGTTAGTTTGAGAGTAAAAGATTTGGCGACAAACACCTATGTGGAAGATGCCGAATTATCTTGGATGCCTGTTATGCAAATGCCAACAATGCAACATGCGTGTCCTATGTCATCACCAACTAAAGTGATTGATAAAAACACAGTTTATACAGGGTATATTATATATCAAATGACGAACTTGGATGGTGAGGGATGGTCGCTAACGGTAGACTATACTATTAATGGAATCGATTATACAGTAAGCGATACGATAACGGTAATTCAAAATCATAACCAAAACGTTTTAAGTTTTTTAGGGGCTGATGATGTGAGATATATTGTTGCGTTAATTGAACCATCGACTCCTAAAATAGCTATTAATACCTTTAAAGTCGGTTTGTTTAAAATGGAAACTATGATGAGTTTTCCGGTTGTAGAAAACTTTTCTCTTACGTTAGACCCTAGAATGCCTGGAATGGGTAACCATTCATCACCAAACAATACAGATTTAATATATAACCCTTCCGATGGTATGTATTATGCCGACTTATCCTTAACAATGACGGGTTATTGGGTTCTTAACTTAAAATTATTAAACGAGAATAGTGAGGTTTTAAAAGGGGAAGAGGTTACAGAAGAGCATACACAAAGTTCCTTGTATTTAGAATTGGAATTTTAATTATAAAAACAACTTCTTAATTCTAGCAGGCGCATGGTTTGTCGCGTGTCCGCACTATTAAATCACTTATGAAAAAAATTATAATATTCAGTATAGGTTTTCTGTGTAACGCTGTTGTTTTTTGTCAAAACACGGAAGAGTTAACTCAGAAAGATACCACTAAACTTGAAGAGGTTATTGTATTAAGCAGGCACCACCTAAGTCACTATCGCCAACAGAAAACCCTTTCAAGTATTGATGACTATTTAGAGCAATCAAATGCTATTACCATGATAAAACGAGGTAATTATGCTTGGGAACCTGCTTTAAACAATATGACTAGCGACCGATTAAGTGTTACTATCGATGGGATGCAGTTGTTTGGTGCTTGTACCGATAAAATGGATCCTATAACCTCTTATGTCGATGTCTCGAATCTAGACCGCGTTAGTGTGAACTCAGGACAAGAGGGTGCGGAAAACGGACATGCTATTGGTGGTAATATCGACTTGCAAATTCCCAATGCTAAATACTACGGGTCAGGCTTAAAAACAAGTGCGGATTTAGGTTATGAAACCAACGGAAATTATAAAACTGCTGGATTAGATGTAGAGTATTCTGGGGATAGGTTTTATATGAATGCCGATGGCATTTATCGAAAATCTGATAATTATGACGCCGGTAACCAACAAGAGGTGTTGTACTCTCAATTCGAAAAATTTAATCTTTCGCTTCAAACCGGGTTTAAGCTTAATGAAAATCATAGCTTGGATGCTCACCTTATTTATGATAAAGCCACAGACGTTGGATATCCAGCATTGCCAATGGATGTCTCATTGGCTGAGGCTTTAATAACATCTTTAAGTCATAATTATAACAATGATGAAGCGTTTATAGAGACCTTGGAAACAAAATTGTATTTCAATACGATTACACATGTTATGGACGACTCTAAGCGACCTATAGTGTCTATTCGAATGGATATGCCTGGTTGGAGTGATACCTATGGTTTTTATAGTAAAGCAACCGCGAAAATTAAAAAGCATAAGCTGCTTTTTAATTTCAATGGCTATTATAACCGTTCTTTAGCAGAAATGACCATGTACCCGAACGACACGAATCAACCAGCAATGTTTATGTATACTTGGCCAGATATTAGGACGCTATATTCTGGTGTGTATATAAAGGATGCGTATACAATAAACGAAAATGAAACGCTTGTAGGGGCGTTAAGATTAGGGTTTCATCAAAATGAAATTGCAAAAGAAGTGGGATTGGAAAGTCTGCAAATTTTTTATCCTCAAATTAAAGACACCAAAAATAGAATGTTAACCAGTCTCTCGTCTAATTATAATTTAAAAAAAGAGCAATGGAATTTTTCTTTTGGCCTTGGCTATGGGGAGAGGGCACCATCGGTAAGTGAAGGGTACGGCTTTTTCTTATTTAATAGCTTTGATAATTATGATCATATAGGAAACCCGACGTTAAAAAATGAAAAAGCACTCGAATCTCATATAAAGGTGGATTATAAAAGCGGTTTATTCCGTGTTGGATTAGAGTCGTCTTACTTTTATATTATGGATTATATTGTTGGCGATATAGAACCTTCGTTTAGTCCGATGACCATCGGTGCGAGTGGTGTGCGTGTGTATAATGCGTTGCCAAGCGCTTCCATTTTTGATGTGTATTTAAATGCGGGTTATAAAATGAGTACTACGCTTTCGGCTAGTGCGAGTCTTGGTTATAATTATGGAAAAGGGAGTAATAAAGAGCGTTTACCTTTAATTAAACCATTTTCCTATTTGGCCGAATTAAATTATAATACCAAAATGTTTAATGCTGGATTACAATTAGAAGGGAACGGAAATCAAAGTCATTATAGTCGTTTTTATGGTGAGGATAATACACCGCGATATGCCGTTTTAAACCTCAATCTTGGAACTGTATTTTATAAGGAGAAAACTAAATTTGTGGTAAAATATGGTGTTGAAAATATTTTGGACACATCTTATTTTACCTATGCAGATTGGAATAATATTAACAGGCAAGGGCGTAATTTTTTTATGAATATATCGGTAGTTCTAAATTAATATAGTCCATAAAAAAAACGCATCAATTCGGCATGTTTTCGTCCGGTTGATGCGTTTTTATATGTTTTAAAGCTATCACTATGGTGAAGCCGTTCGTGTTATACCGACTAAGAATACTTATTCTTAAACCATACCTTTTGCCATTCTCTTTTTAAAATTAGAAAAGAAACCTCTTCAGAAAGTTGTACGGTATCATCGCCATTTAAAGCTCTAATTTGATCTTCGGAAACATCAATAATATATAATAAATTAAGATAGTCGGAAAACCGGTCTTGAATTAGCGTATAAACCATTTCGTGAAGTTGCAGTTTTAGTTCGGAAGGCGTGACTTGGTCTTCAAAACTTAATTCAATATTTGCCAATAAAAAATCTTTATTGAGTTGTTGAACAAGCTTGTTATAAAGCGCAAGCGATTCTGCTTCTTTAATTAAATCTGTAAACGTTGTAGGCAGCTTCATGATTAGACCTTGCGGTTCATTAAATCGGTTCCGAATGCTCTTAAATTTTCTTTATGCGCTTCAGAAATCGTTAAAGTATCTAATACAGCAAAGGCTTTTTTAGTATAATTTTCAATTTCTTTTTGAGTGGCTTCAGCAGAGCCTGTCGAAACGAAAAAGGCTTTTATAGTTTCAATTTTATCAGAATTATCTTCTAAGTTAACCGAAAACAATTGTTTTAACTGATGCTGATCGGCAGCATTTGAAAATTCTAAAGCTTTTAAATATAAAAAGGTCTTTTTGTTTTCAATAATATCACCACCAACCTGTTTTCCGAAGGTTTCGGGGTTTCCAAAAGCATCTAAATAATCGTCTTGTAATTGAAAGGCGATTCCTAATAACCGTCCAAAATCATAAATCTTTTGTTGGTCTTCTTTCGAAGCTTTAGCGACAATGGCACCCATTTGCATTGCAGCACCTACCAAAACAGCTGTTTTGTATTCAATCATTTTTAAATACTCAGGGATGGTTACATCATCTCGGGTTTCAAAATCAACGTCGTACTGCTGTCCTTCGCAAACCTCTAAGGCCGTCTTACTAAATAATTTTGCTAAAGCCCTGAAAATAGTAGCGTCGTAATTTTCAAAAAGCTGATACGCCATAATAAGCATCGCGTCTCCAGATAAAATACCAGTGTTGATATCCCATTTTTCATGCACGGTTTGTTGTCCGCGACGTAAAGGCGCATCGTCCATAATATCATCATGTACCAACGAGAAATTGTGAAATACTTCAATGCTTAATGCAGCATCTAAAGCTTTTTTGTAATCACAATTAAAAAGTTCGGCCGTCATTAATGTTAAAACGGGACGTAAGCGCTTTCCTCCCAATTCTAATATATAGTGAATAGGTTGGTAGAGACTTTTAGGTTCTTTGTCGCAGGTAAACGTTTTTAAATGCTCTAAAAACGCAGCTTGGTATTGAGGTGTTGTTTGCATGCGGCAAAAATAATGTAAAAACTTATAAAACACCACCTTTTTCTGTTCTGTTAAATTATTATTAAAACTCAGGAAACTTTTTAGGTTTATAAAGTTTCCTGCCGTAGTTTTGCACCTTATTATGAGAACAAGTATTATTAATAAATCGGCAGAGTTATTTCTTACCTTAGGGTTTAAGAGTGTAACCATGGACGATATTGCCAAGGAATTGGGGATATCGAAAAAGACCATATACCAGCACTTTGACAATAAAACAAAATTGGTAGAAGCGGTGACTTGGTCTTTATCGGAGTCTTTTTCTAATGGTATTGAAGCTATTGTTCAGGAAGAATTAAATCCTATTGCAGAGATTTATCAGTTTAAGCGTTTTATTTTAGGACATATTAAAGACGATAAATCCTCTCCGCAATACCAACTTCAAAAATATTATCCTAAAATATATCAAGCTGTAAAAGCTAAGCAGTCTTGTGTTATGGACGATTGTATAAATCAGAATCTAGAAAAAGGAATCGCATTAAAATTATATCGTGATTCTATAGATGTAGATTTTATATCAAAAATGTATTTTAACTCTATCATATCCCTTAAGGACAAAGGTCTTTTTCCTTTAAAAAGATTTTCTATGAATATGCTTATGGAGCAGTTTATAGAATATCATTTACGAGGTATATGCACCCCTCTAGGTATAGAGGTTTTAGCAAATCAATCACAATCAACTAAAAATCATCCAATATTAAACTAAAATGAAAAACAAAATAACAGTTTTATTTTTCTTATTCAGTCTGAGTCTGTTTTCTCAAGATAACGTCCAACGTTTTACTCTTCAAGAGGCTATAGATTATGCTTTGGCGAATAACAGGACGGCATTAAATGCGCAGCTAGATGTAGAAGCGGCAAAACAGCAAAAACGAGAAACTGTAGCTACCGGTTTACCGCAACTAAGTGGTAATATAGATTATCAGAATAGTATAAAACAGCAGTTTCCAGGAATTGATTTTGATGGTGATGGTAATGTCGATTTTGGTGCTAAACAATCTATGACGGTAGGAGCAGTGTTAAATCAGAAAATTTTTGACGGATCTTATATCGTAGGGTTACAATCGGCGAAAGTGTACTTGGAAATTTCTAAAAACGCTAAAGAAAAAACCGATTTACAAATTAGAGAAGCTGTAATTAACGCTTATGGCAATGTGTTACTTGCCGAAGAGAGCCTTGAAATTATAAATAGTAACATTGCTATTTTAGAAAAAAATGTAAATGAGACGACAAAGATTTTCGAAAATGGTCTGGAAGAGGAAGAGAGTGTAGAGCAACTTAAAATCACACTTTCTGGGGTTAAAAGTCAGCTTAACAATACAAAGCGTCTAAAGTCTATTGCTTATCAAATGTTAAACATCACTTTAGGGTTAGATGTCAATGCAGCTATAGAATTAACAGACGATTTGGAAGCCTTAACAACTCAAAATATGAGTTTAGAGCTTTTAGCAGCACCAGAAACAATTACCGATAATATAGATTATAAAATTGCTGCTAACGATAAAGTGTCTAAAGAACTGCTTGTAGATTTAGAGCGCAGTAAAGCATTGCCAACATTAAATGCGTTTTTAAATGGATCTTATATTGGAAACAATGAAGCTTTTCAGTTTACCACGCGTCATCAAAATTGGATTGGAACAGCAGCCTTTGGTGCGACCTTACATATTCCGATTTTTAGTTCTGGAATGCGTAGTGCGTCTACTCAGCGTGCGCGAATCAATTTAGAAAAAGCAGAAGCTAATTTAATAGAAACCGAGCAGCAATTACGCTTGGAAATAGCTTCGGCAAAAAGTGATTACGAATTAGCCATTGAAGAATACAGTAATAAAAAAGAAAATTTAAATTTAGCAGAGCGCATAGAGAATAAAAATCAGACCAAATTCTTCGAAGGAGTAGGGTCTAGTTTCGAATTGCGTCAGGCACAAACACAGCTGTATGCGGCTCAACAAGAGTTTTTACAAGCCATGCTAAATGTAATCAATGCAAAAGCCGAACTAGAAACGGTATTAAATCAACCAACTTACTAATCAATCTATATCCCATTAAACAATCCTTATAATGAAAACAGTATATCCTTTATTAATAGTCTTAGTGCTTTTGGCATCTTGTGGAAAGGCCAAGAAAAACACAGTAGAAAGTGTTTTAGAAAGTAATAATTTAGAAAAAATTAGAGAAAAACGCAGTAGCTTGGTAGAAGAGCAAAAGGCTATTGATGATAGAATAGTGCTACTGAATCAAGCGATTTCAAAACTAGATACGGTTAAAAATGTACCGCTTATTAGTACGTTTAAAGCTCAAGCAGAAATGTTTAATCACACGTTGGATATTCAAGGGAATGTAACGACCAAAAATCTTATTGTGCTAACACCAGAATACAATGGGATTTTAACCCATGTATATGTAAAGGATGGTGATAAGGTGCGTAAAGGACAACTTTTAGCAAAAATTGATGATGGTGGGTTAAGTCAGCAATTGGCCCAATTAAAAATCCAATCGGATTTAGCGAAAACCACTTTTGAAAGACAAAAAAGATTGTGGGAGCAAAAAATTGGAAGTGAGATTCAGTATTTACAAGCAAAATCGACTTACGAAGGGCAACAGGAAGCTGTGAATCAACTACAAAAACAAATTAGTAAAACAGATGTTAGAGCACCGTTTTCAGGGACTATCGATGATGTGATTATAGAGCAGGGAAGTGTTGTAGCTGCCGGTCAGTCGCAGTTAATTCGTATTGTAAACTTAGACGATATGTATATTGAAACCGATGTGCCAGAACGTTACCTGTCTAGTATTGTTTCAGGGAAAAAAGTAGAGGTTTCATTTCCTGTTTTAGGAAAAACGATAGAAACGAAAGTTGATCAAGCAGCAGACTTTATAGATCCTACCAACCGAACTTTTAAAGTGAAGATTACAATTCCTAATAAGGATAAGTCAATAAAGCCAAACCTTACAGCGCGTCTTAAAATTAACGATTATACTAACGAAAAAGCGCTTTTAGTGCCCTTAAGTATTATCTCTGAAAATGCCGATGGTGAACAATACCTATATGTTGTAAAAGATAAAAATGACGCTGGCGAAGGTGTTGCTAAGCGTGTTATTATTGAGACAGGAAAAACACAAGGCGATGTGATTGAGGTGTTAAGTGGTATTGCCGATGGTGAGGAAATTATTAAAGAAGGAGCGCGTAGTGTGAAGGAAGGACAAACTGTTAAGGTGCTAACTGTTGAAACTAAAAAATAATGGCTGAAAAGAAAAAACAAATCGAAAAAGAGTTTGGTTTATCCTCGTGGGCTATAAACAATAAGACCACTATTTATGTGCTTATTGCTGTTATTTTCTATTTAGGGATATCGGCGTTCTTTAATATGGCGCGTGAGAGTTTTCCTGAAGTTAACGAAACCAAAATTTATGTAAGTACTGTCTATCCTGGGAATACTGCTGAAGATATCGAGAAGCTTATTACCGACCAGATAGAAGATAAACTTAAAACCGTAAGTAATCTTGTCGAAATTACTTCGACGTCACAAGAAGACTATTCTATGGTTATTGTTGAGTTCGATGAGCATATAACGGTAGAGCAAGCGAAGCAAAAAGTAAAAGATGAAATAGATTCGGAAACTGCTGGTGAAGATTGGCCAACATTTAACGGAGCTAAAGTAGTGCCGGATGTGTTTGAGTTGAGTTTATCTGAAGAGATGCCAATTCTTAATATTAATATTTCTGGTGATTATACTATTGAGAAATTAAAAGAGTTTGCCGAGTACCTCCAAGATGATATCGAGGATCTTTCAGAAATTAAGAAAGCCGATATTCGTGGAGCTCAAGAAAAAGAGGTTGAGGTTGCTGTAGATATTTATAAAATGATGGCCGCACAAGTGAGCTTTTCAGATATTATAAACGCTATTAATGGGGGGAACGTTACCATGTCTGCAGGAAACTTAAAAGCTAGCGGACAACGACGTACTATTAGAATATTAGGAGAAATACAAACGCCGGCAGAACTTGAAAACTTTGTAGTTAAAACAGAAAAAGGCAAGTCTATTTATTTAAAAGATGTTGCTGAGGTTAGTTTTAAAGAGGAGGAGAGTACCACGTATGCAAGAGAGTTTGGTAAGCCAGTGGTGATGCTAGATGTAAAAAAACGAGCGGGTAAAAATATGGTGGATGCTGCCGAGAAAATTCGGGAGATTGTAAATCACGCGACTAGCGATGTTTTTCCTCAAGATTTAGAAGTAACTATTACCAACGACCAGTCATCTGTTACTATTGCGGCAGTAGATGATTTGGTAAATAACATCATTTTCGGGGTTATTTTAGTGGTAACTGTTTTAATGTTCTTTTTAGGTTTTAAAAATGCAATTTTCGTCGGGTTTGCGATTCCGATGTCCATGTTTATGTCCTTAATGATCCTTGAAGCACTAGGGCATAGTTTGAATACTATGGTGTTGTTTGGTCTTATTATGGGGCTGGGGATGTTAGTGGATAATGGTATTGTTGTAGTCGAAAATGTGTACCGTTTAATGGATGAAGAAGGTATGGGGCGTGTTGAAGCGGCTAAGAAAGGTATCGCCGAAATTGCGTTTCCAATTATTATTTCTACTGCAACAACAGTAGCGGCATTTATTCCTTTGGGATTATGGCCAGGAATGATGGGGCAGTTTATGATGATTCTTCCTATTACCCTATCGGTAGTACTGGGGTCTTCATTATTTGTAGCGATCTTTTTTAATTCGGTTCTAGTGTCTAACTTTATGAGTATTGAAGATAAAAACATGCCGCTGAAAAAGATTATCCGTACTACGGTAATCATGACAGTTATTGGACTTTTAATCTTCATTTTTGGAGGGGATTATAGGTCATTAGGGGTGTTAATGATTTTTACTGCGATTATGCTATGGGTGTATCGCTTAATACTTCGTAAAATGGCAAATCGTTTCCAAACTAAAACATTAGTGCGTTTGGAGAATTGGTACGAGCGTCAATTGCGTCGCGCCTTATCAGGAAAGCGTCCTTACTTTTTAAGTGTTGGTACTTTTGCTTTACTAATATTATCGTTTGTTGTTTTCGGAATTTCATTGGCGACACAACGAACTAAAGTAGAGTTTTTTCCCGATAACAAACCCAACCAGATTATTGTATATATCGAGTACCCTCAGGGAACATCTATCGAAAAAACGAATACCATTACTAAGGAAATCGAACAGCGCGTTTACGGTGTTCTAAATAGTGATCAGTATGTAGATGACGGATATAATTTCTTAGTTGAAAGTGCGGTTTCTCAAGTTGGTGAAGGTGCCGGTAACCCTCAAACTGATAGCGGGTCGGCTGCCGAAATGCCTCATAAAGGTAAGATTACAGCGTCCATGAGAGAATTTAAATACCGTCGTGGTCAAGATAGTGAGTTGCTGCGTCAAAAAGTGCAACAAGCACTGGTAGGCATTTATCCGGGAGTCTTAATTTCGGTTGAGAAAGATTCTAATGGACCCCCTGCAGGATCTCCGATAAATATAGAAATTGAAGGAGATGATTACGACGAATTGATTGCTACAGCTGAAAATATGCGTGAGTTTATCAATACTAAAAACATTCCTGGAATCGATGAGCTAAAGATTGATGTAAATAAAGACAAGCCAACTATGCTTGTTGAAATCGATAGAGAGAAAGCTGGTGAGCTAGGGGTTAGTGCGTCTCAAGTGGGGCAGCAGTTGCGTAATTCTATTTTTGGAGCAAAAGCGGGGATATACAAGGAAGATGGAGATGATTATGATATCTATGTGCGTTTTAATGAGGAAAATAGATACAATACTAGTGCCTTATTTAATCAGAATTTAACCTTTAGAGATAATACAGGGCAAATTAAAAATATTCCCTTGTCTGCAGTATCTAAACACAAAAATAACTCAGGGTTTAGTGCGATTAAGCACAAAGATGTTAAACGTGTGGTAACCGTGTACTCGGCATTATCTCCGGGGTATACCGATGCGGGAGCTATTGTAGCTCAGATCCAGAATGAAATGGAAAGTTATAAAGGCTTGCCGGAGACTATAAAAGTAGATTATACGGGACAGATTGAAGAGCAAAATAAACAAATGACGTTCTTAATGACGGCTTTATTTGTTGGTTTAGGTCTTATTTTCTTTATTTTAATCTTCCAATTCAATTCGATTTCAAAACCAACAATCATTATGTTGGCCATTTTCTTGAGTTTTATTGGGGTCTTTGGAGGTATTGTAATCTCTGGAAGTGCATTCGTGATTATGATGACCATGGTAGGGATTATTTCTCTTGCCGGTATTGTAGTAAACAACGGTGTGGTATTATTAGATTATGCTCAATTATTAATCGATAGAAAGAAGCATGAACTTGATTTAGGTAAAGAGGAGTATTTAGAACACAATGATCTTTTCGAGAGTGTTGTTAAAGCTGGTAAAGCGCGTTTACGACCTGTTTTACTAACAGCCATTACAACTATTTTAGGTTTAGTACCATTGGCTATTGGGTTAAATATTAACTTCTTTACCTTGCTATCAGATTTTGATGCTGATATCTATATGGGTGGTGATAACGTAGTGTTCTGGGGACCTTTAGCATGGACCGTAATCTACGGGTTGTTAATTGCTACCTTTTTAACATTAATTATAGTGCCAGTTTTATTTTTCTTAGTGACCAAATTTAAAATGTGGTTAAAAGAAAAAATGGCTGATAAGCCCGAAGAAGAAGCGCTAGTTATTGAAGAATAATCTAAGTCTATAAAAACAAAAAAGCCTGTGAATTATAATTCACAGGCTTTTTTGTTTTGTTTAGGTTGATCTTAAAATTTAAAAGTAGCGCTTGCGTTTATAACCGTTCCACTAAATCCAAATTGGCTAACTTCCCAAGGGTATTTGAAACGCCCTCCAAGGTCGGTAACAAAATCTCCTTTAGTATCCACTTCATCAGGATATACATTTAGTAAATTATTTACAAAAATATTCGCAGATAGACTCTTGTTAAATTCATATCCAATCACCAAGTCGGTAATTACTTTACCTTTAAACGTTTGATCGTAGTCCTCGTCGTTTGTAGGTAGCGGACCGTCTCCTAGGTCGGCTCCGTTTAATCCGTTATCGGCATGGCGCCACGTTACTGATCCGAAATAGGTGTTGTTCAATCCGAAATTCCATTGGTTTAAATTGTAGTCTAAGCCAAGAAGTATTTTCGATTTTGGTCTTGAAGATGTTATTCTTGCTTGTTCTTTTCTATTAAAAATCTCGTAACCATTACTTGCTAGTAAAGCGGGAGTATCAATCTTTCCTTCAATTTTAGTGTCATTAAAATTTGCGGCTAAGGTCGCGTTTAGTTGTCCAGGTCCTAAATCTATTTTTCTGTAGTTCACTACTAAATCTACACCAGAAGTATTGGTGTTTACCGCATTTACAAAGAATTTTAAGCTGGTAATAGAGTTGTTTAATAAAACCTGCTCCACAGGATTTGTGCTCATATTGTCGTCGTCAAACCCTATCTCACCCGTAAATAATACGCGATCGTCAACTTTTACATTATAAAAATCTGCTGATACTGTAAGATTGTTTTTTATCCTATAAGTTATCCCAGCAGAAATATTTTTAGAAGTTTCAGCCGAAAGTTGTGGTACGCCCAAATCATTTCTAATTATAGGGTCTACATTGTTAAAGGTCCCTTGGTTAGATACCGTTCCTCCAGACACTAATGTTTGTATGTTGCTTAGGTATATTTGGTGCAGTGAAGGTGCGCGAAATCCTGTGCTGTAAGACGCGCGTAATGCACCCTTATCGCCAAGTAAATAACGTCCGTTTACTTTCCAAGATGTGTTGTTTCCAAAGTCACTAAAATCTTCATACCTAAGTGCAGCTCCTATTAACAGCTTGTCTGTAGGTTCCCAATCTATTTCGCTGTAAATACCATAGTTTTCTCTTTCTGCACGTACTGCATTTTTAGGTTGTAGCCCAGGGAAGGATTGCGCGCCACTACCAGTGTAAGATTCTGGTTGTCCTGCTTCAGAATTAAATCGTTCTTTTTTAACTTCGGCTCCAAGGCCAAAACTAAAAGCGCCAACAGTTCGTGATATATCAAAGTTAGCTAAAGTGTTGCTAAAAGAGTAGCCTCCTACAGCGAATGACGTCGGACTGTTAGCCCCTAAATCTACATTTAGTGTGTTGTTAACTTCATAATCTATAGCATTTCTACCGAAGGTTCCACTTAAATCAAAATTAAAACCTGCCAATTCCCATTTTACACCGGCAGTAATGTTATTGTCTATAACGTCGGTTTCAAAAGTGGGCTGAAAACCTTGGTACTCACTATTGGCGTCGTGAAGTAGGTTGTGTGGGTCTCCTACCCAATAAGGAGCTCTGTATAAAGCAAAGCTTTTTCCAGTTCTTGAGGTTAATCCCCCAAAGGTGTAAAATTCTCCTTTTTCATTTTTAAATGGTAGCCCTGAATTAAAAAATAAGTCGAATTTTTTTAGTTCTGGCTGACCAATAGTCATTCCTAAATCGGGATTGTTTGCAAGCCAGTTTCCCCATGTGGGGTCGTTTGCTTCAACACCAAAGAGAACATCTTTACCTGGTTCACCGGCCCGATTAGTTTCTTCTTGCTCATAATAGCCTACTGTTAAATTTAAAAAACCACGCTCTTCAATAGTGATGGCTGTATTTAAATCGACGGCATAATTAAATCCGTCACCTTCAGTTGTTACTCCGGCTTTGGCATTAACGGTGGTGTATTCTACGTTTTTCTTTAGAACCATGTTTATAACCCCTGCAATAGCATCAGAACCATATTGAGCAGAGGCCCCATCACGTAAGACTTCTATACGTTCTATGGCTGCCGCGGGGATGCTTTTTAAATCGACACCTACTTCCCCTTTTCCTGGAGTGTCATTTATATATACTAATGCACTTTGGTTTTTACGCTTACCATTAACCAATACTAATGTTCTACTAGGGCCTAAGCCTCTTAGGTCAGCAGGGTCAAAGTGTGCGGTGGCGTCCGATATAGTTTGTTGCGTGGAATTAAATGAGGGTACTTTGTAGGTTAGCATCTTATCGACAGTAGGTTGCCCTGTTTTTTTCATTTCAGCTAAACCAATATTGTCAATAGGCACCGGCGAATCCAAAATTGTTCGCGGTTTTGATCTGTTTCCTACTAAAATAATTTCGTCTAAAGCAACTCCATCTTGTAGGGCTATAGTTATTTGTTGGGCAGCTTCTAGAGTGATCTCTTGGCTGTTGTAGCCTACAAAGGTCACTACTAAGGTTGCTGGGAACGCACTGACGTTAATACTAAACTCCCCTTCAAAATCGGAGGTTGTTCCGTTGCTAGTCCCTTTTTCTATAATGTTTACTCCGGGCAATGGGCTGTTAGAGCTCGCTTCGGTAATGGTTCCGGTTACCACGTTTTGTGATAAAACCCCAAGAGGTAGGAGTAGTAAAGAGAGGGTTAATGTTAACTGGTTTTGATAATTCATAATGTTAAGGGTTTATGAGTTGGTCTGGTAAAAATAAAGTAAATAAAAACAGTTTTTATTGTTTTTAATGTATTTTTTTAACAATAATTTAGCGTTTAGTTTAAAGTTATGGGTTTAAGATTGAGTTTTGTTTAATGTTGACTCTTTTTTTTCAATATCAATTCTCATCAAATAATTAATATTAAATTTGCAGTTATAAATTTTCATTATGTATAGAAGTCATACTTGTGGCGAATTAAACGCGTCGCATATAAATACGGAGGTAACCCTTTCAGGTTGGGTACAAAAATCTAGAGATAAAGGATTTATTGTTTGGGTCGATTTACGCGATCGTTACGGGATTACGCAACTTGTTTTTGATGAGGAGCGTACACCAAAAGAAATGATGGATCGCGCCCAGAAATTAGGACGTGAGTTCGTTATTCAGGTTAAAGGAACCGTAATCGAAAGGGCTTCGAAAAACCCTAATATGGCTACCGGTGATATTGAATTGCTAGTAACCGAATTAACGATCTTAAACGAATCTTTATTACCTCCTTTTACTATAGAGGATAAAACGGATGGTGGTGAAGATTTACGAATGAAATATCGCTATTTAGATATTCGTAGAAATCCAGTTAAAAATAACTTGGTGTTTAGACATAAAGTGACACAGCAAGTAAGAAACTTCTTGTCTAACGAAGGGTTTATCGAAGTGGAGACGCCTTATTTAATAAAGTCTACTCCTGAAGGAGCGCGAGATTTCGTGGTGCCTAGTCGTATGAATGAAGGGCAGTTTTATGCCTTGCCTCAATCGCCACAAACCTTTAAGCAACTGCTTATGGTAGGGGGTATGGATAAGTATTTTCAGATTGTAAAATGCTTTAGAGATGAAGATTTACGTGCCGATAGACAGCCGGAGTTTACACAGATTGACTGTGAGATGGCCTTTGTTGAGCAAGAAGATATATTAAATGTATTTGAAGGGCTTACACGTCACTTATTAAAAGAAGTTAACGGTGTAGAAATTGAAAAATTCCCTAGAATGCTATATGATGATGCGATGCGCTTGTACGGAAACGATAAGCCAGACATTCGCTTCGGAATGGAGTTTGGAGAGTTAAATGAGGTGGCGCAACACAAAGACTTTGGTGTATTTAATTCAGCAGAGTTAGTTGTTGGTATTGCGGTACCAGGGGGAAATGCTTATACAAGAAAAGAAATCGATAAATTAATCGATTGGGTTAAGCGTCCGCAAGTGGGCGCTTTAGGAATGGTTTATTCGCGTTGTAATGACGATGGTACATTTAAATCTTCTGTAGATAAATTTTTTGATCAAGAGGATCTAGCGAAATGGGCAGACGTTACCGGTGCTAAACCTGGTGATTTGATCTGTATTCTTTCTGGTGATAAAAATAAAGTACGTGCTCAGTTAAGTGCCCTAAGAATGGAGTTAGCAGAGCGTTTAGGGTTGCGTAAGCCTAACGAATTTGCACCGTTATGGGTTATGGATTTCCCATTATTAGAATTAGATGAAGAAACTGGGCGCTACCATGCCATGCATCACCCGTTTACTTCGCCAAAACCAGGGCAAATAGAATTGTTAGATACCAACCCTGGAGATGTTAAAGCTAATGCTTACGATTTAGTATTAAATGGTAATGAGATTGGTGGTGGATCGATTCGTATTCACGATAAAGAGACTCAAGGAATCATGCTTAAACATTTAGGATTCTCTAAAGAGGAAGCTAAAGCGCAATTTGGTTTCCTTATGGATGCCTTCGAATATGGAGCGCCTCCACACGGTGGTTTAGCTTTTGGTTTAGATAGATTGGTTGCTATTTTAGGCGGACAAGAAACGATAAGAGACTTTATTGCATTCCCGAAAAATAATTCGGGTCGAGATGTAATGATCGACGCGCCTGCTGCGATAGACGAACAACAGTTAAAAGAATTAAATCTTAAATTAGATTTAAAATAGAATAAGATAAAAATCCTGCACATTGCAGGATTTTTTGATAGCTTTATGTTTTTATACAGTTTATACAACCTCTTTAATTTATGAAACACAACAATGCCTGTTAATCACCCTTTATTTAAGCGCATTTTAATTTGGAGAGCAAAGCATATATCGCATAAGCACTTTGTTTACATTTTAAGTATACTAGTCGGTTTTATGTCTGGTATAGGAGCGGTTATTTTAAAAAATGCTACCCATTTTATCCAGTATTTATTAGAGATTAATTTAGTTAAAAACTGGCATCAAGCGTTTTATTTTGTGTTTCCAATTATTGGACTAGTACTTGTATACTTAATTATTACCTATGTAATCCGACAAAAGGTAAGTCACGGTATACCTTCTACCTTATATGCGATATCTAAGCGTAAAGGGATAATGAAACGGTATCAGATGTTGGGGTCTATTCTAACGGCACCGATAACAGTTGGATTTGGAGGGTCTGTAGGACTAGAGGGGCCAACAGTAGCCACTGGAGCAGCGATAAGTTCTAATATTTCCAGAATGTTTAGGATGAATCAGAAAACAAAAACACTATTAATAGGTTGTGCAGCGGCAGGAGCCATGTCGTCTATATTTAAAGCGCCAATTGCGGCTATTATTTTTGCTGTGGAGGTGTTTAGTTTGGATCTTACGATAGTATCAATGCTCCCGCTGTTATTAGCGTCCCTTTCCGGAATTTTTACCTCTTACTTCTTTTTTGGCGACGATATTTTACTACCGTTTTCTATTGAGGAAGGCTTTACCTTAACCGATATTCCATTCTATATTATTTTAGGGGTATTTTCGGCTTTAGTCTCTATTTATTTTACCGAAGTTTACGAACGTATACAAAATGTTTTTGCGCGTATAAAATCCCCTATTAAACGACTGGCACTGGGTGGCGTGGCTATTGGTGTGCTCATCTATTTTATTCCTCCGCTCTACGGTGAAGGATTCGATGTGTTAAATGCCTTAATCGCCGGAAATCCTGAAAAAGCCATAACAAATAACATCTTTAATTTCAACCTCTCCAATAGTTGGATTGTTATAGGCTTGCTTGCCGGTTTGGTGTTGTTTAAGGTTATTGCTAGTGCCTTAACCTTTGGTGCAGGTGGTGTGGGAGGTATTTTTGCTCCAACCTTGTTTATGGGTGGTATAATGGGTAATTGCCTGGCTAAAATAGCCAATGCTAGTGGTGTCCTAAATTCTCCGATTTCCGAAAGCAACTTTACCCTAGTGGGTATGGCCGGTTTACTGGCAGGGGTTTTACATGCGCCATTAACAGCAATATTTTTAATTGCTGAACTCACAAGTGGTTACGAGTTGTTTGTGCCCTTAATGCTTACGGCAGCTATTTCTTTTGGGATTACAAAGTATTTTGTGCCTCACTCCGTGTATGCTATGGAACTCGGTAGAAAAGGTGAGCTAATAACACACGATAAAGACCATGCCGTGTTAACCCTTATGGAAATAGAAAAAGTTATTGAAACCAATTTTGTAACCATAAGTACCAAAATGACCTTGGGAGAGATTGTACATCAGGCGGTGGTAAAGTCTAACCGTAATATCTTTCCAGTAATTGACGAAGACTCGAAAGCACTTAAAGGTATTATTCTGTTAGATGATATTCGCTCGATAATGTTTGATCAAAGTCTTTATAACACTATTTTGGCAAGTGAGGTAATGCAAAAGCCGCCAGAGATTATTAACTTTACATCCGATAAAATGACGGGTATCATGAAGAAGTTTCAGGATAGTGGCGCTTGGAACCTTCCAGTGGTTAAGGATGGTGTTTACGTTGGTTTTATCTCGAAATCTAAACTGTTGACAGCTTACAGACAGCAATTAATTGCCTACACAAAATAAGATTATGAAATATATTATTCTACTCGTTTTTATCGCCTGTATCACTAGTATTATTGTGGGGTACACTATAGATGTTAGCTACTCTCAAAAATTAATTGGAGGTGGTGTTCTTGGACTTTTCTTTGTGTTTATTCCTTTGTTTTCATACCACAGATGGAAAGGTAGAGACATCAAAGACTATATGATTACCAAAGAGAATTTAGATAAAATGCGCGATAATGAACGGCGTAAAAAGTAATTAGGGCATTTCTTTTTTTTTATTAAAAAAGTCGGGCTTTCGGCTATATCTTTTTTACAAAAAAGTAAAAAAGGATGCCGCATCAATCCCTAATGCGGTCCATCAGTTTAAATTTCTTTTCTCGACAAAAAAACGTTTCATCAAATCAGAAGCTTCTTCAGCTAATATGCCACCTTTTATGGTTGTTTTAGGGTGGAGTTTGGTGTTTAAATTAATGCACCCTCTTTGTGGGTCGCTGGCTCCATATACTATATGTGATATCTGACTCCAGTACAACGCCCCGGCACACATTTGGCAGGGTTCTAAAGTGACGTATAAGGTGCATTGGTGCAAGTACTTTCCGCCTAAAAAATGTGAAGCTGCCGTTATAGCTTGCATTTCTGCATGGGCAGTAACATCGTTTAATAATTCGGTAAGATTATGCGCACGAGCAATTATTTTATTGTCTATAACAATAACTGCGCCTACTGGTATTTCGCCTTTTTCGAAAGCCGCTTCAGCCTCAGCTAATGCTTTTTTCATAAAATAGGTCGGGTTAAAAGGATTTTCCATAAGTGTAAAAATATAAAAAGGCAGCTAATTGCTTAGCTGCCTTTTGTGAAAATCTAATCGCAAAGACTAGTTTTTGATAATCTTAGTATTAATGTTAACATTATTCCCTGTTACGTTTAGAATATACATTCCAGATTGTAACGTGCTAATGTTTAATTCCGCTTCGTTTAATAAGGTTGCTTTCTTAGATAAAACAACTCTTCCGTTAATATCAATTAAACTGATATTTACATCACCTAAGTTCTTTTTCGTGCTAATGTAAATTACATTATTTGCAGGGTTAGGGTGAATAGAGAATGCGCTTTTTGTATTAAACTCATCTACGCTTAAAGTTGTACAGTTTGCTAAGCTAGGATCTGTATCTGGTGGCGTGTTAAAATCAGCTGTTTGATCTGAAATACTAAAAACACTTCCTTGAGAAGCATTAACTCCAACCCCTCTTGCTGCAAAAACTTCCCAAATTAAACACTGGTCTTCACCTCCAGTAAGTGCATTGTCTGCTGCAAGTATAGCATCTCTCCCTTCTACAAAACCAATATTGTTACACGGTTGCATTTTTAAACCGTCCAGTACCAATTGCATAGCTTTGTTATTTCCTCCTGTGCCATTGTATAAATCAGCATCAAAACCATATTTTTCAATGTATTTCCAAGTTAAATCCCATAATATTGTACCCCATAAAAATCCAATATTGTGAGGTATATCATTCCAGTATATAGGGGTGCCTTGTTGGTCTGTGCCAATTTGAGTGTTATCGTTAGAGTCAGCATATGTATAATCGTTCACGGCGAAGTCTGTACTGTATTTAGCAGGTCTAATGCCTTGGCCGTTAACGCCTTGTCCGTTGGAGTAAGTTGCTATTCCTCTACCCATTTCAGGGGTGTCACTGGCTTTCATTGTTACCATTAAGGCAAACCAATCAGACCAACCTTCTCCCATTTGTTCTCTTGTGTTTAAACACCCTGAATTTAAGGCACCACCCGCAAGTCTCGAAGAAATACCGTGTCCGTATTCGTGTGTTACAATACTATTATCTAAACTACCGTCCTTAAAGTAAACAGGACTTTCTACGATTGTACCGTTGATAACATCTCCGTTTTGAAGTGCGTTGATTAGCTGTATTCCATCTGCGTTATTTATAAAGATTGATGGAATTGTAAAAGCAGGGTTTGTTACCCCGTACATGTTTACGTATTGTACATAGGCAGGATCGTTTGTTGGGTTGTTGTGGTTAACTACAATTACGCCTACAGCACCCGCATCTTGAGCGTTTTGAATTTTTTGAGTAAAATTACAATTACCTCTAAGAACAACAGCGATTTTACCCGCTAGATCACTAGCATTAGTTAAAGGGTTGCAACCTTCTGTAGGAGCTGCACTACTATCATTTACCAAGGCTAAATTAGCAGTTACAGGTGTGGTTGAGGGTCCTGTAATATTTCCTGGTCCATCTGCTCCAGCAGCAGTAGAAGGTGTAGCCGCAGTAACATCTCCAAGAAGCGTTCCGCCACTGTTAATGGTTAATGGTGTTCCTAAAGATGAAGGTTGCCAAAGATACATTTGCATTCTCGGATTTAACCCGTCTGTAGGCGTTGCAAAATTAGCGTTGTTTAATCCCGATCCATCTTGCGATTGTGCAATAACATAATCATTTCCGTTACCCGAATTTCCGTAGTTGTTTTGTTGAAAGTTACCACTTGCCTCGTCAAAACCATATTGATACCAAATATCATGCATCATATTGTTAATATAAAACAGGTTGGTCGTAGCAACATCTTGGTACCCAACAGGCTCTTGATTCAAGTTTAAAGAGAAATTAAAATTTAATGTAGCCGTCCCATTTGGAGAAACACCAGGTGTGTCATTTCCATTTGCATCTTCATATGCCCATACATTATTACCTCTGGTAATTGTATATTCCGGACCATCATTTCCATTTATATCATGCCATCCGTATGGTGATGCGTTAAGATTTGCAGGGTCAGTAATTAATTGAATTGGTCCGTGATTTGGGCTTTCTAAAGGAAGTGCAAATACATTGTATTGAGAGCCATCAGCAGCCATTGCGTTTTCTGCTTTAAATAAGCTAAATGCGTTACTTGTTTTAGAATGTCCTGAGTGATCTGTATGACCAAATTCTCCAAAATTACAAGATATTACCCAATCATTCATATTAATAACCTCGCCGTTAGTAGCATCTACTCGTACACTGTACCAATTTTGACCACTTAAGGCATCAATACTTAAATCCCAAGCTAATTTTAATTCGCCACCCTCAGTTAATTGATATACTAATTTTACTGGTATATCACTGTTTGATATACTGCCTTTAGAGAACGTGTACTCGTTATTTTTAGAGTCTAATTCGCTTACGTTTCCTAAAGCCCCTAAATTGTATTCTGCGGCAGTTGAAGCTATAGCTTCTTGAGCAGATATAGTTGGGGTAATTGTATTTATTTTTGCCGCGATATTAGAATGAAAGGCATTTGCATAATAAAATACGTAATTGTCTTTTACTGAAACACTAGATACTGCATTAAAAATTGGTACACCTTGATATGCTTGATTTACATAAACATGGTTGATTTTTGTTTTCTTTGAAAAGAAAGCATTGCTTACCTGTAAATCAGAAATGTCATTTTGTGTTAAGTTGTAATCCCCCTTGTTTTTTTGTAACCAATTTTGAATAAGAGAGCCGTATTCATTTTTGGAAAGCTCAGTTTGACAAAACCCATTTTGAGCAAAAAGAAATAGTGCTAAAAACAGAAAAGCTAAATTGTATTTTTTCTTCATTGTTAACTAAAAATTAAAATTGTCTTAAAATTATTCCGTAAATATAGCGATGAACTAACAATTAATATAGTTTTATGATAAATATTATATGAATTGCGCAAAATTTAACACCCATTTTTAATAGTTTTACCTAATTATTGAACTACAATGACAAAATCCACCCTAGATACTATTAAATCGGTAGCTGATATTAAATCCTTAAGTGATTTAGAATTAGAGTGTTTGATCTCCGATTTAAGGCGTTTTATTATACGGGCGGTAGCCGCAAAAGAAGGGCATCTCGGTGCCAGTTTAGGAGTGGTAGAACTTACCATTGCATTACATTATGTTTTTAATACCCCTTTCGACGAATTAATATGGGATGTAGGCCATCAAGCCTATGGTCATAAAATTTTAACCGGCCGCCAGTCTGTTTTCGATACTAATAGACAGTTTAATGGTATTAGTGGTTTTCCTCGACGTAGCGAAAGTAAGTATGATAGTTTTGGAGTGGGACATTCGTCGACCTCCATTTCGGCAGCACTAGGGATGGCCATCGCTTCGCAATTAAAAGGAGAACTGAGTAAACATCATATAGCCGTTATTGGAGACGCATCCATTGCTAGTGGGATGGCTTTTGAAGGTTTAAACCATGCAGGAGTAACCGACTGTAATTTGTTGGTTATTTTAAATGACAATGCTATAGGAATAGATCCTAGTGTTGGTGCCTTAAAACAGTATCTCACTAATGTTAAAAAGGGAACCGAAAGACAAGATAATATTTTCGAAGCTTTAAATTTTAATTACTCAGGTCCCATAGATGGTCATAACCTTCAAGAATTAATAGCTGAATTAGAACGATTAAAATCGGTAAAAGGGCCTAAGTTTTTACATGTAATTACTACTAAAGGTAAAGGCTTGCGTCAAGCCGAGGAGAATCAAGTGACCTACCACGCCCCAGGAAAGTTTAATGCAGAAACCGGGGATTTATATAAAAAAGTAGACACCGTACAACCACCAAAATTCCAAGATGTTTTTGGTTATACTATTGTAGAGTTAGCGCGGTTAAATAAAAATATTATAGGGATCACTCCAGCGATGCCAACGGGGAGTTCTCTTAAATTTATGATGGAGGAGATTCCCGATCGGGCCTTCGATGTGGGTATTGCCGAGCAGCATGCGGTTACCTTGGCAGCAGGAATGGCTACCCAAGGGATGCTGCCCTTTTGTAATATTTACTCTACCTTTTTACAGCGTGCTTACGATCAGGTTATCCACGATGTGGCAATCCAAAATCTTCCGGTTATTTTTTGTTTGGATCGTGCTGGATTAGTAGGAGAAGATGGGGCGACCCATCATGGGGTTTTCGATTTGAGTTACTTACGTTGTATTCCGAATCTAATTATTTTTGCACCTCGAAATGAAATTGAGCTGCGAAATATAATGTATACCGCCCAACTGGGATTAAAACATCCAATAGCGATTCGTTATCCTCGTGGTCGTGGTACGCTTCTCGATTGGAAACAGCCTTTTAAAGCCATAACCATCGGAGAGGCCACCTGTCTTAATAAAGGTAGTGCTATCGCTGTTCTAACTATCGGAACTATGGCAACAGTAATTGAGGATATTATTGCACATACCGAAGGGTTTCACGATCTGTCGCATTACGATATGCGTTTTGTAAAACCTCTAGATGAACACCTTTTACATACTATATTCGAAACACATACCGCTATAGTAACAGTAGAAGATAATGCTGTAATGGGTGGATTTGGAAGTGCGATCCTAGAATTTGCTGCCAAACACCATTATAAAAACGAGGTCTATCTTAAAGGAATTCCGGATCAGTTTATAGAACACGGAACCGTTTTCGAATTGCTTGAAGATTTAGAATTAGACAGTCGTAGTCTTACACAATTCTTGAGCACACTAAAACCTTTAAAATAAAAGCTTAAAGACTAAATCCTTTAATTTTTTTATAGCTTAAAATCGCCTGACTATCCGATAATAAAGAGACGTAGTGCGACACGCTAATCAGTCGGTCGTACAAGCTGTCTTGGTCCATTTTTATGGTTTTAGGGAATCCTTTTAGAATCAATTTATCGTAGTTAGATGCCGTATTATTATAGCAGTTGTTAACTGCTGCTATATAGGTGTCCAATAGGGTTTTTATAATTTCGTATCCTGCAATTTCCTTATCTACTACCTCGGTAGATTGGTAGATGTTGTCGATGCTTATTTTAATAATGTCGTTAATCTGTGCATCATATTTACTTTTGTCTAATAAACTAGACCCAAATTCACCCTTTAAAATCGCATCTTCATGAGTCATGAAAATATCTACCGCTTCGTTAATTAAGCGTCCAATGGCAAGTGCTCTTAGGTAACTTATACGATCGTGGGTGTTTGTAAGTTGATAATATTTTTCTGAGTTTATAGAGTCTTTTACAAGCTTGATTAAGTATTCCAAGGCGAATTCCTCCTGAATTAACCCTAGGTTAATACCGTCTTCAAAATCTATAATGGTATAACAAATATCATCGGCTGCTTCAACTAAATAAGCAAGAGGATGACGAGCGTAACTAATTGCGTCGTCGCTTCTTTTATTTAGTCCGAGTTCTTTTGCAATCGCTTTAAATTCGCTCAGTTCGCTTTGGAATACACCATACTTTTTGTCGGCTATATGCGAAGTGGGCTTTTGCGGCAATGATTCTTTAGGGTATTTTGTGAAGGCTCCTAAAGTAGCGTAGCTAAGACGTAATCCACCCTCGCGGCCTTCACGACTCTGAGTGAGAATCTTAAATCCATTGGCGTTTCCTTCAAAACGACATAAATCCTCATATTCTTTTGCCGTTAGTTCACTTTTAAAATGTTTTCCGTTTCCAGATATAAAGTACTCTCCAATGGCCTTTTCTCCAGAATGTCCAAATGGCGGATTTCCAATATCGTGAGCGAGTGCGGCTGCCGCTACGATAGCACCAAAATCATTGGCTTGATAACCTAGAACACTATACAAATGCGGGTGTTTTTCTAATATCTTTTTACCAACACTTCGACCTAAAGAACGACCTACTACACTGACTTCTAAACTGTGGGTTAATCGTGTATGTGCAAAATCAGTTTGAGACAGTGGAATGACTTGAGTTTTATCTTGAAGACTTCTAAACTCCGAAGAAAAAATAATGCGGTCGTAATCGACTTCAAATCCCAAACGGGTCTCATCTTGTTCTTTTCTTAGTCTTTTATTGGTGTCCCCAAAACGTTTTAAAGAGAGTAATTCTTCCCAAGTCATAAGTGTAATTTTTGTTGCCGCAAGATAATTAATTCTGTGTTAACTCTGTGTTTCCACAATACAAATAGAACTTAAAGTGCATAACCTTTAGAAAACCTTTTCATTAACTGTAATTAATTTTGAGTTAACACAAAGTTTACAGTATGCTGGTTTCTTTGCAGCGTTAAACAATCATAAAAACATGAAACACGGATTACTACTAATTACATTATTTATTTCTAGCCTAGCGTTTTCGCAAACAACCGGGTCTATTTCAGGTAAGGTTACCGACAAAGATTATAATGACGAGCCACTACCAATGGTAAATATTATGTTGGAAAATACGACTAAAGGAACCTCGTCAGATTTTGATGGGCTATTTAAATTAGAGGCTATCGAGCCTGGGTCTTATAAAGTGTCATTTAGTTTTGTCGGGTATAAAACAGAGTTGGTGCCTGTAGAGATTGTTGCAGGTAAAGTGGTTGAGATTAACGTGTCTATGGGGCCAAATGCTGCGGCTTTAGATGAGGTTGTTATACAGACATCAAATAAACGAGAAAGTGAGGTTGCCTTGTTATTAGATCAGAAAAAAGCGGTTGAAATTAAGCAGAGTATTGGGGCTGAAGAATTATCAAGAAAAGGAGTAAGTGATGCTGCTGGCGCCGTCTCTAAAATTTCTGGAGTCTCAAAACAAGAAGGGTCAAGTAACGTTTATGTACGTGGTTTAGGTGATAGGTATTTAAACACAACCCTTAACGGCTTGTCTTTACCATCGAATGATGTGAGTAAAAAGAATATTGATCTGAATTTATTTTCTTCAGATATTATCGAAAACGTTTCTATAAGTAAAGCATATTCCTCAAAGTTTTATTCGGATTTTGCTGCTGGAAATGTCGATATCTCTTCAAAAGACTATAAAGGGAATGGTTTTTTTGATCTTCAAGTAGGTTCTAGTGTGAATACTAATGCGGTAGGGAAAACCTTTAAAAAGAGCGAGGGAACTGGGTATTTCGGATTTTATAATCGCTATGATCACAACCCGTTTGCAGTGGTACTATCTCATCAAGTTGATCCTGTTACCGCTACTTCTCCAATTAACACATCTATAGGAGCCTCTTTTGGAAAATCTATCAGCTTTAATAATAATTCAAAATTAAGCCTTTACGGAACCGTGTCATTTAATAATGATTACGCGTATAGAGAAGGGTCTAATATTGATTATACAAATGTAGAGAAGAAAGCTTTTGACAAAGCCGAAGAATTTGAATATGGTACCACAACAACAGCGATGGCGAATTTAAATTATAAAATAGATAATCGCAATAGCTTAAGTTATACCTCTCTTTTTATAAACAGCTCTTCGGATAATGTGGGGTATTTTGGAATCGATGGTAAAGGAAGAAATAGGGATGCTAATTTAAACACCGATAAAGGGTTTTATCAAATGAATGTGCAGTTTAACCAAAACTTGATTTATGTGAATCAATTAGTAGGTAAGCATAGCTTTGAAGATTTCGATTTAACTTGGGGAGTAGGTTATAATAAGGTGTTTGCTCATGAGCCAGACCGAAAACGAATCAGTATAGAAAATTATGATTTCGCTTTAGATAACGATCCAACAACAACAGCAACCTATTATAATAATGTCGCTTTTGATAACCAGCGTTATTTTCAGACTATTGATGACGATGAGCTTAATGGTCGCGTTAATTTAGCCTATACCATTAATGATGCTATAAAATTAAATGTGGGTTATAACGGTAGAACAAAAGAACGTTCGTTTGAAAATATTCGATACGGTTACGATTTCACAAATTCTAGTGTCCCAGTTAGTTCAGTAGGTAATATCTCGCAAGACCTTTCTTTAAACAACTTGATGGTGAATCAGCAATCGGGAGGCTTGTACCAACTTAATGTGATAAATACGTTTCCGGGATTAAGTAATGTAAACCACCCAGGGTTGCCAGAAAATACTTATAAAGGAAATTTAGAGGTGTATGCAGGTTACGTGAATGCAGAAATTAATGCCACTGAAAAACTGTTGGTAGTTCCAGGTGTTCGTGTAGAGAAAATCAATCAAAAAGTAGCTTACGATGTTATAAACTTGGGCTCTAAAGGAAATGATGGTATTGCTTCAGAAGAAACTATTGCCTTGCCAAGTATCAGTTTAAAGTACGGTTTAAACGAAGATCAAAATTTACGTTTTTCTGCCAGTCAGACCATCTCCCTTCCAGAATTTAAAGAGGTGGCTCCTTTTGTGTACGAATCAGTATCACAGCGTATTGGTGGTAACCCTGATTTATTAGGAACCAAAGCCGGTGCATCTTATGTTAATGTTAAGGATGTGTCTTACTCAAAGATTTTAAACTTAGATCTTAAATACGAATGGTTTATGTCTAAAAGTGAATTGTTCTCGGTTGGTGCTTTCTATAAGGAAATTAATAATCCTATTAACCAAGTGGTGGCCTTTGATGCTACAGGAACTCAACGCTATTTTAGAACCGGTGATCAAGCACGAATTATGGGGTTCGAGGCCGAAATAAGAAAGAATATTCTGGTAGATGATAATGATGAAACACTTTTATCTGGTGGGCTGAATTTTACTTATATGCATACCGAGCAAGATTTATATAATAGCATTTCTGGAACCTATAGTGTGAGTTTTAGAAATGATAAGGAGGAATTACAAGGTGCCTCGCCAATAATTATAAATGCCGATCTTAATTATTCTCCAACTTTTGGTGAGTATAAGCCAACGGCAAACCTTGTGTTCTCTTACTTCTCAGATCGTATTGATGCTTTAGGTTCTGGCCAATTAGGAAACGTGATAGAAAAGGGATTGCCGACATTCGATTTTATTCTTAAAAATAAAGTCACTTCACACCTAGATATCAATCTAGCAGTAAAGAATATTTTAAATCCAACTGTTCAGTATATAAGAGAGACCAAACAAGGAAATATTTTGGTGACCTCGCCAAACGGAAAAGATGTGTCCGATTACAAAAAAGGAATGCAAATAGGATTAGAACTTAAATATAAATTTTAACAATAAACAATCAGAAACAACAACGCAAACTAAATTTAAAAACATGAAAAACAAATTTTTATTAGGATTAGCACTTTTAGGTGTACTAGCAACGTCTTGTTCGACAGACGACACTTCAGACATTGTTATTAATGACAATAGTACAGTAAACAACGGCGGCGGTGGCGGCGGAACTCAAGACCCGGATACGGTGTACTTATCGGGAACGTATACATCAGACTTAACACTAGATGCCAACAAAACTTACGTGCTTAATGGCTCTTTAATTATGGCTAATGGTACAACGTTAACTATACCAGCATGTATGACAATCGAAGCGTTAGCGGCAGGGTCTAACGTGTATATCGCTATTTCTCAGGGTGCACAAATTATTGCTAATGGAACAGCAGATTGCCCAATTGTATTTACGTCTAATGCAGCGAATCCGCAAGCAGGGGATTGGGGAGGTCTTATCTTATTAGGTGAGGCGCCAATAAACTCTGTTTCTGGAAATGCAACATCAACTTCAGAAATTGCAAGTTTACCTTATGGGGGAACAAACGCAGGTGATAATTCAGGTTCTTTACGTTATGTTCGTGTTGAGTATTCTGGAGGGGCTGCCGACGGACAATCGGAAAACAACGGGTTCTCTTTTTATGGTGTGGGTAATGGAACAGTGGTTTCTCATATTCAAGCCTTTGAAGGAAAAGATGATGGTGTAGAATTTTTTGGTGGGACAGTAAATGCAGATTATATCTCTGTAGTAAATGCTCAAGATGATTCTATCGATTGGACAGAAGGTTATTCTGGAACGATTACAAATGCGTATGTAAAACACGGTGTAGATCATGATAAAGCTTTTGAATGTGATGGATACAATACCGATGTTGGGAATAACTCAAGTCCGTTGTTCTGGTCTAAACCTACTGTAAATGATGTGACTATTTTAGGATTAGGTTCTGGGGTAAGTGCCGAAGCAGTTCGTTTAAGAGCAGGAACACAAGGGATTTTTAATAATATATTAATTGAAGGTTATGCAGAAGGTTTTGATTTGGATGGTGATGCCGGTGCTTCAAGCGATAATCCTACAGGAACAGGAGTGTTAAGTGGTGATTTACAGGTTACTAATGTGACGTTTGTTGATGTCCTAGATAAAGTAAAAAATGATACCGGAGAAGTCTTTTCAGATGCGGAGTTCTTTACGGGTGAAGGGAATGCTACAGGTACAGATTACGAAACTTGGGGAGCAGGTTGGACTGTAGAATAATTTTTTTAACTTGTAGGCATTAAATTACAAAACGTGCTTTTATTTCCAACAGTCAAGAAAAACAAGCTTGCGCTTATTTATAAGGGTCTTGATGTTAAAAGACTTTAAAACGTCTAATTAATTGGTGAAAGCTGTTTTAGAATTTTAAAACTCATAGAGTGTGCGAAGTACTCTAATGTATTCAATAAAAAAGCATCCCGAATGGGATGCTTTTTTCATTTATAATTTACAATGTGGATAATGACAATAAGTCGTAAACTTAATATCGATTAGTTTGATATGGCGACCTGTGTTTTGTTTGTCCACTCTCCCACATTTTCAATAACATTGTTGTTATAGTCTACTTCCCGTAGGTTATTGTCTTGCCAAAATAACCAGGTGCCTACTTTAATACCATTACGGTACTGGCTTAGGGCTTGTTTATTGCCGGTTTTGTCATAGCTGACCCAAGTGCCTTCAAGTTTGTTGTTTTCATTAAACTGGCCTTTTTGGGCAATGGCTCCGTTATCATGAAAATAGGTGGCTATTATAAAATCGCCTTGTTTTTCATATTTAGGAGGTGTTGAAGCTTCTTGTGAGTAGGCAAATGTTACTGTTAACATAAGTACTATGGCTAATATGTTTTTCATAATATATGGTATTAAGTGGATCAGTGTATATTCAAATATAAAAAAATATTTACATTAATGAAACGTTTTGGTAACATTAAATTAACATTAGAATTGTAAAATACTGATGTTTAGAGTGTTGAATATTTCTAAAGCGTCTATTTTTTTTAATAATTAGATAACATTGTGGTTACTATAACTTTAATTAAGAGATGCATATTTGTAAAGGATTTTAAAGCACATTAGATTTAGATTTACGATTGTTATTTAGTTTTTGTCGACTGTAATAGTAATGAATCTATTAGGGCTGCTTTGTTAAAGGGCAGCCTTTTCTTTTTTCTGTTAAAAATTAATTATTTGGAAACATTAAGTTAACATTAGAGTCGGTTATTTGCAGTGACAAAAACTAATAACCACTTTATGAAATCTAGATATGCCTTATTTGCATTCTTCATTTTCACCGTATTAGGTGTTCATGCGCAAGAAACGAAAGCACCAAAATTTGGTGATGGCTTACTTAATTTGGTCGGACAGGATAGCTCTTGGACCATGAAAATTGGTGCTCGAGCACAATTGTTAACCACTTCCAGTTGGGAAGATGGCGGGGAGAATTCGCTTAATTTTTTAGTGCGTAGAGCGCGTTTAAAATTTAATGGTTATGCCTTAACCCCAAAACTGCAATATAAAATTCAGTTGGGCTTATCCAATCGTGATATGGCAGGTGCATCGCCATATACTAGTAATTCTCCACGTTATATTTTAGATGCGTATCTAAAATGGAATTTTTATAAAAACTTCGCAGTGCAATTTGGTCAGGGAAATCTACCAGGAAACCGAGAAACTTTAATCTCTTCTGGAAATCTTCAGTTTGTAGACCGATCGAGATTAACTAGTATTTTTAGCTTGGGTCGTGAGTTTTCTATGCAATTATCACATCATTTTATGCTCTCAGAGCAATTCAAAATTAAAGAAACGGTTTCTATAGCACAAGGTGAAGGCCGTAATGTTACGACTGGAAATGAGGGCGGATTAAAGTTTACTGGACGTGTAGAAGTATTACCATTTGGAGATTTTAAAAGTGGAGGAGAACTTGTTGGAGCCGATTTAAAACGAGAAGAAACACCTAAGTTAGCCTTAGCTCTTGCTTATGACTACAATGGTGATGCGGTTAAAACGCGAAGCAATCAAGGGGGGTATATGGATAGTGATATCGGTTTGTATGAGACAGATATTTCTACCTTGTTTTTAGATGCTATGTTTAAATATCAAGGATTTTCTTTTATGGCCGAGTATGCGAATAGAAAAGCAGATGATCCCTTTGCTAAAAATGAAGATGGTTCCCTTACAGGAGATGCTGTTCAAGTTGGAGACGCACTTAACTTTCAATCGGGTTATGTGTTTCCAAGCAATTGGGAGATTTCTGGGCGTTATACCACTTTAAATTTAGATCAATTGGTAGCTAGTAGTAATAAAGAGCAATACTATACGCTAGGCGTATCGAAATATATACGCGGACATAAGCTAAAAGTTCAAAGTGATTTAAGTTATTTAGAAATTGCTAATAGTAATAACGAAATACTATATAGATTACAAGTTGAAATTCATTTTTAAAACATAACGTTTAGGTAACATTACAAATCTAAACACTAAAGATATTTGCACAATATATTAAACTAGATTATGGATACTATTTACTTATTAATGATTGCAGCACTTACTATTCTAGCAGCAGCCGATTTGGTTGTAGGAGTAAGTAATGATGCTGTTAACTTCTTGAACTCAGCAATTGGTTCAAAAGCTGTACCGCTTAAAACAATTATGATTGTAGCGAGTTTAGGTATTTTTATTGGTGCCGTGTTCTCAAGCGGTATGATGGAAGTTGCAAGAAAAGGGATTTTTAATCCTAGTGAGTTTATGTTTAACGAAATCATGATTATTTTTATGGCGGTAATGATTACCGATATATTACTTCTCGATTTCTTTAATACACTAGGCCTACCAACATCAACAACAGTTTCAATTGTATTCGAGTTATTAGGAGCTTCGGTTGCAGTAGCTTTAATAAAAATTAGTGCAAACAATAGCGAATCGTTTGTTGATTTAGGAAAATACATTAACTCCGATCAAGCTTTACTTATTATTTCTGGGATTTTAATGTCGGTGGTAATCGCATTCACTGTAGGTGCTTTGGTACAATATGTATCGCGATTAGTCTTTACCTTTCATTACGAGAGTAAGATTAGAAATATTGGTGCCTTTTTTGGAGGATTAGGATTAACAGCAATTACCTATTTTATATTTCTTAAAGGTTTAAAAGGAACGCCTTTTTACGATGATTTGAGTCGCTATGTAGAAGGTAATGAAGCAGTTATTATGTTAATCAGTTTTGTGTTTTGGACGCTGTTTTCATATCTGTATATGATGATTCTGAAAAGAAATATTTTACCAGTTGTAATTGTGGCGGGAACCTTTGGTTTAGCATTAGCCTTTTCCGGAAACGATTTAGTGAACTTTATTGGAGTTCCAATGGCAGCATGGCATTCTTATGAAGCGTGGTCCGTGTCGGGGGTAGATGCTACGGCATTCTCTATGGAGGTGTTAGCTCAAAAAGTTCCAGCAGAGCCTATTTTATTGTTTATCGCAGGAGCAATAATGGTACTTACGCTATGGTTTTCTAAAAAAGCGAAAACAGTTGCGGAAACCGAAATTAGCTTATCTAGACAAGGTGAAGGTGCCGAGAAGTTTCAGCCTAACTTATTATCTAGAATGGTTGTTAGAGGGACTCAAGGTATAGGTTATGTTATTAACTCGATGATCCCAAAAAGTGTTCAAGAGAAAATAGATCTGAAATTTGAAAAACCAGTAATTACAGTTGCTAAAAATAAAGAGTACGAATTACCTGCCTTCGATGCCATTCGAGCGTCGGTAAATTTAATGGTGGCTGGGGTTTTAATTTCTATTGCAACCTCTTATAAGTTACCGTTATCGACAACCTACGTGACTTTTATGGTGGCTATGGGTACTTCTCTAGCTGATAGAGCTTGGGGTAGCGAAAGTGCAGTGTATAGAGTTGCAGGAGTTTTAAATGTTATTGGAGGCTGGTTCTTTACCGCTTTTAGTGCATTTACAGCAGCTGCGATTTTAGCAGCCTTAATTAGCTGGAATGAAGTAATGATACCAATATTACTATTATTAGCAGTGTTGCTATTAGCTCGAAATTATATTTCACATAAAAAATCGAGTTCTGCTATTAAAGCAGAAGATAGTTTAACCAAAGCTGAAAGTAGCTCGGTGCAAGGTGTTATTCACGAAAGTGCTAAAAATATTGCTAACGTTTTAAAACGTGGTAATAAAATATATACCAATGCTATTGAAGGGCTAGCGAAACAAGATTTGTCATCGCTTAAAAAGAATAAAAAACAAGTAAATAAGCTATCGGATGAAATTGATGATTTAAGAGATAATATCTTCTATTTCATTAAAAACTTAGATGATTCTAGTGTGGGAGCGAGTAACTTTTACATTAATATTTTAGGGTATTTACAAGACGTTACACAGTCGTTAGAATATATCTCTAAGGTTAGTCACAAGCATATTAACAACAATCATAAAAAGCTCAAATTTAGTCAGATAAAAGAGCTAAAAGAGATTGATGGTCAGTTAGAGGTGTTATTCAGAGAAACTAAAGATGCTTTCGATACGCACTCATTCTATAAAATCGGTAGTATTCTAGCCAATAAAGCCGAGCTTTACGATCTTGTAAAAGAGAAAATCCAAAAGCAAGTAGAGCGTACACGTTCTGAAGAATCAAGTCCGAAAAACACGACATTATACTTTAGTTTGCTATTAGAAACTAAAGATTTATTAAATGCCTTAATGAATTTATTAGAAGAATATTATAATTCTTTTGATAGTAATATTGAGCCTGCTAAAATTACAGAAGAGTAGACCAATAATAGTCGACAAGGAAAAAAGGCTTCGTATTCACGGAGCCTTTTTTTGTTAAAATTATTATAAAACCGGTGTTCTGGACGTCTGTAACTTTTTTATGCTCGTATCTACACTAAATATAAAACCTAATTTTAGATATGAAGAAAGCATCAATTTTATTAATGTCTGTTATTGTATTAAGCTCATGTGTTTCAAAAAAGAAATATGTTGCCTTAGAACAAGAAAATGGAGAGATTAAAAGTGAATTAACTAAAGTAAAAGTAGAAAATGAAGATTTAGAAGCGAAGTTTGATAAGATTCAAATGCGCGTGAATGAATATAATAACAAAATCAAAGCGTTAAAAGAAGATAACGATGTAAAGTTTGATGCGGTTGGTGATGTAGCAGTTATTTCTAATGCGACCAAAAGAAAAATGAGAGAAACCTTAAAAAAGGTTGATCCAGCGCTTTTAAGTGAAGCGAAAACATTACAGGATTCTATGAATTTAGCAGTGTCTTACAACCTGAAGAAGAATATGGATACTAGTGATTTAGATGAAGATGACGATATTTCTATCAGTATCGATGAAACTGTTGTTATGATTTCTATTTCAGATAAGTTATTGTTTAATACAGGTAGCTACCGAGTAAGTAACAAAGCGAATAATATATTACAAAAATTAGCCGATGTTATAAATTCAGAACCAAGTTTAGAGGTAATGGTAGAAGGTCATACCGATTCTAGATCTATAAGTACGCCTCAAATTGCTGATAACTGGGATTTAAGTGTTTTGCGTGCAACGTCAGTGGTTAGAAAATTACAAAACCAATACAATGTAGCTCCAGAAAAATTAATAGCAGCAGGGAGAAGTAGTTATAAGCCTTTATTCGATAACGATTCTAACGAAAACAGGTCTAAGAACAGAAGAACTCGTGTTGTAATTCTTCCAAATATTAATAAGTTTTTTGCTTTAATGGAAGATTAAGCGAAATAGCGAGTATTAATATTATATTATAAAAAAAAGTGTAACTATTACAGTTACACTTTTTTTTGCAATAAATTAATAAATTATTGTAAATAGGTTGATAATAATCACAGCTAATGCCAAGATCAGGATTCCAAAAATAAACCATTTGTTTGTTTCGATATTTTCCATAATATTTTTTATCACCACAAGTAATCAGTGGCTTGTAGATTAATAGCGATATAAATGTACTATATATTGGTGTGGGTAACAATACGAGTAAGTACGTAATGTTTTGATTTTTAGAATGTTTTGTGTAAAAAAAAAGCTCTAGATAGTATGTCTAGAACCTTTTTTATTCCCTTTTATAATAATGATCAATAGCTTTATAAATGTAATTTATTAATTAGTGTTATAAAATAAGAGTAACTACGTAATATTGGTTTATGTGGGTATAAAAAAGCTCCGCATTACGTGTAATGCAGAGCTTTTTCTTTGGTTGGTTATTCCTCCTTAGAAATATTGTTTAATAGCAATGTAAAGATATTTCCTTTTTAGTAGACACGCAATACGTAGAATTACTTAGGATTATTTAGTGAGAATATATTCATAAAAAAACTCCGCAATTCAATAAAGTATTGCGGAGAATTAATTGATTTTTTTCCCCAAAAAAATAATTAATAGCACTGTAAATATAGATTATAATAGGGGTACGTGCAATACGTATAACTACGTAATCAGTGTTTTATGGAGCTATTACACTTTCTAAAAGGTCCTTATTTAAATTGGCCCAGATCATTAAAGCATTGTGTGATTTCTCCAGTTTTAATTTTTTTACAATATTACTTCTGTGCTTTTCTATCGTTCTTACTGAGCAGTTTAGGTGTTCTGCAATCTGATTACTAGACATGCTGTGCGCTAATAACTTTACAATTTTTAATTCTGATTTTGTTAGAAGTTCTATAAGGGCTGTATCGGTGTACGAAAGTTTAGAGTTGAGGTAAGATGCGATTTCTTCACTAAAATAAGGTTCGCCTCGTTTTGTGTGCTCGATACAGGTTTCAATTTCCTCAATAGCAAATTCTTTTAAAATATAACCGTAAACATTATACTCTTTCGCTTTGTCGTACAAATGCTCTTCATTATCAAAAGTAATAAGAATCACTTTGGTACTTAAATTATTCTTTTTGCATTCGTAAGCCACTTCCAAGCCTGTTAGATAAGGCATGCGTATGTCTAAAATAGCAATATCAGGGTTGTGTTTTACGATTAGGTTGTAGGCGGTTTTACCATCTTCAGCTTTACCTAGAATAGTGTAGCCTTTAGAGGAAATAAAGTCACTTAAACCCCGTAACATTAAAGGGTGATCGTCTGCAATGACTATAGTTGCACTCATGATAATTTGGTGTATAAACGTTGGTTATAAATGTAAGAAATTTATTATGCTTATTTAGATTTTAAGTACAAGTATTTTTTATCATAATCGATAATTCCCTTTGCTTTCTTTAAAATATCTGCCCCAATAATACCATTTACTGGTTGTGCATTGTGAGTGGTTAATGCAATATTAACATGTGATAAATCGAATAATACAAAGGTTACTTTGTCTTTTTTCCACCGACCTATTTTAAGGGTGTTTTGTTTAGAAATACGGGTAAGCATATTTGTGGCTCCTGCTCCAGAAGCTTTTATATCCGATGCTTTTACTTCGAGTTTAAAGTGTTCAGCATCATCAAACCCGATGCAGCTACTCGAGGCCCCCGTGTCTAAAATAAAAAGGCCTTTAACACCATTAATTGTTGCTTTTATTTCGAAGTGATTCGTTTTAGTAAATCTTAATTTAATTTTAGTGTATCCTTTTTTAAGAAGGAACTCTTTGAGATCGTTTTCCATACTGTCGCTTAAATATAGAAAGTAAAAGTACTATAATCAGAATTGAAATGATGCTAATAAGGATATAACTTGTATTATTTTTCTGTGGTGTTTCTAGGCTACCGTAGTAAACAAAAGCACTCCAATAATATGGTGATTTTTTACTATTGCTAATCCCTGTATCATCTAAATACTTTAGTTTTGATTGCCAATTAGCATAAGATGCTGATTCTGAATTGCTATAATCCTTATAAAATAGCGCCATAATCCTAGCGGTCGAAGCATCGCTAATTTGCCACAGAGAAAACAAAATATTCTTGGCTCCCGCATAACTAAAACCTCTTGCTAAACTCATTGGACCTTCGCCTTTTTGAAGTTTTCCAATACCGGTTTCACAAGCACTTAAAACAACTAGTTTTGGCGAGATATTTAAAGTGTAGAGTTCGTTTAGGTATAGCGTTTCGTCTGAAAACTCAATGTGTGCAGGAACGATAAAGTCACCACTACTTGCGTGTGTAGAAAGGTGTAAAATACTGTATTGAGAGGCGTGTTCTAAAAAGCTGCTTTTGGTGGCCGAATTATACATTAAAAACTTAGCGTCGACTTCTTGCTCGATGCTTTTTGCTTCGTATACTGTAAATTCTAAAGCTTGGTCTGTGCCTTCAAATACAGGGAATACACCAAGTAGACGGTTTGCAGTGTTCTGTTTTTTACTTTTTAAATATAAATCTACACTAGAATTGTAAACTATAGTATGGTCCCTAACCAAAAACGGCATCTTGTTAAAATTTGATGATTTCGTTTCTGAACTAAGCAAGGCTTCAAAAGGAATAAAATTTAGCAAACCGTCTGGAATGATAACTATGTTTTTTTTAAGTTGAATAGCTTCTAATTGTAATGTGTTATACATAGCAAAAGCTTGATGGGTATAGCCGGAAACGTCATTGTTTATAACTGAAGCATTATCAAACAGATGAATAAATGACTGTATTGCAGAAATTGTTTTTTTATCCAATTCGATAGCCTTGAAATCAAGGGACTTGTCTGTTAAAACAAACTGGTATATGTGCTTATTACCATAAAAGTAAGTCACTAAAGCCGCCTCTTTTTGTTGCAGATTCTCTTTTAAACTATTATAGTCAATACCCGTAAAACCTTCAGTGGTATAACGAGTTTGAATGCTCTTTTGTAGTCTTCGTAGAGCAATATTTACGCTGTTTAGTGAGTCTCTCAATGGTGTAGCGTAATCCGTTCCCGGCTTTGAATACGGCGTTTTTATGAGTTTGCTTGTTAGTTGTTCTTGAGTTTTTAAAAGTTGCTGTTCTTTAATTAGTAAGGAGTCTTTAGGGTGTCGTGCTAATAAATTCTTTTTGGATAGGTTTTCTTTTAAGAGAAAGGCTTTGCTGTTTTCGGCATATTGTAAAGCACGTTGTGTATAAATGGGATTGTCACTGTGAATTTGCAACTGATAGAGTAGGGCAATACTATTTTCACTGCGACGTCTATTTGAAGCTAATTCGACAAGTTTTGCTTCTTGAGAGGTGATTTGAGAACTGAGTAAATTAGAAACATAAAAACCAAGATCGTAATATTCTAAGGCGTTTTCAGGGTTTTTTTGTAAGGCGGCTAAGGCATCAAATAAATCAATAAAGGTGTTTTCAGGAAAAAGAGTATGGGTTTCAGGGAGACTGTTTTTATTGTAATCTGGAAGTAAGGCGCTCAGTCCCTGATGCAAGGCTTTTTTTGCCTCGTCGTTCCTACCTAGTAAGAGGTATATTTTGGCTTCTTCGTGTTTTAGTTTTGCTAGTTCTCGTGCTGAGGTAAGTGTGTTGTTCCAATACTGCATTAAGGATCTAAATAACTTTAATCCCTTGTCGTAATCCCCGTTTTGCATTGCAGCATTGTAAGCTATTTGTTGGTCTTCAAAACGAAAAGGAATAGGTGGTGTATGTAAGCCAGTACCGCACATCGCTATTCTGTTTTCATTTAATGTCAGCTGACTCGTTTTTTTAATCTGCTGTAACCGCCTTTGCTCGACCGGGTGTTTTATTGATAATTGAATCCCTTTGTGGGCAATTTCTATAGCTAAGTTGTGCTTGCCAAGTTTCTGGTATAGGTTAGCTAAATTAACGGCGCCAACAACCTGTTGTTTTATGTTATTTTGACTTTGGGCTAATGCCGTATAGTATTTTATAGTGTTTTCGGCGTTGGTGTAGTTGTTTGTTTTATGATATAGAACCCCTAAATTAATTAAACAGTGCTCTATAATATCGTACTTAAAAACAGTGGCTATCTTTTCTTTTTTATATAATTCCCACGCTTTTTCATAGGTGGATATTGCCGACTGGTAGTGGTGGGTTTTTTCTAAGTAATAGGCTTTGTTGATTAGGAGATTTATAAAGGCGAGATAATCATCCTTGGATTTTAAAGCTTCTTCAAATTCTTTTATTTCAGAGTCTAAAGTCGTTAAGGCCTCTGTGGTGCGTGTTGCGTTAAACTTTTCGGTGGCGGTATAAATACGTTCTTCTAAGTTTTGAGAAAATAGTTTTCCGCATAAGATAATGCATAGAATGAGTATGGCGTGTTTCATCTTGAGAACGATTCTTATTTTTTTATTTATGCATCAAAAATGAGTCCGTAATTAAAACTTCCACAAAGCATAGAGTTGTAAATAATTATAATCCTCTTTAAAATTAAAGACATATCGCAGACCTGCTGTGGGGCCTATACGGGCAAATCCGGCGGTAGCCTCGATTAGTAAACCTGTTCTAAAATGAGTAAAGCTATTAGTTATTTCGTTTTCCGTTTCAAATGTGTTCATTAATAAATTGATTTCTGATTGCTGGCCTTCGTATTGCTCTACTTTAATATGTTCAGTTTTTTGCTCACTCACAGAAAAAGCACCCTGTAAACCGGCTCCTAATCCTATGTAGTTATTAATATTATAACGGACTAATACAGGGATTTCCCAATCTATATTGTCGTAAGATTGTTCTGTAGTGGTACGTTGAAATCCGAAAAGCCCTGTTGGAGAATCGATGTTTTCTTCACGTACCGTTGTATTTCCTTTATAAGAATGAAAGCTGTTTAATAACTCGACTTGCCAATACCAACGGTACGATTTGTAAGGCGATACTGTGGTACCAATAAAATAGCTTTTAGAGTCTTGTAAATCAGAATACGAATTATAGCCTGTTTTAGCACCAATAGAAATACCAGGCAAGAAGCGTGTGGTAGAATAATTAGTAATAATAGGATCGTTTTTATCGAAGATAATAGCTGTTCTTGACTTTGTTTTTTTCTTGTGAAAATCGTCGCTAAACTTAATGCTGTATTTTACAAATCCCTTTGTGGAATCGTAGTCTTTAACCTGTTTTTGTTCACTGCCCGGTAAATAGATGTTTTTAAAAGTGAAAATCGCCTGGGTATCGGTAAAGGTAGTGTCTAAGCAACTGTATTGTACAACTTCTTTAGGGCAGATTTTACACTTCGGATACATGTCTTCCACGCGAATGGACGATTTGTCAAACATCTCCGGGATATCGGTTTCTAGTCTAATAGTTGTTGCTGGTCCTTCACCATTATTTTGAAATTTTATCTTGAATTTAGGTGTTTTATAACGGACAAGGCGGTAGTTTAGAAAAGTGGCATTGGAGGACATTTTATTAGGGTCGTGCGAGGTTACAATTTCCATTTCCATGTCTTTTACCTTGTGGTTTTGGTAGTTGTCGTCAGGGACATAAACGCCTCTAATAGTTACAATGGCACTCGTGTCCTTTATCATTTCGGGTGTTGTTTTTAAAGTGTAAAATAAATTGCGCTCCTCGTTAGGTTTCATGTTTTTAAAAGCAATGGTTTGTGAAGCGCGGTACTTTGCTTGTGATTCCGCTAAGGTTAACGGAAGGTTTAGTCTTTCAGTCGAATCTTGAACAATTGTTTTAAATTGGTAAGGTTGCCGTGTGGTGCTAGCGTAAAAATAATCGGTGTTTACAATGTCGTTGGCCACGATCACTTCCGAAGAGCTAATGTCCTTTTCATTGTGGTAAAACCGGGCATCAGACATTTCAAAATTATCTGCTTTAAATTGTGCTTCGTTATAAAAGAGATGAAGTGTGCCGTTAGTTTCATAATCTTTGGTGTTTTTATAGCGCATAACAACAACGATGTCTTCCTCGGGCATAGGTTCTCGGTTTCGTACTAAATCTAAAGCAGTAGTTAAAGAAGCACTACTGTTATCTGTATCCGTAGCAGCGTCTATTCTTATTTTTTTAGGACGTGAAACGGGTGGTTTTCCTGAAGAATACATATTGGTTGTCCATAACCGAACATCATAATCTTTAGCTTTTTTATAGGTGTGTTTGGGCTGTGCTTCTCTACTGTAAGAGCCGTCTCCAAACTCCCAAAAATACGTGTAAAAGGCTTTTGGTGCCCCAGCTGTTTGAAGTAGTTCTGGTGTTTTTGCATTAATTGTGACGGTATTATTCACTTTGCTATAGTTGATTTCAGACTGGCCTCTGGTGGTGTCAGTACTAGGGGTTGCTGTTTGTGAAAACATGAGGGTCGTGGTAAGAAAAAGGATGATGCTAAAGCAAGTTTTCATAACGGTCTAAGATTAATGGCTTTATAAATATAGTAAAAACAATGAGAGCGATAATTGCTTGTAGGTGAGAATTTTATGATAGCTCATGTCGTGAAGTGTAATATAAACGCTATATAATGATGTGTTTACTACCTTCTGTTTTAATATTTTAAACGATAAAAAAGCCAAAAACCGAAGTTTCTGACTTTCTTTTAAGTAGGGATTTAATTATGGTAGAGCATTAATAGCACCATGTACAGTATCGCTATCTCCAGTAACAAGGTCGTCTAGGGTAAATATAATGATGTCGTCGTTGGTAATGGTAACGGGTTTAATCGCATATTTCCAAACGTCATTTTCGGTGGTTATAAAAATGAGGTGACATTCTAATCCAATTGGGATTTGGCCGTAGTGTTCACTAAATGCTTGGTGAACTTCTTCAAAGGTATCTAAACTAGCTAATCCATAAGCTTCGCCATCATAAGATAAATACACCGCACTATTATTAAAACTGTAGCCTTCTGGAACTTTTACTAAGATTTGTGTTTTTGGTCTCGGGTCATTGTAAAATCGATCAATATTACTCCATCCAAATCCTTCTAAGGCAGCGTAATACTGTCCGTTTTCGTTAAACAAACCTCCGTTTGTTGCGGGGTTGACTTCTTCCCAAGTTAGGTTTCCTTCTTCATCAATATCGCCATTCCATAAGGTCATTGCAGGGTCAAATCCGCCAGTAAGTCCCGAAGGTACCAATAGGCTAACACCACAATTAGTATCTAAGGCTAATCCGTTATTAGTTGCTTCTAAAAAGAACTCGCCACCTGTAATTATTAAGGTTTTGTCTCCGTTTGGTAAACGTCCCATAGTCGGTTTATTGGTTAAAAGCATATTGCCTTTTTCGAAAATCTCCACATACTCTAAGTCAATAGTACCAGAAACAGGATCTCCGTTTAGAGTTAAACACGCGGTGTTGATACTAATTTGAACCCCATTTGTAGTTGTTAGCGTTACAAAGCCATCATTGGCATCAAATTGAAAATGTTGCGTATTGTCGTCCATAGCTTGTTGTCTTATGTTTTCAAATTCTGCTGGAGTCGCTACCGGATCGCTGGTGTAAAAATCGGTGCTTTCTTCTTTTGTACTACAGCTTGTAATTAATGTCAAAGCGGTAATAGTTAAGGTTGTAAATAGATGTTTAAAATGTTTCATGATTTCTAAAATTTAAATGGTTATATGCGGTTTTTAAACTGGATGCTGACACTCAGCATCCAGTGTGATTGGTTTTATTTGTTGATTTCTGAGCTTGCCACGATTTTGTAGTAAACAACCTCGCCGCTAGAAACTAATTGTATCATTCTATTAGCAGTGGCTTCGCTAGAAGAAAACCCTTTGGCATAACTGTTTTCACTTTGAACTTCCCAGAAATACAATCTGTTTTCAGGTTTGTTAATATCACTTCTTAGTAAAAAATAACTGGTAATGATGTGTTGGGTAACAATTAAGCCTTCACTTGCTAATCTTACCCGACGTTCTGCGGATTCTAATGAGGATGCCGTTCCTGAAAACACGCCGGCATTTGTAGTTACCGACCAATTAAAAATTTCAACGAGGTCTTCTTTTATAATGTCTGATGTTAAAAGATCAGACGAGTTAAAGTGTGTAGGTATAGCGTTTGGTGTATTAGCTTGTGCTGTAAATAATCCAAAAATTAGGGCTGCGGTAATTAAAATTGACTTTCTCATGATTTCTAAATTTTAATGAGTTAATAATTGTTGTAATAATTTTGCCATGCTGGCTTTTACAACCTTATATCAAAAGCATTTTCAATTTGTTACCCTTTTATTTAAAACTTTTTATAAATTAGTTGAAAACCAACCAATTAATAAGGGGTATGAGTGATAAAGAAATACACGAAGACCAAAAGTATATTAACGGATTACTTCAAAATAATAGTTTTATAATACAAGCTATATATGATAAGTTTGTGCCTAAGGTTATAAATTATATCAAGCAAAATAGCGGGAGTGCACCCCAAGCAAAAGATATTATTCAAGAGGTGTTGATTACTATTTATAACCAAGCCCAGCAAAAAGGTCTGCAATTAACCTGTCCGTTCGAAGCTTATTTTTTTCTATTGTGTAAAAGAAAGTGGCTAAATGAATTAAAAAAGAATTCCAATAAAGAGGTAACAATTAATGAAGAGGTCTTATCTAAAGATGACGACGCTTTTACTCTAGCTTCCGAAACTACGGTGTTTGGTGAGCAGCAGGAGTTGTTTAATACCATGTTTCAAAAGTTAGGGGACGCTTGTAAAGAGCTTCTAAAAGCAACTTTTAAAATTAAATCGATGGAAGAGGTGGCTAAAAGTTTAAATATTACTTATGCTTACGCTCGAAAAAAGAAATCGCTATGTATTGGTAAGCTTACTAAATTAGTGCAAGAGTCGCCTAAATTTAAACAGATTAATACCTATTAAAATGGAAGAAAAAGACTTTGTTTTATTCGACAACTATTTGCAGGGAGACCTGGCAGAAGATGAAGAGCTTGCGTTTAAAAACCGTTTGGAATCGGATGGTGATTTTAAGAAGCAATTTATGACGTACAAAGCGCTATCGGGATATTTGGAACATACTTTGAGTCCTGAAGCCAGTGCGTTTACACAAAATTTAGAACAGATTTCTCAAGCACATTTTAGTGCGAGCGAAGAGCGAGTAGACAAACCCGATCGAAAAGGATTTAATTATGCGCGATTAGCTATCGCCGCTAGTGTGGCTTTTTTAATCGGTATATTTTTATTTAACCAAATAAAAACACCGAGTTATACTGATTTTAATACGCATGAACCTATAGAGCTGACCCTGCGTGCTGGGAATGTGAAAGATTTAGTAGAGGCTACTAAGGCTTTTAATAATAAAGACTACGCTAAAGCTAACGCTATTTTAGAAGGCCTGTTAGTTGATGATCCTGAGAATGTACAGCTGCAATTATACTTCGCTATTACCAATATAGAATTGGATCAATTTGATAGTGCCGACGCTATGCTCAACACTATTTCTCAAGGAAAGTCGGTGTATAAGTACCGCGCTATTTGGTATAAAGCCTTGAGCGCCCTAAAACAAGGTGAAACCGAAGAGGTAAAAGCTTTATTGAAGCAACTGCCTGAGGAGGCTGATGATTATGAACAAGCTCATAGATTGTTAAATAAGTTAGACTAGTTATTAATAGAAATACCCACTAAAAAGTCAGTGTTTAACCGCTGACTTTTTTATTTTTGCAAAATGATAATTACAGATACACATACTCATTTATATAGTGAAGCTTTTGATGAGGACAGAGCCGAAATGATGCAACGCACATTAGATGCTAATGTTACTCGATTATTTATTCCTGCTATCGATTCTACCTATACCGAAGCGATGCTTCAGCTTGAAAAAGACTACCCCGAACATGTGTTTTTAATGATGGGGCTGCATCCTACCCACGTTAAGGAAAACTATAAAGAGGAGTTGGCTCATGTTAAAGATATGCTTGCTAGTCATACCTTTTATGCCGTTGGAGAAATTGGTATAGACTTGTATTGGGATAAAGAGACTTTAGCTATGCAAAAGGAAGCCTTTAAATATCAGATACAATTAGCTAAAAAACATAAATTACCTATAGTGATCCACTGTCGGGAAGCTTTTGACGAGGTTTTTGAAGTTTTAGAAGAAGAGAAAAGTGATGATTTATATGGTATATTTCATTGTTTTACTGGAACTATAGAGCACGCAAAGTTGGCGATTTCCTATAATATGAAATTAGGAATCGGTGGTGTGGCAACCTTTAAAAATGGTAAAATCGATCAGTTTTTAGATACGATCGATTTAAAACATATTGTTTTAGAAACCGATGCGCCGTATTTAGCACCGCATCCATTTCGAGGAAAAAGAAATGAAAGCAGCTATATTGTAAAAGTTCTCGAAAAATTATCGGAGATTTACAATCTTACTCAAGAAGAAATTGCAGCGGTAACCACCGAAAACTCAAAAGCCGTATTCGGTATATAATTATGACAAAAGCTATTCCTAATATTCTACTTATTTATACTGGTGGAACCATTGGTATGATAAAAGATCCTGAAACAGGAGCTTTACGTGCATTTGATTTCGCAAATTTATTAGAGCGCATTCCAGAATTAAAGTTGTTAGATTGTAATATAGAAACAACGTCTTTTGACGAGCCTATTGATTCTAGTAATATGAAACCTGAATATTGGGTGGAAATCGCTGAAGTTATTGAAACGCATTACGACAACTTTGATGGTTTTGTGGTGCTTCATGGTAGTGATACTATGAGTTACACAGCTTCCGCTTTGAGTTTTATGTTAGAGCACTTAGCGAAACCCGTGATTTTTACAGGATCGCAATTGCCTATTGGTGATTTGCGTACCGACGCTAAAGAGAATTTAATAACTTCTATTCAAGTGGCAGGGCTTCAGCATTATAATAAGCCTATTATTAAGGAAGTATGTTTGTATTTTGAATACAAATTGTATCGAGCCAATAGAACGACAAAAATAAACGCGGAACATTTTGAAGCTTTTGCGTCTTTAAACTACCCTGATTTAGCTGAGTCTGGCGTGCATTTAAAAGTGAATAATGAGTATTTGTTTAAACCAAATCCAAGAAAAGATCTTATAGTTCATAAAACTTTAGATTCAAATATTGCACTAATAAAATTATTTCCTGGAATATCTGAGGCTTTATTGCGTTCTATATTTGAAACACCAAACTTAAAAGGTGTCGTTTTAGAAACCTATGGCGCTGGAAATTGCTCAACCGAAGATTGGTTTGTTAATTTATTAAAAGAGACCATTAATAAAGGTGTTCATATTGTAAATGTTACACAATGTTCTGGAGGGAGTGTTATGATGGGGCAATACGAAACTAGCGAAAAACTAAAAAGAATTGGTTTGATTTCTGGAAAAGACATCACTACCGAAGCAGCTATTTGCAAATTGATGTATTTATTAGGGCAAAATATATCGCCTAACTTGTTTAAAACCATCTATCAAACAGCACTAAGGGGAGAATTGACGTAAAATTAACGCTATAAATTTTAGTGTTTAATTTTTTTTCTCTTATTTTGGTGCCTTGTAATTGGCGGTAAACTTTAGAGAGGTGGCCGAGTGGCTTAAGGCGCACGCTTGGAAAGCGTGTATACGTTGATAGCGTATCGAGGGTTCGAATCCCTTCCTCTCTGCGAATAATGCCCGATTGCGCGGTTGCAATTGGATTTTTTATTTTTTAATTACAATTTTTTTATATCTTTAACACTTTAACTAATTAAAATTAGATCACGACAATGAAAAGATTATTTTCAATCCTAGCCATAGCATTAATAATGGCATTTGGAACAGCTAACGCAACTACAACTGCTGCTACTATAGCAACAACAGTAGTCTCAGCAACACAAGAAGCATCAACAGATGGCGCGGCAGAAGAGTCGTTAGGTTTTCACCAAGAGCTTAAAAAACGTTTTATTGAAGGTGGACCTCAGTTCATGGGTATTGTATTATTGTGCTTAATTCTAGGTTTAGCAATTGCTATCGAAAGAATAGTGTTTTTAAACCTTTCTACTACAAACTCTAAGAAATTAGCACAAAACGTAGAAGATGCTTTACAATCAGGTGGAATCGAAGCTGCTAAAGAAGTTTGTCGTAACACTAAAGGACCAATCGCTTCTATATACTATCAAGGATTAGATCGAGCAGACGAAAGCATCGAATCTGCAGAGAAAGCTGTTATCGCTTACGGTGGTGTTCAAATGGGCCAATTAGAGAAAAACATCTCTTGGATTTCTTTATTTATATCTTTAGCTCCAATGCTTGGGTTTATGGGTACGGTAATTGGTATGATTCAAGCTTTCGATAAAATCCAATCTGCAGGTGGAATGGATGCAACTTTAGTTGCAGGAGGTATTAAAGTAGCACTTTTAACAACTGTATTTGGTTTAATCGTGGCTATTATTTTACAAGTATTTTACAATTATATTATAGCAAAAATTGACAGTATTGTTAATGATATGGAAGATTCTTCTATCACATTAATGGATATGCTTGTGAGATATAAAAAGTAATAATAACTAATTTTAAAAACGAAACACTATGCATAAGATTTTAAAAATAGTTTTATTAATAATAGGTGTGTTATCTGTTGTTTTTCTAGCAAGAATAGTAGGTGTGGGTGACGAAGACATAAAGGCACTAGCTGCCGATGGAGATTCTTCTTTACTTGATCCAATGAGTTGGATAGCATACATAGTATTATTTATCACTGTTGCATTAGTTGTCTTATTTGTGATTGTTAACTTATTCACAAATACTTCAACTTTAAAAAATACGTTATTAGGTGTAGGAGCTTTTTTAGTAGTAGGTCTAATTGCTTACTTTACTGCTTCTGGAGTAGAAACACCAATGCAAGACGGAAAAATGTTATCGGCATCTGGCTCTAAATGGGTAGGTACTGGTTTATATATGTTCTACTTTTTAGCTGTAATTGCAGCAGGAAGTATGCTGGTAGCAGGAATCAAAAAAATGATTAAATAATTATGGCAAAAAGATCAGCACCAGAAGTTAATGCCGGCTCTATGGCTGACATTGCCTTCTTATTATTAATCTTCTTCTTGGTAACAACTGATATAGCAACCGATTCTGGTTTAAATAGAAAGTTGCCACCAATGATTGAAGATGTAGTAGATCCACCGAAAATTAAAGAAAGAAATATCTTTCAGATTAATGTGAATAGAGCAAATCAGATCTTTTTAAAGGCTGATGGTGAAGAAAGACTAATTGGTCTTAAAGATTTAAGAGCAGCAGCTGTTAAGTTTTTAGATAACGGAGGAGGAACTGGAGTAGACGCATGTAAGCGTTGTCAAGGGGCTAAAAACTCTAACTCTTCAGATAACTTCGATAAAGCAATTATTTCATTAAGTAACGACAGACTAACTAAGTATAAAACTTATATTGCTGTTCAGAATGAGATAATCGCTGCCTACAACGAGTTAAGAGATAGAGAGTTTAGAAGAGATTTTCCAAACTTAAAAATGTCTTATGTTGAAGCTAACGAACGTTATTTAGATCCGCAAACGCCACCAAAAGAACGTGAAGATTTAAAAGAGAAACTAGAAACTATTAAGTTACTTATTCCTCAAAAATTCTCTGAAGCAGAAACGAAGTCTAATTAGATAAAAAGTAATTATGTCTAAATTTAAAAAGAAAAAAGAAGGAGGGTTGCCTCCAATTTCAACAGCATCATTACCGGATATTGTATTTATGCTTTTGTTTTTCTTTATGGTAGCAACGGTGATTAAAGAGGATAATTTATTAATAGAAAATAAATTACCTTCAGCCGATCAAATAGAAAAATTGGATAAAAAGAATCCAGTGAGTTATATTTATATTGGAAAGCCTAGTGCGAATTACGTTGATAAATTTGGTTCTGAAGCTAGAATTCAATTAAATGACAAGTACGCCGGAGTAGAAGATATTGCTCCTTTTATTGCAGCTGAACGCGCCGCTTTAAGAGAAGAACTTTTACCTAAGCTAACTGTAGCTTTAAAAGTAGATAGTGAAGCTAATATGGGTATTGTATCCGATGTTAAACAAGAATTACGAAAAGTAAATGCACTTAAAATTAACTATACAACTCGTAAAGGAGATGCTGTAGCTGGTGCAGAAAATTAATAAATTCTTAATTTTATAGTAAAAGGCGTTTTGATCTATTCAAAACGCCTTTTCTTTTTAATTACTTTTGTATTTTTAAATTTATGAAACATCTTTATTCCTTAGCTCTTGTTTTTTTTATCGGACTTCAAGCTTATGCCCAAGAAGAAGCGTTTTTAAAAAAACAACCCTTAGATTCTTTATACAAGGAGGATCAGTTCTATGTTGGTGTGACTTATAACTTGTTAGGCAATCAGCCTTCAGGAGTAACACAGAGTGGCTTTTCTAGTGGTTTTCACTTTGGCTTTATAAAAGATATGCCAATTAATACTAAACGTAATATTGCCATTGGAGCAGGCTTAGGGGTTTCGATTAATTCTTTTAATCAAAACCTTTTTATTTCTGAAAATCCAAGAGGTCTTTCCTTTTCACTCTTAAACCGTGATGACACACGCTATACAAAGAATAGATTCTCTAACTATATGTTAGAATTACCCCTAGAATTTCGATGGAGGACTTCTACAGCGGAAGATTATAAATTTTGGCGGATTTATACTGGTGTGAAATTTGGTTATGTTTTTACCAATCAAATCAAATATAAGGGTGAACCGGAAGGGTTTAAAATTAACAATGCTAATGTTTTTGAATCCTTTCAATATGGATTAACCATGAGCGCAGGTTATAATACATGGAACTTTTATGTCTATTATGGTTTAACTCCAATTTTTAATTCTTCAGCTACTTTATACAGTGAATCTATTGATCTGAATGCGATTAAAATTGGATTGCTGTTTTATATCCTCTAAAATCCTGTGTTTTAATCATTAAGAATATAGTAACTTATGAATTCTAATCTTACCATCACAGAAGACCATGTTAAGGAATTGCTACGCGCTAAACAGCTTTTAGAAAATCCAGGCTTGGCCGCTAAAATTACTAACCTAATAGGTTCTCCTATAGAAAAAGGGATTGATAGTTTGCCAAAAAAATGGTCGGATAAATTAGGTAAAATAACAACCAATTCGTTGTTAAAAGCGACCAATGCTGCTGTTTTTACTATGAAAGACAAGTCGGTAAAGAAATCATCAAATGCCATGCATAAAACGGCTGTTGCTGTAAGCGGTGGTGTTGGAGGATTTTTTGGTTTAGCAGCTTTAGCCGTCGAACTCCCAATTTCCACTACTATTATGTTGCGTTCTATTGCTGATATATCTCGTGAACACGGAGAGTCCATTGATAGTATAGAAACAAAAATGGCGTGTTTGGAAGTGTTTGCCTTGGGAGGTACTTCTACCTCTGATGATGGAACAGAAACAGGATACTTTACCATAAGAGCTTTATTAGCTCAGTCCGTTACAGAAACTTCAAAATTTATAATAGAAAAAGGAGTGGTCGACGAAGGTGCTCCCGTTTTATTGCGGTTAATTACTAAGGTTGCCGAGCGTTTTTCTGTTCAAATATCCGAAAAAGTGGCAGGACAAGCCATTCCGTTTATTGGTGCCGCCGGTGGAGCAATCATCAATACTGTTTTTATGGATCATTTTCAGGATATGGCCAAAGGCCATTTTATAGTTCGAAAACTAGAGCGGCAGTATGGACAAGAGCTAGTTAAAGATTGCTATGATAGTATCAAACTATAGCTCAATACATTTTACCATTTTATTTCTAAGCTAGTGGTAGGCAGTTTAGATCTCTAGTTTGTTATTTAATAGTGACCTTAGTTTTATGGACATAACCGGTGTTGTTCTCTTTAGTCTTAACTAAAATCCAATCTCCAGAAAACTCTAAAATTTCGACGTATTCATCTTTTTTTACTTGTTGTATAATATCCGATTTCGAGTTTGATGCTGCTCTAAGATTAGTAAAGCCATCAGAATCTGTTACTAACGCTTTTTTTATGGTCGGTTGGTTTTCGTATAGGATAGTTACATACTCTTTTAATCGTTTTAGGTCATAAAAATGATTAGTCTCTAAGGTGTTTAAAAAGCTACTATTATTATTTAAAAAAGAATCTATAGCGCCTGTAATACCCGATTTAGCTAATTCATTTAGTAATATGGCGATAGATTTATCAGGATTAACATAAAGGTCTTTACTGCTCTCAATTTTAGTGATTATTTTAATTAAAGTGTAATATAAATCTTCATCTACAACCTCAGAAAATGACTCTATTTCTTGACCTTTATAGGTAACTTCTCTTATTTCATCCAGCATTTCTTTTCTTAAGACATATTTAGAGTCGCTAACCGCAAATAATAGATCTTCAACATCTGTTTTGTTGTTAAAATCAGTAGAGTCAAATACAAATTTTAGTACGTCTTTGTCTTTCGTGTATCCATAACTCGTAATCAATTGCTTTAACAGGTAAGGTTGATTTTGTTTAAGCCAATTAAAGGAGGATGAATCATTATACATTAAGTAGTTGTTATAGTTATACAGCAGTTCTCCGTTTATTTCTATGGCACCATCATATTCAACGTAGATGACATTTAGCTCTTTAATTGCTATTTCAGGAGTTAAACTATATTGCAAAACCACTATGTTGTTGCCATAAGCATCTAGGTCAAAATTGAAATAGTCCTTAATTTTATTTTTAAATAAGGTCGGGTCAGGGTAGTTGTAGTTATATAAATCTATTGCTGTTTTTATTTTTCCCACTTCACTCGCTATCAATGTGTCGAAGTTTATATTAAGTTCACCTTCATTAATTTGATTAAAAGGCGGGGTAAGGTTTTTTTCCATAACTGTATTTTCTTTGGTTTGCGAATTGCAATTTGTAAAAAGGACTATTGATAGTATTACTAAAATATATTTTATCATTCTTATTTATTTTTATAAAACCCCTGTCCATTTAGTAGTTCCGACTGCTGGATTTGGCCATTGACTTTCTGTTACTTTTCTTTCTTCTAAAATTAACCTTACCGGTTTATTGTCTTTAAGCGGTAAATCGTCTAAGTGATCTAATAAGGTATTGACTACTGATAAATCCCTACCTGTACAAGATGTTAAACAACCAATAGCATATAAGGGTCTGTATTGGTGAAATGCAATACCACTTCTTTTGCCATGAACACCATTAATAAGAGTGTCGACACCGTTATCACCAACATATAGTTTATAAAGTTGACCAGGGACACTAGGAATCAAATAGTACTCACCAGGAGGACATTCGTTAGCAAATCCGTATCTTTTACTACTGTGTTTACCATATTTCTTTTTTTCTCCATGTGCATCTCTAGCAAAATAAGTGGTGTGGTTTGCTTTTGGAAGATCGTTACTTTCTTTTAATTCTTTAAAGGTATTTAGAGTCATGTTTTTATATACTTTTGTTTCATAAACAACCGAGCCTTTCATTGTTTTAGCTCCTTGACCAGAAACAAGAACCACTGTTCCCATCTCATCAACAAGAGTTCCTGGATTACATTGGTTTACCTTGAGTACTTCAACTGCCTTTTTAAAAAAACGCTTTCTTTCATCCAGACCTTTTAGGGCCGGATTAATTTTACGTGTTACCTGAGTGACATCGTCATCACTCGCTCCTGTAGCAACAGCATTAATCCCGTTTTTTGTCCAATATGCCAAAGCCGATAATATGGCGTCTTTTCCACGGGTAGTTAGCAACTCTGGATTCGCTTCCCAGTTAACTTCAGTATCTCCATCTAGCTTCATTGTACTATTGAAATAAGCGGATAAAGACCTGTAGTTTGATCGCCATGTTATTTGTTTAAAACCTCTTCCTCTAAATTTCCAACCATCTCTAGACTCAAAATTACCATTTTCAAATCTATCTTTATAGGCCCAACTCGCAATAAGTATTTGTTTGTTCTCTGGAACGCTAGAATAGTTTGGTTGATTTCTCGATTTAACCTGCCGTCCCCATAATTTTGCCTTAGCTTTTCCTTCGGCAGTTTGAAATTTAGAAAAGGTGCTAATTAGTGCTTGCCAATAGTAATTAAAACCTTCTGCTAAGTCATAAAATTTACTCTCTTGTGATAGCTGTGCTAAAAAATGAGCTTTTTTGGTGCATGTATTTAAACCTGCTTTGTCTTTGTACTTGTTTAAATGGGTTAATGCCTCTTTAATTTTTGTGCTATCTTTAATTAAGCTCTTTCCTTGTCTATTTACACAGATTTTATTGATGTCTTCAAAAGTAAAATCACTTTCACATCTCGGACATGTGTTGTCTTTATCCTCTTCTTTTTCCTCCCCAATAGTAGTTGGGCTATTTTCATTTTCTGGTGGAGGATTATTATCAACACCTTGAACTTCTAAAGCTTCTTGTAATGCTTTCGTAATGGCGTAGTCTGAAGTATCACTAGACACGTCTAGTTGTTGCTTTGAATAATTTAGTAGGTTATTAGCCTTTACTAAAACATAATATTCGTGGGAGCTACCTTCTATCCATTCTGCGCCAGCTTGAACAGCCATGTTTAAACTTAAAAGTAGTTTAGTTTTAACAATGCCGCTTTTGTTTTCTACCGTAAGTTGTTGTTCCCAGAGCTTCGTGTTTACTTTATTGTCATGACCTTGATCAGAAATGGTGTCTCTTTCCCATAAACTTATAGTTAAGTCTTCACCAATCATATTTACTGTTTGTACAGCAATAATTATTTTCTGGCCATATTTGGCAGGAGTAGTGAATTTTTCACCTTGACTAGTATACATACTTATTCCTGTAATATTTGGTGGTCCATGGGTGGGTTTTATATGTATAGTTGAAGGGCCAGAGAGTTCAGGGTTAAATAAATACCCTTCTACTTTATAATCAGCATTAACAGCGCTCTCACCAAAAGTAAATGTTCCAACAGGCCCTGTTTTTGAAATTTTGGTGGAGGTGTATTGTCCAGAACTTCTTTTTTTAAATAATACCCAAGTAACATTGGCTTTTAAAGCATCAGGCGTCCCTGGATACCATTCGGTTACAGAATAACTTGCAGGCTGTCCAACTCTAGGAACGGCTGGGCCACTAATTTTTTTCACACCTTTTTTTGCCATAATTAAACTGTTTATTTAGTAAGCTTCGGGTTGATTTTTATCTAGAATGTCCTCTCTTTGGATTAAAGGATCGAGTTCTTCCTGAATGTCTTGATCTGCATTATCTACATTGCTTTTACTTATACTAGCGCTTTGACCATGTTGCAGGACTGTAATTTTCCCTCCTACCGAGCACATGAGTTCAGAATCTTCAACCACACATTTTTTTCCTAGGACTTTTACTTTGTCATATGTTTTTGTCCATTTTCCTGCTGGAGCATAGGCACATGGGTTTTTCCTGTTTAGCGAACATGCACCAAAAGGATTGGACGACGGTGTAAATTGTGTGTCGTCTTCGGTTACTGCTAAAAAATCTGCTGAATTTCCACTATCGTTCCAATAATGCTTGGTATGGCTTGCGACCTTAAAGCTTGGAAAGGAGGTGCCCTGGTTACACATGGCCTTACCTTTTTGTATTACAAAATGTTTACCAGTACTCATAGTGTTAGTTGTTTACAAGGTTTATAGTTACAGTTGTTTCTTTGCTTTTTATGGGCGTATAGTCCACTTTGTATAATGCGCTTATGTTTTTCGAAATACCACGCTCCATATTTATAGTGAAGGAGTTACTTAATACGCCTTCTATTTTTTTTAATTTCACAAAAAACGGATTGTTAACAGCGGACTCTGGGTCCAGGAGTTCTTTGTAGCTTCTCGGATCGTCTACGAAACCTTCTTGTGTTAAAATTATATCCTGATTTATCTTGTCCCTTTCACTATTCTGGGTAATTTTAAAATTGATATTATGTTTAAAAAATGTTGAATTGAATGTTGTTTCTATAGTTCTATTTGCTCTTTTATAAGGAATCAAAATTGTGTTTAAAACTAGGTCGTTCTTTAATACGTCTTCTAATTGATTTGATTTTAATAATTTATAATTAATAGTACTTATGTATTTCTCTGCATAATGCCCGGTAAAGAATTCATTAATGCTCGCTTTATTTTTTAACCACCGTTCTTTTATTTCTGATGTGTTTTGAATGCCAACGATTTCACTGTTTTTATTTACGAGGAGATGAATAGGGTAATAACTCTTAGAACACTGCAATGCTAGTTGTTGCATTTTTGTGGCAGGTTGTTTCTTATTAATTAAAAAATTAGTCTTGTCTATTTTTAAGATATTGAGGTTTTCATCATTTTCTAAAAACTGTAAATCAAGAGTGTAAGCTATAGCGTTCTTTGTTTTGGTGTCACCGGTACGATCCTCCTTTATAATTTCAATGGCATAAGACGCATTTAATGTCTGTAATTGCAGTCTGAAAGGGTGTGCATTCTCCTTTTCAATAGTTTCATTTTTGTTGTTTTTATTAATTAAATTGACAATCTGAGCGTCTGGAACATAAAGGACTTGTCCTTTAATAAGTTCTTCTGTTTTTAGATGTTCTATTTCTAGGCAAACTTTATTATGGAAAAGACGTAATTGTTTATAGTTATTTAATCCAATCCTTAGTGCTAGAGATTTAAGCGTGTCTCCAGATTTTACCTTATAGGATATGTAGTCTTTAGTTTGCATTATGATAATTTATTTATCCCTTTCGAAAGGTTTTCGTTTTATCTTTAAAAAAATTAACGGTTTTAATTTATGTTTTCAAGATCTTTCTTCTTTCTACTTAGTGTCATGGAGGATTGGTTTTAATAAGTGATCACGTGTCCTCGTTCGCTTTATAGTTTTTTAAATTAGGTGTAAAATGATATTTAGTTTTATTTATGGCGCTATTGGTTTAGTGTAATAAGCATTTATTAGGGATTAATATTTATTAAAAAAATAGCTTCTTTGTTTTGTAATAATGTCAGGATCCGTAATGCCTTCTTGTTTTAAATACGCTTCAAAGGGTATGAGTAAGGTTAAGTTTTTGGCATAACTATTTTTAATACCAACATTGCCATCTTTATCTTTTTCTAGAATTAAGGTGATGTCGTCTTTAGAGATATTTCTAATTATATTCTCAAAATTTAGAACGGCCACTTCTTTATCATTATAAGAAACATATATGTTATAGTACTCCGCTAAATCATTATTTACGGTAACTACTTGCTGTGTATTTAAATAAACTAAAGACCTTATACTTTGTTCTCCATGCTCTGAAGTTTTAATAACACATATTTTTGAATTATCGATTATAGCTTTGTTTCCTATAATTTTAAATTTATTTTCTTTCATTGTTTCACAGTTAATTAAAAAAATTAATAAAAAAAGCAACGCACTTTTTTTAGCGAAGGTTGTTAAAGATCCCCTGATGTGATGAGTTTTCCAGTGTTCCATTCTTATAAATATTTAAAGGATTTGCTTTAGGGTGTCCTGAAGATGCTAACATAGCGTCATCAAGGGTGTCTTTATTTGGTCTATAACTTATGGCTTTGGAGCCTTGTCCAGCATTTCCTGCTACTTGATAGGTGTTTGCGCGAGTATTCCAGCCAAAACCATTATCTCCAACACTTCTAGCAACACTTGTCACTCTAAAGTTTGGATAAAATGAAGGAAAAGAAGAGGTAGACTGACCCCAAACTTTAACATTTGAAAAATTTGAAAGTTTAGAGATATTCTTGGCAAAATTATTCCAATTAGCGCTTGTATTAGCAGTATTACAGCCGTAAAATACAAATTTGGAATCTGTAGACCATACCGCCTTAATTTTTTCCCATCCGCAGATATCCATTTGTCCGGAATACGATGGCAAAGGACAAATTTTGTTTTCTTTATTATAAGATATTGGTCCATCTCCACCAGAGTGGGAAAAGAAACCAATTTCCTTAATTTGTGCTTCTACTTTTGTAGTCGTATGTTTTTTTAGAATTAAACTTACCTGTTCAATAATCTCGTCAACACTTTGCAACGGAATGCAGAACGCTTGGTGAGTTTTATCGTCATACCATGGTTTTCTTTTTATATTTTTTAATCGCGTTTGTGCGGATTCAGAAATCATTAATCTCCCTTTGTGATTTTCATCTATAAAAAAGATTAAATACAGGTATTTTATACGTTTTATAGTTTTTAGATTATTGAAATCAGGATCTCCATAACTAACACCATTTTCAACGCCTATTTCATCAACAGTGTTATTAGCAGAAAAAGACAAATTGCTTTCTAGAGCATTAAAAACATGGTTGTTTTCGGTAATAGAGGTTATAGTACCATTTACAATTCTTTGTCGCATAGCTTAAAAATTATTTCCTTTTTCCCCGCTATTATTCTGAATTTGACCTTTTGCGTTTTTGGTAATATTTCCTTGATTACTTGTAATTTTAATTTCAGCAGCCGATTCTTCTCTGCCTTTAACAACTTCTGATGTTAAATCTCCTTGGATAAACTCCATTAAATTACCCATAACCATCATGTTTGCATTCATTCCTACAGTAGTAGACTTCATCATACCAGTACTTTCATTTGAGTTCATGCCTACAGACTCCGTTTTATTCATACCCACTGTAGTGGTCAAGTTTTCTTCCACATTAACAAGCATATTTTTACAATTAAAAGTCATCGTTTCAGGTGCTGTAATAGTAATGTTGCTGCCAGTAGTATCGAATTGAAGTATGTTACCGCTTTTATCGGTTAAAATAATGCTTTCATCCTCTGTAAATTTTAAAGTATGGCCGCTTCTAGTTTTAATAGCTTTTATATCATTATTAGCATTCTGAAAAGCACCTGCCTTGCCACCACCATTATATAAACTCCCCATAACGTAAGGGTGTTCGGCATTTCCGCCTTCGAAACCTATAAGTACTTCTTCATTAATTTCAGGAATAAAATGAAAGCCTTTATCGTCTCCCGCATGAGGTGTTACAATTCGAATCCACGGGGTCATTTCTCCAGTTATTCTCTGCCAAGGAAATTGAACACGAATGCGACCTAAACCGTCTGGATCTGCATTCTCCATCACTCTGGCAGTCTGACTTTCACTTTTAGGAAAGGCGTTAATATTGGTGTTCGGATACGCATCTAACTCTGCGGTTACGCCTTGGAATTGGTTTTCATAATCGCCATTTTCAGTATTAGTGTGGGTAATGCTTGTAATTCTATAACTAGCACCTTCTACTTTTACGATGTTTCCTAGTTTTACACCTGGGTTGTCACTAACACCGCTAAATACAACTTGCTGTATTTCTATAGCCTTTTTTTGTAGGGCTATACTCGTATCAAAGCGCTGTTTTGCATGAGCGTCATTATAGTGATTGTGCCAAATTTTAGTTTGGTTGTTAAAAATGGTACTTGCCTTTTTAGAAACAAAACCATTATAACCATTCGTAGTGGAATTTATATCTGTGGTAGCTTTTTCGTGAATATCGTTTAATAAGTAGTCATTTGCATAGTACTTATAATTTTGTGTCTGAGGAACAAGTTCTAGATGGTATTCTTTAAGATCAAATCCATAAGTTAATTCTAATGTGGTCGTTTCAGGTTTACCAAATATAAGTTGTGTGCCATTGTAGTAAAACCATTCTCCATATTGAGCGGCTAGCCGACTTGCATATGCATAGGCACTTTCATTGTGCTGAACAGAATAGTGTAGGGAATTAGCGTAATTTGGTTGTATACGTATTTCTAATTTTGATTTGTCGTAATCTTTAAAGGTTTGTGTTAAAATATCTGATAGTGACATGTCGATGAATGAAGCGTAATTAGGACCGTCATCTGCAATAACTGAAGGGCTTTTGGCCTTAATAACAACGCTGTCTCCCGAACCCGCTTCATGACCTTTTATAGTTTTTACTTGAGTGACTATACCTTTAAACTCTAAAGATTGGTAGCCATGATATGTGTCTAAAGAAGCGGTTTGTAAGGTGATAGTCTCACCCAGGAAATTTTTACTCGAGGCCCCCAATGTTTCCGATAAATCTTCGAGTACGTCCATTCTGCATACCAATTCCATAATGTGGTGTGCATCTAATTGTTGATGTAAGGTGAGACTTTTAAACGCGGAAATTTCTTGGCCACCAATATATATATCGGTTTTGCTTTGTAGTGCCATAGGTTTGGGGTATTTGGGTTACTTTTTTATTCCTTTCCCTTTTTTTTAGTCTAGGAATAAGTTTCAATTTACAGCATTTTTTTGAACCATAAAAGTTAAATTATTCGCATGCAGATTTCTCTAATGTTTTGGAAATAAAACATTTGATCGTTTGGTGTTTCTTTTGTTGTATTAATAAGGTGTGATTAATATACTTTGTTTTCACGGCTTGTTTTAGTTATATTTTTGTAGTTTTGTGAGAGTTATAATGTGTTGGTATATAGTCTGTTGTTTTTAATTTTAACATAAATTTACTTACATTGTGATCATTAAATTAAGCTCTTAAAATGAGTGTGTATTTAATACTATATTCTGATAATTAGTGATGCCCTCGGCAACTATAGGTTGTGTTCCCTAATTATTTCCATTGAAAAATAGAATTGATAATTCTAGCTGATTTATGTTTATTAGACGTTAATTTTAACCTCAAATAATAAACATATTACTCATGAAAACTTTAAAAATCACCTTCATCTCCCTTTTCTCAATCGGATTATTTACAGCTTTAGCTTCTACAGTAAGCGTAAGTCCAGAAACAACTTCAGAAACAGAAATTGTTCCAACGCAGATAGAATTAGCAACAACAACTCATAAAATAAGAGGAAGTGTTCCAACAAACGG
>NZ_FNQK01000020.1 GCF_900107625.1 Bizionia paragorgiae
TCCATTTGCACATAATCGATTACCTTTATAATGTTTTGTTTCATTAAGGTCTCCATGCTTTCTTGTAAAGGCTGCATACGGATTTCTTCGGGATTGATTTTTTCGGGATACTGACTTCTAAAATTGCTAGGCTCTTCGTTATAATAGTCCGCTCTCATCATATACCATATATTGTTTATTTTAAAATAATATCTAGAGTTATAGATATATGCATATGAAGCTAAAAGGTAAATTTCTTGAAATTTCTTAAACCATTTTTTAAAATCTTTTTCAGTGTTCTTAAACTTAAAAGCATCTTCAATTTTATTATTAGTTAAGGGGTCTATAAATTTATGCTGAGTGTTGTCTCCATTAAATAACCAACTTAAATAATGTTTACTTGTCCATAAAGTGCCATCTTTCAGCGTTCTGTACCATAATTCTTCACTACCAATGGTGTCTCCAAAAAAATCAATTTTTTTTCTTGAAATATCTTTTTCATTTTCCCCTAATAGGCTAAGAATGTTTTGATTATTATCAATTAATTTTTCATTAAGAATGAAATCATTTTTAAACAAAGTAATCACTTCATAGTTTTCGGTCCCTTGATGTTGATGTAGGTCTTTATAGGCGGTATAATTTTGCATTTGCTTTTCTGCTTTTTTATTTTGAAAATAAGTACAGCTCGTTAATAATACTAAACAGATTAAACTAAGGCTTATGCTGTGTTTCATCGTATAGTTGGTTTTTATTGGCTTTCTTTTTATAAACATAGGCTTGTATAACATTGTTGATATAATCAGTTTCTGATAATGAAGAATGAATTAAATGTTTTTGGCTCTGAATTGGGTCTTCGACATAATCCTTTTCTTGCTCTCTTTGTTCTTCGTCTGATAATTTATTTATATTTCCATCATACTCCATCCTATAAAATACTTTTTCTCCGGCTTTAGTAATGCGATCAAAAATGGATGCTTTACCATAGTCATCCGCTGGAAAATCGCTAAGTAGTTTTTTATGAGTAATCATAGCTACCGGACTAAAATGGGCGTATAAGTCGGCAGTTTGTAAAGCAGCGTAACGTAACAACATATTTTGGTAGGTTAATTGTGCTATATTGTAATAAATAAGACTTTTAATCTCGTGGTCATTTAGGCCATTACTTCTTCTTATATGTGGAGGATGTATTACAGGAATATAACGATAAGCAGTGTATAACTCATAAAGCGTCTTATCCCTTGGACTAGAACCAAAATTAGTAATTAAATCCTGATAGGCTTTTATCCTTGTCTCGTTCCTACCAATATAAGCATTAGACCCTAGTAAGATGGCTCCTACGGCATCGGAGTCGAACTTGTGTTTGGAGTGCTTTTCGTAGTTGCTTTTGGCAATTCTAAACGCATTCATTGCGACAGCCCAAAGAACGGCTACGTCTTTATAGGTGCCCCATTCTTTACCTTCTTCTTTTTCTTGAAACGAGCTGTCATCATCAACATCACTAAAATCAAAACGACGGTTAGCAACGTAGGGTGGGATTACTAAAAACCCACTTTCAGCACCCATTGTTTTAAGGTCAATTATTTTTTTATTTTGGCTGTTTGTATAATAAGAGGGAATGCTCGATGCCTTATGGAGATACTCTGCACTAAATAACGTTTTGTCTATTTTAGGGTTGCAAGCACTATTAATTTCTGGAATATCACCATCGATAGAAACTAAATCTGCTCTGTCATTGGTAAAGGTGAATTGCACCGCTCGGCTTTTAAAATCTTCCCAATTCCCACAAATGGTTTTAACGTGTTCAAAAAGTCCTCGATTATTATATATTTTCTTGTATTTGGGATTGTAAAGGTCAGATATCGCATTAAAAAATTCTTTCCCACTATTTTCTTCTTTACCCAATAACACAGCATTTTTATTAATCATGTATTCTTGGGTCTTTTTTCTGACTAGCGAATTATAAGCGTCTCCGTAGAGTCCTCTAGGTTGGTGGACTCCTAAAAAAATAGAATTTATAGCTACTTTATCATAGCCCATTTCACTCGCGAATTTTATGACCCCTAATTTAACACCGGCAGCCATGCAGGCCCCTTGGCTATGACCAACAATGGTAACGGGTTTATAATGGGGGGTGTGACTTTCTATTTGGGGTTTCTCTCCTTTTTTATTGTCTACATTGGTTTTTTTATAAATATCCCAATGATATCTGGCCCATTCATAACCCAAGGAAATCCCGTGATCTACACGGTGAGCCCCATTACTTGCTAATCCGTGAGATCCATTAACATAATGAACACGGCCTTCTGCATTAAAATATTTGGCATATATTTCGGTAGCTTTTTTTTGATTAGCTTTAATATTCCAATAGCCGTAATACTTGGTTTCTGGAGTACTAAAAACATTCGTGTTTAGATTCCTTAATTTCTCTTCCAATATCTTCCGTGCTTTACTTTTATGTAAATCCTCTTCACGTTGATTCGCCGTATAAAAATCATCATGATCAATGCGGTTGCGTTCATTTACATTTTCCCCACGCCTAGTAAACCAGCCTTTTTTATCCGGATTAAGATCCATAATAGCATTCCATTGGGATTCGCTATTGGTTACGGGGTCGCTTAAATAGCCATTAACAAAAATAATTTCGCCCTGTAATTTGGGTAACTTTTTAACTTTATCTTCTTGTTGTTCGGCAAGTGCTCTTAGTTTTTTCTGAATGGCCTCTGCTTGCTTAAGGTTTTTAGCCTGACCGATAGATGCCGCTTGAAGTCTATCGCTTATTGAAATTTCTGGAAACGGTATTTTATCTATGGGCATTACCGAAGTAGCTGTTTGAGAACTACTACTAATAATAACATTAGGCGAGCCAGTAACCACTTTACCACCGTGTGCTGTTTTATCCCCAATGGTAGCAATAGGTTTTCCATTAATTAAAACTGAAGAAATTCCTGTTACAATAGTATCTGGTCCGCTATTACAAGTGCAGATGCTCCCCAGGGTTGCTACAGACTGCCCGTTAATAAAAATATTAGGTGACCCTTGAATTATTGGTCCGCCCACATGAGGCGTAGAACCACTACACATGGGGCAGGTATGATTACTTCCTACTGTTGCTGCGGGTTTACCTGCCATAGTGTTGTGGTTTTAGTTAATTCTTGATAGTGTACTTCAGTTTGTTTTGGGCTCGGGTGTTATCTAATGGTCTAATGTAAAAGGACTTACTAACTAATTTAGTAAAAAAAAATGAATTACAGATAAATGTTATTGGTTATGAAGGTGTTGTATTATATTTTTTTAGTTAAGAAGTGCCTTTATTAAGACATCAGCGTATGATTTAATAAAGTTAAATTGAGCTAAACACCCCTTAGAGAGCTGTTTATAAATGGGGATGAAATACAACGATATTAGTATATACCTGAATTTTCAATTGTTTTAATGAAGCTTTCCACTAGCAATTTTAAGGGTGTTGACTCTGTAATAAAGAGTGTTTTCTATTAAGCTAAAACCTGTTCTAACGGTACCTTCTACGCCATGGTTAAACAGTGTTATCACATAAAAAAGGCGTGATCCTTTGGATGGAATAGTTAATTGAAGGGATGTCGGATCTGGGATATTGTCATTTAATAGCGTATTTATATCGGGTAAACCATAGTTAAAGAGTTCAACTTTATCCGTGTTTATTTCTTCATGAGGTAAAATTATTTTAACGGCATTACTTAAAGATAATGGCAGTGTGTAGTTTTCTAGAGGAAAGTCGATAGTAAGCTGAATAGGTTGGTCTGATGTACTGGTTATTTTTGAATAGAAAACCGTATAAACATAGGTTTTCCCATTGTTATCTGTATAGTCAAGGCCTCCTTTTGGTAAACTGTTTTCTATGATAACTTGGCTAGCATTAGCCAAGTTGTAAACGTACCTAGTATCTATATACTTGCCTTTTGGTTCCAACCCGGTCTCAATTATTGTGGGCTTAGGAGCTTTTAAGGTGTCAGGGATTTTGGTAGCGGGCGCTGACGGAGTTTTCTGGTCTTGGACACAGGAAAATAGTACGGATAGTACAGTTAGAATAACGAGAGGACTTGTTCTCATGAGTTTAAGGAGCAATATAAATAATAATAGGCTAGCTGTTTAGTGTTTGGCATCATTAATTTCTATCCAATAGCCGTCTGGATCTTGAAAATAAATTTGTCTCACGCCGTCAGGTCTTGATTGGATATTATTGCTTTCTCCAGCAAAATCTGAATAGTTAATGTCGTTTTCATTTAAAAAGTCTAAATAACGGTCAAAATTACGTACTGTAAACGCGAGATGTAGAACCTTATTAACTTTTACATCACCATATTTATCCAATTGTGCTTGGGCAATATGAAGTTGTTGGTTATTTCCCGTTTCAAAAAAGCGTATGAGTTTAAATTTTGGCCAAGGGGTAGCGATCTCTTTTAGCTGTAATATATCACTATAAAATTGAGCACTAACTTCTATGTTTTCCACCTGAATGGTGGAGTGGTCATGTTCGAGTTTAAACGATTGAGCATTGGAAAAAAGAACGCTAAGCATTACTGTGAATACGATTACCAAACGTTTCATGAGTATCGATTTAAAGTTACTAAACAAAAGATACGGAAAATCAATTTAACTCATTTGTTTTTAGGGTTTTAAGTTAAGGGTATGTGCCTTAACGAATTATTTTATAGCGAATAAACGATTATACATGGCAGGATAGTCGCGTTTTAAATTTTCGCATAAATTCGTATAAAATGTAGACCATTCACGAGCACTCATTTCTGAAGCACCTTGTCCTGATGCAACGGCTATAGCAAAACCAGTTCTCCATGATAATGGTATATTAAGTTCTTTTTCGGCTTTCATTCTTCTCACAGTAGTGTATAAGCGTCCTACACCCGTATGTCCAGATAATGGGTAGGCTGTATTTAGTTTCTTTAATAGTTCCTCTTTTACAAACGCGTTTAATTCATAATATAAATTGAATGTTATAATGCGGTTTATTACTTGCGGATCCATGGCGTGTTCAAAAGGTATTAATAGTAGCCATTTTGACTGGGTTTGAACTATAAACGGACCTTCATCTCTATTTAGGGCATAAGAAGCACCGATAAAACTTTTGTTGGTGTCAAAGTGAAGAATTTGATAATCTTTAGATTTTGAGAAATCGAAGAGCGTATTCAGATTGGAATGTGTGATTTGAAAGAGGTAACGATTATCAGCTAGTTTCAATTCGTGAATTTTGATAGTTGTTTCTTCAAATGGTAAGAGAATAGCGTCTAGTATTGCGGATTCTGTTTTTGGAAAAAAAAGTTGGAAATGCGTGTTCATACAAATACGTTTTAATTAAAAATTAGTTATTTGTACTCCGAAAAAAAAGCAATAGAATGTTCAACGTTTATTTTGACTGGGTGCCCGTATTGTTTTACCACCGTGGTGTCTTCACTCGGTTGGTACCTTTAAAGGTTCGAAATACAGTGCAAAAATATAAATTTATTTCAAACTAACTTTAAATATGAGTTATTCTTTGAATGGGTTTATAGGAACAGGCGAAGTAATTTTTTTTTAGTAGACAAGGACTGGTCATTAATTATAGAAGTTGGTATCACTACTAGTTTATTCCATATTTTCATTATTAAGATAAGTTTTAAATTCCGCAGAATAAAAGTTTGAGTTTGGGTTTAATTCTTTTTTATCGCAATTGTAATCTACTAAAGCGTTGTTAGCAGTAATGACAATTGCAAATCGGTTATTCTCAAATTGTCCAATTGCAGCTAATCCACGTTCAGATTTATTCTGCACAGTTAGTCCTTTAGGTAGAGTGAAAACAGTTTTATTTCCCATAAAATGGCCAACTTGAATGTCTTCTTTTAATATTCCTAATTCATTTGAAGGTGAATTGACATTATTCCAGAAGATGCCGAGTATAAGGATAATATTCATCACTATCGAAGTCCAAAAAATTATTTTTCTCATTTTAGTCAATTAAAATTATTTTCAATGTTGAGGTTTAGTATTGTAATGGTATTGCAGCACAGTATCTTGGTGGTAATCTTTATTTTCCTTTTTAGGCAAGATTCCATTCGATACCTCTTTGCTTTGCAAACTTATCAATACCGAGAGATTTTAATTCGTTTTCATTAAACGCTCTAAGGTGATCGTTTATGTACCCTTTAACAACAGTTCCATTTTGGAAATCGGATACTTTTTTTCGTGCTACTTTTTCAATGTCATTTAGGTTTTCCAGAAATACTCTAGTGGGCTCAATTGTCGGTCTTGAAATTTGGTCCTCCATAATATTTAAATCAATCGCGACTTTATTTCCATTTATACTTGTATGAACATCAGGATGTTCCTCTGTTTTGTTTAAGTCAATTTTTCCGAAATATTTTAATTCAACCAGGTCTTGAGTTGTTTTAGTTCCTGTTGTCTTATTGAGATATTCAATACTGTTTTTTTTTGCGTTATTTCCATATTTAAAAGCGTAAAATAGTCCGATTCCAATTACTAAAACAAACAGGAGAGATTGTATCATAGTTAGGGTTTTAATGATAAAGATAACGATTTTATAAAAGAATAGCGGGGTGTCAATGGAGAAGATAAGTTACTAATTACAATCCGAAAAGGAACAGACGAATTGATATTTACTAGTCAACTAGGAGTAGCCACTTAACAGACCTATTTATACAGTGGGCATTATTCGTATTTGTCTCTATTATCTGCACATGTTATTGATTCCATCATCGATTTATATAAATTGGCAGATAGTTCGTTATACGTTTTGTCAATTTCTTTATGTTCAAACCCCATATCATTCCAAGACCCCATTCCACCGAATACAAAGGCTTTACTTGCAGACATTAATAATTGACGATTTTCTAAATTATAATTCTTCCAACAGATTAAGTCATTGTGATAAAAGTTAGACTCAGGGTTTTCGCTTTCTAAAGTGTTTTTTGCTGTCTCAAATAGTTTTCCCCAATTCTCTGTCGTTTCTTTATAAGCAAAGTCAGTTATTTTTTCGAGGCAAGTTTTTAGATGTCCTTTAGTTTGAATGCTATCTAATTGCTGATTTATAGTTGGTCGGTTTTCAATGGCCTTGCCGTAAGTTACTTGCCAAGGTTTTTCGGTTAATTGCGCGTCGTAATGCCATCTACTAACCCAAAAATCAGAATGTGTTGAATAAATTGTTTCTATATACCAATTTCCCCCACCACCAACAAATCCTACCATTTTATGATCTTCTTCTTTAACTGTGTGATAGTAAAGTCGAAGTTTTTTACAGTCTTTTGATTTTAAATACTCAAACCATTCCATCGGGTTTTTAGAAACAGTAATTTCTTTTTTAGAACTGAAAATGCTCTTTTTTTTTAGTTCCCTAAAATCAACAATATCACAATGTTGAAAACTAGAGTTTTGAGGAAAAAAACCTGTTAGGGTTCCACTTTTTAGATATTCATTTCCGAAAGATGTTATTGCGATAATCTGGGCTAATATTCCTGTCATTCCTTATTTTTCAGTTTATGGGCAACTTTGTTTTACAATTGCTTAATTTTTAAATCAGTACGCTGTTGGGTAACTGGATTTATTTATAGTATTCTTTTCCATTAGAATCCACATAACCGCTTCTATTATCAAAAGTTTTGAATTTAGCTAATCCGAATATAAAGGTCTCTAATTCTTTATATCTCGCTTTTGTTATTCCGTAATACCCAAGTTGGTTATTGATTTTTACTTTTAATAGCCCAGAATCATAAGTTACTTCGTCATAGAATGTTAGCTTACCTTGGTATAAAACGCCTTGTTTTTTTCCTTTTTGTATTATTAAGGCATGGGGAAATACTTCTGTATGATTAAAAACAAAACTGTTTTCGTCAAATTCGATTTTATTTTCGTTATTAGGAAAGTTAATCTTGTCAATACCCTTTACTTCAATAGAGTCGATGATTTTTGGTGGAATTTTATCTTCATAATCATAGAAATTTTCATTCTCCGTCAAATAATAGCTTTCATTTTTCTCTACTATTTCATAAACATAATTTGGTACAGTGCCACAAAGCGCAAGTGTAATATTGACTTTCTTTTTCTTTTTCCCCTTGTTATTTATATAAAAAGGTATGTTGTTTTTATCTAAAACCTGTAAATATTCTCCCAAATGCTCAATAAATTTCAGCTTTTTAAAAACTACTTTTTTATCATTTTTCTTAATTCGAAAAGTTTGAGAATTAAGGTCTTTATAAACCTTGAGTTTGTCTCCAAACTCATAAACTAAAGAATCGTTGTTTTGAGCAAAAGCACTAATTAAGTTTAAAAACAATACGAATGTTAAAAGTATTCTCATAGTTTTATTTTATATAATGTGTACTACTAAAGTTTGCAGCGTGGTTAAGTAACTAAAGCTCAGATTTAATTCACGCAAAACCCAAGAGAAACAAATTGGCAAAATAATGTTTGCAAACTGGTGCGGACAAGCACCAATAAGGTATTAATATTGTCTCGAATAGTCTTTCTTTTCAACGAGATACTCGATGTTATTTCCGTCTCCCGTTTTGAATTTTGTTTTTAATGTTTCTCTACTATTTATATTCTGATTAAATATTACCAAGTGTAAATGTGGTCCTGTACTCCAGCCGACATTTCCACTATATCCAATTCGTTGTCCTTTTGAAACCTTATCTCCAACTTTAACTTCTGATCCATTTTTTTTAATGTGTGTATATTCTGCGAAAGTGCCGTCGGGGTGATAAATTATTATAAGATTATTGAATTTTTCACATTCTTTTTTTTCGCAATTTCTATTATTTTTTTCTATCACTTTAATTACAATACCTTCTCTAATCGCCATAATTTCTGTGCCCACTGGCATTGTGAAATCCAATGCGAATTCATTTTTATGAGAAAAAGCACCATTGTAACCTTGATAAACTTTAAATTCATTTGTGGTGTTGAAGGGTAGGTTATAAACGTAATCTTTATCATACGTCTTGTTATTATTTTCACCGTAATTCGTAAAATATGTATAAGAAAACTTGTAAGCTTTTCCAGTTTTAGAGACTTTAAGCGTGGTAAGTAGCTGTTTTTTTTCTTTAGCATTTACTATATAAACAGTATTATTCCCTCCTTCAATATTTAAGTTTTTAACTGTAAAATCAATCTTTATACTAACGGGACAAAATTCATTATTATCTGCATAGATATTGTATCCATTTTCAATTTGCTCATAGTATAGTTTTACATTGTGTTCTGCTTGACATAATGAAGTGATCAGGACGAATATTAATAATATATAGTTTTTCATTTCGTGTTTTTTAAAAAGTAGTGAGGTTATTTTTTTCCTGTAGTTTTTTTCCAAATTTGAGTTATTTTATCTTGTATTGCTATTTGTGTTTTTCAAAGTGGTGTTAGTGGGAATTGCTAGGTCTATTATTAAATGAGTTGCGCTAACAAGATATAAAAAATTGAGGCAGGAGGGGTAAATAATACAAGTTTTATCAAGGTTATTATCACCTTGATTTTAAATGCTTTTGTTTGTTGTTATTACTGTAGAATATAATGCTTAAAATTTCTGAGTTTTAATTCAGTGTGTTGCAGTGGTCAGATCGTATTATCCTCTAGAATATAAGAGGTAACCGCCACCTATTATCATTAATGGCATAGCGATGCACAATAGGAGGATGCTCCATCTATACAGTCCCCAAAATGAGACTACCTTTTTGTCATCACTATTTTTAGCATATACAATATGCACATAATCTCCTATTTTATAGGGCGCCGGACTAGAACTGACTTCACTTTGAAATTGGACGATATTTTTCAATTTATCAGTATATTCAAATACGGGTTTATAGGTATAGCCATCCTCACCACTAATTTCAATTAAGTCGATAACTTTGGCTTTCGTTTTTACGCCGTCGGTTAGTAAGTTTTGCGTTTTATTAAACTGTACAACCGCAAAATAAACGAGGATAGCCGAAACAAATAACATTCCCACATATAAATACGCCATCATTTTCATTTTAGTTGAATTAAAGTTAATGTTTTTAAGAGTACAAATAGTAGTTTTTAGGTCTGAGAATATAACTGTAGGGAAACAGTAGTTCACCATTAAATTAGCTCTGTGTTCTTAGAATCTGATAAAAAGATTGATTTATGCTAAAGTTATTTTCAAATAGTTTTTTAGATAAAAGTTGGATGATTTTTTCTCTATTGGGATAATTTTTATGTAAACAGTCTTTATTATCACTACCCACTATAATTAGAGAAGCGAAATAGGCGTCTTTTGATTCTTTTCCGTCGGTTATTACCGAAAAAAGTTGTCCGTCTCCAAACAAATCCAAGTCGCTCCACACCAATCTTGGAAAACTATGCGTTAGATATTCACTATCTAATTTATTTGTCCACAGCCCATAATTTTCATACATCATTTTATGGGTGTCTGCGCAGGATTTAATAGTAAAGAACCTAATTTCATTTATAGAAGTCGTGTCTTTTGTAGTTACAATGGGGAACGTTGTTATACTATATTTTTGCTGGTATTTATTAATAACGGGCGCTTTTTTAGTGCCATATTGGTTTTTTTGTGAACAGCAAAAAAAGCTAAATGTTAAGCATAGTAAAATAATAGACCTCATAATAGTGTACATAATGGTTGTGTCAAGGTTTATTCTATGATCTCGTAGTCTATACTTAGTTTACGTAAAGCTCTTAAAGCAGAACCAGTGTTCCTATCGGCTATTTCAATCTCTATCGCGTCTCCCTCTAATAGTATATCGGTAAGGTTATTGGATGAAGCCATATCATTGTTAGACGAAATCTCGGCTATACATTGGGCTATTGCCCGTTTATCGGGTCTAGGTGCATCACAAGATAATAAGTTTATTTTCATAAGATTCTATGTATTGATTATAGCCGGTTATGGCTATAAATTTTTTATTTTCGAGTCCACTCTTTAAACCCGATAATATCATTTCTTACTTCTTTTAACCAGTTCTTTCCGTACCTTTTATTTAAATACTTAGCAACGGTTATGTTATAAGCAACAACAATTTCATGATCTGGTCCTGTACATCCAAAATCATAAAAATAAATTCCATATTTATTTTCAAATTGTGAATCATTTGCCATTGTAGTAGGAGCAATTCCACCAATTAATAAAAGAAGAGGAGTTCCGTTATGGATATCCAATTTGGCCAATTTTTCACCTTCTTTTTCCTCAGTTATAAAGGTCAGTTTAGAAGCTCCAGAATTATTCAATTGCTCATCCTTTAATTCGCTTGTTCTTGAAAGGCTTGCAGATGCTTCAATCTGCTTTTGTGCATTTAAAGTCAAAGAAATAATTCCGAATATTACCGTTAGTATAAATTTCATAATATTTTCCTTCTATAGTACATTTCCGCAGTTCATAACAATGGCGTACTATACGACTAGAATCCGCAAGCTAATGTACAACAGTATGCTGTAGCGTTTGTTTTTATTTTGTGTCTGTCTACCACAACAAGATATAGAAAATTATAGTAGATAAGTAACTTAACAACCATTTATATTAATGCGCTGAAATAAAGGCCTTTATATTATTCTATTTTACAACCAATCGGAAGTGACCAAATACGGGGTTGGAACTATATTTAGATTAAGTGGTTTATTGCTTCACACGGATAGTTTTCGGGACTTTATTTTTTTAAATCCTTTACCTTTATTTTAAGGCTATCAATGGTTTCGTCTCCTGAAACTAAATAGAAATTTAGCTTTTCATATTCTGATATGTCTGTCAAATTAGTCTTGAGCTTAGTGCTTATTTTTTGACTTTCGTTTTTAAGTTTCAGCTGACTTTGATTTGAGGTAAATGGTCGGTTATTATATAAATATATATTAATGTCTATGTGGTTACTTATAATCGTGCTTTGAAAACGCCACCCAAATGAAACACTATCATTATCCACAAGTAATTCTTCTAGTAGATTTTTGTTTTTATTCAAATCAAAAACTTCTGTTAGCGTTTTCGCCTCTCTTTTGTCATTATTACAGCTAAATACGAGGAATAGTACTAATAGAATGGTGTGTTTTGGTTTTATCATTTTTAAATCTTTTGTAAGTTCTATTATAGCTGTTTGTATACAGCTTTTATAGCGATGTTAAATTGGCTTCTGGTTTTTACAAAGTACAAAGTAATGATTTTATATATATATTATTGTTGACTAAAGTTTTTTTCAAAAGTAATTTCGCTTCGTTATGATTTGCAGATGCAATGTTTCTAAAAAATGCTATATCTATAATACAGTGATCGTTGTACTGCATATTTTTTAGTTAGATGAATTTATTTTGTTGTAATATTTGTAAGTTAGTGAAGAAATAATACTAACATAAATCAAAAAGAATGAAAACTTTATCAAAATTATTAGCTATCATGTTTTTTTTAGGTGTCGTAGCGTGTAAAGACACTAAAAAAGAGGAGCAAGAAACTGTTCTAGCAAAGGAAGACATTGAAACGATTGAAACCATTGAAAAGGAAATGGAGGAGATTTCTGAAGCTATTGAAAAAAATGCTAAGGAACTTGACATAGCTTTAGAGGAATTAGAACAAGATATTGAGAATAGTGAAGACTAACTATAAAACAATACATTGATCCCTTTTAATTATAACAATAAAACTTAAACAGATGAAACATTTAAAACATATCATTTTTGCTACTGCCTTATTAGCTTTAGTGGGACAACAAGAAATTTATGCTCAAGGCAAATCTCAAGTAGCAAAAGAAAAAGTAGAAAAAAAGAAGGCGACTTTAGAAAAAGAGATCAAAGAAGATATGAAAGAAGTAAGAGAAGAGGGTAAAGAAGACATGAAGACTTTACGTGAACGATTAAAAAACGCTGAAACAAAGGAAGAGCGGGAAGTTATTCGCGAAAAAATGAAGTCACTAAAAGGAGGTGTTAAAGAGGATATTAATGACTTGAAAGATGAACTTCATGATGAAAGCTTAGAAAAAGAAGCAAAAGCTAAACTCACGCAGGAAGATAAGCTTAAGAAAAACAAGGGTAAAGGTAATGCTTACGGTAAGAATAAAGGCGACTTAAAAGGTCGGGAATTTGGTTTGAATCGTGCTGCAGAGGCAAAGGAAAAAGTTAAGGATTATAAAGAAAAACTTGAATTAAGAGAAGAAGTAGTACGACGAGGCGAAACGAGTATTCAACGCGCTAAGGAACGTCTTGAAAAGGCCAAAGAAGAAAAGTCTATGTCTGAAGAAGAAATTAAGGAAAGGGAAGTGCGTATTTTGAAAGTGGAAAAGAAAGTAAGTGATTTTGAGGAGTCCATTAAAAATGCCAAAGAAAAACTACGAGAACGAGAAAGACAATTGTCAGGTATTTTAGTGAAAAAAGATCAGTAATTTATATGACCTATAAGTTAAAAAGGGCATTACTATAGTAATGCCCTTTTTTTGTAAAATAGTTTATATTTTAGTGATAACGATTGTATCAATGCGCTTGTTTTTTAAATCGCAGACCTAATGTATTACAGGAACTATTGAATAGTACTTAAACCCCTTTGATTTTAGTGTTAAAGCCTATTTACTTTGATGTATTAGGGTGTCCTGCTTTGATTTTTTCAATGAGCTGATCGATTCGTTCATTTCTACACCACGCAGTTCGGTCGATGTTGATTTCGTGAACCGTTTTAGCGGTATTTAAAATATGTAAAATCCTTTGTTTTCCAAAAAGGGGATTTTCTGACTTGTAAAATGTATACGATAGGTTTTTATAATTATAATAATGGTCTTTCTCCTGATTATTGACAAGGTTAACGGTCTTTATATTAAGTGTTTGGTCAGAGTCATTAAAGTTAATGGAGAAGACTTCTCCAAGTGTGTGTTTTTTTCTAATTCGGTAAATGAACCAAGTAATAACAGATAGTGAGATTAAAATACTGAAAATAAAAGCATTTCCGACAAGAAATTCAGCTACAGAGTTCATTCGGGTAGCTCGGCCGTTTGCAATTAATAATGGTATGGCAATCCAGCTTGCTAAAAAGAGAACAATAAATAAGACGGTATATTTAATGCCGACTGTAAAATAGTTTAAATCGGATCTTGGTTTTTCTATGTCGTAACTGTCTTTCATACTTTTGGCTCAATGCCATCAATGGCTAATTTTACAGCACTCTTAATTCTAGTTTAATTCCAGAAGTTGTAGCTCACTTTTATGATGCGCGTTCAGCAAAAGTTTTAAATTGAATTAACCATTTTTGGCTTTGCTGTTTAAACTTATTCGGAAATAGTTTTGCTATCATTTTTATCAGAAACCCATTGAATTTCGTGTATTCAACCTCTGAAATTAATTGTGTTTTATTAAAACTGATTTCTTTAAAACGAGTGGTCTGCGTATTGGTCATATGTATATGTTCATATAGCGCGGTTTTTTCTTTCGGTAAATCATTTAATATAATAGTCTCCACTAGTTCTGTTTTCCTTTTTCCGTTTAAAATAATCTTAGATTTTGCTCCTTTTTCATTTCGCGTGCCGCTTAAATGCTCGATCCTTTCAAACCCATCTTGCCACTCTTTAAAGTTGTTTTCATTTTCCTATAGTGCTACTGTTTTATGTATTGGCTGATTAATTTCAACGGTACAAGAGTATTTCATAATTCTATTTGTCTTTTTCTGGTATTGGTTTCCATGTGTACACAAAGATCAAGTTTTTTGCCAATAGTATTCACATTACGTGGTCGCTTGAAATAAATGAATTGAAACTTAGTTTATAAACGCCCTTTCATTTATTGGAAGTTCTAATGCTATTATTAGGTTTTTTAGAGTAATAAGGGATTATATTGCAGACTATCTTTTTCGTGGGTCAATGGTCCTATTTTCTTTTAAAAATACGTTTTCAATATTAGGTTTTAAAACGTTGTCTTTTCGTGGTGGATTCTTTTTTAATTGTGATTTTGGTCGCGTTGGTCTCTTCTCAAAACCACCACCACAGTTGGGGCAAACATTTTTTAAAACAGTATCAACACAATCTTTGCAAAACGTGCATTCATAAGAGCAAATCATTGCATTATCAGTGTCATTGGGTAAATGTTTATCACAGTTTTCACAATGGAGTCTAATTTCTAACATAGTTTTTTATAATAAAATTCTTACGGTTACGCACTCTGTATCGTTTGTTTGCATCAATATTTCATTTTACAAATTACAGCTCATTTTTTAATCTAAAGCGATTCCTGCTTTAATAAAAATTTCTTGTAATTCGCGTTCAATTGGAAATGGTTTTAAAGGAGGAACATTTGCTCCTCCAGGATTTCCAACAGGAATTTTTCCGACAAAGGATTTTACACCCCCAAAAATCAACCGGGGTATTTGTCCTATAACTTCTCGTCCGCTTTTTAATTTAATTCCGAAGCGTAACATTTTCCAATGCACTACTGTATGCGTGTACGGATATTTTTGACCAATTATGTGCGCTCTTTCTAAATGATTCCATGCACTTTTTAAATTACCGCTTGTGAATTCGGCTTGGTAATTTTCCAATTCAATTTTATAAAAGGGTTTTAAGGATTTTGGAATAGTAGTGTAAAATATCATACTTCTTTAGGTTGGTTTTTATCAGTGTATCGCACAGTTTGGAGTATGCTTTTTTAATTGTTGATCTTTTCGTTTACTATTTTATCGATGTGTTCAATGGGTAGGTTTACACCTAAAACAAAACCCTCTTCATCAATTAAATAGTTTAAAGGAATACCGTGAATTCCCAGTTCGTTAGTTACTTGCTTGTCTGTATCAATAAGGTTAGTCCAATTGAGATGGTCTTTTTCGATAGCTTGAAGCCATTTCTTTTTGTTACTGTCGATAGAAACACTAACAATATCAAAATTTTCAGCTTCAAATTTCTTTTTAAGATTTATTAATTCAGGATGTTTTATTCTGCAAGGGCGACACCAAGACGCCCAAAAGTCGACTAATGTTATTTTACCTAAAAATGATGTTATGTCAGTATTATTGTCTTTAGTATTTGGTAAAGTAAATTCAAGGAATGGCTTATTTACGCCATATTTGTCGAGATTAGCTATACCCATTTTAAAGAGGTCTAATTCCAGTTTGTTTTGCTGGTCTGTATCCAATAGTGCATAAAGCTCAAGAAGTTCATTTTTTGTTAAAACAGGTGATATATAGGCGTTTTCAGCCAAAACGGTTCCGCTAAAAGGATGTCTTTTATTCTCCTCAATAAATAATTTAAGCTTGTCGTACAGTAAAGTTTTAAAATGGTCTTTATTCTGATTGGCTTGATAAAATGCTTTGTATTCATTTTGAATTTTAGCAGAGTAGGAGCCTTTTAAGTCTTTAATTAATAGAACATTTAGAGGTTCACCGTTATTAATGATTTGTTTATAGTCTGTTTCAATACGAATAGCGCTGTTTTCAATATAAAGATCGGCAACAGTATGGTAGCCTTCTAAATTTAAACTACCTGGAGTTGGCTGTTCTACTTTTCCGTGAAACTCAAAACGGTTATTTAATACTTTTACACTGTCTTTTATTCCGCCGTAATTTAAATAGATATAGTCTGAATAATCGCCATTTAATGTGCCTACTATAGAAAAGGAATCGTCGTCTGCCGACTCTTTTTTCGGAGTCTCTTGGCAACTAATAAAGAAGAACGTCAATAGGATTAAGCTAAAATGTTTCATTCGTTTTTTATGATTTTCCCACAAGGCTATTCATCACTAATCTCTTCAATTGAATCACCGTAACAATTACGGAGAATCGTATGATTTCGAACACTGGGGTTTCTGGGTTGGTTATTTTAATAAAATTGAGAAACAAGATATAGAAAAATAAATTGTAGCATGGGAGCTATTGTATATGCTAAGTGATTTAATTAAAGCGACCAAGTGTTGTTTTCGTGAGCCGTTAATCTTTAAAGTTAAACAAATCCCTTAAATACTGTCTAAACTCTTTTTCATTTTTTATAATGGTCTCGGTAGTTGTACCCGAAGCTGTGATTTTTAATGTATCTCCAGTGATAGTCCGTCTGCCGTCCGTTGTTGGTAGTGAAATCAATCGTTTTTGGGTAAAATGAGAATCGGGATTGGTTTGATGGTAGTTACACATGGCTTGAAAGTCGGTAAATTCTCGGCTATCGGTTGTAAAAATATATTTAGGTGTACTGTTTTCGTTTTCTACTTTATTGACACGTAAATAATGCGAGTCGTAATTATCAATAAGAAACGTACCGCGGACATCGTTTTGAAGTGTGTTAGGTTCTATAAGTAGCGGTTCAAAACTAAAATCACCAAAACCGACATCACATAAATAATCTGTAGTACCGATTTTAACTATAATAGCAAAATGATCAAACTCCTCACCATAGCCCGTTTTGTCATAAACCCTAGCAGAAATGCGCTTGGCATTAAATTGCAATGCGGTTAACAGTTCAAAAAACAAACCATTGAGTTCAAAACAAAATCCCCCACGGTTGTTATGTACCACCTTATTATAAATACGGTCTATTTGTAATGTTATGGGCGTGTTGTAGTGTATATCTAAATTTTCAAATGGTACATGTAGAAGGTGCTGTTTTTGAAGTTGTTTTAAAACGGCTAAAGTGGGTGTGCGATCTCCGGAATACTGAATTCTCTTAAGATAGTTTTCTATGTTCATCGTGGTATTGAGGGCTTAGTTATTGTAATGATACTTATAAGCGTTTTTGTGTGGTACTTAGTACGTATAATGTGCTTGCGACCGTGTCATTTTTTTTCGCAGTTGCATGCTGATTTTATTTAAGTAAGACCACGTGAGGCTTTTCACTTTTAGAGATATATGGGTTATGTTCAATACATTCAAGCTTATAATTTGAATCCGTAATTCGGAGCCTGATTTTTCTACTTACTATTTCTTTGTTTCTCGAAATGGTATTGTCATATTCAGACTTTTTAATGCGGATATGGTTAGAGCTTTTGCTTTCAAAACTTATTATAAGCTCTTTATTTTTAAAGTCTAAAATGATATTAATTAAACTCACAGGAACTAAATTCGTATCATATTCATTCTCAATTAGAGCAATTTCCTCTGGAATATGCAATAGTCCGCCCTTAGGTAAGGTCACTGTTATGTGAGGTTGAAGAACTGATTGTTCTATGGTTTGTATACTATTTTCGTCGTTAAATAAACGGATAAAATTCTGTTTCGTTTTGTCATTGTCTTTAGGATTTAAAACAAAGCGTTCAAAAACCTTTAAAACGATGTCTTCAAATTCATAGTCCGTTTCCTCAAGAATTTCATCTAGCATTAACTCTTCTATTTCGCTAGAAGTAAGAGATTCTTGTTCTTCTTCACTAATTAGGGTGTTAAAATCAATGTCCGTGTTCGTTAGTATTTTAGCGAGATTATCGAAAAACACCGGCCTTTTTTCCTTGTAATTTATACTAGGATTATAGTTTTGTAATACGTTTTTAATTAAAAGGTACTCATCATAATCATAGTATTTTACAGCCAAATCAAAAAGTGACGCCAGAGAAAAAATGGAATCTGTAATAGCAGCATCGTCATAATAGTCATGATATTTAAAATCATAGGTATAATGAACGGTATGTGATGCACTTTCTGAATTTAATTTTGTGTCGGGAAACGTTAGCCAAATAGGAGTTTTTAAAGGCAAATTGAGTTTGAATTCTTTTTCAGATTTTAAATCAAATTGAGAATTGCCAGGACCACCATAAATAAAATTATAAATCAAGATATTAGATATAGCTTTATTGATAAATTCTTTTTGTTTGTCCATACCTTCAGGAAACCCCTCAAGGTTATAAGTACTCTTCATGAGGTTTTGAGCGTGAATAAAACTACAGAAGCTTAATATAAATACAATAGTAATTTTAAGTTTCATTTATTTACTGAGTGCGTTTAGTGTGAATGGCCACTTGATTAAAGGCCAAATTTAGTAAATACAAATGGATTAGTATTCAGAGAAGCTAATAGACAAAGGCTTTTTTGTTGGACGGGGAGAGCTAGGTACGAAATAGGTAATAGATTTACAGTATTATTTATCTTTATTCAATTCTCTGTCTATTTCTTCTATCGTTTTATTAATTAAGTTTTCAGCCTTTTCAATGGATGAAATATTATACTCCATTAATTGATACTGTGAATTAACGATATTCAAGAATTGATCTTTTTTTAAATGTTCTAATAGGTCTTCCTCTGAACTATACTTAAGGTTTTTAATTAGGTATGGTTGTAGAAAATGTAATCTAAAATCATAATTCCAGCTAGACATATTTTCTAAGGCCTGATAGTAGGTTTCATAATATAGAGTTACTCTATTTTTAATCTCATTATTTTTTAAAATTTCTAAATTACCGCTAAACTTTAAATTAATATAAGTTGCGTTACGTTCTTGTAAATCAAAGCTCGAATTGAGATAGACCATTAATGAGTCTACATCTTCGAAATTTCTCTCTAGAATAGGTGAGATATAATTTTTAGATTTAATAAAAGGTTGTTTGTAATAATTATAAACATAGAGTTCGGACTCTAAATCGTTTTTTAGCGATTGGTAAGCTAGATATTCTTCCGTTTCTTGTTTTCTGTTTTCATCCCATTTATTTATGCTGAATGCCGTTAGAATACCTAAGGTTACAATAATGAACTCAAAAAGAAAGTATTTTAATTTATTAAGTATTTTGCTTTTCATAATTTCCTTCTAGGTTTTCCTCTGGGTTGAAAAAGAATAGTGGTGTGTTTCCAGTACGGAATTTAGTAAATAAAACCCATAGATGCTCCACAAAACTGAAACGAAGTGAATTGGTGGAGGTGTTTTGGTGCGTGGGCGCGAACTTCAGATGAATTGCCTATGAAGTTGTGGTCTGTATTTACTCAAAATCACTGTTAGTTAATGTGATATCAAAGGTTCTAGGTTCAAGAATATTACTTGCAGGAATCAAGACCGTTGCAGTTTGTCGCGTTCCGTCTGATAGTTTTCTTGTAATATTCAAATTCGCATCTTCAAAAACACTCAAATAAACAGCTCTATTTACAATGCCGTTAATCTCTGAAATGTCGTCTAATTCGCTATATGGAGTTAGAAATACACTCATAGAAAATGGTGGAAACTGAAGGTTGTCCATATTAATATTTAAAGTGCACACATACAAGTTTTGAAATTCAAAACTAAGTTCATTATCTCCTTTTATATTCTCGATATCTACGGCATCTTGATAGTATGTCCACACCAGATTGTTATGTCTAGGGTAAATCTTGTATTTGGTACCCATTCCTCCAGTTTTAAAAATAAAATCAAAATTCCCGTTTTGATCTGTAGTTGTTGAATCTAATTCTTGAACAAACACATCATACGAACCTCCATCAAACCTAAAATCCCGATAATATTCCGCTGCGATTAATTTTTGATCAGGGACAGGTATCTGATTAGCATTATCATAAATGTTCCCAAAAACCCTGGTCTCAATCCCTGCAGGAAGGTAATCTTCTTCGGTGTCTTCACATTTCATATTTAGAAATAAGATTGCTAGCAGAGAATAGTAGAGTATGTTTTTCATAATTATTTTTTTAGGCGATGCTTAAAAATAGCATAGGCGACGTGATGTTATTGTCGGGGTTTATGACTAAGAATACTGTGGTTTTGTAGCTAAGGATTTTCCTCAGGAAAATCAGACGTAACAAAATCGCAACTAACTTTGTTTAAGAACTAATTTAATAATTATTTTTATATATTGTTCTCATGCGTATTTTTTATTGCAACTCCTTCATTATATGTTTGAATTCAGTTCTTTATTACCCAACGTTATTATCATTCGGCTAATTCTTTTGCTTTATTCCATAGGCTTTTTCCTCCGTTTTTTATTTCTTCTCCAGTATCTTTTAAGATTTCTGTACTTGAATACTTTTCTAAATTCTCTACCAAAGTTTTAAAAATATCAATGGTTTCAAAAATTTCTTCTGTATGTGGTACATTCTGTTCTTTCAGTACTTTTTCCCAATCTATTTTAGATAAAATTGAAAACATATATTTGGTAGCTATTTTACTTAAAAAATATTTATCATAAATGCTGTTTAGCACTTCTCCAGGTTTTCTGTTTTTTACATATTCAATAGATTCATCAATTTTTTCTCTATCCTCACTAGAAAGTAACTTACTTGTCTTTAGTTTTGTTAATGCTGCAATAGCTTTTTCGTTGTCTTCATTCTTTAAATACAAGTAGGTTTCAATAGACCAAACAATTTCGTTATCCAAACCAATTTCTTTAGCGTCTTTTAAAAACATTTCAAAATCTTCTAAAGCACGTTTTTCGTCAATCTTTCTTTCCATCATTAACCTATCAAAGCCTCTGAATAAGTGATTTAATGAATGAAAGCCTATATGAGTTTGTTCGTTATTGAGGTTTCCCCATTGAAACATTGCTCTTGTATAGGGCAAATCCACTTTTTTATTATTGTTTAACCAATCTATATTTCTTGAAATTTCATCTTCTGATAAATAGTACAAACCTTTTTCATAAAACAAGAACCCTCTAATATACTGTAATAATGTTTTTATTTCAGAATCAGGAAGCAATTCTGGATTTGTTTTAGAGCATTCATAAAGTGATACTTCTTTCCCTAAATCTTTGCTTAAAATTACAATAGCACTTAAAACAGAATGCTCAATATTTTGAATATATATTTTTTCTTCCCCTTTTAGATATTCTCTTTGCCTGCTAATCGAGTCTCCATATACTACATTAAATGCATCTATTAAAGTTGGAAATATATCTTCATCTGTTTCCATTATAAAATCTTCCATTTTTTTATAATCACGATAAATGGAAATATAATCTAACACTGTCAAACTTTCTGGATCTTCTAAATCATATTTTACTACTTTATTAAATATTCTATCAAGGTCAGATTTGAAAGATTGAAATTCTGGTGATATTGTGTTTTTTTCTGCTGAAGCTCTAATTAGTATTTTACCAAATTTATAAGTAGCCACTTTATAAGAGTCTAGGTTTTCTACTAGTTGTTTTTTATCGTTTTCTAGTAGTTGTTTGTCAGTTTTATCATCGTCTGAACAACTAATAGTTAGGGTTAATAGTAATACTAAAATTATTTTTTTCATATTTCGTTAGGTTCGGACTAATGTTGGGTAACGGTCTTGTATATGGCTCGTAGCGTGTAAATTATCGATTATTTTCGGATTAAGCACTTAGCCAAAACTTTTTATTATGTGACAAAATATACAATTTAGCAATAAATCCCACATTATGTTTATGCAATGTTAGCGGTTCGGTGTTTTTTCATTCGTCAATATTTTATAAAAACTCTCTGGTAGAAATATATTCTCAATGTTTTCGTCAAGTGAATTTTTAAACAAAGGTGCAATTTGTTCAACTGTAAAACCTGCAATACCACAACCAATCTCAGTTACTAAAAATTTTAAGTTAGGTCTTGACTTAGCAAAAGTCAAAAATTCATCAACGTAAGGTTCAATTGTTTCAACGCCACCTTGCATTGTTGGAATGGCATAAGTTTGTCCCTGCAGGCCTACGCCTTGTCCCCAAATTGCACCCCATTTTCTTGCAACTGCTGCCGCACCGCCACCGTGTAATCCGTCAAGATTGCTACCGAAAACAAATATTTCGTTATCTTCTAACTTGTCAATCCATTTTTGTGAAATTCTTTTTGTTAAAGAAAGTTTGGTTGATTTATTAGAATTCATTTGATTAACCACATTATCAAATACACCTTGAACTGACGAGAAAATCTGAAATTCTAAGTCGTCTGCTTGATAAATAAAATAGTTGTCTTGAATTGAGAGATTTATTTTCTTGTTGATAAAAACATTATTGCCCATTCCACCATAATAAAAGTCGAAGTATAATTGCTCTTTGTTACTATTCTCATCTTCTCTGTCTATATGCTTAAACAATTTTTCTTCAACTAAAAGATATGTTTGTTCGTCATCATAAATGCTTGTTTCATAACAGAGCATTTCATTGCTATTATTTTGTTTAATGTATATTATAATACCACCTGAGTTACCCATTGCTCCGGGTGGTGTTACTTCTGCATATATGATTTTATCTGTCTCAATACTTTCAAGAATTGATTTCGATATCTTTTTTGTAATTGGAGTCATCATATTTTTTGTCGTTTTTTGTTTTACACTGACGGCCAACGGTTTTGTGTAAGGAACGTTGTGGTTTTGTGTGCGAGGATTTTCCTCAGGAAAATCAGACGTAACAAAATCGCAACTAACTTTGTTTAAGAACTAATTTAGTAATTATTTTTATATATTGTTCTCATGCGTTTTTTTATTGCAACTCGGTCATTATATGTTTTAATTCAGTTTTGTGGAATGTTCTTAATTCTATCGTTTTTTCTTTTTTGTTTTCAATTAGGTAAGGAACATCTCCATCCAAAAATAAGATATCAAATCCTCTGTGATTAATTCGTTCCCAGCGTGATGTTTTAAATCGTGGGTCTTGATTTGATTTTCTCTTAAAAGTTGAGTCAGTCACAAAGTAAATAGTGTCTTGAAAGATTTCATTTTTCCAAGAAAACTTTTTCCCAGTCAGTTCAGGTTTCTGGTTATTCTTAAGTTTTTCTGATAATTTTCTGTAAATATGTAAAGAGTTGTTGTTTGGAATTTTTACAACTAATGAATCTGCGTTTACTTTTACAATTTCATAATACTCTAATGGGTTATCTTCTGAGTATTCGTCATTAAAGACAATATTGTTAGAGAAAAAACTTATTTTACTTTCTCTTATTTGATCAGTTCCATAATCCCTGTAAGAACCTTGAGCATAAACTTTGTTGTTTTCAAAAGTCATTAAGTTTTGAATCGCGAAAATCATAGTCGGATTTTCAGAATCAAAAGATGAAGAATAGTCACCAATCCAAGTTCCTTTCAAATCTTTGTCGGTTTGACAAGCAGATAGGAAACAGATTAAAATTAATGATATGATTGTTGTTTTTCTCAAATGTGTGGTAACGGTTTTGTGTAAGAATAGTGCGGTTTTGTGAGCGAGGATTTTCCGATAGGAAATTCAGACGTAACAAAAATGCACTAACTCTCGATTAAGCACTAAACTACGCATTATTTTTACACGTTGTTAGCAATCGTTTTTTAATTTTCAGTTATTCTTCGATAATTACTTTTTTTCGATTTCAGTCAAATCCTTGGTCGTTTGCAAAGAATCAAGAGTTTTTCCGTTTGAAATGGAAGTTTGTAACTTTTCTAATTCCGATTCCATTTTTTCTATTCGTTCTTCTTGTTGTTTTACATTTTTTGAAGGCGACAAACTATTTGTGAAATTATAAACACTTAACGCAGAACCTATAATTGCAAATCCAAAAATCCACCAAAACGTTTTTAATTGCCATTTTTTTAATCTTAAATCGATAATGGATTTTTCAAAATCAATACGTTCTTTTTCTGCTTTTTTTTCTTTTAATTCGGCAGTTTCTTTTTCAGATTTTGTAAATCCTCCTTGCTCTATAAATCTTTTTGTGATTCCAGTTGCTGTTATTAAACAAGCATATTCACTTATTGCAACATCAGCGACATTGTCAGTTGTGTTTTGGATTTTTTCAAATAAAAACTCAACTTCATCAGAAGATAGTTCAGGTAAAATTTCTTTTTGTATCTCGTGTGCGGAAATAGTTTTATCTCCGTTTTTTAAAGCGTATTCAAGAATTAAATCTTTTGCTTGTCCTTCAGTTATGATTTTGATTTCATCTGTCATTTCTCAAATGTTTTACAACTCCTCATATCATCACAATAGCCCTCTATATCCCTGCTTTTAATAGGGGATACTAGTACGTTTTAGATCTATAGTATAGGTTGGTTTTATTGATTAATTAATTCTGCCAACAAGATATATAAAACTATCGATTAAAACGGGTTATATAGTTGAAAGCTTATCAACAAAGTATAAAAAAGCGCTAGAATTAAGCGAAAGCGGCGTGTAAAATGCCTGGACTAGTCAAGTGTTCCCTTAAACATAAACACCTTAAGTGTTTTATGAACAGGTGGGGTGTTGAGAATATTTGTTTTAGGGCCTTATTTAATGATTTTACGCCGTTTTTATGAAGGATAGATTCTTAGCATTAGTAGGCTTTGTGGTATAGGGTAGAGCTAAAAAGACATTTGGTAGGCTTCGTTTTATAGGTTTTGAACCAGTTGAATGTTATTGCCACAGGTGTCATTAAAAACGGCAACTTTTACGGTTTCCATTACTGTTGGTTTCATACTGAATTCCACACCTAATTGTGTTAATCGATCATAATCGGCATCCACATCTTCCGTATCAAATTGGGTGTAAGGATACCCAGCCTCCATAAGGGCGTCTTGATAGACTTTACAGGGTTAAAAATGATTAGGTCCCGGTTCTAGTAGTATTTCTGGTCCGTCCTGCCAATCTGCAGAAACTAAGGTCAGCCATCTATTGCCTCCGCCTAGTGGTAGGTCTTTCTTTTTTAAGAATCCTAGTTTTTCTGTATAAAACCTTAAGGCTTTTTCTTGGTCTCTAACCGGAATACTAATTAATGTGACTTTCATCTTTGATGTATTTCTGATTTACTTTAAAAGGTTTTGTGTCCTCAATCTTATGTGTGTCTCGTAAAAAACGCATTATTCAGTTTCATAATCATGAACAAATTTGATATGAGGGCTGCTGGCCATCAAGTTCGGATTTGTTCCAATAACACCCTCCGGAATTGGCTGATTGCGTGTTTTGTAATAGGTCACCCAGCTCGGCATTGGGTTTCCTGTGCTATCGTTAAAGGTCATAGGTTGGGTTTTAAAAGGAATCGCGTCTGTAGGTAAATCTTGAGAGGAAAACATTTTATAAACCAATTCGGAGCAGTAATACGATGTGTCATCCCATAAAAAGATGTCATCATAAGGCGTTCCTATTCTATCTATTCCATAGGCTAGGGCTTTAGAAATATAAGGTTTGTAGTCGCTATCAAGTCTAGCAACCGTAGTCTGAGATTTATTGTTTTTGTTTTTATTTCTGTCTAGAAACTCAGTTAATGGAGTTTGACGAACGCCTTTTTTCGGAATCGCTTCTACCACATAAAATTGGTCACCTTTTTTCATGGCCATCCCCACATGCGAGTAGTTTTTAGAAAATGATGTGGCGGTTACATCTTTAATCGCATTATCAATTTCTCCTGTTCCAGTATTTTGAAATAGTAAATCGCCCTCTTGCAGTTCAAAAGTATTGTTTTTCTGAGTGCTATTACAACTAAACAACACAAGGGAAACGATTAGGAGGGTGAACGCTTGCTTTAAGATTTTATTCATTAGTGTTTATGTGATTAATTTTTGGGACTGCTAATGTAGCAAATATACGCCGAATAGTATTTTTATATAACAGGAGGGCAGCCCATAGGTATTAGTTGTTTTGTATGTATGCGGAACTCCTGTTTTATGGTACAAGGTGGTGGGGGAGCGGTTTCACGCTTTGATTCTACGACTTATTAATCCGAAATACTAACCGGTAAACAAGTTCTTTTTTCTTTCTATCCGGTCTTATGAATGCCAACCAGTTTACAAGTTGTACTCCATTCCGAAATTGAAAACAAAAGATTTAATATCATCTCGTTTTATTAACCCCGTAAATGCCCTTACATTTAAAGATAGAGATTTTGATACCTCATATCCTGTACCTAAACAAACACCAGAATCGAAATTATCATCACCTTCTTTTACAAAACTATTATCATTACCATCTAAGAGAAACTGAGAACTCGTCATGTTTCTATCAACAATAAATCCGAACTGTGGTCCGCTTTCCATATAAAACGCTTCTGAAAGATAAAGTTTTATAGGTAGCGGAATTGAGATTGTTAACTCGTAAATCTCATATTCAAAGTCAAACGTACTGGAGTTAGGTAATGTATTACCATTAAAATCCGTTAGCGGATTATCTTTGGTATGTATTTTACTCCCCTGTAGAGCGAATAAAAGTTCGGGTTGGAATTTCATTTCAGACGTTATTTCCGTTTTAAAGAATCCTCCCACATAAAATCCAAATTGATAATTATAATCAATGGCGTTCTGATTTGGAGTGTATTTCCCATAGTTCGCACCGCCTTTTAATCCGAAATTTGATTTTTTGTCCTGACCAAAACTTGTTGAAAACGAGAAAATTAAAATGAGTAAAAGGACTGCTTGTTGTGTATTCATTTATTGTAGTGTAAGTTGTGTTGTATTAGTTTGTGTGTGCGTCGTGGTGTGGTTTAAGTGCTAAAGTTATCACATAAAATGTCAGTTGTAAGTTTAACGAAGAGTTGAGAATTTGGTAGTGGTAATAGTAATTATTGAATTGCAATAGTTACTACTGTCGAGTATGAGGTTGTTACTTTTTGACCTTTATGTTTCCCTGCCTTTAATTTAGGAATAGTATTAATAATTCGTATAACTTCTTTTTCAAAAAGTTCTTTTTCTTTTTGATTGGATCTCGTTTTAATATCGATAATTTCTCCTTTTCTATTTATTTTAAAAGCAACAAAAACTCTCGCAGATAGAGCGTCTTTTTCGTAGGGTTCAGGATATTTAATTTCATTAAGTATAAAATCATTCAAATGATTTTCGAAGCATTTTTTTAATTGGTTTCCAGTAATTTTTTTACATTTTTTAAATCGAGGTGCTTCATCAAGAACTACAAAAGGGACAGCAACCGTTTTTGGATCAAACTTTTCGTTAGTTACAGTTATATCTGGTGAAATTTGACTAAAAACTGATAATGTAGTCATTAACAAAGTAATGAGAATGATTTTTGTTTTCATAGGAGGTTATAATTTTTCGATTGGATTTCGTTCCTATTGTGGTCTGTTGCACTATAATTGGCAACGTGGCACTTTAGTGTGTTATATATAGTTTTAAAATAGAAAAAGAAGAGATTTAGAAACGTGTTTTAATAAACTACTTTTCGGACAACAATATACTTTATAAAACGAAAAAACGGTTCAAGTTTGCACTTAAACCGCTATTGCTTTTTCGTTTTGTTTGCAACTGGACTTTAATATTCAACTGCTAAAGTTTCTTTTTTAAAACCACTTTTTGTTTTTTTATCATAGAATAGGAAAGAGACACTATCATTTTTTATTAGTTGGTCTAACAAATCTTTATGTTTTGCCTTTAATTGAGATATTGTACCAATATTTAGTGTATCCTGTTTTAAACTTTGCATTTTTTCTATATAAGGCTTAAAAAAATGTCTATTAAATTTAGTCGTATCAACAAAGTGTTTTGATTTTATTAAATATTTATTTGTTTTTTTGCTATCTATATATTTTTCTTCTGAAAAACTTTGCTTGATAAGTTCTTTGTTATCGACTAAATAGAATTGAATTGGATTACCTTTTAATTGATTACCATAGTTGTAGGTGTAATTTCTAAATGCTTTTTCTTCAGAATAAGAATTTATAATTTCAATATCAAATGGTAAACTAATAACCGAAACTGTGTTCATTTTTTTGCTATAAAATAAAATGACTTCTTGAGTTGAATTAGTGAACTTTATTTTAACTGGTTCTTTTGAAGTTTTACAGCTTACTATATAAAATAGTAATATAATTAAAGTCAATTTTTTTTTCATATTTCGTTAGGTTCGGACTAATGTTGGGTAACGTTAACGTATAAGAATAGTAGCGGATTTTAAAACAATCATTTTTCGATTAAACACAGACTTTTTTTATATTTACTTACTTTGGTTTTAGCCAATAAACCGCTATTATTTTTATATATTATTGGAAACTGGACTTTAATATTCAACTGGAATTCTGATTTCCTTTTCAAATCCAGATTTTAATTTAAATGGTTGTATTTTAATGCTATCGTTATTATTAGTTAGCCATTTAATTAATTTACTTTGCTTTTTGCTAAATTCAGACATAGTTCCAACATTAAGAGTGTCTTGTTTTAGCCGTATCATTTCTTCTATGTATGGTTTTAAAAAAAATCTTCCAAATTTAGTTGTGTCAACAAAATGCTTAGAAGTGATGAGATATTTTTTTGAGCTATTACCTTCTATATGTTTTATTTTTGAAATACTTTGCTTTGTTAATTTTTCATTTTCTATTAAGTATAGGCTTATAAAATTACCTTTTGACTTATTTCCATAAATATACCAATAATCTGTAAACGATTTTTTTTTAGTAGACGGGTTTTCAATGATTATTTCGGAAGGTAAGCTAATGAATGTTATGGTTTTCCTTTTTTTACTGTAAAACAAAGTGACATCATGTTCTGATTTAATACTTTTTATTTTTAGCGCTTGTTTTGTTGAGTTGCAATTTGCTAAACATATTACAACCAATACAAATAGTAGTATTTTTTTCATTTGTTTATTCATTTAAAAATATTGATTCAATAATATCAATAGTTACTTCTTTGTTTTTGTTTGCCATTGTTCTATAAAGAATGGTAATATTTTTGTCAAGTTCATCTATTATATTTGAGTCAAAAGATATTAAATCATTTAAAGTTTCAAATTCTCCCAATAAGAGCTTGCTAGCAGTGGCATTATAAATAGGTAACAATTTCCAAGTATTAAATTTATGATGCCAAGAGTTTTTTGCTAGTCTTGTAGCTTCAAGACCTAATAATTTTGCTTTATCAATATCTTGCTGTATATCTTCTTGCAAAAAAGCATCTTGCTCGTCTTTTAGTTGTTTTACTAGCATACCAGCAATATCGTTTAATGCAACAAAAGCAACAACAAGTGGATGTTTAAATAAACTAAGCCCAGGAAATGTTAAAGGATTGTCTGTGTCTAAACCATCTTCTGTTGCAAACGTAACTAAATCGAAAAGTTCAAACAATGCATTGGAGTTTTTGTTTATTTTTTTTGCTTGTTTGGTAAAACCTAAGATTTGCATTTTAGTTCCTGTCTTGCTATAATATTCTAAAGACCTCGTTCCGTTGCCTTTTATAATTTTACCCCAATTTTTTTTGTCTTTTAACTGCTCTATTATTTTTGGGTCGTACGTGTAATAATCGTTTAATACATTTGTAGAGAATAGTGCGTTATTTGCTATAAAATTTGCTTTATTAAATCTTGCAAGTGGTAAAACTGCCAAAGAGAAAAAGTTTTCTGTAACGTATTACAAAGCAGAATATGAACGTAATATAAAACGTTTAAACAGTCCGAAAGGCAGCTATATGAAAGGCAAACGGCAAAGTACGGTAGAACCCGTTTTTGGGACACTCACCCAATTTATGGGCTTAATAAAAATAAATACCATAAAGATAAAACAAGCAAATAAAGTTATGCATTTAGCTGCCTTGGCATACAACCTTAAAAAGTACTTGAAGTTTACACAGAAACTGTCAAAAACCAAGGCAAAAGCACTTGGTCTTATATTTTCTAAAATAAATGGACTCCAAAACCTAATAATCTTCAGTTTCCACCAACCAAAATTTAATTAAATGACAGTTTAAGAAAATTAAAAAAGCCCTAAAAAGGGCTTAAATTTGTTTTGAGCATAAATTTTTAGAGCGTTGTGCAATGGTTACTATTGTTGGCAATAGTTTTTATTTTTTCCCCAATTAATTTACTCATAAATCGAACTCCTTTATCACTTTGATGAAGCCCATCATTTTCCAAATAATCAGATTTCCAATTTTTATTTTCTCTCATTTTTGTTCCTAAATCCAATATTATTATATTTTCATTATTTTTGAATTTTAATAATATATTTTCACATAAATTTCTATTAAATAAATCTCTTGATTCATTTGTTGTAGGTATAGGTGTTAAGTATAATATTTTTGCGTCTGGGTTTAGTTTTACTAAATGATTAGTGATTTTTACTATGTCATTGGCAGTAGTTTCAATATCACTACCTTCATTATTAGTTCCTATTAGTAAAGTGTAATAGTCTGAATACGGTATATTGTCAATTCTCTTACTTAATTGACTAACACTATTTCCTCCTTCTCCTTCGTGACCATATCCATAAATATCTGTATTAGAGCCAATAAAAATTAATTCATTAAAAGATTCATTGATATATTTTCTTAAACTTTGTGCTTTGTTCCACCAAGTTTGACTATCTCCTATAGTGCATAAAGTTTTTTTTCCAAATTGGATATAATCAATATCTACGATTTGAAAATTAAAATCTATAAAATTTTCTGTTTGTTTTGGTTTCATATCACCTATCCACTCTACATTTGTAAATATATTCTCATTTTCGTAAAATAAATCCCAGCCAAATCTAAAGTAATAGGTGTTTTCTAACCTATCTTTTATTTGATAAATGTTATTGAAATTGAATTCTGTATAAAGATTATTATATTGTGTTGGGCTTGAAATATCATCATGAATGTTATCAAAATATATATCATTACCTTTTATTTTTATATTATAATGTCCTAAATCAAAAATTGTTTTTACTTTTCTAATATTATAGTAATCCTCATCATTAATTAGATTATCAGAGTTTTGGCTACAGCCTGTATTAAAAAATAAAGTTATAATTAGAAGTGGTAAAAATGTTTTTTTCATAATGTTGAGTTTAATTAGTGCCAACTCTATACATCATCCCAATCATAAACTATATCACCCTTAATACTAGGGGATAGTAGCAGCATAAAAGTTTTCAACGTAGGTTGGTTTGCTTTTAATTAATTTGAGCAACAAGATATATAAAATTGGTGGTTATTTAGTAAGCAACATCAAGTTTCTCAATAAATTGTACAAACTAACATAATTGTTTATCTGCATTGAAATGAAGAGTGTGATGCAGTATTCCCAGCGCATTTAACCCGTCTCCTAAAAAAAAACACCTCGCTAATAATTAAGAAGCGGGGTGTGGGGCTTGGTTTTTTTTTACCACAGTAATTTGTCGTGGTTTATTAGTTTTTACACGTTTATTTAATTGGAAGAATTTTATTTAACCAAGTAATTTCTTCTATCGAATTTTCTTTTTCAAAAAGCGAGCTCATTAAAGTTACTTCTGAAAAACACCCTAGACAATTATAAACTGGAATTGATAAAGATTTGTAATGATTTATATCTTTTAGCTCCGTTTCACTAAGCGAATACAGTTTGTTTTTAGCTAGACGTTCTAATATTAAGATACTTAAGAGTATTTCTCCACTGTTTTCTGAGTATAAAAGTTTTGCGATTTCAGAATATTCTTTGTTATGTACTAAATGCGTTATTTTATCGACTAGAGGTGACGATTGAGGATATATTCCACACTGAAAACCAACCATTAAATCCTCTAACTGCCTATCTTGTCCACTAGCAGGAATTGAAACTAATAATAGAAAAAGTAGTACTAATAATCTTTTTTTACTCATTATAAAAGCTGTTTTTCAAATGGATCACAACGGTTCCTATACGCAGCGAACTGGCGAAGCAATTTTTGTAAGTAGGCTAGGACTAGCTATAAATTATATACGGTATTTAGGAATGTTTATTAATTAAATTTAAAAAATAATTGTAACTCAAAATTAAAATTTATGTTCGTTTCAAAACCTTCAATTGTCAAGTAGTCGTTAGAAGATGTAAAAAAAGTGTCTGATTCTTCATAGTTATTTTCTATTATTGGATTTGCTATATTTGAAAATTTCACATCTCTCATCTTTATTCCTAGACCTACTTTAGGGGTTAAGCCAAAGTTTTTAGAAAAATTGATTATCAGACCATAATTTAGATTCAAACCAAATTTGTTTCTTTGGTAATCAGCAGAATCATATTTATAAAATTTTAAATCGGACATATTTCTGTAAACCTCATTTTTTAAGTTATCACGATGATAAATGTAAAAAAGTTCAATAGCTATAAACTTTTTAGTTTTACTTTTCGAGTTGAATATGTATTTTAATTCAGGTGAAAATTCAATACTAAAATACTTATTATCAATCCAGTCTCCATCAGCAGCAAAATTAACAGAGGTTCCGTATGAACCCATTCCTAATTCTGTTCCTAAAATATAACGTTCATTTAAAACATAGTGATACCCTAAAGTCCATCTAGGACTATAACTAAATGTGGGTGAAACCAAGTTTAGAGATATATAATTGTTTTTATCATTTGTTTTTGATTGTCCAATTATATTATGAACTCCAGTTATTAAAAATAATAATAATAGAAAATTTGTTCTCATTCAAAGTTGTTGTAGTTTAATTATAGATACAGGAAGGCTCGAAAGGTTGCGTCAAAATACAGGCTAAAGTTGTTGTATAAGATGAGATGTGTGTGCCAAGCAAGCTGGCACTAGCAATGAAATATCCACGGTGTTATGTGCTTGTTTTACTTGTTTTTTAGTTTTTCCTTTCCTTTAAATACATTACTAATTTCAAAGTAATAAATTTTCTTTTCTCCGTTTTCATCAACAACTTCCATTCGGTCACATATTCCGCCAGCTATTCTTTGATTATCTAATTCAACTCCAAGCATATCTAATATAAAATACGCTTCAGATATTTGGATTACGGACCATCCGTTTTCACAAGATTTCCCATCACCATTATTTACAATCGATTTTAAAAGTCCAAATTGTATAGTTTTATGTTTTTCGGCATTCATTGTATCACCAATATATTTATAGGTTTGCCTCAATATTTTGTGAGCATTCATACTTGTATAGTCAATACTCAATAACTTTTTTGTTGTAGTAATAATACTATCGTATTTCGATTCCGACATTTGTCGGTACATTGCTTTTGTCAGTTCCCTAAATTCAGTTCTTTTTTCTGATGCAATTTTGAACTGTTTACTTTCAGTAAAGCTTTCTCGGAATGATTTATAATCAATATCAGTTTTTCCGTTTTCAAGTATTTGTACGGTTTTACTGTAACTATCATCTAATTCAGGTACTTTTATTTTCGTATCTGTCTGTCCGGTAACCAAGATAAAATTGAAGAGAAATATTAAGGATAGAAGACATTGTTTAATCATAATAGGTTTTACTTTCATCTTGACATAAACTCCATACATCACCCCAACCATAAACTATATCGCCCTTATTAATAGGGCGAATAGCATTATTTAGAACTGTAGAGTAGGTTGGTTTAGTTTTTAAATTAATTGTTATAACAAGATATATAAAATTGATGTTTATAATAGTATTAAAACAACAAGGTTATTAACAAAGGCTTTTAAGAAGTGTCATTATTATTTTTATGGACTGAAATGAAGTAGTAGTCTAGCTGGTCCAGCGCAGTTAGTTAGTTAGTTAAACAAAAACACCCCGCTAATAATTAAAAAGCGGGGTGTGATTTTGTACTTGTTTTTAGATCCTATTGCATGGTTAATTCAGTGCCAGGTAACCATTTCATCTTGGAAACATAAAATTTTAAACGTTTGTGTGTGGTATCATCCGAAGTGTCTTTCGGATTTTCAAAAATAATCTGTGCTTGAGCAGATCGAAAGTCCAAAGGAAATTTACCATCTGGCTCCAATTCGCTACCTGTAGAAAAGGATACGGTGTTTTTATCTGCCTTCCAAAAGCCTTTACTGTAGCTCTTGGTTTCTGGCGAAACGCCTTTCACATTATGAGAATACGAATGAAATTCGTACGTCCCGTTTGATTCTAAAGTCAAGCTGTACTTAATTGTGTCAGCAGACTCTTCTCCAATGGTTTGCGTGTAGGTGCCGTCAATACCATGGGTTTGCGCATAACTTTGTACTGCAGCGCAAAAAAGTAATGTTGTTATTAATTTTTTCATTTAGGTTGGATTTGGGACTCCTAAAATAGTAAATTATTTTTTATCTAACCTAACACTTACCGAATTTACGCAAAACCGTGTTCCAGTGGCTGTTGGACCATCGTTAAACACATGGCCTAAATGCCCCCCACAGTTAGAACATACGATTTCTGTGCGTAGCATACCGTGACTTTTATCTAAAATATTTTTTACACTTCCAGGTATAGCATCATCAAAACTTGGCCACCCGCAATGGGCATCAAATTTACTACTGCTTTCAAATAGCTGTTGGTCGCATCCAGCACAGCGGTATATGCCGTCGTCAAATACCAAATTGTACTCGCCAGAGTGTGGCCTTTCGGTACCTTTTTCGCGTAATATTCTGTACTCTTCTTCTGTAAGCTGCGCTTTCCATTCGGCGTCAGTCTTATTAACTTTATAATTATTCATGTTCTGGGATAAATTTTAATGCAACTCCGTTTACACAATGTCTTTTTCCTGTGGTTTCACTAGGACCATCATTAAACACATGGCCTAAATGTCCGCCGCAAGTAGCACAATGCTCCTCGGTACGGGTGTGTCCTAATTCATAATCTACCGAAAAAGCAACATTGCCTTTTATCTCGCGATCAAAACTGGGCCATCCTGTACCGGAATCAAATTTGTATTGCCCTTTAAATAAAGGGGTGTCACAAGCCGCACAACTATAGGTACCCTTGCGGTTTTCTTTGTTTAGCGGACTCGAAAAAGGGCGCTCTGTGGCAGCCTTTCGCATAACATTGTAGGCTAGGGGAGATAAGTCCTGTTTCCACTGTGCATCCGATTTCGTGACTTTAAACGACGATTCTGTTTCTTTTTTCTGCTGAGCAGTTCCGTCACACTGAAATAAAAAGACGGAAAATAATAAAATAAGGGTGTTTTTTAAGGCTATCATCGTATCAGTAATTTCACTTTATAGTCGTAATAATAAGGATTGTATTACAGATTCTTTTTAATTTTATCTTAAATTATTTATATCTTTAAAGGAATATCATAATTAAATGGTCTAAATTTTGCTTACTTTAAGAGAATGCATAAAATAGATGTATTTAATTCGTACTTTTTAAAACGAACTTTACGTAATTTTATAACCTAAAAAATAACTAGTAAAACTATGACATTTAAATCAACATTAATAATGGTATTAACAGTCGCGCTGTTTTTATCCTGTTCTACAAATCCTTTTACTGGGAGTAAAACCCTAGCATTAGTGCCTAATTCACAATTGTTTCCTACCTCTTTTGCACAATACAATCAGTTTTTAGGAGAGCATAATGTGATTACAGGTACTAAAGATGCTGAAATGATTACGCGTGTTGGTCAACGTATTGCCGTAGCGGCAGAACGCTGGTTAAATGCTAACGGGTATCAAGGGTACCTAAGCGATTATAAATGGGAGTATAAATTGGTGAATGACGAGCAAGTCAATGCGTGGTGTATGCCAGGAGGGAAAATCGTGTTTTATACTGGGATTTTACCAGTGGCCGAAAACGAAGCGGCTATTGCCGCTATTATGGGGCATGAGGTAGCCCACGCTTTAGCAAACCACGGACAACAGCGTATGAGTGCCGGAATGTTACAACAGGTAGGAGCCGTTGCAGGAAACATTGCAATTCAAGATGAAAAATCAAGAAATATTTTTAACCAAGCTTACGGTGTTGGTAGTCAGGTAGGGGTGATGTTACCTTTTAGTAGAGGTCACGAATCGGAAGCCGATAGAATAGGTTTATACCTTACAGCGATTGCAGGTTACAACCCAGACGAGGCAGCAAACTTATGGAGACGTATGGCAAAAGCTAGTGGTGGACAAGCGCCACCAGAGTTTTTAAGTACCCACCCAGCCAACCAAACACGTATTGACGAATTAACACAATTAGCTCCAGCTGCTAAAGCAGAGGCTAAAAAATTTGGAGTGACTTCTTTTAGACCAATCACTAAATTTTAAAAATATTTTGTACATCACAGTATAGAAATACTTATTTTCGAAGCCACTCCAATAACGAGTGGCTTTTTTATTATGGCAGATTTAAAAAAAGGAAGTAAGAAATTATTAAACGCTTGGGCCTTTTACGATTGGGCGAATTCGGTATATACCCTAACCATCGCATCGTCGATTTTTCCCATTTTTTATTCCGCTTTATTTGCTGAAGAGCTAAAAAAAGTCTCTGCTTTTGGTTTCGAATTTAAAAGTACTGCCCTTATTACTTTTGTTACCGCATTTACCTTTCTTGTGGTCGCTTTTAGCTCACCACTATTATCCGGGATTGCCGATTATGTAGGGAATAAGAAAACGTTTATGAAGTTTTTTTGCTACGTGGGTGGTGCCGGATGTATCGGACTCTATTGGTTTAGCTTAGAACATATTTATATCAGTTTACTGTTTTATTTTATGGGCTTAATTGGCTATTGGGGAAGCTTGGTTTTTTACAATTCCTATTTGCCAGATATCGCCTTCCCAGAGCAACAAGATAAAATTAGTGCCAAAGGGTTTTCGATGGGGTATATTGGGAGTGTCTTATTACTCCTTATAAACTTGGCCATGGTTATGAGCCAGGAAACTGGTGAAGCCAAAATGCAAATGATGCGCTATTCATTTTTAACCGTTGGGATTTGGTGGGTCGTTTTTGCACAGTACACCTTTTATATCTTACCTAAAGGAACCTCTAACGGTAATAAAATGTCGACTTCGGTTGTGTTTAACGGATTTAAAGAACTAAAGCAAGTGTGGCAGCAACTAAAGCAAAACCTGCGCTTAAAACGTTACTTAGGGGCGTTTTTTGTATTTAGTATGGCCGTGCAAACCATTATGCTAGTCGCCGTGTATTTTGGCGAAGAGGAAATCGCATGGGCCGAAGACGGGAAAACCATGGGCTTAATCGTAAGTATATTAGTCATTCAAGTGGTAGCCGTTATCGGTGCCGTTTTAACTTCAAGAGCATCAGCGAAATTTGGTAATATCCAAACCCTAATTGCCGTTAATGTAATATGGATGGGACTCTGTTTTTATGCGTATTTTATGGAAACCCCAGCCCAGTTTTATATTGCTGCCGGTTTAGTGGGCCTAGTAATGGGAGGTATACAATCGCTAGCACGTTCTACCTACTCTAAATTCTTACCAGAAACCAAAGACACCACGTCCTATTTTAGCTTTTATGATGTGGCCGAAAAAATAGGTATCGTTATCGGAATGATTATTTATGGAACGATAGACCAGATTACCGGAAGTATGCGGAATTCGATATTGTTCTTGTTTGTATTCTTTCTAATAGGTATCATTTTATTGTTTCGTGTGCCCAGAGGGAATCCGTGAATTTAATTTATTTGTGTATGTTTGTAAAAACCAATTAACCAAAAAAATAGATGAAAAAACTAAAATCCCTTACCATTTTAACACTTTCTGTGCTATTAATGACAACCTTTTCGTGTGAAAACGAACCTTTAGATCCAGATTATAATTTTGAAATAGATAGTGAAATAGATGGTAATACTTTCGGTGATGGTTCAGGACCTCCAGGAGGACCATCGACAGGTGATTATTGGCCAATGGCGGTAAATAACGTATGGACATACGATTATACCGTAGATAGTGAAGTGCAAGACCCTTACGAAATGGAAATTGATGCTAATGTAAATTATCAAGGGAATTCAGTGTTTAGATACCTGCAGTTTATGCCTACAACAACCGCTACCGATGGTGCGGAATTCGAAGGTGTTGATTTAACAACCTACTCAAGAAAAAATGGTGGGGACTATATTATGACTATTGGTGATTTACAAGCCGATTATTTAGGAGGTATGTTTACGCTTAACCAAAACGGTTACAGTATTATTGTGTTAAAAGACTATGAAGAAGTAGGGGCAACGTGGGTGTCTACAGCGCAAACAACAACAAGCTTTACAGCTTTAGATCCTACTTTGCCAGAATTGCCAGAGGTGATTACTAACTTGGAATATAATTTTGAGATTGCAGAAAAAGGCGTTTCAGTAGAAGTTAATGGAGTTACTTATAACGATGTGATAAAAGTAGAGATGCTATTAAACTCTTACAGTCCAGAATTTCCTTCTCAGGTAATTACTGCAGAGTCAGAACTTTACTATGCTTTAGATGTGGGAATCATTAAATCGGTAAGCATTACTAACGATGAAGCCGATGGTGTGGAATCTGTTTCTGTTTTAGAATTAAATACCTATAGCCTAAATTAAGACCCTATTTAAATTAAGATATAAAAAAAGCCTCTACCGTAACGTAGAGGCTATTTTGTGTTTTATAAGTTCAGTATACAATCGTCAGTTACTTAGTGTCTGCTAATACTTCCCGATCCCGTGACTTTATTATTTTTAGCGCTAGGGTTTCCTTTGTAAATAATACTTCCCGATCCTGTTACTTTTGCAGTAATACTGTTTGTACAATGCAACTCAAGGTCTCCAGAACCTGTTACCTTTACATCGGCATTAGAGGCGTTTAACTTGTAAGCGTGAATATCTCCAGAGCCGGTTACCGAGGCTTCAAATGTAATGGTACGCCCCGATAAGGTAACGTCTCCCGAACCTGTAACCGTTGCTTCAAGGTCGCTAGTTTCAACATCTAAAACAATATCTCCAGATCCCGATAGTTTGGTTTCAAAGGCTTTGCTTCTAATAGTATGCGTGCTTGTTACATTTCCAGACCCTGAAAGAGCTACTTTATCTATAGATTCAAAAGGAATCGTAATGGTAATCGTTTTATTATAACTCGTTTTTAAATTTACATTATTTTCGGTTTTAATAATAAGATCGTTACCATTAACCTCGGTAATAATATATTCCAATAGGTTTTCTTCGCCTTCAATAGTAATAGTGCCTTCCTTACCTTTAACTAATATAAAGTCCCAAGATCCCGCACATCTAATGCCGTCATAGTTAGAGGTGCTTCGCGTAATAGTGGCCATCGTGCCATTGCCTTTTATTGTTTTGGTGCCCCATTGGGCCTGTGTAGTCGATATACATAATACCGCGACTACTAGTGTGAATAGTGTTTTCATAATACGTCGATGTGTTTTGATTTTAATATATTGATTAATGCATTGTTGATTATAAAATCGTGGTTTACTGCCTGTTTAAAGTCACACTACCATAGTCTGAATTGATACGGATATGATTCCCGCTGTTTTCTCTTAAATGAAATCCGGTGTAGTATTTGGAAGGCGAGTCGTCTCGCTTTTTACTAAACTGAAGCGCATTGTCCATAGCCTTGAGGCTTCCATAATCCAATTCAAGATTAAAGCTAAACGCATACTCCGGATCGTAACCAATTTTAATACCTACATAATCGGAGTCTATTTTTACCGAGCCTGCGTTTTTAGTCATTTTGTTGATGATTATAGAACCGTAATCGGCAACAATAGACACATTTTTGTAAATGTCCCCTAACTTAACCGTTAGATAATCCCCATCGCCAGACACGTTATTGGCTTTACCAATAGTAATGCCACCATAATCACAATTGTAAGTCACGTCCTCAGCAATGTCTATAGTCGATTTGGTATAGTCGGCAACAATAGCTATCTGATTGGTTTTAGAGATGGTAAAATCACTGTAATCCGCATTAATCTTTCCGCCCTTAATGTATTCAAAATAGCAGTTGTTAGAATAATCAAAGGTGATACTGTTGTTGTCTGATAGTAGCTCTTTAGTGATGATTTTTCCGTAATCACAATTTAAAGTGGCACTACCAAGAAGTTTTCCTAGGTTTATGGTACCGTAATCATTAGAGAAATCGACATTATTGGTCATAGGCATTTTAATAAGGTAGTTCACTTTCATGTTTACCGAATTGTTAGCGCCCCATTTCCACCACGAGCGCGATTGCTCTCTATTAAACTTGGTAATAGCCGACACATAATCGTCCGTAGCACTAAATTGTACGGTGATGCCATCAAGTTTTTCTTGGACTTTATTTTCGTCATCTCCAGTGGTTATGATCGTGATTTCAAACTCAATCCGGTTTTTATCCCAAGTCACCACATTTAAGTTTCCATAACTATTGTCAACCTTTAAGGTTGCCTGCTCGTTTACAGAATAGGTTTTGGTTATGGTCTTTTCCTTTTTATAGCGACCTTGGTCTGTATGTGCAAGCATCGCGAAAGGAATCACCAATAGTAAGAGAGTAAGGTTATAAGGTAATTTCATCTGTATTGTATTTTGTAGTTTTTAAGCTTTCTATAGTCGCAACAACTTCTTTTAATAAATTAATGCGGTTCCAAAAGTTATTAATCATAGCGTGAATTACGCGCTTGTCGTTTCCGCTTTCTGTTAAATCTATTTTTAATTGCTTGTATTCTTTTTCAAGACTCTCCATTTGTAGCATGGCGTCTTTTATTAACAGGGTTGTTTCTGGCGATTTTTCGTTGTTTATAGTATTTAGTTTTTCATTAATTACAGAAGTGAAAAAGCTTTGAGTGTTCGCTAATTCCGGAGATACATTGGCCAAATCATTTACCGCTGGTGTTGGTTTTAAAGTAAAGGTTAATGCGATAAGAAGTACTACCGTTGCAGCAATTGCTGCTAGTGGTTTCCACAACTCACGGCGAGAGGTGCTTTCCGAGAATCCGCCACCCTGATGTTGTGATTCTAATTTTTTTAAAAACCGTGCTTGATGCCCACTAGGTGGTGTGGCCATATCAAAATCTTGGTGCTTAAAAAGGGTGTCTATAGTGTCGTTTTTCATTATAGTGATATTATAAATCTTGTATTTTATTTCGTAAACTGTCTTTGGCTCTAGAAATTATTGTTCTACAATTAGCGTAAGATAGCGTCATTATTTGGCTGATTTCTTCATAGTCATAACCTTCAATTAAATGCAATGAGAGCGCAATTCGGTAATTATCCTTTAAAGTGTCCATAACCTCTATGATTTGTTGGACTCGAAAATTGGTGTCGTCGTAATCACTAGTTATCCCATCGTGATCCTCTAATTTGTAAAGCACATCATCTAAAGGTTGCGTCAGCTCTTTTTTTGATTTATTAAAATAATGAATGCTTTTATTTATTACAATCCGCTTTAACCAAGGCCCAAACATATTATGGTCGTTTAATGTCCCCAATTTGGTGAATGCGAGCAAAAAAGCATCCTGCATAATGTCTTCGGCATGGTAACTGTCTTTAACAATTCGCAATGCCGTATTATACATCGCATGATAATACCTGTTGTATAGCTCCAATTGCGCATATTGGTTTTTTGCTTTACAGAGTATTATAAGCGCTTCGGTATTTTGTTTGGTTAGTGTCAAAAAAAATAATTCTTACTATATAGAGTCTGTTAATACCTTAGTGTTACACTTTTTTAAAAAAGTATTAAAAGTTAGTTTAATTTTTGATGAAAACCCTCAAAAAGGGCTGTTTTATAAAAACGGCATATTAATTGAACTTTTAAAAGAGAAATGCATAGTGTTTGTTTATAAACTATTGTAAATCAACACTATTATTAATGTTTCAGTAAAACAATTAACGATATAAATTATAGAAACTTCAATTGAAGTGACATAATGACCTAATATACGATATGAAGAAATCTAATTTAATAAGTCTTGACAGTTTGTCATTACAGGGTTTTGATGAAAATTCAGAACTAATTCCTTTAATGACGCCTGAAGATGAAGAAAAAATAAACAGCGAAGAGCTGCCAGAAACCTTACCAATATTATCACTGAGAAATACCGTGTTATTTCCTGGTGTTGTTATTCCTATTACGGCAGGTAGAGATAAGTCTATTAAACTTATTAACGATGCTAATAACGGGAGCAAGGTGATAGGTGTAGTTTCTCAAAAAGACGAGTCTGTCGAAGATCCTAAAGCAGGAGATGTTAATGCGATAGGAACGGTTGCACGTATTTTAAAAGTTTTAAAAATGCCCGATGGTAATACCACGGTTATTATTCAGGGTAAAAAACGTTTTGGTATTGCTGAGGTAATTACCGAAGAGCCATACATGAATGCTACGATTCGCGAGGTGCCGGAGGCTAAACCAGCGCTTCAGAATAAAGAGTTTGAAGCGATCGTAGAGTCGATTAAAGAACTGGCTTTACAAATCATAAAAGACAGCCCGAATATTCCTAGCGAAGCTTCTTTTGCTATTAAAAACATTGAAAGTGATTCGTTTTTAATCAATTTCGTGTCTTCTAATATGAATTTATCAGTGTCGGATAAACAAGCTTTATTAGAGAAAAATGATTTGAAAGAGCGCGCTTTAGAAACCTTGAAATATATGAATATGGAGCTTCAGAAATTGGAGTTACGTAACGATATACAGTCAAAGGTTCAAAGTGATATGAATCAGCAGCAACGTGAGTATTTCTTACACCAGCAAATGAAAACGATCCAAGAAGAGTTGGGTAGTAATAATGAGCAGGAGATTGAGGAAATGCAAGAACGTGCTAAAACAAAAAAATGGAACGACGACGTTGCTAGTCACTTTGATAAAGAGATTAAAAAAATGCAACGTATGAATCCTCAGGTGGCGGAGTATTCTATACAACGTAACTATTTAGAGCTATTTTTAGACTTGCCATGGAACGAGTTTAGTAAGGATAAATTTGATTTAAAACGTGCTAAAAAAATATTAGATCGCGACCACTATGGTTTAGACGATGTTAAGAAACGTATTATAGAATACCTTGCAGTTTTAAAATTGCGTAACGATATGAAATCGCCAATTTTATGCTTGTACGGACCTCCAGGAGTTGGTAAAACCTCTTTAGGGAAATCTATTGCTGAAGCTTTAGGGCGTGAGTACGTGCGTATGTCTTTAGGTGGTTTACGTGACGAGGCTGAGATTCGCGGACATAGAAAAACGTATATTGGTGCGATGCCTGGTCGTATCTTGCAACATCTTAAAAAAGCGGGGACGTCTAATCCTGTTTTTGTATTGGATGAGATTGATAAATTAGCGAATTCACATCAAGGAGATCCGTCTTCTGCATTGCTAGAGGTTTTAGATCCAGAACAAAACAGCGAATTCCACGATAACTTCTTGGAATTAGGGTTCGACCTGTCGAAGGTGATGTTTATTGCAACATCAAATAGCCTTGGTAGTATACAGCCCGCATTGCGCGACCGTATGGAGATTATAAACGTTACCGGTTATACGATTGAAGAAAAAGTAGAAATCGCTAAACGTCATTTATTACCAAAGCAATTAAAAGAGCACGGATTAAAAGACGAGCATTTAAAAATAGGGAAACCACAATTAGAGAAAATTGTTGAAGGTTATACTAGAGAATCGGGTGTTCGTGGTTTAGAAAAGCAAGTGGCTAAAATGGTGCGCTACGCAGCGATGAAAATCGCTATGGAAGAAGAGTATAACGTAAAAGTATCTAACGAAGACGTTATTGAGATATTGGGGAGTCCGAAATTGGAACGCGATAAATACGAAAACAACGAGGTTGCTGGTGTGGTAACAGGATTAGCATGGACTAGTGTTGGTGGTGATATCTTATTTATAGAATCAATTTTATCTAAAGGTAAAGGGACACTTTCTATTACTGGAAACCTAGGTAAAGTCATGAAGGAATCGGCAACGATTGCCATGGAGTATATAAAGGCTAATGCTGATGAGTTTGGTATTAACCCAGATATATTTGATAAGTATAATGTGCATATCCACGTGCCAGAAGGGGCAACGCCTAAAGACGGACCGAGTGCAGGGGTGACAATGTTAACCTCGTTAGTGTCTTTATTTACTCAACGTAAAGTTAAGAAAAGCTTGGCTATGACCGGAGAGATAACACTAAGAGGTAAAGTGTTACCAGTAGGAGGAATTAAAGAAAAGATTCTTGCTGCTAAACGTGCGAGAATTAAAGAGATTTTATTGTGCGAGGAAAACCGCCGTGATATCGAAGAGATAAAACCTGAGTATGTAAAAGGACTGACCTTTCATTATGTTACCGATATGAAAGATGTTTTAAAATTAGCGCTGACAAAGCAAAAGGTTAAGAACCCGAAAGCACTGTAATTAGCGCGACGTATATAGTCAGTTATAACACGAAAAACCATAAACAGATGTGAGCATCGGTTTATGGTTTTTTTATGGACTAACAGCACGAACTAAAAGCGGGATGAGCAACTCTAAAACAAAGATGGACCCCCAGGAATAATAATGATAAACGGATTAAAATAAGGCCTTCAAAAATAAAAAGGAGTTGTAGGCGTTTTAAAATAGATTTAGTTACTTTGCAGCTTTATGCTAAAAAAATATTTGCCTCTTTTATGTTTGTTTTCAAGCGCCTTGTGTTTCGCACAATTAGGAGGGCAATCGACGTACCAATTTTTGAATTTAGTGTCTTCACCACGTCAAGCAGCCTTGGGAGGGAAAGCACTTACTAATGTCGATTATGATGTGACTCAAGCCTTGTATAATCCGGCGACCATTAATGACGCTATGGATAATCAGTTGGCGCTAAATTACACCAATTATTTAGGCGATGTATCTTACGGATCTATAGCCTACGCTTATACTTTAGACCGCAGAACACAAACCATTCATGTTGGAGCGACCTATGTGAATTATGGGTCTTTTGATGGTTATGATGAAAATGGAAATGCTACAGGCTCCTTCTCGGGATCGGAAGCGGCATTATCGGCAGGATATGCCGTTCAATTAGGCTATTCGGATTTTTATTTTGGCGCAAATCTGAAGTTTATAACCTCCAGTTTAGAACAATACAATTCGTTTGGAATAGCAACCGACTTAGGGTTGCTGTATGTAGATGAGCAATTAGAATTTCAAGCGACCTTGGTGGTACGGAATCTGGGGACTCAAATAACAGCCTACCACGAACACTACGAATCGTTGCCTTTAGATGTTGCTATAGGTCTATCTCAAACGCTAGAGCATATTCCATTGCGTTGGCATATTACCTTCGAAAATTTACAACAGTGGCCTATAGGTTTGCCTAACCCCGCAAGATCGACTACCGATTTGGAAGGCAATCAAAAAGCGGAGAAAGTTGGGTTTTTATCAAACGTGGTACGCCATACTGTATTGGGGGCAGAGTTGTTTCCTGATAAAGGATTTAATATCCGTTTAGGGTATAATTTTAGACGTGCAGAAGAACTAAGAATAGTCGAGCAACGTAATTTCTCAGGCTTGTCGGCAGGGTTCGCTGTTAAGATTAACAAGTTAAGATTCAGTTATACACACGCCAAATACACGGCAGCAGGAAACTCTAACCTTTTTGGTCTGCATATAGATTTACAATAAATCCATTTGAAAGCGTATAATAATCCTTATTTTTGCCACTAAAACACATTCAATTGAAAAAAATCACGATAGCCATAGACGGTTTTTCTTCTACCGGAAAAAGCACGGTTGCAAAACAATTAGCTAAGCATTTAGGGTATATTTATGTCGATACTGGCGCCATGTATCGCGCGGTAACCTTATTCGCTATGCAGCAAGGATTTATTGATAAGGATCATTTTAATGTCGATAAACTTATAGCTGCTTTAGATAACATAACCATTAGTTTTAAGTTTAACGAAACTGCGGGTTTTGCAGAAGTGTACTTAAATGGTGTGAATATAGAAAAGGAGATTAGAACTTTAGAGGTGTCTCAATTTGTGAGTCAAGTGGCAGCAGTTTCAGAAGTGCGTTCGCAACTGGTAAAGCAGCAACAACAAATGGGGAAGGATAAAGGCGTGGTTATGGATGGTCGTGATATTGGAACTGTAGTTTTTCCGGATGCTGAATTAAAATTGTTTATGATTGCCTCGGCCGATAAGCGAGCGCAAAGACGTTTTGATGAGCTTATAAATCGTGGAGATAAAGTATCTTTTGAAGAGGTCTTAAAAAATGTTGAAGACCGTGATTATGTGGATTCTCATCGCGAAGACTCACCATTGCGAAAAGCTGATGATGCTATAGAAATTGATAATTCTGACTTGGATTTAGAATCGCAGTTTAAAAAGGTATTAGAATTGGTAAATACTAAGTTTTCAAATTAAGAATTAGTATACTACTATAAGTAAAAAGCCTTACTATTTCTAGTAAGGCTTTTTTGTGAAAAGCAAACCATAAATAAATTTAAAAGGTCGCTTTAAAGGTGCTATTAAACTCCTACAAATTTGGAATTATTAATTCTTGATCGGGGTGAATAATATCTGGGTTCTTTAAAATATCTGAATTGGCTTTAAATATAACTTGGTATTTCGCTGGATTGTTGTAATACTGTTTTGCAATTTTACCCAAGGTCTCACCGCTTTTTACGGTATGTCTATGGTAAACACTAGTGTCTTCAACTTTTATGTCTGCTACAATATCACTAGGGTTTTCACCACCAGCTAATTTAATTTTATCCCAAAGTAGATTTTTCTCGTATTGTGTTGCGGCAGTTCCTTTAACGTGTAAAACGCCATTGTTTTCTGATACATCACCATTCTTAATATTTAATTGTTCTCCTAAATTTAATACCTCTTGGTATTTCGCTTTTACAGCCATTTTCTCTTGTTTAATTGTTAATCTACTAAAGATAGAAAAAACCTTAATACAAATGACGTTAATGATCTTATTTATTTAATTTATAATCAGATGTTTAAAAAATATTTAATGGGATTAGGTAGTATTAATAAAAAGTATTATTTTTGCACTCCTTTTTAACGGCTTATAGGAGCGAGAAAAGGGACTATAAAACAAACATAATTTAACACTTCTGTATGTTAATCGTTTAAATCCTCCTAAACTTACAGAATACAAAAACTTATCTGCAATGGCTGACAAAGCAAAACAAGCAGAAGTTGAAGCAAAAAACGCGACAACAAACGACGCTCCAGTAATCTCTGAAGCACAAGCAAATCCTGAAAAATTCTTAGCTGACTTTAACTGGCACAACTACCAAGAAGGTATTGATGAGGTTGAAGATTCTCAGTTAAAAGAATTTGAAAAATTAGTATCAGAAAATTTCGTAGACACATTAGATGACGAAGTTGTAACAGGTAAAGTAGTTCACATCTCTGATCGTGATGCTATTATCGACATCAACGCTAAGTCTGAAGGTGTTATCTCATTAAACGAATTCCGTTACAACCCTAATTTAGCAGTAGGTGATGAAGTAGAAGTATTAATCGATGTTCGTGAAGACGCAACTGGACAATTAGTATTATCTCACAGAAAAGCTCGTGTTATCAAGGCTTGGGATCGTGTTAACAATGCACACGAAACTGGAGAAATCGTTAATGGTTTCGTAAAATGTAGAACTAAAGGAGGTATGATTGTAGATGTTTTCGGAATCGAAGCATTCTTACCAGGTTCTCAAATTGACGTTAAGCCAATTAGAGATTACGATCAGTATGTAAACAAAACTATGGAATTTAAAGTTGTGAAAATCAACCACGAATTCAAAAACGTAGTAGTATCTCATAAAGCTCTTATTGAAGCGGATATTGAAGTACAGAAAAAAGAAATCATCGGTCAATTAGAAAAAGGTCAAGTATTAGAAGGTGTTGTTAAAAACATTACTTCTTACGGTGTATTCATCGATCTTGGAGGTGTTGACGGATTAGTTCACATTACAGATTTATCTTGGTCTAGAATTAACCATCCAAATGAGATTGTTGAGTTAGATCAGAAATTAAATGTTGTAATTCTTGATTTTGATGAAAACAAATCTAGAATCCAATTAGGTCTTAAGCAATTATCTAAGCACCCATGGGATGCTTTAGGTGAAGACGTTAAAGTAGGAGACAAAGTAAAAGGTAAAGTAGTTGTAATCGCTGATTACGGTGCATTTATCGAAGTTGCTGAAGGTGTTGAAGGTTTAGTTCACGTTTCAGAAATGTCTTGGTCTACGCACTTACGTTCTGCTAACGATTTCGTATCTGTAGGAGATGAAATCGAAGCTCAAATCTTAACTTTAGATAGAGAAGATCGTAAAATGTCATTAGGTATCAAGCAATTATCGCAAGATCCATGGACAGACATTACATCTAAATACCCAGTAGGCTCTAAGCACAACGGTATTGTACGTAACTTTACAAACTTTGGTGTTTTTGTTGAATTAGAAGAAGGTATCGACGGATTAATTTATATCTCTGATTTATCTTGGACTAAGAAAATCAAGCACCCATCTGAGTTCTGTGCAGTTGGAGACAAGTTAGACGTAGTCGTACTTGAGTTAGATGTTGAAGGACGTAAATTATCTTTAGGTCACAAACAAACAACAACTAACCCTTGGGATAAATACGAAACTGAGTTCGCTTTAGGAACAACACATACAGCAGAAATTGCTGAGGTTGTAGATAAAGGTGCAACTATCGAATTTAACGAAGATATCGTTGCTTTCGTTCCTTCTCGTCACCTTGAAAAAGAAGACGGTTCTAAATTAGGAAAAGGAGATTCAGCTGAATTCAAAATTATTGAATTTAACAAAGAATTTAAAAGAGTAGTAGCTTCGCATACTGCAATTTTTAAAGCTGAAGAAATGGCAAATGTAAAAGCTGCTGTTGAAAAACAAGCAACTCAAGCTGCAGAATCTAAACCAACTTTAGGTGATGCTAACGATGCTTTACAAGCGCTTAAAGATAAAATGGACGGTAAATAAGAATTACCACTCATTATAAATTTAAAAGCCTTTCAGAAATGAAAGGCTTTTTTTATGCGTAACTTTATCTTTAAACTCTTAATTTTTTACATTAACTTTGTTAAACAAACACGATGAAATCCTATTATGAGTCAGAAAGTGCTACTTAACGCCACAGCCATTAATATTATACTTCATAGATTGGCTTGTCAATTAATAGAAAACCATAATGACTTTTCTAATACCGTTTTAATCGGTATTCAACCTAGAGGCTCCTTTTTAGCAAACCGCTTGGCAGAAGTGCTAAAAACAGACTATAAAATTAAAGATTTAAAGCTGGGACTCTTAGATATTACCTTCTATAGAGATGACTTTAGACGCGGTGATAAAACACTAGCAGCAAACTCTACAGAAATCGATTTTGAAATAGAAAATAAAAAAGTGGTTTTTATAGACGATGTCCTGTTTACAGGGCGAAGTATCCGTTCGGCATTAACAGCTATTCAGTCTTTTGGGAGACCAGATGATATTGAATTGTTAACCTTAATCGACAGACGCTTTAGTCGCCATCTACCCATTCAGCCCGATTATCGCGGCCGTCAAGTAGATGCCATTAACGAAGAGAAAGTAAAAGTACATTGGATGGAAAATGAAGGTGAAGATTGTGTGTATTTAGTGCAAAACTAAGTCATTTAATCAGCACCTTTTTTCATTTAAAAATAAATAGAGTAGTAATTACAGAAATACAATAATACAATGAGCGAATTAAGTGTTAACCACTTACTAGGTATAAAATATCTTAATAAACAAGATGTCCAACTTATTTTTGAAACCGCCGATCACTTTAAAGAAGTTATTAATAGGCCCATTAAAAAAGTACCTTCTCTTAGAGATATTACCATTGCTAATTTATTTTTCGAGAATTCTACACGAACCAAATTATCCTTCGAACTGGCTGAAAAACGACTGTCTGCAGACGTTATAAACTTCTCGGCAGCACAATCGTCAGTAAAAAAAGGAGAAACACTTATCGATACGGTAAACAATATCCTATCTATGAAAGTAGATATGGTTGTGATGAGACATCCCAACCCGGGAGCTAGTGTCTTTCTTTCTAAGCATATAAAGGCCAATATTATTAATGCTGGTGATGGAGCTCATGAGCACCCAACACAAGCCTTATTAGATTCGTATTCTATACGAGAAAAGCTGGGTGAAGTGGCCGGTAAGAATGTGGTGATTGTGGGTGATATTTTACACAGTCGTGTAGCCTTATCCAATATCTATGCTTTAAAATTACAAGGGGCTAATGTTAAGGTTTGCGGACCAAAAACACTAATACCAAAGTATATCGAGAAACTGGGGGTTACCGTAGAAACCGATTTGCGCAAAGCCCTACAATGGTGCGATGTAGCCAATATGTTACGCGTACAAAACGAACGTATGGATATTAGTTACTTTCCGTCAACACGTGAATACACACAACAATTCGGAGTTAATAAGGAGCTTTTAGATTCCTTAGATAAAGAAATTACTATAATGCATCCAGGTCCAATTAACCGTGGCGTCGAAATTACGAGTGATGTTGCCGATTCTAAACAAGCTATTATACTCGATCAAGTACAAAATGGTGTGGCCGTTAGGATGGCAGTGATTTATTTATTAGCTTCAAAATTAAAACAATAATATTATGATTATAGATAAAGAAAACAACACGTCGATAATTACTCAAGAAAAAGCAACAGTTGTTGAGTTAGTAAAAAAAATAGAATCCTTATACCCGAAATTTAAAAATGATAATCTTATTATTAAATTAAGTGTTCTAGGGGCTATCACTGTTCAAGATATTATAGAATTCTTACGTTTATCTAATAAGCATCGTGCTGCCAAACTTTCTTTTGTTGTGGTAACCGATAAAATTAACCTTAATGAGACACCAGAAGAAATTGTTGTTGTTCCTACCGTAAAAGAAGCTTTCGATATTATTGAAATGGAAGAAATGGAACGCGATTTAGGTCTGTAGTGACTCGTGCTTTTTACTTAGCACATTAAATAACTCTAATTCACATTATAATGCAACTTAATATATTAGGCTGTTATAGTGCTACGCCGCGTACCTTTACAAATCCGACTTCTCAAGTTCTCGAAATTAATAATCATATTTTCTTAATCGATTGCGGAGAAGGTACTCAGGTAGAACTTAGACGCCATAAAATAAAATTTAATCGCATTAAACATGTGTTTATATCACACTTACACGGTGATCACTTTTTTGGTCTAGTGGGTTTAATCTCTACATTTAGATTACTAACTCGAGAAGCCGATCTTCATATTTATGGTCCTAAAGGTTTAAAAGAAATAATTACACTTCAATTAAAGTTGAGTAAATCATGGACCAATTACCAATTAATATTTCATGAGTTAACAAGTACGTCTTCCGAAGTTATTTTTGAAGATGACAAAGTTGAAGTACGTACTATTCCATTAGACCACCGCGTGTATACTAATGGCTTTTTGTTTAAAGAAAAAGAAAAAGAACGCAAGTTGGATATGAATGCGGTGCTAAATGCAAACATAGATGTGGCGTATTATCGGAAACTTAAACAAGGTTTTGATGTTGTAAATGAAGAGGGGGTAATTATAAAAAATGAGAGCGTTACTCTAAAAGGTCCAGAACCAAAAAGTTATGCATTTTGTAGTGATACGGCTTACAATGAGTCTGTCGTTCCTATTATTAAAGACGTCAGTGTTTTATATCATGAATCTACTTTTTTAGAAAAACACGCAAAATTGGCGCCTAAAACCAAGCATAGCACAGCTATAGAAGCAGCTAAAATTGCCAAACTAGCGCAAGTTGGCAAACTTATATTAGGGCATTATTCTACGCGTTACGAAGATTTAAATGCCTTTAAAACGGAAGCAGAGACTATTTTTCATACTGTGGAATTAGCAGATGATGGAAAGGTCTTCGATCTGTAACCGATCACACAAACAGAACAGATAAAATACATAGGAATGAAAAAAGATTTAGGACACTACAGAAAAGCCTACACTAAAAGCGAACTCATTATCGAAAACACTCCAGATGATCCTATCGAACTATTTAAAGAATGGTTTAATGATGTTGATGCCTCTTTTCCGGATCAGGAAGCTAATGCCATGACCTTGTCAACCATTGGATTAGACGGCTATCCAAAAAATAGAATTGTCTTGTTAAAAATGTTTACTTCAGAGGGTTTTGTTTTCTATACGAATTACGATAGTGATAAAGGTCAAGCAATTGCTAATAACCCTAAGGTTAGTTTATCTTTTTTTTGGGAAGGGGCGGAGCGACAAGTGATTATTAAAGGTGTTGCCGAAAAAGTTTCAGAAAGTGAAAGTGATATCTATTTTAATTCACGACCTAGAGGGAGCCAGCTTGGTGCTATGGCCTCAAACCAAAGTCATAAAATAGAGTCAAGAGAAGCTTTGCAAAATAAGTTGGAAAGCTTAGAAAAGGAATATGAAGGTAAACCCCTAAAACGTCCAAACTATTGGGGAGGCTACCTTATAAAACCAGTAGCTATTGAGTTTTGGCAAGGAAGACCCAACCGTTTACACGATCGTGTCGCCTATGAATACAACGAAAATACAGGGTGGATTAAGAATCAATTAGCTCCTTAGTGTGAAAAGTGTAATTGTATTTGTGATTTCTCCGGTGAAATGCATAAACACACGTTGAAACACCCGAATAAATCGTCATTCTCTGTATTTTAACGATTATTGACATAAAAAACCGACGAAATGCGTGTTTTTAATCGATTTTAACATTTTATTAACACTTGTTAAGAAACGACGATGTTATATTTGAGTCCCTTAATCTTAAATATCTCATTATGAATCGATTGATTAACCTACTTTGTCTTGTTCTTTTATTGTCATTTTCTACTGCTTGTTCTTCTGATTCCGATGAGGATTTTGATGTACCAGTTGCGGCAACTATTCCAGCTTCTAAAACCATTGAGATTGAAATTTTAGAGTTGATTAATGCTCACCGAATTAATTTAGGTTTAAATACCCTAAGTGATAATCCACTAGTAAAAGGTCAGGCCTATAGTCATACGGAATACATGATTCAAGATAACGAGATTTCTCATGATTATTTTTATTCTAGAGAGAACTATTTAGTACAACACGCTGGAGCATTACGCGTTGGAGAGAATGTAGCCTATGGCTTTACTAATGCAGAAGCTGTTGTGAAGGCTTGGATTGCTAGTGACGGACATCGCGCTAATATAGAAGGCGATTTTACCAACTTTGAAATTTCTGCCGAGCAAAACAGTTTAGGTCAATGGTTTTATACCAATATTTTTATAAAAAAATAAATACGAATATTATTTTTGTAGTAAAGAGTTGAATAGTAGTATTCAACTCTTTTTTTAGCCTTCATCTAGCAACAATGAATGCGTGATTCACACGAGGTTAGTTATAGTTGATAAGCTATGCTTAGTAGATCTATATTATGAAAAGGGATGGTTTTAAACCGTCCCTTTTTATATAATTATCTAATTTGTGTTACTCGGCTGTGTAACCATCGGTGATAATAAACTTAGATCGTCTATTTTTTTGATGTTCTTCTTCAGTACATTTTGTATTATCGTCACAATCATTGATTAATTGTGACTCACCATAGCCAATAGCACTTTCAATTCTATTTTGGCTGATACCTCTAGAGATTAAATAAGCTTTTGTGGACTTCGCACGTCGGTCCGATAACTTTAAATTGTATTTATCTCTACCACGGCTATCTGTATGTGACTCAATTTTAATTATCATTTTAGTATGTTCCTTCATAACTGTGACAATATTTTCCAATTCGTAAGCAGCATCAGGTCGGATATTAGATTTATTAAAGTCGAAGAATATAGGGTTAATTACAATTTCATTTTCTATAATTAGCGGACTTAAAAAGAGGTCAATCTGAGTTTCTTCTTCATTGATAATAGATGTTGTAAACTCTCTTTTATCTGATCGATAAGTTACCTTTTCACCTAGAATAATATACTTGTGATCACATGAAATATCTAGAAATTCATACTTACCATTGTCATCCGATACTATAGATTCTACTACTTTACCTGTTCCATCCATTAACTTTACGGTCACTTGCGCTAAAGGCATTTGCGTAATGAGATCTTTGGTAACGCCTCTAATAATTTGTGTGCATTCTAATTTTCCAAAGGCATAAATATCATCACCGCCTTTACCATCGGGTCTATTTGAAGAAAAATATCCTGTATTGGTTTCCGAATCAATAAAAAAAGCAAAATCGTCATAGCCACTGTTAAAAGGGGCTCCCAAATTTTTAACTTCAACCTCTGTACCCTTAGCTTTTAAAATATTTGACTCAAAGATATCTAAAAGTCCCAGATTAATTCTGGTATCAGATGAAAAATAAAATGTAGAATCTTTAGCTATAAAAGGAAAGTTTTCTCTGCCTTCTGTATTTATATTGGCGCCTAGATTTTTTGGTTCACCATAAGTGCCATCTAAATTTATAGAGACCTTGTAAATGTCTGTTTGCCCAAATCCATCCGGCCTGTCCGATACAAAATATAATGTTTTATTATCCGGACTAAGGGCAGGGGAGCCGTTCGAGTAATCTTTACTGTTAAACGGTAAATCCTCAAGATTTGTCCACTTTCCATCAACTAAATTAGCTTTAAATACTCTTAAATTTGAAGTCCCTTCTTTGTCGTAATTGGCTCTATTATTTCTTTTATTAAGATTATCTCTTGTAAAGTATAAGGTTTTTCCATCCTTGGTTATAGCTATAGAGGCTTCATGAAAATCAGAGTTTACGATGTCTGAAGCTAACAGACTAACATTAGAAAACTTTTTTTTAGCATTATCAATACTAAGTTCTGCCTGATAGATATTTAAAAAAGGTTCCTTATTCCATTGATATAATTTATTTTCATCAATAATAGAGTCTTTCGGTCTAGTCGAAGAAAAATAAAACATGTTTTCACTTTCAAATCCACCAAAATCTGAATAGGCACTATTCAGTTCTAAGTTTTTATAATCGACATAAACTTTTTCCGTACTTTCTAAAGCTTTAAACATTGCTACATCAAAAACAGCATCATTTTTAATTCGCTTGTCATCGCTTTTTCTTGACGCATAATTTTCGGTCCATTTTTGAGCTTTTTCGTACTCTCCAAGACTTCTTAAGGTTTGAATGTATTTGTAAATATATTCGGCATTAAGCTTTTCGTATTTTGATACTGCCTTTTCATACCAAAAGTGAGCCTCTTTTACATTAGAGTTATTGTAATGGCAATCTCCAATGCGGCTGAGAACATGCTCGCTACTATCTCCTTTTTTAACGGCCTCTAGATACAGTTCTGTAGCTTGTTTATAAGCGTAATCTCTAAAAAAATTATCAGCAAGTTTTACTTGAGCACTCATAATTGTGCTCACCAAAAAACTTAGGATTAAAATTAATATGTTTCTCATAATTTCTAATTAAAAGTATCGCGGTGATTTTATACGACGAGACGGTTTAAATACCTCGTACATTAGTAATATTTCGTGAGTCCCTCCTGTATATGGTCTTAAATCGGATAAGAAATGTTCATAAGTATAACCTATTCTTAGCTCTTTAGACACTTGGAAGTCGATCTGAGCGCCAAGTGTTGTGGTTTCCTTATTATAACGATATCCGGCACCTAACCACAGTTTTTCAAAAAATAAAAAGTTTAGGTTTCCGTCTATAGAAAGGGGAGCTCCGTTGGTCGCTTTTACTAAAAATGAAGGCTTTAATTTCGTGGTTTCATTAAGATCAATAACATATCCACCAGTCAAATAATACCCAATGCGCTCTACTGCTATATAATCGATACTCGGATCTCTTTTGCTTTCATTGTAGTTGGTATTAAGAATCCTAGGAGCAGATAAACCAAGGTACCATTTGTTGGTATCTAAAAACAAGCCCACACCTATATTAGGGTTCCATCGGTTTTTAAAATCTCCGAAAAAAGGATCAGAATAGATATCTTCTTGATCTAAAAACCCCACGGTGTCTAAATTATAATGCGTAAAACCGCCCTTTAAACCAAAAGCCAATTCCGTACGTTCGTTAAGTCGTATGGTATACGAAAAGTCTGCATAGGCGAAAACAAAATTTTCATACCCTAATTGGTCATTTATAATAGAAATCCCAAGGCCCATTTTTTCTTTTTCCAATGGGGTGTGAATCGATAGGGTTTGTGTTGATGGTGCGCCTTCTAAACCTACCCACTGACTTCTATGTAAGCCGACAATGCTTAAAGTTTCTCTACTTCCAGCATAGGCTGGATTTATGGAGATCGTATTAAACATATATTGCGAGAATTGTGGTAGTTGTTGTGCAAATGAAATCGAAAAGCACATAAAAGCAACCGCAAAAATATATTTAGTTAAGTCTTTCATTTTTAAATTAATTATTTTGTTCCAATATAAAAAGGTCCAGTTATAGGTTTTAATCCACTATTTCTTAAAGTTACTACGTAATAATAGGTACCGTTTGGTAATTTATCGCTATTTCCAACAGAGGTGTTAGGAGCATCCCCAGCCCAATCATTTTGATAATCATTAGCCTCAAATATAATTGCTCCGTAGCGATTAAATATTTTGACGTCGACAACAAAACTACAATCGGTAGTGCCATTTACTGTAAAATATTGGTTGTATTGATCACCGTTTGGTGTTACAGCTTTAGATATTTTTATGGAATCAGAAGTACATGGTAATACTCTACAATCGTCATTTAATCGAACACTGACTTCTGTAGTTTCTAAACACCCATTGTTAGTAATTATGTAAGTGAAAATATACTCACCAAGTTCCAATTCTAGTGGATTAAAGTTGCCATCAGATTCTAAAGTAACAGTGTTATCTTCACTAATCCATGTGCCGTTTAAATCGGTGCCTGATTCTAAAAAGTCGAATAGGTTAATAGTGCCATCTCCAATACAAAATTCTTGACTTACTTCGTGGATAAAGTTTTCACTAATAACAGATATAATTTGCGTGATTACTGTAGTATTTCCACAGGCATCAGTGGCTGTCCATTCTCTAATTATTTCATAATCATTTCCGTCACCAGTAAAGGTATTTGTTTCGTTATAGCTTACTTCAATTGCTTCTGTTGAACAGTTATCGGTAAATTCTAAACTTGGAATTTCAGGAATATTTGAACAGATGACCGTAAATGAGGTTTCTAATTCCGATACCAAGGTTGGAGCGGTAGTGTCTTCGATGTTTATCGTTTGTGTTTGCGTAGTAACGTTTCCACAAGCATCAACTAATGTCCAAGTTCTTATAAAAGAAGACACGTTAGCACAAGCTCCAGCAGTTGAAGCTCCGTCTGTGTAGGTTGCTTCTAAAGCAGCAGTTCCACAGTTATCCGCTTCGTCGGTCACATCACCAGTTAATGTTAGGTCAGTAACATCTTGATCACACTCTAAAGTCACTTCTGCAGGCACCGTAAAGGTTGGAGCGGTAGTGTCTTCGATGTTTATCGTTTGT
>NZ_FNQK01000026.1:0-13116 GCF_900107625.1 Bizionia paragorgiae
ATATTCAATAAGACAACTTCTATACAAATAGCATACACAAAAATGGCACATTGGTACAAAGACGTTGAAAACACCGGCTTCAGGTCATTCAATACAATTGCCAACACTATATCCCTCAATTATAAATCGATCCTAAACTATTTTATAAATAGAAGCACAAACGCATCCGCTGAATCATTTAATGCTAAAATAAAAGCTTTTAGAGCTCAGTTTAGAGGTGTGAAAAATGTAGAATTCTTCCTTTATAGACTGACCACAATTTTTGCATAAACACAACATTTAGGAATGATCCCTACTAACTACTATTCCCAAACCTCTATAAAACAAAAAAGCATCCCTATTTTCTAGAAGAAAAAAGGAAAGCTTCTCATCGGTTTGAGCTATAAATAGCTTCTACCACATTGACAGACTACTACATCTGTCAAAACAACACAACTAAATTTTATTGCCAAAAAAAGCTTCAAATTTCTTTGAAGCTTTAGCAATTTTTGCGGTCTGGACGGGACTCGAACCCGCGACCTTCGCCGTGACAGGGCGACATTCTAACCAGCTGAACTACCAGACCGTTGCGTTATTGCGAGTGCAAAGATAGGATACATTTTCACTTTCACAAACTTTTTTTAAACTTTTTTTATTTTTTTTTGCTCAAACGAACTTTTGGCGCTCGAGCATATAGCTGGTAAGGATGCTATCGAAACCGCTATTTACGTCAGCCTCAACGTATTTGATTTTATTATGTCCGCATTTGACCTTTAATTCGTCGAAATAATTTTTTATCATTTTTTCGTAATTTTCTTTTACGACTTCCGAATATAAGTTGATATGCTCCCCAGTTTCGACATCGATAAAACGTTTTGGGGCGTTATCAAAATCGAAATGATACTCTTTTTGTTTATCAAAAACATGAAATAGGACCACTTCATGCTTGTTATGTTTTAAATGTCTTAGAGCTTCGAACAGTTTATCTTGATCCGTTGAGGCTTGAAACATATCGGTAAACACGAATATTAGCGAGCGTCTGTGGATCTTCTCGGCTATTTGATGCAGATACTTATACGTTTCCGTTGTCTTATTAGCGGGCTTAGAAAGCACCGTGTTGCTTAACTGTGACAATAGCATCTGGTGGTGGCGCTCGCTTCCTTTTTCGCTAGCATAGAAATCGTAAGCATCACTATAGATACTTAAGCCTATAGCATCGCGTTGTTTTTTTATTATATGCATTAAGGCTGCCGATGCCAGGGCTGAAAAGGCCACTTTATTTAAACGGTCTATTGAGAAGTTTTGCATTTCGGGGTAATGCATAGAACTGCTATTATCTAGAATGATATGACAGCGCAAATTGGTTTCGTCGTCATAACTTTTAGTATAGAGCTTATCGGATTTAGCGTAGAGTTTCCAGTCGATATGTCGGGTACTCTCCCCTTGATTATAGATTTTATGCTCGGCAAACTCGGCCGAAAATCCATGGAACGGACTTTTATGCATTCCGGAAACGAAGCCTTCTACGACTTGTTTTGCCAGGTGCTCAAGGTTTTTAAACCCGCCGGCTTTATGTAGTTCGTCTGTTAAATTCATACCTATTTTCTGCGTTAAGGATGGAGCAATGTGTTTGAGCTCTCCCGATAGGTATCGGGAAGCGAGTTGTGAGAGCCTGGTTTTGTTTTACTTTTTTTGGTAAAACAAAAATCGCCCTAAAAAATAATACCCTAAACTAAAAAAGGTTTGCCATAACAGCAAACCTTTTCTCTATTCTTTATGTGTATCGACTATAAAAGCGCGTCGATAGCTTCAGTATAAGCGTTTTTAGGTGCTACACCTACTTGACGACCTACAACTTCTCCGTTTTGGAAAACCAATACTGTTGGAATGTTACGCACACCGTATTTAGCAGCAAATTCTTGATTTGCATCTACGTCTAACTTTCCTACTACTGCTTTACCTTCGTATTCTTTACTTACCTCATCGATGATTGGTCCAACCATTCTACATGGTCCACACCAAGCAGCCCAAAAGTCTACCATTACAGGTTTGTCACTTTTTAATACTGTCTCTTCGAAATTTGCATCTGTGATTTCTAATGCCATAATATTGTGTTTTTTATTGAGTTTTACTTCTAGTTTATATGCAATATTAGTCAAAAAAAGTGCCAAAGCGTATAACCTGACATTTGTTTTTTTTATCGCTGAATTGGTTTGTACTATTATAATTAGGGTGTTTAATTCAATTTATAAAAGACCTGCTGTTCTTCAAGCTCGTCTAATAATTCTTGAGACACCTTTACTTTTTGCCTGCGGCTATTCATTTCTAATTTTATCTGCTCTTTATTATCATAAACGACGAAATCCAACAAATGACTTCCGGGGTGCATGGCAATAAGTCCTTTAAGCTTCTGAATTCTCTCGGGATCCAGATCGCGAATATTTAACTGTATAGAGAGTTTACGCACGTATTTCTCCATGACATCATGCAGCAGCTGAAAGCTATTAAACTGCAATCTCGGGTCACTTTTTTTACCGGTATCGCGGTTTACCCAGCCTTCGCGAACAAAAACTTTAACGTGCACGAAGTTATTAACCATTAAAAAGTGGCGGTGTTTTAAATACTCTTCCCCAAAAATACGAAATTCGTACGAATCGGTATAATCTTCGATTGTAAATAGCGCCCAGCCTTTCCCTTGCTTACTCACGCGGTGTTGCACATCGGTGACCACCCCACCAAAGGTAATTTCTTTATTCACATGGGGATGTAGGTCGGTAAAATAGGAGATTTTCCCCGAGCAGAAGTTCTTCATTTCGGTTCTAAAATCATCTAGGGGATGCCCAGAAATATAAACCCCTACCACTTCGCGCTCTTGGGCTAGTTTCTCCATGGTACCCCAGGTTTCACATGGCGGTACTTGAGGCTCTTCTATTTGCACATCGCTAGCACCACCAAACAGACTCACCTGCGCGGAATTTTCATTCTCCTGGTGTTTTGCACCGTAGCGGATGGCTTTTTCTAAGAAGGTTAAATCACTACCTTCCTTATGGAAATATTGCGCCCTGTGGGTATCTTTAAAACAATCGAACCCTCCTGCCAAGGCTAAGTTTTCGAAGGCTTTTTTATTGGCTGCACGCAAATCGATACGCTTTGTTAAATCGAAAATAGATTTATACTCACCGTCCTTTCTATTTTCTACGATGGTCATTACGGCACCGTGCCCTACCCCTTTAATGGCTCCCATTCCAAAACGCACGGCATAATCTTTATTCACCGAGAATTTATAGAACGACTCATTAACATCAGGACCAAGCACATCAAGTTTCATACGCTTACATTCCTCCATAAAAAAGGTGACCTGCTTAATATCGTTCATATTATTCGATAATACGGCCGCCATATACTCGGCAGGGTAATGCGCTTTTAGGTAAGCGGTTTGGTAGGCGATCCACGCATAGCAGGTCGAGTGGGATTTATTAAAGGCATAACTTGCAAAGGCCTCCCAGTCTTTCCAAATTTTCTCTAGCTTTTTAGCATCATGCCCTTTGGCACTAGCTTGCTCGATAAATTTAGGTTTCATTTTATCAAGAACGGCGATTTGCTTTTTACCCATCGCTTTACGCAGGACATCGGCCTCACCTTTGGTAAAATCTGCTAGCTTTTGCGAGAGGAGCATCACCTGCTCTTGGTAAACGGTAATCCCGTAGGTTTCTTTTAAGTACTCTTCCATTGCTGGTAAATCGTACTCTATATCTTCATCCCCATGTTTTCGTCGCACGAAACTCGGAATGTATTCCATAGGTCCCGGACGGTACAGGGCGTTCATTGCAATTAAATCATCAAAGACCGTCGGTTTTAAATCTTTAAGGTGTTTTTGCATCCCTGGGGATTCGTATTGAAACACCCCAACGGTTTCTCCGCGTTGGAACAGCTCGTAGGTCTTTTCATCATCTAGCGGAAAGGTATCCGGATCTAAAAGAATATCGTGTTTTGCTTTTACAATTTTAACGGTGTCTTTTATCAGGGTTAATGTTTTTAACCCCAAGAAGTCCATTTTCAATAACCCGGCATCTTCCACTACTGAGTTATCAAACTGCGTCACGTACAGATCGGAATCTTTTGCTAGGGAAACCGGTACGAATTTGGTAATATCATCGGGAGTAATAATCACCCCACAGGCGTGAATTCCGGTATTCCTTACCGACCCTTCTAGGGTCCGCGCTAGGTTTACGGTTTCCGCTTGCAGGTCACTACCATCGGAAATATTTAGGAGTTCATTGACTTTCTCCAGGTCTTCCGCTCTAAATTTCGAACTCAGTTCCTTATCACTTAAACCGAATATTTTATTCAGTTTCGACATATTAGGAATCAATTTCGCAATCCTATCGGCATCAAAAAGGGGCAGGTCTAATACTCTGGCGGTATCACGAATGGATGACTTTGCGGCCATGGTACCATAGGTAATAATTTGCGCCACCTGATTAGAGCCGTATTTATCAATAACGTAATCCATAACGCGGCTACGTCCTTCATCATCAAAATCGATATCAATATCGGGCATACTCACACGATCCGGATTAAGGAAACGCTCAAAAAGCAGATTGTACTTCATCGGATCGATGTTGGTAATCCACAAGCAGTAGGCCACTACCGATCCGGCTGCCGATCCACGACCGGGACCTACAGACACATCCATTTTTCGGGCTTCGCGAATAAAATCCTCTACAATCAAAAAATACCCTGGGTATCCTGTTTTTTCAATAACGCTAAGCTCAAAATCTAGGCGCTCGATAACCTCTTCCGAAAGCTCTTGTCCGTATCTTTTTTTCGCCCCTTCGTAGGTAAGGTGTCTTAAAAAGGCATTCTCTCCACGCTTACCACCGTCAATTTTATCCTCGTCGTGCATAAACTGCTCGGGGATATCGAAAGCCGGTAATAAAACATCACGTGCTAGCTGGTAGCCTTCAATTTTATTAACTATTTCTTCGGTATTACTAATTGCTTCTGGCACATCTTTAAAGAGGTTTTTCATCTCTTGTGCCGACTTAAAGTAATACTCTTGGTTAGGCATCCCGTAGCGATACCCTCGTCCGCGACCAATAGGAGTCGCCTGCTTTTCACCATCTTTTACACAGAGTAAAATATCGTGGGCATTGGCATCCCCTTGTTTTGCGTAGTAGGTATTATTGGTAGCCACCAATTTTACGTTATGGGTATTGGCAAATTTTATCAGGGTAGGGTTTACACGGTCTTCATCTTCTTGTCCGTGGCGCATAAGCTCGATATACAAATCGTCACCAAACTGCTCTTTCCACCATAGTAAAGCCTCTTCTGCCTGACTTTCTCCAACATTTAAGACCTTACTAGGTACCTCACCATATAAGTTACCGGTAAGCACCAGCAGGTCTTCTTTATACTGTTCAATTAATTTTTTATCTATTCTCGGCACATAATAAAACCCGTTCACGAAGGCGTGCGACGATAGCTTGGCAAGATTATGGTATCCGTTTTTATTTTTAGCGATAAGCACCACTTGGTACCCGTTATCTTTTCGCGATTTATCTAGGTGGTCCTCACAAACGAAGAACTCACAACCGATAATCGGTTTTATTTCTTTTACTCGTGGGGTTTCACCTATAGCTTCGGCCTCTGCTATTTTAGCTTTTGCGGCGCTGTTATGTTTGTTTACGGCATTTATAAAGTGAAAGGCCCCCATCATATTCGCATGATCGGTAAGCGCTACTGCCGGCATATTATGCGATGCTGCTTGGGCAACAATATCCACCACACTCATTGTGGACTGTAATACTGAGAACTGCGAGTGGTTATGGAGATGTACAAAATCTACGGACTTAAGATCTTGGATATTCTCTTTAATCTCTTCGGCAGAAATCCCAGACGACTCATTTTTTCTTAGGCGCTCGGCGATCTTAGCACTCTCACGCTTAAGATTGATATGTTTTAAACCAATGGTTTGAATGGTTTGCGGATTGGCTTCTGAGAAGCGCTCGAAATAATCCGGCTCGACATCCAATTGCTCGATAGTGTATTCCTGACGGCGGATAAGCTCTAAGAAGCATCGTGTTGTCGCTTCCACATCGGCAGTTGCGTTGTGTGCTTCGGAGAACGGTGTTCCGAAGAGGTACTGATGCAACTCGGTAAGTGTAGGGAGTTTAAATTTCCCATAACGCCCACCGGGAATTTCACATAGGTTAGCGGTGTGCTCGGTACAGGTATCTAATACCGGAAGCTCTTGCAAGACGTTTTGGACATTCTCACGGACGAACTCCGCACCCATAATATTCAAATCGAACTTTACGTTCTGCCCCACCACAAACTTAGCTTTCCCTAGTGCAATATTAAATTTTGCTAAAACTTCCGACAGCTCCACCCCTTGCTCTTCGGCAAGCTCGGTAGAAATACCGTGAATTTTCTCGGCATCATAGGGAATATTAAACCCGTCGGGTTTCACTAAATAATCCTGGCTCTCCACGCAGTTCCCCATAGCGTCATGCAGCTGCCATGCGATTTGTATACACCGTGGCCAGTTGTCTACATCGGTAATTGGAGCGTCCCAGCGTTTTGGTAATCCTGTGGTTTCCGTATCGAAAATTAAGTACATAATTGTGATTATAAAGTAAAAAAAATAGGGAGGTTAAAAATAAGAATAAAGAATAGTTTTACGGCATAAAATCGGAATGTTTTATAAACAATAAAATCCAACCGGATAGCGGTTGGATTTTATTTTCAGGGTAGTCCCTCATAGTGAGAATTCTACCTTATGAAATTATATTTTCATTTAATTTCTCGGTGTTAATTGCCGACTGGATGGCGTCTCTATGTTTTAAGACTAGCGCGTCGATGGTTGGCGGTAAGTTTTTTTCTGTTACCAGCTCATTGTATTCTTCCAAGCTCGCCTTTTCACCTCTAATCGCTTCCTCTAAAACGGCCTCCTCGTTATTTCCTGAAAAGGTCGATTTTAGGGTCATCCAATTCCTGTGCATGGTTCCTTTAAAACTCCCCGAGTCTTTAGGCTCCTCACCATATTGCTTGATTTCATTTTTAATCTCGTTAGCAAATTGGTTACGCTCGGTGGCGCGGCGTTTAAAAAACATTTTCAATCGGTCGCTATCCACATTTTCGGCGGCATTAAGATAGCCTTTTTCGGCATCGTAATTCTTAACTAATAGTTCGTTTAATTTATTCGAAATTTCTTCAGTGTACTTCATAATTCCTTATCATTTTAAATTTCAATACTTTTTTTTGGTTGATGCGTATTGTTTAACATCGCTAGTCTTAATATAACACGAAAGGCGGACGATGTCAAGTCATTTAACACTGTTTGTGAGGACTTTATGAGTTTTTAACACAAAAAAAAGCTGCAACCCTAAGATTGCAGCTTTATATATAGAAAAGGTATCTCTTTATTAGTAATTAATATCGATTACACCAGAAGTCAGACTCACATCACCACCGGTTGCCGATTCTACGGGACCAGAAAATGTACCGTCGATTTCTGTTGTTGTATTCACTGAAATATTAGATGTAAAAATCCCTGACGCATTATTAGCTGGGGTATAATCGGTAGAAATTAAGTGAATCACAAAATTAGAAATGATATTCGCACCTGTTTGTCCTTGCACCACTTCAAAAGACACCCAGTCACCAGAGTTTGCATCTTCCGCTCTTACTGAAACGACAGTTCCGTTTAGGTCGGCTGTTATATTCTCATCAAAGGTTCTTGCATCTGTTCCTACGGTTACGGTAATTGCTCCGCTAACCACGGTCGCTGCTGGGGTACAATCTAGCGAATCAATTTCGGCTTGAATTGAACCATTAGCATCACCACAGGCATTCATTTGTGTCATTAAGGCTTGCATATAATCATTACAAAGTGCTTCATATCCAGGATCTGTAGGATCTGAAACCGCTAAAGTTTGTCCTGACACTTGAGCAGCCGCTGTAGCCGTCTGGCAGTCTGTATTTGTGGGGTCGGAATCCGATACCACACCACCTGTTAGAGGTACTTTAACAAAGATTCCCTCATTAAAGTTCACAGAAGACATTCCTGAACTGTTAAAGGCATTAAAATAAAACTCTCCAGAAACAAAACCTTCTTCAAGGTTAACCACTTTCAGGTCGATCATTCCGTTGGCAGGATATATTTGAACGTCTGGATCCGGTGTGTTTTCTGTAGACCAGATCACGCCGTTTATATCTACATGCGTAGCAAAGGCATTAGCATCTTGAACATCATAAAGCCCTGGAGACACACTATTTACCACTAAATTTACGGTATCATAATTATCGGTTCCTGTAATAACTATTTGTCCATTATCTACAATACTCGCTTGATACGAAACTGCTTCAAACAAATTACCATCTTTTTTAGCTTCAAACGATGGTGTTTTAAATTTTGTTTCATTACTACAACTAAGTAAAGCGACCATTGTTAAAACCAAAACAACTATATTTTTCATAATCATGTAATTTTATTCGTCTCAAAAATAGAATAAAAAACATTAACCCAATAGTTTTAGTATAAAAAGTTAAAATATAAAATTTTATAGTATCTTTGCAGCTTATTAATAATAGAGGTCGCGAACCTCACAAATTAATTTTTTATGTCAGTAAAAATAAGATTACAAAGACACGGTAAAAAGGGGAAACCTTATTTCCGAATCGTAGCAGCGGATTCTCGCGCTAAGAGAGATGGTAAATACCTAGAACAAATAGGTTTTTACAATCCAACTACCAACCCTGCAACTATCGAATTAGATGTTGATACAGCGGTAAAGTGGTTACAAAATGGTGCTCAACCAACAGACACAGCGAAAGCAATATTGTCTTACAAAGGGGCTTTATTAAAAAATCACCTAGCAGGTGGTGTACGTAAAGGCGCTTTAACTGAAGAGCAAGCAGAAGCAAAATTCAACGCTTGGTTAGAAGAAAAAGGTAGTAAAGTTGAAGCTAAGAAAGAAGGTTTAGCAAGTGCAGAAAGTGAAGCTAAAGCGAAAGCTTTTGCAGCTGAGAAGGCAGCTAACGAAGCTAGAATTGCAGCAGCAACTCCAGCGGTTGAAGAAGCTCCTGAAGCAGCAGAATCTACTGAAGCAACAAACGAAGAAGAATAGAAATTTTATTTTTATACTTTTCAAAAACTCCGATAGTCCGCTATCGGAGTTTTTTTTTTTACTAAAACCCTTTGTAGATACTTTTAAAAGCGAGATTTTTGCATGGTATTTAGTATGCCAATACGATAACGACTACGACGATGAATAAAAAAGATTGTTTTTTCTTAGGTAAAATTGTAAAAAAATACAGTTTTAAGGGCGAGTTACTTGCCAAACTAGACACCGACGAACCGGAACTTTACGAAGACTTAGACTCTGTGTTTGTCGATTTACGAGGCAACCTGGTACCATTTTTTATTGAAAGCTCACAATTACACAAATCGGAATTGCTACGTATAAAATTCGAGGATGTCGAAACGGAGGCTGATGCCGATAGTTTATTAAAAAGCGACTTATATCTCCCTTTAGATTTCTTACCAGAATTGGAGGACGACAAGTTTTACTTTCATGAGATTATTGGGTTTACTGTGGAGGACACGAGTTTCGGAACTGTAGGTACGATTACGGGGGTTAATGACAGCACGGCACAATCTCTTTTTGAAATCGACCGAAACGGCATTGAGATCCTTATCCCGATGAATGATGAGTTTATAACGAAAGTCGACAAGCCTAATAAAACCATAGTTGTTACTACCCCAGAGGGGCTTATCGATTTGTATTTAGAGGACTAATGGCAAAACCGTTTCAGTTTAAATCATTTACGGTCCACCAAGACCGCTGTGCCATGAAAATTGGTACCGACGGGGTACTTTTAGGCGCTTGGGCCACTTTAGACCACCGTCCGTTTTCCATACTTGATATCGGCGCTGGTACTGGAGTTGTTGCTTTAATGTTAGCGCAACGCAGTATGGCGGAAGTCATAGACGCCATAGAGATCGATGATGCCGCTTACGAGCAATGTGTCGATAATTTTGAAAGCTCCCCATGGGGCGACAGGTTGTTTTGTTACCATGCGGCATTGCAAGAGTTTGCTGAGGAGATCGACGATACTTACGACCTTATAGTCTCCAATCCGCCTTTCTACACCGAAGATTATAAAACTGATAATACCCAGAGGGATCTGGCACGTTTTAGCGATGCTATGCCTTTTCATCACCTCACGCAGAGTGTGGGTAAGCTGCTTTCGGAAACCGGAAAGTTTGTGGTGATTATCCCCTTTAAAGATGAAAAAGACTGTTTGGACCACGCTGCGGCGGAAGGGCTTTTTGCCAACCGCATCCTACGCGTTAGAGGTCATGAGACGGCAGATTTGAAACGCAGCCTTATAGCATTTTCATTTGAAAAAATAGCGGTTGTTGAAGAGGAGTTGGTTATTGAAACCTCAAGACACGCGTACACTGAAGACTACAAAAAACTGACTAAAGATTTTTATCTTAAAATGTAGATTAAAATTGTAAACAGTAAAGCATTTCGTTACTTTTGTTATTCAACTAAAACAAAACTATGAAGCCAGATTTATTTGAAGCTCCGGATTATTACAACTTAGACGAGCTCCTTACAGACGAACATAAATTAGTACGCGATGCAGCGAGAGAATGGGTAAAACGTGATGTTTCACCAATTATAGAAGACTACGCACAACGTGCAGAATTCCCAAAACAAATTATAAAAGGACTAGCAGACATTGGTGCTTTTGGTCCGTATATCCCGGAGGAATATGGTGGTGCGGGATTAGATCAGATTTCTTATGGTTTAATCATGCAAGAAATTGAACGTGGCGATTCTGGTGTCCGCAGTACGGCTTCGGTACAATCCTCTTTAGTGATGTATCCGATTTACAAATACGGAAACGAGGAGCAGCGAAAAAAATACTTACCAAAATTAGCTAGTGGTGAATGGATGGGAAGTTTCGGATTAACGGAACCTGACCACGGGAGTAACCCTGGAGGCATGACCACTAATTTCAAGGATATGGGTGACCACTATCTTTTAAACGGTGCTAAAATGTGGATTTCCAACGCGCCATTTTGTAATGTGGCTGTGGTATGGGCAAAAAATGAAGAAGGACGTATTCACGGACTTATCGTAGAGCGCGGTATGGAAGGGTTTACCACGCCAGAAACACATAACAAATGGTCACTTCGTGCGAGTGCAACGGGAGAGCTTATTTTCGATAATGTAAAGGTTCCTAAAGAAAACCTATTACCAAACAAATCAGGATTAGGAGCACCACTAGGCTGTTTAGATTCGGCACGTTTTGGTATTGCATGGGGCGCTATCGGTGCGGCAATGGACTGTTATGATACGGCATTGCGTTACAGTAAAGAACGTATGCAATTCGGAAAGCCTATTGGGCAGTTCCAATTACAACAAAAGAAATTAGCTGAGATGATTACCGAAATCACAAAAGCACAGTTATTAGCTTGGAAATTAGGGGTGATGCGTAATAATGGTACTGCAACATCGGCACAGATTTCTATGGCGAAACGCAATAATGTGGACATGGCGATTAATATCGCACGCGAAGCAAGACAGATGCTTGGTGGTATGGGTATTTCTGGTGACTATAGTATTATGAGACACTCTATGAATTTAGAGAGTGTAATTACTTACGAGGGTACTCATGATATTCATTTACTAATTACAGGATTAGATATTACAGGATTAAATGCTTTTAAATAAGATTTAAGCATTCCTTCTTTTGGTGGTTTTTACTACTGAGTTATACTATAAAATGCTTCTCATTATTGAGGAGCATTTTTTTTTGGGTGTTTGAGAAGTTTATTTTGGGGATTACATGTTTTATTTATTTTACAGTGGATTCATAATTGTCATTCTGAGGGAGGCACGATCGAAGAATCTGTACAAGAATTATAGTTTTTATGTCCGTTTTGTTCGAGGTCACATGTAGCACAAGATTCTTCACTGCTCAGAAATCGAAGATTCGACGCAGTCAATGACATATAATTGAGCATCGCGTTACTAAGACTTACAGCCTCTCTAATTTACCACAAAACAACAATGGTGGTTCTAAACACCTACATGAACCAAAATCAAACCTAATCCCTAATACCTAATACCTAATCCCTAATCCCTAATACCTAATCCCTATTTACTAACTCCCTTCAACTTATAGACCAACATAAGCCCGCCACGATACAACAGTACCTCACCACTACCATTAAAATCGCGATAATTATCTTCGTCTACATCAACACGATCTAAGCGGTTAAACCCTTTATAATTCGTTTGCGAGAGTCCGCCGCCCACGAATAGCTCCAATCCCCAACGCTCATTCAACCTGTGTTTATAACCTAAGGTGAGTCCGTAAAATGTAGCACGTCCCGATTGAAAACTCCCGTCCTCATGTTTTAGGTTATAGGGTGAGTTTGGGGTATACTTATCATAAAGCACTAGGAAGCCAGGTTTTTGCATGGTAAACATCCCAAAACCGATATGACCACCGACAAACAACCCGCTACGCTCAGGTTTTAAGTAATAGCGGTATTCAGGAAAAACTTGTACAATTTGAAGTGGCTCGCCATTAAAACTGTCCCAAAAGGCACCTAACACATCAAGTTGCACACTGGAATGGTTGGTGATAGGTATTTCAATACCGACATTAGGAATGAGTAGTGTGGCAGTAGCCATATTAAATTTGACTTCCGTTTGGGCATGTGTAGGCAGAGCAATAGCACAAACTATGGCAATTACTATACTAATAGTATGTTTTTTAATCATAACAAAAATGGGTTAGAACCATAGACTTAGCTCATTGAATTAGCTGTAGTTCTAGAGTCAAAGATGATAAAATAATGGGAATTATACGAGAATAGCGATAAGAAATATGGTGTTTTTTGGGTTGATTTGATCACTGTTGTAAAAAGGTATAACCATCAAGTCCATCAAAATCCAACTAACTACTATTTTTCCTTAGAAAGCAACCCGGCCTATTTTTGTAATCGTAGTAAAACAAGTAAAAGCCGCAGCGGCTGGCAGTGGAGGATGGCCTAGCGCAGTGGTTGCCATCCGCATGATAAGGATTTTGCGCAGTTTTCAAGATTAC
>NZ_FNQK01000026.1:13906-22010 GCF_900107625.1 Bizionia paragorgiae
AAATTGAAGTTTGAGGTCCTTTTTGTTCGAGGTTGTTTTAAACACAAGATTCTTCACTGCGTTCAGAATGACAAGACATTGAGCATTGCGTAATTAAGACTTCCGGTTTCCAACCTCTAGATTTCAGTTTTCAGCTTCTATCTTCTAACCTTGCTTCTCGATACAATTTTCTCATGCTTCGAAAACCACTCGAAGTGACATGGAGGTTCTATGCATGATGTGAACCAAGAATAAAACTAACTACTATTTACTAGCTACTATTTACTTTTTACGACTGAAGAATCTGTACTTGAATTGAAGTTATGAAGTCTTTTTTGATCGAGGTCACATGTAGCACAAGATTCTTCACTGCTCAGAAATCGAAGATTCGACGCAGTCAATGACAAAATAACGAGCATCGCGTCACTAAGACTTCCAGCTTCCAACTTCTCCAAATTCCCTCAAACCACACATGGAGGTTCTATGCATGATGCGAACCGAAATTAAAACTAATTACTAACCCCTAGCTACTAACTACTATTAACAACACCGTTTAAAAAGAAAAAATGTGTATCTTTTTCTACTAAAAGGATACACATTTTTTTTACTCTCTATTTATTTTATTTCCAAAACTGATACCATGGTGTTTTAGGTTCTTCAGCAGAATACCCATAACCATAGCCATAATTATGGCCTTGCCCGCGACGATTACTCACATCGTTAACAATATACCCCAGGTTAGAAATTTTCTTTTGGTCTACTAATTTCTTAGAAAACTCAATAAGCGGTTTTATAGTCACCCCAGAACGCACCACATACGCTGTAAAGTCCGCTTGATCGGCGAAAGTTAAGGTGTCTGCCACGAGCACCGTTGGTGCAGTATCTATAATCACATAATCGTACTGTTGTCGTGCTTCTTGAATAAAATCCTTAAAGCGCTGACTTGATAACAATACGGTTGGCATTGGTGGGATTGGTCCTGATAATAAAATATCAAAACGTTCACTTTCTCGCTTACGAGTTAATACTAAGTCTTCCCATTTGGTGCTGTTATCACTTAAATAGTTCGATAGTCCAGCGGTTTCTTTAGTTTCATTAATTAAAGGGTGTAACTGCGGGTTTCTTAAATCCGCACCCACTAATAACACATTCTTTTTTAATTGAAAATACGTTTGTGCCACATTAAAAGACACGGTAGTTTTACCTTCCCCTTTCACCGAAGAAGTCATAGCAATAACACGTCCCCCTTCTTGTGGTAGCGCCGAAATCATAAAGTTTAAGTTATGAACTAAGGTTCTAAACGCTTCATCTGTTTGGCTAGTCCCGACAGTGTCTTTTAGTAAATCTTTTGGATCTGCAATAGAAGGGATTTCTCCCAAAATAGGACTATTGGGGTTAATGGCTTCTATATCTTTACCAATATAAATCTTGGTATTGGTTAAAAACTTAAGGTATAAAACACCAACAGGTACAAGTACCCCCAGGAGTAACGCTGCTAAAACAATTATCTTCTTCTTAGGAGCAACAGGAATAGAATTCGTAATAGCATAATCTATAATCTTAACGTTTGGCGAGGTCACTGCCATGGTAATAGCGGCTTCCTCACGTTTTTGTAACAGTAGTAAGTAGAGGTTTTCCTTTAGTAACTGCTCACGCTCTATACTACGCAGTATTTTTTCTTTATTTGGTAGCGTTTCAAACGATTGCTGTGCCGAGTATTGGGCGCGTTTGTTTTGTTTTACGGTTTGTTCCAATTGGTTTTTATACCCACGAAGTGAACTCCCAATATTTGCGTTTAAATCTAAAATGGCCTGTTTAAGGATCTTAACCTTCGGGTTATTATCACCAGCACTGGCTTTCCACTTGTTGTATTCAAGTACGGAGCTATTGTAATCGCTTACCAAATCATTTACCGCTGTGCTATTTAAACCGATATTTGCCGGTAGCAAATTAAAATTCTCATCACTAGCCATACTTTTTTGTAAAACGTCTGCTAACAGTAATTGGGTTTCCACCTCAAAAAGCTGCTCGTCTTTTACGGCGCGTTTTTCAAGTACAGAGGCAGCATCCGCTTCAAATATACTAATGTTATTGCCTTGCTTATAGTTCCCTTTTGCTACTTCTATAGAATCCAGTTCACCCGCCAAAAATTTAAAACGTTCGTCTATAAAAGCAATGGTTCGCTTAGAGACTTCTTGACGGTCTAAAATACCATCTTCGGTATAGACTTCTACCAACGTATTTAATATCGCTTGGGCTTGTTCTTTGCTGGTAGCGTCTAAACTTAAAATTAAAATATCACTATTCTTTCCGTCGGGGGAAACACTAATTTTGCTTAACAAATTCTGAGTCGCTTTACTTACGCTAGTAATCGCCACTCTGTAAGTTGGGTTCTCACCAGGGGATATATTCCCTACGTCCCGTGGTTTGATGGTAAATGGAAATTGTGCCGTTGCTGTTTCTACATAATACGTCGCGGTCTCCACACTCTTTTCGGTTGGGAGGTGGGTTAATTTATAACCACGGTCTTTAATGGTAATTTCAAAATTCAGATCGACTTCAGCCGTATCTGCCTCGGGCACATAGCTCACAATAAAAGGCGCGTTGTATACTGCACTTTCATTGATACGCCCCGACTGAAAATAAGACACCTGTAGATTCAATTGTTCTACTACCTGTTTGTTTAAGCGGAAAGAACTTAAAACGGCACGTTCATTCTCCAAATTCACATTGCCCTTTCCTAGAATTTTATCTAAGTCCAAGGCCAAATCTGTCGCTTCCTTTTCGGTTAAAATTTTAATTTTCGCCGTTGTATTATAACTTTCAGGTGTGTATCGAAGATATAAAAAGGCGCCAACTAAAGCGATACATACACAGACTGCAATCCAAGGCCAATAGGCTAAATACTGGCGTATAATAGACTTGATATCGATCTGCTCGTTGTCAGACTCCTGTTCTAATTGATTATACATAATATACGGTTATCGGGTCAATAAAATAGTGGCACTTAAAAGTAGCGAAGCAATAGATACAATGGTTGTTACATTCCCAACATAACCAGCTGTTTTCACCTTGGCACGGTTAGGTTGTACTACCAGTACATCGTTAGGTCGAATCATATACTCCGGGTTTTCCATCCAATTGGCAGTGGTTAAATCGATATGCGAAATACTACGCACGCCATCCAATTCACGTATAAGCAAGATATCATCGCGGCGGCCGTTTATGGTTAAATCACCAGCATAACCTAAAGCCTGTGGTACAGAGATATTTTGTTCGGTAAAAGTAAAGGTTCCCGAACGCACCACCTCACCTAGCACCGTTACTTTAGCATTTAATAAACGTACAGAAACAATAGGATCTACCAAATGCCCTCCGGTCTCCAACTGCTCAGCTATGAGCACTTCCAACTGTGATGTGGTTTTCTCTCTCGCTTCCACTTTTCCTAAAACAGGAATAGCCACAAAGCCTTCAGCATTAACTAAATACCCTTGTAGTTTTAAAATTTCAAGATTGGTACCAAAATTCGTGTTTGTAGTCCGGTTATACGGAATAGCAGTTTCAGGTATTGCTGCACTGATGGTAATGGATAAGATATCGTTAGGCTGTACTGTATTTTCACGGTATTCAATGTTCGTTTCTTTGTAAGAATCGGCATCTTGAAAGTATAAAATCTCCTTATTACTCACACAGCTACTAAGTAGCATGGCAAGCACTACCAGACTGAGTAATGAACTTAAATGTTGTTTTATCATAAACTAATTAATCTTCAATGGTTATTTAGGCGTGGCAAGCCTGATTTTAAGCTATTAGCAGCGCTTTACCACGCAGTATTGGCCCTAATTAAAGGAGTGCAAAAATAGTAACAATTTGGAACACCACAACCCTAATTGCCTATAAATATAGTATTTCTTAAATAAATATAGTCGAGACCTCAACGGTCTAATAGTCTGTTATAAAATGCTATTAACTGTTACTACCTTAAAACGGACGTCTTGGTAAGTCTTTAAACCAACTGTATACAATTTCACTGGTCGGATTTAGTATAACCCAAGCCGTTGCCAGTATCAGTTTGACATCCACCATAAACGACTCGTTTTTTTGATACCATTGCTCCACTTGCCCTTTAAACGGATAGATTTTATTTGCATAAAATGCCCAGGTATCCTCTCCTCTATTTTTCACTTCGGTAATCAGCTCCTCTTCATCTCTAAAGATTACCGACCCAATACCTGTCAGTCCCGGTTTTACGTTATAAATTACTTGCTTTACGTCTTCCGGATAGGCATCAAAACTTTTTTGCATCACTGGTCGCGGACCAACAACACTCATATCGCCTTTAAAGATGTTTATAAGCTGAGGCAATTCGTTAATCTTACTTTTACGTAAAAAACCTCCCATAGGGGTAATTCTTGGATCCTTTTTTGTGGTCATTATCCCCCCAGCCATATTCGGACTGTCCTTAAGCATGGTCGCAAACTTCCAAATTAAAAACGGTTTGTTTTTATAACCTACACGTTCTTGCTTGTACCAAATATACCCCTCACCCGTCAGTTTTAAACCAATCATGATTGGGATTAGCAATGGTGCTAGGATTAATAAGGCTACCCCGGATACAATAATATCACAAAGTCGTTTAAATAATTTATACATTCTTTATAAATTTAATTAGTAAGTTACCGCCTACATCTTCTGATCCAAGCTCCTCCCTGTTTCAATATGCTCAAAATCAGGAAGGTGTTGTTTTAATAAATCTACGATAGCTGTTTTGTCATACGTTCCAGAATCCATTAGGGATTTTAGCTCGATGATCGTAGCAGAAATTTGGTCTTGCGATAATTTTCTAGCGTTTTTAATCACACCCAAACTATCATACGTATCTTGATCCACTACATCCGTATCTGTATAAAACTCTTCGTATAGTTTTTCTCCAGAAGTATCTGTTTTGAAAAAATACACAGGATATGGATCTTTGTCTGTCGTTGTTAATGCTAATTCTTTGGCTTCAACATCAGATTTACATTCTACAATTGGACGGTTTGATGCTTTGAAGAAATCAATAGTGATATCCTTAAAAAAGGCCATTTCTTCTTCTGCTAATTTTGGGAAAAAGATTTCACCTGAGTTTCCTAGCATACAAGCTAACATACAGATTTGACCACTTTCTTCTGGCGATACAAAAAATCGTTTTACATCAGCAGGACATGAGATTGGCTGGTTTTGAAGTAAACGTTCAATGTAACCAGCTAATAGTGAACCGTTAGAAAAGGCTACATTCGCAAATCGTGCAGTGGTAATTTGTAATTCGTTACTATATGACATAATAACTTCTTCCATTAACTTTTTACTCGCTCCCATTACGTTAACTGGGTTTGCAGCTTTGTCTGTAGAAACACAAAAGAAATGCTCTGGCTTATTCTCTGTCAATAAATCTAAAAACTCCTTCGCCTTAAAGACATTGTTTTCAATCATAGCCTCAATAGAATATTTGTCTTTTTCGCTTCTTACATGTTTGTGAGCGGCAAAATTAGCCACGATATGAAAAGGCCCTTCCGCCAAAAACATTTTGCGAAATACAGGATCTCCAAAATTCATTGGGTAGGTTCTATAATCTTCTGGCACATACATGTTAGCATCTGAACGCAATGTTCTTGTTAACTCTGTTAAACCATTTTCGTTGGTATCAACCACAAATAACTTCCCTGGTTTAAACTTTAGAATGGCTTTGATGTAAGAAGAACCAATCGTACCAGCCCCCCCAATTACTAATACGGATTTACCCGCTATTTTTTTACTTAAAATTTCTTTATTCGCTTCGATGTCCTTTCCAAAAAGGCTTTCTGCACGCTTTGTAATATGCGTATTTATAAACTGTGGTATATCAATTATATGCATGTTTTTATTTTCTTTTGGTTTGTATTCTGACTGTGTCAAAGGCAAAAATACTTATTTTAATTTCAATTTTATATTGTGATTAGTTTTGAATTATTTAAATGGTAGTTTGAGAACGAATGCTTCTCGATACAATTTTCTCATGCTTCGAAAACCACTCGAAGTGACATGGAGGTTTTATGTATCAACTGAACCGAAATTAAAACTAACTACTAATTACTATTTACTAACTACTAGAATACTAATCACTAATCCCGACCCCTAAATCCCCTAAAGGGGACTTTTTGTTTTCGGTAAAGTGATATGGTGGTTCTATTCATGAACCGCACCGAAATCAAACCTAATGCCTAATTCCTATTTATCTATTCACTATTCACTAAATCCGCTTCAAAACCACTCGAAGTGACATGGAGGTTCTAGGCATGATGTGAACCGAAATCAAAACCTAATACCTATTCCCTAATACCTAATACCTAATACCTAATACCTAATACCTATTTACTATAAAACTCCTTAATCGTCCTAACCACCGTCTCCAACTGCTCTTTCGTTATCCCAGCCGAACTTGGAATACTAATGCTGTTCTCATAAACAGATGCAGAAACATCATTCTTATTAATGTAAATATCGTCTTTAAACATGGCCAATTGATTCATAGGCATCCAAAATGGTCTGGATTGTACTCCGTTTTGGTTTAAATAATCTAATAACTCTCTCATGCGAGATGTACTAAATGTAAATAACCAACAGTTAGGATCTGCTCCTTCAGGAATTTCTTGAAATTGTATATCGCCAACTCCATTTAAGTGTTCACGGTAAAACGCATCCATCTTTTTCTTCGCTTTTAACGTTTCTGGGAAAGTTTCCATTTGAGCCACTCCAATTGCAGCGAGTACATTTACTAAACGGTAGTTATAACCAATCTCGTCATGTATATAATCCATGGCGCTGACCTTTGCTTGGGTGGTCAGATGTTTAGCGCGTTTTGCTATTTCTTCATCATCTGTTACTATAACTCCACCTCCTCCTGTAGAAATGATTTTATTTCCATTAAAGCTAAAAACTCCAATTTTACCGAAGGTACCTGCGTGTTTTCCATCATAGGTACTTCCTAACGCTTCTGTACTGTCTTCGATGATGTCTAAATGATATTGCTCAGCAATAGCGAGCAAGCGTTTCATATCACCAATGTTCCCTAAAACATGGACAGGCATTATCGCTCGAACTCTTTTCCCTGTTGATTTGTCAAAACTAAAAGTTCCGTTGTTAGACGTTTTTAATTCTGTATTTTCTTGAAGGTATTTCTCCAATAAATCTAAATCCATTTGCCAATTGTCTGCATCGACATCAATCAGAATGGGTTGTGCTCCTGTGTATTTTATCGCATTCAATGTTGCAATAAATGTAATGTTGGGAGCGATAACATGAACGTCTGCTGTAACACCCAACAAGATTTGGGCAATATGCAAACCAACGGTTCCGTTCATACAAGCAACGCCATATTTGGCACCTGCATATTCAGCAACCATTTCTTCAAATTGCGTAACATAACTACCAGCTGATGAAATCCAACCAGTTGTTAAACAATCAAGGACGTACTTCGACTCGTTTCCTTCGATTTTTGGGATTGATAAGGGAATCATTTTTATTGTTGTTAAATTGTTAATTCGTTGATTTGTGAACTCTTTTTTGTTTGTCGAATAATCTAGAACTATATCATTAAATGCTTAAAAATTTAAATCAGTAGTTTCGCTGGATTTCCAACTACAGTTTGACCATCTGGAATATCTTTCACCACAACTGCACCAGCACCAACGATAACATCTTTTCCTATAGTCACTCCTTGTCTCACAACTGCTCCAGCTCCTACAAAACTTCTTTCTCCGACTGTAACGTTTCCTGCTAAAACAGCACCAGGAGCTATATGGGCAAAATCTTTTACTTTACATTCGTGTTCTATTATTGCGCCAGTATTGATAATACATCCAATTCCAATTTCAGTCAATGGATTTACTATTGCTCCTGCAGAAATTAAAGTGTTCACTCCAATTGTAGCTGTTTTGGAAACAATTGCAGTTGGGTGTTGTAAAGTCGTAAATATTTCTTCTTTTACAGCAATTAGTTTGTTATAGACTTTCTCACGAATGGTATTATCTCCTATACTTCCAAAAAGTAAAGCATCGTGTTGCTCAAACTTTTCTTCTATGTCTAAAAAGCTTAAATTATATGGATT
>NZ_FNQK01000001.1:0-248942 GCF_900107625.1 Bizionia paragorgiae
TCCACGGCTATTTTTTTTTACAAAAATCGTAATCTTATTTCAATTCACACACAACTTTTGAGATTGATCCCTTTTATTACTGCGGCTACTAAAAAGAAATCTCAACCTATTCCAAACCTTCTTGAACATTACAAACTACAAGTCACTAAACTCAAGGAGAGAGATCTACAAATTAAAGACGAGGAGAACCAGAACCTTATGGCTTCTAAAAAACACTCTAAAGTCATTAAAGAGGCCTTTATAAAAGCATGCTTGCAGTTGGACGCCTCTATTTTTGAACCTCTTATTAAGGAAGATCAATACTTCCAAGATTTGGACAAATATAGATTCTTACAATCGCTAAAGGATGAATTTGACACTTGGAAAATACAAGGTTTCACCAAAACAACACTAATAAACGGACACTGTCAAGGTTGTCATTGCGGAGACCTAGTTTATCAGTTTTATACTAACTCTCTAACACCTGCGTTTGCATATAGAATACACGAAAATAACGGGGAAATTAAAGATATCTTTATGTGTAATTTGAGTAGCGGCATGAAAACCATTGAAATGGCCCTGTTAATGAAATATGATTTTTGGAGGTAAAAACACTTAGTTTTTAATACATAGGGGGTTTTTAATTCCTTTTCGGCACTGCTAAGGAATAGTTTATAGGTTTTTTGCTCTTATAATTAATAAATAAACCCAAAACCCTTCTATTAAAGCTAGATTTGGTTAACCACTTTACGGTTAATCGGGCTCCCCCCCCCTATTTATAACCTCATAGTAGCAATAAAACACATTGACCACATCAAACCTTAAGTTTTTTATAATCGTAAAACATTGTTTTTAGGGAAGTTATATTTTTTTTCAATATTTATATTATTTTAGTCTTTTTTTATTGAGAAAAGGTGTTATATTTGCACCCTCAATAGCGCAAGTTATTGTAAGTATTAAAAAATAATGACCTGGTAGCTCAGTTGGTAGAGCATCTCCCTTTTAAGGAGAGGGTCCTGGGTTCGAGCCCCAGCCCGGTCACTAAAAAAGTTAAGCATCGCTTAACTTTTTTTTTGCTCTAAACTGAACTGCTCCACTTTTCAATTTTTCACAGGTTATTTCAAATTATAAAATAATTAGAAATAATAGTGTTGAATTAATTTTGTTTAACTATTTTAGCTAAACAATGAACAATATAAAAACTCAGTTTAGTATTAAAGATTTAGAAAATCTGTCGGGTATTAAAGCGCATACCATAAGAATTTGGGAAAAGCGCTACAATTTATTTGAGCCCAAACGAACGGACACTAATATTAGGTACTACGATTTAAAAAATCTTCAAAAAGTACTTAACATATCCTATTTAAATAGAAATGGGTTAAAAGTCTCTAAAATCGCAGATTTAAACTCCACTGAAATATCACATTTAGTTAAAGAGTTTGCTTTAAACAAAGATAACAACAGTTACTGTATCGATCAATTTAAACTAGCCATGCTAAATTTTGATCAGCAGTTATTTAACGCCGTCTATTCGGAGTTAACTAAAGAACACGATTTTGATTTCATTTTTTTAGAAGTCTTTTTCCCTTTGCTTAATGATATTGGATTTTTATGGCAAACCGATTCTATAACTCCAGCACACGAACATTTTGTAGTAGAACTTATCAAACAAAAACTACTACTAAGTACATCTGAGCAATCTCAATCAACTGTTAGTGATAACTATAAAACAACCTACGTTTTATTTTTACCTGAAAACGAAATTCACGAACTGGGTTTACTATATATCAATTATAAATTAGCCGAAAAAGGGTGTCATCATATCTATTTAGGACAAAGCGTACCTCTTCAAAGTTTAGAACACCTCTTAACGCATTTTAATAAAATCACTTTTATAACCTCTTTAACCGTGATGCCAGAAAAACCACAAATTGAAGCGTATTTAAAAACCTTTAATGACACCTTATTACACGGTAAAAACAACAATCTCATAGCATTTGGTTATTTAACCCAATCTATTGAAAGCAGTAACTTAGCTAAAAACATCACTTTATATGATTCTACCAAAGACGCTGTTAACTCTTTAATTCCACTCTTGGAAACCGCTACTACTCATGACTAAAAATATATCAATAATAGGTTCTGGATTTGCTGCATTATCTGCCGCTTGCTATTTGGCAAAAAGCGGACATCAGGTTAATATTTTCGAAAAAAACAAAACGATTGGTGGTCGCGCTAGACAACTAAAAAAAGAAGGGTTTACTTTCGATATTGGTCCGACATGGTATTGGATGCCTGACGTATTTGAGCGTTTTTTTGCTGATTTTGATACCACACCAGGGGCTTTTTATACTTTAGATAAACTCAACCCCGCTTATAGTGTCTATTTTGGTAAGGACGATTTTATTACCATAGAAGACACCTTAGAAAAGATTTATAAAGCTTTTGAGACTGAAGAACCTGGTAGCTCTATTAAACTACAGGAGTTTATAGCTAATGCTCAAGATAATTATAATGTTGCTATAAAAGACCTCGTTTATAGACCTGGAGTTTCACCTTTAGAATTAGTTACGCCAGTTACTATAAAAAAGATCAATCAGTTTTTTAGCACGATAAAAAAAGACGTTAGAAAAGAATTTAAAAACAATCGATTAGCGATGATTTTAGAGTTTCCTGTTTTATTTCTTGGTGCTAAACCTAGTAACACCCCATCCTTTTATAGTTTTATGAATTATGCTGATTTTGGGATTGGCACCTTTCATCCTAAAAAAGGAATGTATCAAGTTATATTAGCCTTAGAAACCTTAGCAAAATCTCTAGGGGTTACCATTGAAACCGAAAAAGCCATAGAAAAGATTGTTATAAACAAGGGTAAAGCAGAAGCTATTATTGCCAACGGAATCACTTACCCCTCCGATATTGTTTTAAGTGGTGCCGATTACCATCACACAGAAACCTTATTAGACGAAAAACACCGTCAATATTCAGAATCGTATTGGGAGAGTAAAACTTTTGCGCCCTCATCACTACTCTTTTATATCGGGTTTGATAAAAAAATAAAAAATGTAAATCATCATACTCTATTTTTTGATGTGGATTTTGAAGTTCATGCTAAAGACATATACGACGAACCAAAATGGCCAGAAAACCCCTTATTTTATGCCAGTTTCCCTAGTATAACCGATGAGAGTGCAGCCCCTTCAGGGAAAGAAGCTGGAATATTTTTAATCCCAATAGCTCCTGGATTGGAAGACAATGATGACTTAAGAGCAGCTTATTTTGATAAAATTATAACGAGATTCGAGAAATTAACTTCACAAAATATCCGAGAATCCATTATCTTTAAAGAGTCCTTTTGTGTAAAAGACTTTATAAGCGATTATAATTCTTATAAAGGAAACGCTTATGGAATGGCGAATACCTTATTACAAACTGCTTTTTTAAGACCTAATTTAAAAAGTAAAAAAATAAGCAATCTCTATTTCACAGGACAGCTAACCGTACCAGGACCAGGCGTACCACCAGCCTTAATATCCGGAAAGTTAGTTGCTGATTTAATTAACAAACACCATAAAAATTAATGAAAGCTTTATTCGATTCGGTTTCATACAGTTGTAGCAAGCTCGTTACACAATCTTATAGCACATCATTTTCTATGGCTACCAAAATGCTATCTCACACGATACGACAAGATATTTATAATATTTATGGTTTTGTACGCTTTGCAGATGAGATAGTCGATTCCTTTTACGATTACAATAAAAAAGAATTGTTTTCAAATTTCGAAAAGGAGTTAGAGTATGCATTACATCATAAAATAAGTTTAAATCCCATACTCAATGCGTTTCAGCACACCTATCACAAGTATCAAATAGAGAAACATATGGTAGACTCCTTTATGGAAAGCATGAGATTGGACCTACATAAGTCTAAATACCTAACCGAAAGTGAATTTAAAAACTATATTTACGGTTCGGCAGATGTTGTTGGCCTTATGTGTTTAAAGGTTTTTGTTAAAGGAGATAATGAGAAGTACGACAACTTAAAAAGTGGCGCCATGTCTTTAGGCTCTGCCTTTCAAAAAGTTAATTTTTTAAGGGATTTAAAAGCTGATTTTCATGATTTAGAACGGTCTTATTTTCCAAATACGGATTTAAACAATTTAGACGAAAGGGCAAAGAAACTCATTATTCAAGATATAGAACACGATTTTAAATTGGGACTAGAGGGTATTAAACAGCTACCAATAGAAGCTAAGTTTGGTGTTTTTATGGCTTATAGATATTACAATCAGTTGCTAAAAAAATTAAAGAAAACGCCAGCTTTAGAGATTAAAAACACCCGTATTCGCGTACCGAATTATAAAAAAATTGAGCTTCTCACAAGAAGCTACGTAAAATATCAACTTAAACTATTATAATGCAAATACTATATTGGACACTTATTTTTCTAGGCACATTTAGTATCATGGAATTTAATGCTTGGTTTACTCATAAATATATAATGCACGGTTTCCTTTGGAATTTGCATAAAGACCATCATAAAAAAGACCATAATAGCTGGTTTGAACGTAACGATGCCTTTTTTATTTTTTATGCTGTGATTAGCATGACTTGTTTCTATTTATGGAGTTATGAAGGCCTGTGGTATTGTCTTCCGATAGGATTGGGTATTATGGCCTACGGCGCGGCCTATTTTTTAGTACACGACATTTTTATTCACCAACGCTTTAAAATTTTTAGAAACGCAAACAATTGGTACGCAAAGGGTGTTAGACGTGCACATAAAATGCATCATAAACACTTAGGAAAGGAAGATGGCGAATGCTTTGGAATGCTTGTCGTTCCATTCAAGTATTTTAAACGCTAACCTGCATTACAATTATGGTTAATAACCACTTCGATTATATTATTATCGGTAATGGTTTGGCCGGTTTTCAACTGGCTATCGCCCTTTCAAAAGATCCTTATTTTAAAAATAAGCACATTGCTTTGATAGATAAAGATCCTAAATTAACAAACGATAAAACATGGTGCTACTGGGAAAAAGGTTCTGGGAAGTGGGATCACCTCATTACTCAATCTTGGCAAACCGCGTATTTCTATTCTTCTAAAAAAGCGATAAACCTTGACTTAAAACCTTATACCTATAAGATGTTAGAAGCTATTCATTTTTATGATGAAGCTAAACGCATCCTATCAAAAAACAAAAACATTACCTGTATTGTAGAGGCCGTAATTTCGGTAGAGGCACACACTGAAGTTATAGTCAACACGACAGAAACTACGTATACGGCAACCCATGTGTTTGATAGTAGGATTACTCCTGAGTTTAATGACAAGAAGGAGGCATTTATTACTATTGCTCAACATTTTAAAGGTTGGACTATAGAAACAGATACCCCTGTTTTTGATACCAATGCGTTTACGATGATGGATTATAGGATAACACATAATAATCAAACCACCTTTACTTATGTATTACCTATAACACCAAAAAAAGCACTTATAGAATTCACTTATTTTACAAAAGAACTTGTAAAAGACGACGTTTACGATACGTTTCTAAAACGCTATATCTCAGAAATTTTAAAAATTGAGAACTATACAATTACTGGAGTTGAAAGAGGTGTAATACCAATGACCACCTTTCCTTTTAACTCCTACTCCACTCCAAAAATTACAAAAATTGGTACTGCAGGTGGATGGGTAAAAGGGTCTACCGGGTACTCTTTTAAACATACTGAAAAGAAAGTAGAACAGCTTTTGGTAAATTTAAAAGCTAACAAAAGCCCTTCAGTCGGTTTTTTTAAAAAGAAATACGGTTTTTACGATAAAGTATTCCTTAAAGTACTTTTAGACCATAACACTATGGGAGAATGGATTTTTGAACAATTTTATACAAAGAACCCTGTACAAACTATGTTTAAATTTTTAGATGAAGAATCTAATTTTAAAGACGAGTTTAAGGTGATGAAATCACTGTTTTCACTGGCTTTTATAAAGGCTTTTTTCAAGACCTTATAAACCCAATAACTCATCTATCTTTTCTCGAACTTTAGTACTGTTCCAATTAGCAGCTCCCGATTCATCAATTACAATTTTTCCATGTTTATCGATTAAATAGGATTGAGGAATACTACGAACATCAAAGCTTTTAGGACTCTTACTTAAAGCTGAGTAAACAGGGAAGCTATACGCCTTGTTTTTTAGAAATTTAGAAATGACTGCAGGCTCTTCGTTCGAGACCAATACAAATTCTATTTTATCTTTATAATCATCATATAGTGCTTGAATTGAAGGCATTTCAGCAATGCACGGCGGACACCAGGTGGCCCATAAATTAACAAAAACAACTTTATTTTTGGTCGTCTTAAAATCGAAAGCTTCTCCATCCAATCCCTGTAAACTCCAATTATAACTACTTAAAGGCTCTGAATTGTTAGCAGATTTAATACTAGGTCCGATTAAAGCGATACCTTTATTTAATACGAGTTGTATTTGTTTTCGTGATTGCGGAACAATTAGCGCAATAATAATCACTAGGTATACTATATTTTTAATAGAGAATAATTCTTTTTTCATGATGTTTATTAATTACGATTGAAAAGTACGTGTCTTAAACAGATAATATTATCCCATTAAAAACCATTACATATAAAAAAACTCCTGAAAATGATTCAGGAGTTTTAAAATTATAAAGATCTTAATACATTAAGATGCATTTTCCTTTTTTATTAAGTTTAAAGCAGAACCTTCATTATACCAGTCAATTTGTGCTTGGTTATAAGTATGATTCACTTTAATGGTGTCTTTACTTCCATCGGCGTGAACAAGCTCGATAGTTAATTGCTTGTCTGGAGCAAATTCATTTAAATCTAAGAAGTTAATTGTATCGTCTTCTTGGATTAAATCGTAATCAGCTTCATTGGCAAAAGTTAAACCTAACATCCCTTGTTTCTTAAGGTTTGTTTCGTGGATTCTAGCAAAAGACTTAACAATTACAGCAGCAACACCTAAGTGTCTTGGCTCCATTGCAGCGTGCTCTCTAGAAGATCCCTCACCGTAGTTATGATCTCCAACCACTATCGTTTTAATACCTGCTGCTTTATATTCTCTAGCTACATCTGGAACTCCAGCATACTCACCAGTTAATTGATTTTTAACAAAGTTTGTTTTCTTACCAAACGCATTAACAGCACCAATTAACATATTGTTAGAGATATTATCTAAATGCCCTCTGTAACGTAACCACGGTCCAGCCATAGAAATATGGTCGGTAGTACATTTTCCGAAAGCTTTGATTAATAGTTTAGCTCCTTTGATTTCGTTTCCGATTGGCTCAAATGGAGTTAATAATTGTAAACGCTCTGATGTCGGACTTACAACGATTTCAACTTTACTACCATCTTTAACAGGCTCTACATATCCATTTTCTTTAACATCAAATCCTAATGGCGGTAACTCTAAACCTTTTGGTTCATCTAATTTTACTTCTTCACCATTTTCGTTAAGCAACGTATCATTCATTGGATCGAAATCTAAACGCCCTGAAATTGCAATAGCAGCAACCATTTCTGGTGATCCTACGAAAGCATGTGTATTAGGGTTTCCATCGGCACGTTTAGAGAAGTTTCTATTAAACGAGTGAACGATTGTGTTTTTTTCATCTCCTTTTCTATCACTTCTCTCCCATTGTCCAATACAAGGTCCGCAAGCGTTTGTAAATATTGTAGCATCTAAATCTTCAAATACTTTTAAGATACCATCTCTTTCAGCAGTAAATCGGATTTGCTCTGATCCTGGGTTAATTCCGAAATCTGATTTTGACTTAATATTTTTATCTACGGCTTGTTTAGCAATAGAGGCAGCACGTGTTAAATCTTCGTAAGAAGAGTTTGTACATGAACCGATTAATCCCCAATCCACTTTTAATGGCCATCCATTTTCTTTAGCTTTAGCACCTAATTCTCCAACTGGAGTTGCTAAATCTGGAGTAAATGGTCCGTTTAAATGCGGACGTAAAGTATCTAAATCGATTTCGATAACCTGATCGAAATATTTTTCTGGGTTTTCGTATACTTCAGCATCACCTGTTAAGTATTCTCTTACTTTATTAGCTTCGTCTGCAACATCATTTCTATCTGTAGCACGTAGGTAACGCTCCATAGAATCATCATAACCAAAAGTTGAAGTTGTTGCTCCAATTTCAGCTCCCATATTACAGATTGTTCCTTTACCTGTACACGATAAGTTTGTAGCACCTTCACCAAAATATTCAACGATTGCACCAGTACCACCTTTTACAGTAAGGATTCCTGCAACTTTAAGAATAACATCTTTAGCCGATGTCCATCCATTTAATTTTCCTGTTAATTTAACACCAATAAGTTTTGGGAATTTTAACTCCCAAGCCATACCAGCCATAACATCTACAGCATCTGCTCCACCAACACCAATAGCTACCATTCCTAATCCACCTGCATTTACAGTGTGAGAATCGGTACCAATCATCATACCTCCTGGGAATGCATAGTTTTCTAATACCACTTGGTGAATGATCCCTGCTCCTGGTTTCCAGAATCCGATACCATATTTATTTGAAACTGATGCTAAGAAATCAAACACCTCGCTACTCACATCGTTAGCGCGTTTTAAATCTAATTCAGCACCTTGTTTAGCTTGAATTAAGTGATCACAGTGTACAGTTGTTGGAACTGCTACTTGTGATTTTCCTGCTTGCATAAATTGCAATAATGCCATTTGTGCAGTTGCATCTTGACATGCAATACGATCCGGAGCAAAATCCACATAATCTTTACCTCTAGTAAACGCTTTAGTCGCTTTACCATCCCAAAGGTGATTGTATAAAATTTTCTCAGAAAGTGTTAACGGTTTACCAACAACCTCACGAGCAGTATCTACGCGCTCAGCCATTTGACTATAAACCTTTTTTATCATATCAATATCGAATGCCATATAGTATAATTTTAATTATGTTATTTTTGTTTTCGTCTTGCAAATTTACGAAAATTAAAAGTATTTGGAAAGTATTTAATAAAAAGCAAATAAACTTAAGGATAACTCAACTTTTATAAGGTTTTAGTGACTAAATATAACGAAAAACTAGAATTACGTTTAAAACAATTATAATTTAACAATTTAAGTGCGCTTTTAAGCCCTATTATTTATAAAGAATCATTTTAAACTAGAAGCTATTTTTCAGGTTATTAGGCTTTCGTAACGCATTGCCAACACGCCTAAACCAAATAAAACCAAAATATAATATATAGTATTTCTACTACATGTATTTGCATTAAGACAGTGAAGTAAAACAACTATTTTATCACTATTGGAGGCCCCATAAATTTTGGTTTCACAGCAAAAACCACATCAATTAAGGCTTTAGTTCTCGCAAAATACTCGCGTATTTGAGTTTTTACCCCTCCTTTTATGGAGACGTCTTTAGCATTATAACCAATAGCATCTATACCCTGTCTTTGCGCTATAAAAATAGCCCTCTCGTTATGAAATTTTTGAGATATAATAGTGATTCGATCCTGACCAAAAATGTGTTTCGCCCGAACTACAGAATCTAAGGTTCTAAAACCCGCAAAGTCCAAGAAAATCTTATGCTCGGGAATTCCGTTTTTAATAAGTTCATTTTTAAAGTCTGTTGGCTCGTCGTAAAACGCATTACTATTGTCTCCGCTTACCAAAATAAAATCTATTTTCCCAGCATTATACAAGTCAACCGTAGCCTTTATGCGGTATTTAAAATACCTATTAATTTGACCGTTAGCCCTTCTTTTTGACGTTCCAAGAACCAAGCCTACACGATTTTTATCAATTTTTGAAACTTCAGTAAAGGTTTTGTTTTTAGCAGAATACTCTATAACTGTATTACCAAGAAGCAATAAGAAAACCGCTAGTAAAACCAGGAAAACAACGCTAAAATTAATTTTTCTTTTCATGGTATTCTTAGGACAACAATAGAATTATAACTTTTGTATTAAAGTCATAAAAACTGTTATTAATACATCCCGAGCTTAAAATCGTATTAAATGCAGATACGCCTTCTTAGGCCTAACGACATAAAAGCAAAATCATTAGAGCTTTAAAACAGACTTTTAATAATCTGTTCTTCGGTTACACCTTCGGCTTCGGCTTTGTAGTTTTTAATAATACGGTGTCTAAGAATACTAAAAGCTACCGCTTGAACATTCTCGATATCTGGAGAAAACTTCCCTTGAACCGCGGCATGTGTTTTCGCTGCTAGGATAAGGTTTTGTGAAGCTCTTGGCCCTGCACCCCAATCGATATATTTTTTCACTAAATCACTAGCAGTATCTTTATTTGGTCGTGTTTTAGCCACCATAGAAACCGCATATTCAATAACATTATCAGCTACAGGAATTCGTCTAATAAGATCTTGAAAGTCTATAATTTCTTGTGCAGTAAATAAGGCATTAACCTCAGATTTCACATTAGAAGTCGTTGCTTTTACAACATCTACTTCTTCCTGAAAGGAAGGGTAATCCAGATGTATAGCAAACATAAAACGATCTAATTGCGCTTCTGGTAAGGGATAAGTCCCCTCTTGCTCAATAGGGTTTTGTGTTGCTAGTACAAAATAAGGCAAGTCTAATTTATAGTGATGTCCAGCAACAGTTACCGAACGTTCTTGCATAGCCTCTAATAAAGCAGCTTGTGTTTTTGGAGGCGTACGATTAATTTCATCGGCAAGTATAATATTCGAAAAAATTGGTCCTTTTAAGAATTTAAAATTTCTATTTTCATCTAGAATTTCACTCCCTAAAATATCACTAGGCATTAAATCCGGGGTGAACTGAATACGTTTAAAATCTAATCCTAATGATTTAGCAATGGTATTTACCATTAAAGTTTTTGCGAGACCTGGCACTCCAATTAACAACGCGTGACCTCCAGAAAAAATGGAGATTAAAATTTGATCGACTACGGCATCTTGGCCAACAATAACTTTGGCTATTTCCTGCTTTAAATCGGTGTATTTTTGTACTAATTGTTTAATTGCTGCTACGTCTGACATACTTAAAACTCTATTTTTTTAACCAGTTACTATTAAATTGGCAATCTTTATAGCTATCACTAATTTTAATGTACGTATCCATTATTTTTTCTTCCTGCCATTTACCAATAATGTTCAAACGTTTTTCATTTAAAGCTAATTCTTTTATTTTTAAATAATCACGAGAATAATTAGCTTCATGCTCATCAATTCTATCTGTAACCGTAACAATTTTAAACTTTATATCACCTGTTCTATCTTGATCAGTAATCACTTCAGAAACCTCGTTATTTTCCAGACCTTGCAGTTGACCATATAATTCAGGATCCATTTTTGTTAATTCGAAATTATAATCTTGAGTTTGAGGATTTATTAATTGTCCACCTTGAAACTTAGTTTTCACTTCATCACTAGACTCTTTAGCTGCATCAGCGAAGGTTATATTACCATCAATAATATTTTGACGGATATTTTCTAGTTTGGCTTTAGCCTCTTGAACAGCTTCATTAGTTACCTCGGGAATTAATAAAATATGACGGACGTCGTACTCTTGTCCTCTAATTTTCTCTAATAAAACAATATGATATCCAAATTCTGTTTTAAAGGGTTCTGATATTTGTCCTTCTTGTAACGAAAAAGCCACTTCCCTAAACTCTTTAACCATTTGTGGTTTACTACGATTTAAAGTATATAACCCCCCTTTAGACTTTGAAGCTAAATCATCTGTATATAAAACCACTTTAGATCTGAAGTTGGCACCGTTTTCTTCTACATCTTTTTTGAATTCATTTAAACGATCGATTGCACGCTGAACACTTTCAGGCTCCACAACAGGTTTAACAACAATTTCAGCTACTTTTAATTCTGTACCAAAAATTGGACGCTCATCGGCAGGAATATTATTAAAAAAAACACGCACCTCTTCTGGAGTTATTTCAACACCATCAATAATTTTCCTCTGCATTTCTGAGGCTAATTTGTTTCCTTTATTCAATTCAAACATTTCATCTTTTAAAGTTTTTTCCGTATCCTTTTTATAAAACTCTAAAACCTCTGAAAGATCACCTTTAAATTGAATTTTAAATTGTTCGACTTGTTGGTTAACATACGATCTGATTTCAGCATCACTTACAACAATACTATCTTGGATCGCATGGTGTGCATATAGTTTATCTTCTAAAAGTTTGCCAAACAGCTCACACCTAGAAAAATTTGCAGGATCACCACCTTGAGCTTTAATTTGTAATTCGGTTTTATCAATATCCGAATCTAAAATAATAAAATCACCTACAACAGCGGCAACACCATCGATTTTTGATTCAACAAATGGCTGAATAGTGTCAGTTATTACTTTTTCTTGAGGTTTATCCTCTATAATTTCTTGAGCAAAAAGCCCCGTTGCGGCAAAAATAGATATGCTTAACGCTAAAATATTTTTCAAGTTACTTGTAGATTTCAAATTGTTTATTTTTAATAGCATCTTTTGTGATGTCTTTTTCTAATTGATTAATTAATTCTAATTTCCTTCTATTCACAACTATTTGGCGTATTGTAGGTCTTACATATTCCAACGGCGCCGTGTCGTTTCTTAAAAGTACATCGTTAATTTGCATCAAATATAATCCTAATGAGTCGTTGAGTCGTATAAAATTAGTTTTTTTTAACAAAATGTCTTTGTTCTCGACATTTACCACAGGGATTTTATTCAACACTTGACTTACGCGAATCCAAACCGAATCGTTTAATGAAAAAGATCTAAAATGAATTGAAATAGAATCTAATTCCCGTTGATCCTTTTTATTAAAGCGTTTAAACTTAGTTTCAATAGCATTTACATCTTGTCGATTAGGATCTAATTTTATGTATCGAAATTTTATAAGTTCTTCATTTAATTTAAAGGCCGTTTTATTTTCTTCATAATAAGCAGCAGCTTCACTTTTGCTTACCGCTGTATCTAAACTCTTATAAACTAAAGCTTCTAAATACGCTTTACTATAGAGATCCGTTTTATATTGCTCTACTAATTCATTAAACTCCTGTTGCTTCTCCTCTTTTAAATTGAGTTCTGCTCCGCCTACCAAAAGCCTACGAGTTGCCCAGCGGTTAATGTAATTATTGACTAATATTATACTATCTTCTTTGGTATAATTTTCGGGCAAAATATCTTTTAAATCGCTTTTATACAAATAGGAATCGATCGCTCTTGCCACAACATCTTCCTCTTGTTTAGGCTGAAAATACTCACAAGAAAAAAAGATAGTGAGTAGCAGAATGTAGATTATATTTTTAATTGTTTTCAGATTTAAGAGTTGTCCTTACTTCTTTTAAAACGTCTTCGTTTACTTTTATAGTATACGTACTAGCTAAGTCTTTTAGCCATTCCTTTTCTTTTTGTACTTGGAAATCACTAATCACTTGTCCTTTACAATCCTCGAAACTTTTTAGCTTAGACTCTGATGCACTGTTTATTTTCACCACAACATACGCATCGTTATGTTTATAAACTTTAGAAACACCTACGGCAATCTTTAGTTTCTTAGGAAGTGCTTGATGCTCTATTTCCAAGTCTCCAGTTGTAAAAGTAACATTAACAGTTTCTTTTGTGTTCAGCTCATTTTTTATTTCCGCTACGCTAAGCTCATCTTTTAAACGTTTCGCAACCGTTTTTATAGTTCGTTTATTGGCTGAAGAAGCCACTATAGCGTCAATAGTTTCACCTGTTACATATTTAGACTTATGCGTATTGTAATAGGCTTTGAGCCCTAGACTATCGTTTTTGGCTGCATTCCATATTTCGGTTTCCATTAAATTGAATAACAAAATACCATCTCTATATTCCTCGATAATATTAGCGTATTCTTTATTTTCATTTATTAAATTATCTTCTTGATAAGAAAATAATGCCTTTTCCAAAAAGGAGTTATACGCCTGTTCTACTATACTGCTCAGTTTTTTTTCGGTTTGGTTTAGGTACTGATGTTTTAGTAGGTAATCACTAAAATCACCGGTATTAAACGCTCTGTTTTCAATTTTTAAAAATGGAGTATCGGCTTTAAAATCTGATGGAAGCTCCCATTTTTTATTCAAAAAATCATTGGTAAGGATCGACTCAAAATAAGATAAATCTACATTATCTTCATTAATGGTATATCGCGATTTTAAACTCTCTAAACGCGAAGTGTTTATAAGTTGAGAGCGGGAGTCGCGTTTAATTCTACTAATCAATTCATTCCTTAAATCTTTTAATGGTGGTGTTCCACTCTTGTCGTACAATTTAATAATATGCCAGCCGTACTCACTTCTTATCGGCTCACTTATATCCCCCTTTGATTTTAAATTAAACGCCACATCTTCAAAGCGTGTAGAACTTAAATCGCCACTTGAAAATGGCTTTAGTCGCCCACCACTGACTGATGAACTAGGGTCTTCTGAATATTGTTTCGCTAAGGACTCGAACTCCTCCCCTTGCTGAATTCTTTTATAAATCTCATTTACTTTAGTCTCATCATTTTTAATCATAATGTGCCCTACAGTAACCTCGCCTCTTGCTTTTCTTTTATCTAAAACCTGTACAATATGGTAACCAAATCGTGTTGTAAAAGGTTTAGACACCTCACCCTCCGGCGTGTTATACGCTACATTCTCGAATTCATAAACCATTTTTAGCGCGCTAAAATAGCCTAAGTTTTCTGCGAAAACAGATGTTCCATTATGCACCGCTTTTTTAACAGCATCAAAACCATCGCTTTTAATATCATCACGTAGTTTCAATAAGGTGTTGTAAGCCGCTAACGAGTCTTTAGATGTTGCATTCTTATTAAGTCTAATCAATACATGATTAGCATTAACTTCATTATTTAATCGGTAATAGGCCTCATTTACTAATTCTTCGGTAACCTCTGTATCTAAAATAAAGTTTTTAGCTAATTGTTTTTTATACCCTTCGAGTTCTTTTTTATAATCGGCATCTTCATTGTATTTTAATCTCTTAGCTTCAGCTAATTTTAATTTATATTGAATAAAGAGCTTAAGGTATTCCTCGACATTCTTTTGAGATTCATCTTGAACTAAATCTAAATTTTTATTGAAAACCCTTACAAATTCCGAAGCATAGGTTGGCGTTCCATTTACGGTAAATAATATTTTTTCACTGTCTTGAGAAAAGCCGGTAAAGACAATTCCTAAACACAAATAAATAAAGCAAAGGACATTTTTTAATCTCATTATATCTATCGTTTTTAATAATTGCAAAAATAAGAATATTGGATTACTAATCAAGCAAAACGGCAACGGACTCCAATCTTTAATTCTTATTATTTAAAGGCATACAAGATAGGAACTAATTTAAAATTTAAAGTATTTTTACCGAATAAAAGTAACCTTAATCGAGTGTTTGTCTCTACTAGTAAAAAAACACATATCTTAGCTTTTACATTTACTATTTTTATGAAGTATACCACAACGGTAATAATTGATATTTCACTTTCAGAATTCGTAAAAATCTTAACAGATTACAATGCTATTAAATATTGGCAGCGTGGATTTATTAGTTTTGAACATATCTCGGGTAATTTTAGTCAGGTAGGCGCTACTATAAAACAGAATTATGATTTTGGTAAAGGATTGATTTCAGTCACGCAAACCATTAAGCACAGTAATTTACCTCACGAAATTTTTCTAAATTACGATTCTAAGGGTATATGTACTTATCAAAAGAATTATTTTACCGAGCTATCCGAAAATAAAATCCAGTGGGTTTGTGAAACGCGCTGTTTCGCGACTAATTTTAAAACTAGGATGCTGACTTTGTTTATGCCTGGCGTATTTAAAAAACAAACGTCTATATACCTTAACGACTTTAAAAACTATGCCGAAACAGGCAAAATTGTAAATCATGCGAAAACTTAAATTAATATGGGATTTTCGAGGTCCTGATAGTTTAAAAACTGCCCAACATCACGAGATTCACCTTAAAGAGTATATAGCGATAGAAAAACTGAGCTTAAATATCACAGGTTTTGAAGTGATTAGTGACAACCACACTATAGCTTTTATGGTTGTCAATGACGACGAGATGCGCCCTGTGCGTGATGCTTTAAAGCCACATCGCGGTCAATTATATACTGAGCAACCCTAATTGGTGTTTTCAAGGCGTCTTTTCAATTAACGTAGCGCTTATTACGTTAAAATAGTTCTGTTTTTACGTTAAAAATTTTCTATTTTTAGGAGTAACGGTTATCTTATGGTGTATACAATGAAACATCTCTTTATTTCCATATTAACCCTAATATATATGCCTATACAAGCGCAACATCAAATTCCTGAAGTTATAGCCCAGGAAGTTTCTACTGCCCTAACTTATTTTCCACAGTTAAAAAACACACCCATAGAATTTAAGTTTAAGAAAAACATTAAAAAATCCACTATGCAGGCTCAGCCTACTTTTGGCAGCCTCCTAAAATCAAAGAAAAATCGCAGTTATGTTATTCTAATAAGTGAAACGGTTAAAATATCGGACACCACCTTTTTAACTAAAGATATACCGAGTCCTGTTTTAACTGGCTGGATAGGTCACGAATTGGGACATATAATGGATTACCGGTCGCGAAGCAATTTAAACCTTATTTGGTTTGGCTTTAAATATCTATTCTTCGACACCCATATTATTGATGCAGAACGCGCTGCTGACACCTTTGCTGTACAAGCGGGTATGTCCGATTACATTTTAAAAACGAAGGACTTTATTTTAAACCATTCTGATATCGATGCCGATTATAAAAAGCGAATTGTTAAGTATTATTTATCACCGGAAGAGATTATGCATCTCCTAGAAAAAAAGTCTAAAAACGATAAAGATGGTATTATAAAAGTGACGCTCTAAGCACTCACAAAAGCCTCCCACTCTTTAAACTTATCCTCCCCCATAACGCGTTCCATTTTAACCTGACCGCCTTTCTTTTTATTGGCGCCATTCCAATCGTGAAATACATCGGGACGCACTACATGCACTTTAACGCCTTCCAAGGCTTTACCTCTTGCCACCTTATAGTTTTTATTTGCCGATTTCAGGTATTTATCTAAAGCTTCAGCAATAGTTTCTCCATCAGCTTGCAGAGTATCTGACCCCAAATACCACGAGTGATAAAAGCCATCATCGAATCGTTTTGCACATAGGGTATATTCCGGAATGGTCGTTGAAAATTCCTCCTCTAAAAACCGAATGGCATCGTCTAATTTGTTTACCGATAATTGGGAACCTACCGTATTTAAAAAGAACTTTGTGCGGCCTGTAATTTTAATTTCGGCACGCTCTACATTAGTAAACGCAATCGTATCCCCTATAAGATAACGCCACGCGCCACTCACCGTACTCATTATTAAAACATAGTCTTGATCCAATGCCACATCTTTTAATGTGATACTAGGTGCATGATCTACAAGAGACCCGTCGGGTTTAATATAATCAGGATGAAATGGAACGAACTCAAAATAGATTCCGTTATTCGTCACTAATTGCATGGCATCTGTTTCTGGTCGGCTTTGAAAAGCAATAAAACCTTCCGATGCCAAATAAGTATCGATAACTGTAATTGGGTGACCTAGCAAGGCATTAAAACTCTTTTCATAGGGTCCGAAAGCTACCCCACCCGAGGTATAAACTTGTAAATTCGGCCAGATTTCATGAATATGATTGGCATTATGATAATCAATAACAGCCTTCATCATAAGCTCCATCCATGATGGAATACCACTTAAAGCTCCAATATCCCATTCTTTAGCGCGCTTAGCTATAGTAGCAACCCGCGTATCCCAATCGTCAATTTTAGCAATATCTTCACCGGGCTTATAATAGCCCTTAAACCAAAAAGGAATATTACTGGCACTAATACCGCTGATTTCTCCTTCTAAATGATTCTCTTTTTCTGTCAAGTTTGTTGAACTCCCCAACATCATTACCTCCTTACTAAAAAAATCGGCAGGCAAATCAAAACTACTTAAAGCTGTAACTTGCTGTATTCCGGCTTCGCGAATAGCAGCTATCATCGCATCGGTAACAGGGATACGCTTACTAGTCTTACCTGTAGTCCCTGAGCTTAAAGCATAATACGATGGTGCACCTGGCCAAGTAACATCCTGCTCACCCTGGTGAAGTTTATTCCACCACTGCTCAGAAATGGTATTATAATCGAAATAAGGAATAGTAGATGCAAAATCTTTAGCGATAGTCTTACTCTCTAATAGCCTTTCAAACTGATAAGCTTTACCAAACTGCGTTGCTTTGGCAGTTTCCAACAGGTGTATTAATACCCGCTCTTGTGCTTCAATAGGATTGACTTCTGGGGTTAATGAATCTTTTAAATGGATCGCTCCTTTAATTATATTTCCTAGAATCTCCATTACTGATGTATTTTTCGGTTGGTTTCATTAAATATAGAAATAACACTTCACTTTTCAACTTTATTTAAAATAAGCTTAACAGAAGTAATAAAATAACATGCTCATCTTATAGCATTCCCTCTACAGTTTAGAGCAAAAAAAAGCCCCAACTAAGCGTTGGAGCTTTATACTATATTATGAGTCTCAAATTATCTTGAGTAATTTGGTGATTCTTTAGTAATGGTAACATCATGAGGGTGGCTCTCGTTGATTCCTGAAGCGGTAATTTTCACAAAACGACCAGTTTCTTTCAAGGTATCTACATCTTTAGCACCACAGTATCCCATTCCTGCACGTAGGCCACCAATAAACTGGTGAATACTTTCGTTCAACTCGCCTTTATAAGCCACACGACCTACGATACCTTCAGGCACTAACTTTTTAATATCATCTTCCACATCCTGGAAATAACGGTCTTTACTACCTTTTTTCATAGCTTCTACCGATCCCATCCCACGATACGATTTGTATTTTCTACCTTCGAAGATAATAGTTTCACCTGGTGACTCTTTAGTTCCCGCTAAAAGCGAACCTAACATGACACTATCGGCACCCGCAGCAATTGCTTTTGGAATATCTCCTGTGTAACGAATACCACCATCGGCAATAACAGGAACACCGCTACCTTTAATAGCTGCAGCGACTTCTAATACTGCAGAGAATTGAGGAAAACCAACACCAGCTACAACACGAGTTGTACAAATAGAACCAGGTCCTATTCCTACTTTCACCGCATCGGCACCAGCTTCTACTAAATACTTAGCAGCTTCGGCAGTCGCGATATTACCTACAACGACATCCAACTGTGGAAATTTACTTTTAATATCTTTTAACACGGAAACCACACCTTTAGTATGTCCGTGAGCTGTATCTATAATAATTGCATCGACACCAGCATTAACTAAAGCTTCTGCGCGCTCTACAGCGTCTCCAGTAACTCCAATAGCAGCAGCCACTCGTAAACGACCAAAGGTATCTTTATTAGCAATAGGCTTTTGGGTTACTTTAGTAATATCTCTAAAGGTAATTAAGCCTTCAAGTTTATAATCGTCATTTACGATTAGTAACTTTTCAATTTTATGTTTTTGAAGAATTAATTCCGCATCACTTAACGAGGTCCCTACGGGTGCAGTAACTAATCGATCTTTAGTCATTACCTCTGTAATAGGACGATCACCTTGATGTTCGAAGCGCAAATCTCTATTGGTAACAATACCTTTTAAGATTCCATTTTCGTCTACAATAGGAATACCACCAATACTATGTTCTTTCATAGCCTTATTAGCATCGTCAACAATTGCGGTAAGCGGTAAGGTCACCGGGTCGATAATCATACCACTTTCGGCACGTTTCACCTTCCTGACTTCTTGTGCTTGCTGCTTAACCGTCATATTCTTGTGTAACACTCCGATACCTCCCTCACGAGCCATAGCAATAGCTAAAGCGCTCTCGGTAACCGTATCCATTGCTGCAGAAACAATAGGAATGTTAATTGTAATATTTCTAGTAAATTTTGTTTGAATGTTTACTTCTCTTGGAAGTACTTCGGAAAAAGCAGGCACTAAAAGGACGTCATCATACGTTAATCCTTCACCAACTATTTTATTTTCGTGTGCTGTCATTGCAATTGGAATTAATTGCGTGCAAATTTAAGGTATTTATTTTATTCTATCTCTATTTAATTTACTTATATAGTAATACGCTTAAAATTTAACTTGCAACGTGGCATAATAATTTCTAGGTGAAGACGGAATTATTCCAGGCCCAGGGTAGCCTGTAGCTCGTCTTGTAAAGTAGGCATTATCTAATACATTATTGATTCCTGTTTCTAATTTAAAACGCTTATAACTGTAAGATAATGACAAGTCTAGAATATCATAACTCGGAATTTCTCCAACAATACCGCTGATTCCTGAGGAAACTGAATTCGAAGCATCTGTAAATTGTTCTGACAAATAGGAATACTGAACGTTAGCTAAAAGATTTTTATAACCGAACTTCACTCCGGTTTTAATATTCACCTCAGGAACAAACTCCACCTTATTTCCTTTAATACCTACTTCTTCTGAAGCGGTATATTCTGAATTCACAAATGATGAGTTTATAAAGTAATTAAATTTAAAATCATTTGTTAATCCGACAATTTTCTTCAAATTAAAGTCAAATAAAGACTCTATTCCATACATTCTAGCATCTCCAATATTCCCTCTTTCGTTTATGGTTCTATTAGTCGATTCCTTTTTGGTAAGTACACCGATTCTTCCGTTATAAAACAATCCGAAAACACCAACATCATAAGATACCATGCTATTTATAGCGCCACGAACTCCAACATCGGCAGTATATCCTTCTTCGTCTGTAATGTTTTCATTAATTCTAAAAGTAGGGTTCACAATATTAATATCTGAAAAGGTTACCGATCTGTAGTTCTGAGAGAGATTTCCATACACTTCTAGTGCTGAATTTGGTTTATAACTCCCCCCAATACCAAATAGCACAAAGGAGCGCTCAAAGTCTTGATTATCGCTAAGAGTTTCTTCAAAAATAACATTCCCAGCACCATCAAAATTTATGTTTTTATAAAAGCCATCACTTTGTGTTCTAATATACTCGAAACGAAAACCAGGTGTTATAGACAGCTTATCGTTTATATACACTATGTTTTCACCGAAAACGGACATATTAAAATTTGGTAACTCAAATTGCGATTGGTTATTATAACCAGAAAATTGATCGTTATAAAAATTAAAATCTGCTCCATAACCATCACTACCAGCTCCCTGTTGTTGTGCGTTATCGGCCTTATACAATTTAGCACCTATTAAAAAAGTAGCGTCTTTATCTAGCAGATGATATTTACTTAGCAAACGCGTTTCGAATCCGTAATTTTTAAAATCTCCTTTTATCAAATCGCGTTCTTTTAACGGATCGGCTTGATCCACACGGTTACTTCTATAACCCAATGCATCTCTAGAAGCGTTCAATCCGAAAAAATTAAAAGTAAAATTGGTTTGATCAGAAAATTTATGTGCAAACTTTAGATTGTATAGTAACCAATCGACCTGAAACCAGTTACGTTCTCTATTGCTTTGATACGGATCGTTATAAAACATATTGTCCGACAAGCCTCCACCTTGCTGGGCTAAGTATCTCATATAAGTTAGCTCGCCGGTTAAGGATGTATTATCATTAAATTGATATCCTACATGGGCAAAAACATTTTTAGATTCAAATTCAGAATTCGCTCTAAATCCGTCGCCTTTTTTATAATTAAAGTAACTGTAATAGCTCAGTTTATTTTTGGTACCACTTACGCTCGTAAAGTTGGTGTATAAACCGTAACTCCCCACCGTATTTCTTGTAATAAGTTCGAAGGGTTTGTTAGGGTTTGGCGCTTTCATTTTAAAGTTAATTAATCCTCCAAATTGGGTTCCGTACTGCAAGGAAGCTGCACCACGAATCACTTGAATCTCTTTAATGCCTTCACTTGCCGGTGTGTAATAGCTTTCTGGATAGCCTAAAACATCGGCACTAATATCATACCCGCTTTGTCGTGTATTAAAATTGGCAGTACGATTAGGATCTAATCCGCGACCTCCAATATTTAATTGCAATCCCGCATCGTCATTCTGATAAATATTTAAGCCCACCACCTGACTGTAAATCTGTCTTGCGTTGTTACTTGCCAAATTGGCCATGGACTGCTCGACCAAAATCACTTCTGTTTTTTTACCGGCATAGATTGCTGTTTCTTCGATGTCTTTTAACCGACTTATTTCAAAAACCTTTTCTTTTCTAGAAGCAATTTGAACTTCAGAAAGAGTGACCCCCAAAGGTTTTAATCGCACATTTACTTGCTCATCTTTCTGTATAAAAAGCAAGTGTTCTACAACTTCAAACTCATAAGAAAAGAAGACAAGTTGCAGCTCTTTTTTATCCGTTTGAAACTCGTAAAAACCAGAAGCATCACTTTCTGCCAGCAAGCCTGTGGTTTTATTATAGATCTGCACATCGGCAATCCCCTCTCCGGTATCGGCATGGCTTATCACTCCTGAAATAGTCTGTTGTGCTAAGGCATAACTACTAATTAATGCAACTACAATTACTAATTTAAAGTCCTTTAATCTCATCGTTAAATGGTAAAATCCACGTTTTAGGTTTAAATGATTCTTGTTCTTGATATAAATCGACAGTTTTATCTATAAACGGCTGACTTCGTCTACCGTTTAGGGCTACATAACTCTCTGCGAATACCTGTATATTCTTATGGCCTTGAGCCGCAAAATGATCGCCTAAGAAGTGTGCATACTCCAGAATAAAATCGGGTTGCGTACTCATTTCTTTCTCTTGAAAAACGGTCAGGAAATCTGAATTATTAACTATAAATGCCTCTCCACTCACCTTATCGACAATCTTGAATGTGGTATAACCCATTTTTTCCATTAGCATTACGCGCCACGAAAACCGATACCCTTCTTCTGTCCAAAATAACTCGCCTGGATACACAACATATCGAAAGGGCAAAAGTAATTGAAAAGCAAAAAATAAAGTCAATATTGCGGCACTAAAACGTTGAAATTTTGGAATCATAGGATGTGAAGTCACTTCTATGGGTTTAAAAACCCCCATAGCCTTTAAAAGTCGTTTTAGAATCGCGATAATTTTAAGGTGAAGCCCTGCATCGAAAAATATAAGCGTTGAGACTATCATAATAAAAGGAAACATTCCGATAGGAAATAAAACCCGAGTAAACACATGAAAAACCACCACTAAAAGAAAAGCGAAACCACGTGTTTTTCTGTAAAGTAGCAAAAAGGGAATACACAAATCGTATAACATACCACTCCAGCTCATTGCAAAATGAAACCACTCTTCTTGCATAATATGTGTTCCTAAAATTGGCATATCGTATTTTGAAGGCAGCCATATTTTTAACGGCATGGCTTTAAACAACCAATCGGAATTTATTTTAGCCAAACCCGCATAGAAATAAACCATGGCTAATAATAGTTTCACACTATCGATTGTCCATTTTGGAACCGATTGAAATGCTATTTTCCTCGTATATGCATCTACCGAGAAAAAGGCATTAGCTGGTAGAAAAATCATTACAAAGCTTAATACACTAATAAAGTAGTAATGGTTTAAATACGTGGTTTTATCCATTAACTCGATATAGGTAAAACTTAAAAAGAAAACAACAATTGCGAATCTGTATTTATAGCCTATAGCTACAAACAGTGCAGATAGTCCAGCGACACTAAAAAGAAGATTTGTGTAAATACCTAGGGGTTGAATCCACTCGAATCCATAATAAGAGAAGTGAAATTTAGGCTCAATGTACAGCGTGTTTATCCACCCATGATACCAAAATCGTACAATGCTATACAACATCATTATACCAAATAGCATTCTAAATACAGCCAAAGGAGCTGCGTTAGTTTGGGATTTAAAGTATGTTTTTAATTTTGCTGTCATCAGAAAAAATTTGCATAAAAAAAGATTCTCCAAAACCAATTAGAGAATCTTTATGTATTTTATTTTAAATGCTATTAATCGCCATCATTATCAACATAACCTTGGTCCAATTGAATCTGAAATGCTTGAAGCATATCTACTTTTAATAAAACCACACCTATTTGCAGGGCATCGTAAACAAGTGTCATTTTACTATTATCATTTTGTATTTGCTGATTAAAATTAGGATTAAGCACTTGAATACCATTTTGAGCTTGACCAAATTGGGTTAATACAGATGATGAGATATCCGATTTATTTAAATATTCTAAATAGGCCTTTAAACTCGGTCCGGTAGTCGTCGAATTATAAGCATTCCCAATAAAAAAGGCTTCAACGGCAGCCAGGGCCTCGGTAGCCAATTCTTTAGAATACACTTTAGAGTAGTAACCTTCTACCTTTTCTGGAAGTGGGTTATTAGAAAACACACCTGCAGGGATTCCGAATTTTGCCGATCGCAAACCACGTTCGTAATAGTTTACAAAATCATTAACCGTTTCGTTTACCGCACTTGTTTGTGAGTTTCCTGAACGATTTACATAATCTGCACGGTAGCCAGAATTCCAACTTGCTACCACTGTTTCGGTTAACATTTTCATTTTATTAACCACATCAGATAAGTATGTCGTATAATTACTTGCATTTACACTCGTCGAATATATAGCAACAATATCAGCATCTGTAGTCGCTACTCCAAATAATAAATAATCTAAAGCAGGGAATCCTACCGCTGCATTATTACCACTATTACCTAAATCGTAAGATCCATTTGAAATATTACTTTCGATTAAGATTATATTTGTAGGATAGATATTCATTTGTTTGTAATACCCTATTTCATCGGCTTTACCAACATTAAACATTTCCGCATACTGCCAAACTTTATAAGCTGATAACCAAGCTGTTCTAAGCCCTTCTAAATTAGCTTGATTTGGTGTGCTTACAAAAGCATCTTTTGCTTGCACCAAGGCTTCTAATTCTGAATTAACATCATCTAATACAGGCATGATAATAGCATCCGCCCAATACACCAACATGGCCTGTCTATCAAAATTATCTGAAGTACCACTAGGAGCATCTGGAGAATCACTATCTGAAGAACTACACGACACTATGATTAATGCTAACACTACAATTGAAATAACTTTTTTAATCATCCTTTTATATTTATTTTTAAAAAGTTTTGCAAAGATACTAAAACCCTAAGTATCTCATTTATTAAACCTTAATAAGCGTATTGTTTTTAATTGAAAACAGAAAAAGCAGATCGTTTAAATAAACCATCTGCTAGATTACTGTTTTATTATAATGCTTGTTGTACAGAGAAGCCAAAACGTGTTGCAATAGATTCTGACATTGTATTTAAGGTTTCAGGAGTGACGTCCCAAAAACCGTTACCATTTAATAACTGGTTACTAAAATCTTCCACTTCACTATCTAATACATAAGGAGCATCGGTATTTGGCTCTCTTGTAAATTGTAAACTATACATAAATCCAAACCCTTCAGATAATTGGTGGAAAGTTTTTGCCATATCTCCTGCTGCTAATGCATTTTTACCACCTTGTAAATAATGTACTGCGCGAACTGCAATCACTTTAGAGATATTTGCTCTTAAAATGGCAACTTGCTCATCTCTTAAGTCATAATCGTTAGCAATAATAGCGGCACGACCTAAAGTAAAGGCGTTAAAAACAGTAGTTGCAATTCCGGCGAAATCACCATCCTCATCTACTTTCCCTAAGTAATTGTTTAAGAACGCATCTCCTGATAAGGTTGGAAATGCAGGGTTTGCTTCGGCACCATAAAGATATCCAAAAGCCTCATCCCATTTGTGCTCCATAGTGGTATATGATTTTCCATCTTCTAAAACTTTATTGGTATTATTAGTTCTATTATCACCTGCATCTAAAACCGCAATACTTAAATAGTTATTTAAAATTTGATCGGCCATTAAACCACCAATCAATCCTTTGGCTACGGCTTGATTTAGTTCTAATCCTTTAGCATTTACATAACGGATTGCTCCGCCGCCAGCTTCTTGCTTAAAACCTGCTGTTCCTGCAGTCGCTTCTACACTCCAATTAGGGAATACTGTAGTTGCCTGTTCAGAAATCCAAGAATCAAAATCTGCTTTTATCGCATTAGAACCTGTTGTATTTGCTGCAAAAAAATCGTTAGAAGCAGCCACTTTACTACGTATATTTTTTCCTGAAGCATTTAATTCGGCATCCGAAAAATCTGCTTCACCTTCCACATGCGCAAACATATTGTTTAATTCTGTTTCGGTAGTAGTGTTTATTTTTAAGGCAGTAACTAACTCGGTAGCCATAGCTATACGCGTTGTTTGTCCGCCAAAGCTCACCGTAGATTCTCCATCACGTGTAAACTCGTAAGAGGTTGGTTGTTCTATACCAGGCTCTTGTGGTATTGATAATGCAACATCATTATCACTACTACAAGCGTTAAATGCCATTGCTGTTACTACTGTTAATCCTAAAACTACTCGTTTCATTTTTACTCTTTTTATTTAGACTTATTATAAATAATATTGTTTTGAGTCCACAAAAGTAAAATGCATACACGTACTACGCAAGTTTATTTAGACTTATTTTAAATAGATTATTAAAAAAAATAAAGGATAGCTCCTCTTATACTAATTTACAGTGACTTAATGGTACCGGCTAAAAACTTTAGTGGCTTCGTTATAGGCACTTTCAAAACTCAAAGCGTTTAACTGTGAGTCGTTTTTAGTGGTTAAGTAGGACAATAATTTTTCAGTTGGCATATTACCGGTAAGATCATCTTTTGCCATTGGGCAACCTCCAAACCCCTGAATCGCTCCATCAAACCTACGGCATCCCGATTTATAAGCGGCATCGATTTTCTCAAACCATGTATTAGGAGTAGTATGCAAGTGTGCACCAAATTCTATATTGGAATACTCCGGAATTAAGTGAGAAAATAAATAATTAATATTTTCAGGATTAGACGTCCCCACGGTATCACTTAATGATAGTATTTTAACGCCCATTTTAGCCAATCTTTCGGTCCACTCCCCTACAATATCAACATTCCATGGATCGCCGTAAGGGTTACCAAATCCCATAGAAATGTACACCACCACTTCTTTATTGTGTTTATTGGCAATATTAAGAATCTCTTGAAGTGCCACTACCGATTGAGCAATGGTTTTATGTGTGTTACGCATTTGGAAGTTCTCAGAAATAGAAAATGGATAGCCCAAGTAATCAATTTCTGGGTGCTTACACGCATCTTCAGCACCACGCACATTAGCTATAATAGCTAATAGTTTGCTTGTTGTTTTGCTCAAATCCAATTGGGCCAATACCTCGCGAGTATCAACCATTTGCGGAATTGCTTTTGGAGAAACAAAACTACCAAAATCAATGGTATCAAACCCCACTCGTAATAACGACTGTATGTATTGTACTTTTTGTTCCGTAGGTATAAAACCCTTGATACCTTGCATAGCATCACGAGGACATTCGATAACTTTTACTGGTGTTTTCATAGGAGTTCAAAGATAAAAAAGAATAGTAGTAAGTAAAATGTTTCTCTGTGTATTTTTTAGCAGACCTTATACATGTATTAGCACTAGGACCTATTATTCTAGCACACCACTTATATCAAAATCAAAATAGCAATAGCAATAAACACCACAATTTGCAGCCATTTTAAGACGACTCCAATATGTTTACGTTTTTTTATAGCTGTAGAAATCAGTCCAGCCAAAATCGCTATTAGGGTAAAGATAATGAATGATGTTATCATAAATAACAAGCCTAAAACATAAAATTGGGTCACGGTACTCAGGCTATCATCAAAAAGAAACCCAGGAAAAAAAGCTAAAAAGAAAATGGACACTTTCGGATTTAGCACGTTCATAATCACCCCTTGCTTAAAGAGTTCGCCGTAGGTTTTTTTGGGGACAGGACTATCTGACAAGGTTATTTTATCGGATGCTGAATAGACTTTATAAGCTAAAAACAACAAATAAGCAGCGCCAAACAATTTAATTATGAAAAACAGGCTTTCATTTGCTTTTAAAACTGCCGAAACTCCGAAAGCCACCAACGTGGTATGCAACAAACATCCAGAAATTAATCCGCACACCGTAGCGATTCCGTATTTAGTACCGTGAGCAATACTCTGCAATAGCACATAAATATTATCCGGACCAGGCGATAATGCCAATGCCGAAGTCGCAAGTATAAAGGCTAAAAGAATATCGTAGTGCACGTGTCTATATTATGTGGAAATCATTTTAGGAATTAGAAACTAACGTTCTGATTCTAAAATCGCTTTATTAATCTTTTTAATCAGGCTTGGACCTTCATAAATAAACCCTGTATAGATTTGAATAAGATCGGCACCAGCATCAATTTTATCTAATGCATCTTTAGCAGAATGCACACCTCCTACTCCTATAATAGGAAAGGCCTTATTACTTTTATCGGCAAGGTATTTAATCACTTGCGTCGATTTCTCTTTTATCGGCTGTCCGCTTACCCCACCATTTCCAATCGCTTCTAACTTTTCCACAGGTGTTTTTAGACCCGAGCGATCTACCGAGGTATTACTCGCAATAACACCATCTAGTTTTGTGGTCAGTACCAATTCGATAATTTCATCTAACTGCACTGTATTTAAATCTGGTGCTATTTTAAGCACTATAGGTTTCTGGGTAGGAAAACTCTTATTAATTTGTTGTACCGCTCCTATTAACTCCTCCAAATAATCACGATCGTTAAGTTTAGCATGGCTGCCAACGTTAGGACAACTCACATTTAATACAAAGTAATCTACATAGGGGTGCAAGGCCTTAAAACAATCTACATAATCTTGGGTATAGTTTTCTGGCAATGTGGCTGTGTTTTTTCCAATATTACCACCAATAACCAATTTTCCTTTATTTTTCTTTAATTGAGAAATGGCTGATTCTAATCCTTCATTATTAAAACCCATTCGGTTTATTATTCCTTTATCAGACTGCAGTCTAAACAATCTTTTTTTAGGGTTACCGACTTGGCCTTTAGGCGTTACTGTTCCGATTTCGATAAAACCAAAACCAAAATTAGCGAGCTCATTAAAAAGTACTGCATTTTTATCAAATCCTGCCGCTAATCCCACAGGATTTTTAAAAGTTAATCCGAAGACTTCACGTTCTAATTTTTTATCTTCAATACAATACAAACTTCTAAACAATGCTGGAACTCCAGGGATTTTAGAGCTTGATTTTATTAAAGAAAACGTAAAATGATGAATTTTTTCTGGATCGAAAAGAAAAAATAAAGGACGCAGTAATACTTTATACATAGGTGTAGATTTGGGCAAAAATAAGCCTAAAAAAAAAGATGAACAATTCAAAAGTCAAAAAAATTAATAATCGTACTTTAGCGCATCATATTAAGCAAGAATTAAACACCTTAAAAATGTCATTAAAAATGATTTCTAAAGAAGATATTATTAAGCGCTTTGTAAGTTACGTCACTGTAGATACAGAGTCTGATCCAGAAAGTAAAACGACACCGAGTACTGAAAAGCAATGGGATTTAGCGAATGCTTTAGTCGGTGAGTTAAAAGCTATAGGCATGCAAGATGTAAGCATAGACGAAAACGCTTATATTATGGCTACTTTACCGAGTAATGTGGACCATGACGTGCCTACTATTGGTTTTGTATCACATTTCGATACGTCTCCAGATTTTACTGGTGCTAATGTAAAGCCTCAAATAATTGATAAATACGATGGAAAAGACATTGTATTAAACGCCGCTGAAAACATTGTATTATCTCCGGACTATTTTGAGGATTTATTATTATATAAAGGACAAACTTTAATTACAACCGATGGTACTACTTTACTAGGTGCCGATGATAAAGCTGGAATTACAGAAATTGTTTCAGCTATGGAGTATTTAATTCAGAATCCACAAATAAAGCACGGTCCAATTCGAGTTGGTTTTACACCAGATGAAGAAATTGGTCGTGGAGCTCATAAATTTGATGTTGAAAAATTTGGTGCCGACTGGGCTTATACTATGGATGGTAGCCAAATTGGAGAGTTAGAATACGAAAACTTCAACGCTGCAGGTGCTAAAGTGCGTATAAAAGGAAAGATCGTACACCCAGGGTATGCTAAAGGAAAATTAGTAAACTCGATGTATATCGCGACAGAATTCATTAACTCATTACCGCGTTTAGAGACTCCTGAACATACTGAAGGTTACGAGGGATTCTTCCATTTATACTCTATGCATGGTGAGGTTGAAGACACCGTTTTACAATACATTATCCGTGATCACGACAGAGAGCATTTTGAAGCTAGAAAGGAAGTGATGCTCAAGTTAACAGAAGAAATTAACTCTCAATATGGGCGTGAAGTAGTAACGATTGAAATAGAAGATCAGTATTACAATATGAAGGAAAAAGTAGAGCCTGTAATGCACATTGTTGATATTGCTGAAGAAGCAATGAAACAATTGGGAATTAAACCACTTATTAAAGCTATCCGTGGGGGTACCGATGGTTCTCAATTAAGCTACATGGGATTACCTTGTCCGAATATTTTTGCTGGAGGTCACAATTTCCACGGACGTTACGAATATGTCCCTGTTGAAAGCATGATTAGAGCAACAGAAGTTATCTGCAAAATTGCTGAACTTACTGCACAGAAAAAATAGGCAAAAGTACAGCTGTTTAAAATAGCAAATCATAAAAAAGTCACTCTTTAGTTTTAGAGTGGCTTTTACTTTTTATAGGAGGCAAAAAGTCCTCTTAAAACGATAATGCCGACCTTATTTTCGTTGAAATTTAGACCTTAAACTTCCATTAAAACAGCATAAAAGCATAGGTATTAGAAACTATATCACAGCTTTTTTATTTAATTTAGACCTTTTAAAAATCTGCTCCTCACCTAATAACACGAGTTAGAAGTATAACTTAAAGTACAACACCATGAAAAAAGCAACAACTGTTGATGATTATATTGAACTCCATCCTAAATTTGGCAATAAACTGGAGGAATTGAGAGCCCTACTTCTAAGCACAGGCTTAAAGGAAACCCTTAAATGGAATGCTCCTGTATACACTTTAGACTCTAAAAACATCGTCGGTATTGGTGCTTTTAAAAACCATTATGGTCTTTGGTTTTTTAACGGCGTCTTTTTAAAAGACAAACACAAGCTTTTAGTCAATGCTCAAGAAAGCACTAAAGCCTTACGCCAAATGCGATTTGACGAGGACACCATTATAAATAAAGAGCAAGTATTATCGTATATAGAAGAAGCTATACAAAACCATAAATCTGGGAAAGAATTAAAGCCCGAACGTTGCAAACAACCTGTTGTCATTCCAGAAGAACTACAAGTCGCTTTACAAGAAGATCCTTCATTAGACCATGCTTTCACTACCTTATCTCATGCTAAGCAGCGTGAGTATTGTGAGCACATTGCATCTGCAAAGCGAGAGACTACAAAGACAACCCGTTTAGAAAAGATAAAACCTTTAATCCGTAAGGGAGTTGGATTACATGACAAATATAAAAATTGCTAAAAAGATAAGTTAAAAGAACAAAAAAAAGCTTCAAGAATAAACTTGAAGCTTTTTTTTGGTGAGCGTAAGGCTCTATGATTTTTCAGGTGTATTTACGATTTTACTCAATTCCATAGAAATTGATGAACGATCGAATTTTAATTTCCCTGACATCGTTTCAATTATACAGCTACGATCTTTATCGTTAAGCTCTAAAATTTTTCCGTGTAGTCCGCTTTTAGTGACAATTTTATCACCTTTTTTTAATTCTGAGGCGAACTTTTTTTCTTGTTTAGAACGTTTCATCTGTGGTGCAATCATAAAGAAATACACAACAGCAAACATTGCTAAAATAGGTAAAAAACTAGAAAGACTTTCCATTACTTAGCTACTGGCGTAATTGCTGCTGAACCTGCTTTTGTAGGTGCATTAGGGTCTGGTTTAACAAATGCAGAAATTTTAACAACTTCTCTACCTTTTTCTGTGTTAGCAGTTACTGTTACAGCTTTAGAAACTTTATTTGTTCCTTTTCCGTTAAATTTAACTGTAAAACTTCCTGACTCACCTGGAGCTAATGGCTCTTTACTCCAATCTCTTGGTACAGTACATCCACAAGTACTTTTAATATCTGTAATTACTAAAGGAGCATCACCAGTATTTGTGTAGTTAAACACTGTTTCTACATTAGTTCCTGAAATAAGCTCACCGAAATCATGCTCGCTTTTATCAAACGTAAGCACTGGGTACTTAGAAGATTGTGCATCTCTCTCTGCAGCTGCAGTTACGTTATTTTCATCAATCTTTTTCGTTGCATCTTCTTTACAAGATGTAAATGCTATTAAGCACATTGCACTTAATGCTAATACTACTTTTTTCATAATTAATTTTATTAATTTTATTAATTTTTAATTTAGGATGTGTAAAAGTAACAATAATTTTAGACTACATCAACCCTCTACCTATTTTATTTAGTTTTCCCTCACTTTCGTATTCTTTAACCAATTTGTCTAAAATACCGTTAATAAATATTCTACTTTTTGGCGTAGAATACTCCTTAGATATTTCGAGGTATTCGTTAATAGTTACTTTTGTTGGAATGGATGGGAAGTTTTGAATTTCACAAACCCCCATTTTTAATAATAGCATATCTATTTGCGCAATACGTTCAGAATCCCAATTGGTCGTTTTCTTAGTTATTTCTGCTAACAGTGCGTTTTGATTTAAAAGGGTCTTGGTAAATAAATTTACAGCGAAATCTTTATCTTCTAAGTCCTTATAAAGTTTTGGTATAAAGTGAAACGGACTAGAATCGGATTTTACTTTGCGCAATAGTTTTAATACGGTCGTATTTACTGTCGGCAAATCGTCTAACCACGTTAGTTTTTTGTCTTCTAAATAATCGTAAAGTTTCTCGTTTGGAGCGATTATCTCTTTAAAAATATCTTCTACGAAGGCTTTATCTTCTTTAAACGAAGACGTTCGTGTTTCTGTATACTCTTTGTATAGGTCGCTTTTTAAAATCGCTTTAAAAATTAAATCGACATATTCCCCATCAAGTTCCCAGTTAGAAATATTATACTCCTCAAATTTAGCTTGCAATTGCTCGTTTTCGGCAAGCATTTTAAGCACTTCATTATTGACAAATTTTCTATTGGGATTTTTCTCTTCTTGAGTCGCTAAGTGTTTATTTTGAGATTTTGTAATATAATCTTCGGCTCTTTTTTGAACCTCTATTAGTAAAGAGATGTTTAATAAATACAAATTATACATATTATCGATACTGGACAATAAAAACCTTTTGTCTTTACCAAAATCGTCACTTTCTGTACCATTAAATGCATATAAAACCTGCATTACTTTTACTCTTATGTGTCTTCTACTTAGCATAATTACAAAGAACTTTTTCTTATTATTTTAAAGGGATTAAAAAAAGGCGAAAAGTTATAAATAACTTTCGCCTTGCAAAAATAGTGTTTTTTATGAATATTACTTATTCATATTTTCTTTTTTTCTTGTATCAATTCTACCTTGAGCAATATTAAGTGCTGCTTGATAGGTTGTAATTTCGTTAGTATCTGCGTTTGCTAAAATCTCTAACGTCGTGTTATAGATATTTTCTGTTTTACGCATAATTTCGGCTTTACCGTAATTTTCTAATTCAGCATAAACATTAATAATCCCACCGGCATTAATTAAAAAGTCAGGAGCGTAAACGATACCTCTTTCTTTTAAAGCTTGTCCGTGAATCACTTCGTTTGCCAATTGGTTATTTGCAGCTCCTGCAATAACTTTAGCTTTTATTTTATTTACAGTATCATCGTTTAGTGTTGCTCCTAAAGCACATGGTGCATAGATATCTACATCTTCGCTATATAAATCTGATCCTCTATAAATAGTAGCACCGTATTTTTTACTAACCTCTTCTAAACGTGCTTCATTAATATCAGAAATAATAACCTTAGCGCCTTCATTAGATAAATATTCTACTAACGTTTCACCAACGTGCCCAATTCCTTGAACGATTACTTTTTTGTCTTCTAATACGTCAGATCCGAATTTATATTTCGCTGCTGCTTTCATTCCCATAAACACTCCGTAAGCGGTGATTGGAGATGGGTTTCCAGAACCTCCTCTTTCTTCAGAGATACCTGTAACATAAGGTGTAACATCGCGAACGATATCCATATCTGCAGTTTCCATTCCTACATCTTCGGCAGTAATATACTTTCCACTTAATGAGTGTACAAACTCACCAAAGCTTCTCATTAATTCTGGTGTTTTTTGTGTTTTAGAATCACCAATAATTACAGCTTTACCTCCTCCAAGGTTTAGTCCTGTAATAGCCGATTTAAAACTCATACCACGAGAGAGACGCAAAACATCGTTTAATGCTTCCCATTCGTTAGCGTAATTCCACATTCTTGTCCCTCCTAAAGCAGGACCTAATACTGTATTATGAATACCTATTATTGCTTTTAAACCTGTATCTTTGTCGTTGCAAAAAACAATTTGCTCGTGATTATCGAATGATAATTGACCAAAAACTGGGTCTAATTTGTGTAGTTCGTTTGTGTTTACAACTTCAGCTGTCATTATAATTATAAATTAAGTTAATAAGGTGCTTTTGTTATTTATGCAAAATAAAGCCACAAAAATAGGCTAATATTAAGAGTATAGCAAAATTAAGACTCAAATAAAAGAAATATTTAATAGCGAATTAAAACATTGGTTTTTCGAATGAAAGAATTACAACACTTAAATAAATACTTTTTAAAATATAAATACCAACTTGTTATAGGTGTTATTATTACTGTTGTCTCCAAGTTATTTATTGTTTTTGTACCACAACTAATTGGATCAACAATAGATATTGTTAACCAACAAACGCAAAACCCACAAGCCGATATCGCCGTCTTTAAAAAAGACTTGCTTACCAATATTCTGTTAATAGTCGGCACGGCGGTTATCGCTGGAATATTAACCTTCTTAATGCGTCAAACCATTATAAATGTATCGCGATACATTGAATACGACTTGAAAAATGAAGTCTACCAACAATACCAAAAACTATCTCTTAACTTTTATAAAAAAAATAAGACAGGGGACTTAATGAACCGTATTAGTGAGGATGTTGGACGGGTTCGTATGTATGCGGGTCCTGCTATTATGTACAGCATTAATACCATTACCCTATTCTTTGTCGCTATCTTTTTTATGTATAAGCAAGCGCCGTCATTGACCTTTTACACCATTATCCCCTTACCTATTTTATCTGTGTTAATTTATCTTATTAGCAAGGAAATTAATAAGCGCAGTACAATCGTTCAACAGTATCTATCTAAATTATCGGCATTCACTCAAGAGTCTTTTAGTGGGATAGCGGTTATAAAAGCCTACGGATTAGAGTCGGAAACCTTTAAAAATTTCGATGAACTCTCACAGGCAAGCAAGGAAAAACAATTGCATTTAGTGCGTATTCAAGCCTTTTTCTTCCCTATGATGGTACTGCTTATCGGTATTAGCAACCTGATTGTTATTTATATAGGAGGAAAACAATATATCGATGGCATTATTAGCTTAGGAACAGTATCTGAATTTATTATATATGTCAATATGCTAACCTGGCCGGTGGCGACAATTGGTTGGGTGACTTCAATTGTTCAAGAAGCTGAAGCCTCTCAGAAACGTATTAATGAGTTCTTAAAGATCGAGCCTGAGATTAGGAATACGAACACTACGCCTTCCGATATTAAGGGCGCTATAGAGTTTAAGGACGTCCATTTTACATACGACGACACCAACATTAAAGCCTTGCAAGGACTAAGTTTTAAAGTCGGTAGCGGAGAAACCCTGGCTATTATTGGTAAAACAGGCTCGGGGAAATCGACTATTTTAGATTTGATAAGCCGTTTGTATGACGTAGATTCTGGAGATATTTTAATTGATGCTAAAGAAGTATCAACACTAAACTTAAATAGCTTAAGAAACGCTATTGGTTACGTTCCTCAAGAAGCCTTTTTATTTAGCGATACCATAAAAAACAATATCAAATTTGGTAAGGAAGATGCCACCGATGAGGAAGTGATTTCAGCTGCAAAAAATGCTCAGGTTCATAAAAACATTAGCCAATTTACTCACGGATATGACACGGTATTAGGTGAGCGTGGTGTTACTTTATCTGGAGGTCAAAAGCAAAGAGTATCTATTGCTAGGGCTATTATAAAAGACCCTAAAATATTGTTATTTGACGATTGCTTGTCGGCAGTCGATACCGAGACCGAAGAAAAAATATTAAATAACCTGAATAAGGTCTCCCACGGAAAAACCACTATTATAGTGAGTCACCGAATATCTTCAGCTAAAAATGCCGATCATATTATTGTTCTAGAAGATGGTAAAGTAGCTCAAAAAGGCACCCACAATGAGCTTATAGCAATTGATGGTTACTACAAATCGTTATACCTAAAACAACTTAACCAAAAAGAAATGTAGTAATAAGTTGTGTGATTTCATTTTTTTTTAGATTTTTGAATGATAGTAACGTAAACAAATAAATTAAATAATATATAAAGGATGCACAATAACGACATGATGGAGAAGGAAGAGATTTATTCCAAAGTATTAAGAGCAGGTAGGAGAACGTATTTCTTTGATGTAAGATCTACTAAAGCTGGAGATTATTATTTAACGATTACTGAGAGTAAAAAATTTACTAACGACGACGGGTCGTTTCACTACAAAAAACACAAAATCTATTTATACAAAGAGGATTTCACAGAGTTTAATTCTATTTTAAAAGAGATGACTGATTATGTTATTTCTGAAAAAGGAGATGAAGTGATTAGCGAGCGTCATCAAAAAGATTTTAAGAAAGAATACGACATCCCTAAAGGTGAAGAAAATACGACTACCGATACAGAAAACGAACCTACAACAACTGTTGAAAGTCGTTTTACAGATATCGACTTCGACGATATATAATTGCGTATATATGTTACAACAAAAAAACCGTTACTCTTTTTAAGACTAACGGTTTTTTTTTATAGGCTATTTTAATAGGTCTAACTCACTATGCTACCATTGGGAACCTTGTTTTCAGGATGTAGCAAAATTACCTCTTTGGCATTAACTGCTCCAATAACAAGACATTCACTCATAAACTTCCCTATTTGCTTACGTTCAAAATTTACTACGGCAACAATTTGTCGTTGCATTAAATCCTCTTTAGTATACAATTCTGTAATTTGTGCTGATGATTTTTTAATCCCTAAATCTCCAAAATCTATAGTTAATTTATAAGCGGGACGTCGTGCCTCCGGGAAGTCCGCCACAGCAATAATAGTCCCTACTCGTAAATCTATTTTGGTAAAATCGTCGAATGTAATTCTTGTACTCATACTGTAAATATATTATTATTTTTAAAATAAAATGTATCTTAGAAATCGAATTTACCTCTTAAAACACTAGTCTATGTATCAAGAACGATTAAAGCTATACGATAATATCGTTTCAAAATGTGAGCGTTTTACAAGAAAAGGTAAAACCATGCCACACACTGCGGCCAACGGCTATATGTTTTCATTACTTAATAAAGCAGGGGAAATCGGATTTCGTTTTGACAAAGCCACACAAGAAAAATACATAAAACAGTTTAGTAGCACACACTACACCTCGTACAATGCTATAATGAAAGGTTATGTTTTAATTCCAGAAACGATGCATTCGGATGTCGATCTCCTAGTTGATTATTTAAACGAAAGCTATGATTATGTAATGCGCTTACCTAGTAAATGATTAATGTATTACCCCTGTTTAAACCCCATTAATTCCAGAGCTAAACGTAGTAAATCTTGATATAATATAAGCGTCTTAGTTATGATGTAATTATCCCATAAAACAATTAATTTTACCAACTACTAACTAACAGTTTTTACTGATATACTAGCTTATGAATTGGATACTACTTATTATCGCTGGCTTATTCGAAGTGGCTTTTGCTACCTGCTTAGGCAAAGCAAAAACAGCAACAGGAAACGCTGCCTTATTTTGGTACACTGCCTTTTTAGTATGTTTAATTATTAGCATGTCGCTATTAGTAAAAGTGACTCGAGAGCTCCCTATTGGAACGGCTTATGCGGTTTGGACAGGTATTGGCGCCGTGGGCACTGTACTTATTGGCATATTTGTTTTTAATGAGCCGGCTCACTTTTGGCGCTTACTGTTTTTAACAACACTTATAATATCGTTGGTGGGATTAAAATTTGTTTCGCAGTAAAACAGTGAACTCTTTATGCAATATGGTAAATTGCTATGATTTTGAATGTAAGAAACTAAAAACCCGCATTATATAATGCTAATATGTTTATTAATTATCTTATTTTAATCTTTTCTAAACAGCTATGAGCAACATGATAGATACTATTAGAAACAATAAATTAAGCCGGTTTATTTCTAAACATCAAAAGTACCTACTTGTTTTATTTTTTATTGGTGGTTTTATTTTTGATACTATAACACTTGGTCGCATCGATCGCACCTACGATTTAGTCGTGCTGTGTTTACACATGACATTTTTATCGTTAACACTGTATCTATATAACTTGACGGATGATGGCAAATGGAACAACACCTTTTTAGAGCGTTATCAACGCTTTTTCCCGTTAGCGATCCAGTTTTTCTTTGGTGGTTTATCGAGTGCTTACGTTATCTATTTTTCAAGAAGTGTTTCCTTATCTAAAACAATCACATTTTTTGTCATTCTTATTGCCTTACTCATGGCGAATGAACTCTTAAAAAAACGGATTTCAAATAAGTACTTGCAATTTAGCATCTATTTCTTTCTCAGTTTCACCTTTTTCACCTTTATGGTACCCGTTTTCATTAAAAAAATGAGTACACCGGTGTTTATATTTTCGGGGCTTTTAAGTTTAGTCATCACCCTTACCCTAATAACCTTTATCCATAAACAAAGTCCCAGTACACGCTCAGAAGTTCGACTAGGAAAACTATATGGTATTATTTTAGCAATTTACGGAACCATTAATTTGTTCTATTTCTCCAACCTTATTCCTCCAGTACCCTTGGCCTTAGATTCAGGATTGGTTGCTCATAAAGTAAAAAAAGTGAACAACAGCTATTTAGTGACCTACGAACGCGACGATTGGTATGTGTTTTGGAGAGATCATCGCATAGAGTTTATTCATAGCCCAGGTGAAAACGTTTATATTTTCACGTCTATTTTTGCACCTACCGAAATCGAGAAATCTATTTTTCACCGTTGGAAATGGTACAATACAACGCTTGATACGTGGGAGGTTCTCGATACGATAAGTTATGATATTACGGGCGGACGAGATGATGGATTTCGGGGCTATACATTTAAAAACAATGTCATGCCTGGCTTATGGCGTGTTGATGTCACCACCAAGGAAGGCCTCATCCTCGGAGTTATTGATTTCGAAATTATTTCGGACCCCAACTTACAACCGAAACGCATGAAAGAAAGGCAATTTTAATTAAGGGAGCCTAACACTACTTTTCCGAGATAGACTGTGACTACAGACTAAAAAGCATCCCTATGCAATGGTTTTAGTCCTATTTTAATTAAATTTACAACTTTAAAAGGGCGCTAAGATCGTATTTGAATGGAATCGACAATAAATCTTAGCACATCCCTCCTTTTTACACCTATTAAAATATCACTATGCGACACCAAATATCAAAATTTATATGTGCCATTTTTATACTGTTAAGCAGCACACTTATACTGCGTGCACAAACCAAAACAGAAGGCGTAATAACTGATACACTTCGCATAGGCGTTTCTGGAAATGAACCTTTTGTTTATGAAGGCAACGCGCAAGGAATCGCCCTTGAGATATGGGACCGAATTGCAGAAAAAAAAGGGTGGCATTGCCAATACACGTCCTATGACACGGTTGATAAAGCTCTAATTGCTTTAGACGAAAAAGAGGTTGATCTCCTTGTTGGTCCTATCAGTATCACCTCCGAACGTGTCGAAAATTTTAAATTCTCACAGCCTTTTTACAATTCAAGCATATCGATTATTTCACGAATTGGAAATCAAAGTATATGGCAAAAAGTGAAACCTTTATTTAGTATAAAATTACTGATGGCCGTTGGAATCTTTCTTATTATTCTAGCAGGTGTAGGCACGTTATTATGGTTAGCAGAACGCAAAGCGTCACCAGAACAATTTTCTCACGATCCTATAAAGGGAATTGGTACCGGAATGTGGTTAGCTATTGTTACCATGAGCACCACTGGTTACGGGGATAAAGCAGCCGTAACTTTAACAGGGCGAATAATTTCTGGAGCGTGGATGATTATTTCTATTATTTTCGCCACCTCAATGGTCGCTGGAATTGCTAGTACCCTAACTATTAACTCCATTGGAGCGACCACCATAACAAGTTTAGAACAGCTATCAGGACATAAAGCAGCGACTATTTCTGGTTCATCGTCAGCTCAATTTTTAACGAAATCCAATATAAAAACTATAGGAGCTAATAGCTTAGAGGATGCCATGTTAAAACTTCAGAATAAGGAAGTCGACGCTGTCGTGTACGACCGTCCGCAATTACTATACTACCTAAAAAATAATAAAAGCGTTAACGAACACTTATATATTAGCAAGGCTGAATACTATAAGCAAGGTTACGGGTTTGCCTTTCCTTTTGATTCTGAGTTAGTATACAGTGTAAATAGAACACTTTTAGCCCTCGCTGAAAATCAAGAAATAGAAAATATTGTTCATTTGTATATTCAAAAAGACGAATAAACACCATCTCCTTTTTTAATAAAAGAATCCCTAATACGACCTTATATGAGTCAAATTTCATCAGTAAGACCGAACAGATTCACACCATAAAAATCCACTCCACCATAAATTTTTCTAAATAAATCTCTATTTTTAATTCTATTAATCGTAATATTGCAATAAACAAATCAACTATGGGTATTACTAAGTCGGAAATATTTACATCTGATCAAAACGAAATCGCAACCTTTGCCAAAGTATTTGGTCACCCTGCTCGTGTTGCAATTTTACAACATCTCTTTAAAATCAACGCTTGTGTATGTGGTGATTTAGTTAGTGTTATCGGTTTAGCCCAACCCACCATTTCTCAGCATTTAAAAGAATTAAAAAATTTAGAATTAATTAAAGGCACGATTGAAGGCACTAGCGTTTGTTATTGCATTGATAAAGACAACTGGTTAAAAATGAAAAGCATTATGCAGACCTTTTTAGATCAAGATTATGCAGAATCTACAACCTGTTGTTAAACAAAGAAAACACACAACATATAACTATTTAATACGATTGACATATGACATTATCAGAAATTAAAGCCGTTTTAAAAGCGGTTAAAAGCATCACTTTTCAACTACCTAATGGTACTTTAGTACCGCCTCACTTTCATGTAACAGAAGTGGGTAAAATCACAAAAGATTTTATCGATTGCGGAGGAACCGTAAGACATGAGGAGGTAATTAACTTTCAGTTATGGAATGCCGATGATTACGATCACCGTTTACACCCAGAAAAATTAGTGAATATCATAGAATTATCTGAAAAGACCTTAAACCTAAAAGACCTTCCTATTGAGGTAGAATACCAAGGGCAAACGATAGAAAAATTTGGCTTAGAATTCAATGGCACTCAGTTTATTTTAACCTCTACAGCTACCGATTGTTTAGCAAAAGACAACTGTGGTATTCCAGAGCCTAAACAGAAATTAAATTTCGCCGACCTACAAACGGGGAATTCATGTGAGCCTGGATCAGGTTGTTGTTAATCCCTTTAAGCGTATGAAATCACTTTTTCCCGAGTTAGACAAACACATCATAGATTTTGATGACACTACTATTACGGACGACCGTAAAAAATTATTAAACCCTATAATTCAAGATCTTCAGCAAAAACTAACGCAGAAGGAAGCAATTAGGCTTAATTTTATTTGCACGCACAACTCGCGTCGTAGTCATTTTGCACAAATCTGGGGACAGACCTTAGCGTATTATTTTGGTATTCCTAATGTGAGTTGTTATTCTGCCGGCACAGAGGCCACCGCTCTATTTCCTTCGGTACTCAAAACCCTAGAAGACAAAGGCTTTCAAATCACAACGCTCTCCGATGGCAAAAACCCTATTTACAGCATAAAATACGGCAGTAATACACCACCAATCATTGGTTTTTCTAAAACCATTGATCACTCTTTTAATCCGAAAACAGATTTTATTGCTATTATGACCTGCTCACATGCCGATGAAGGCTGCCCGTTTATAGCTGGTGCCGAGCGTCGTTTTGCTTTTACATTCGACGATCCTAAGGCCTTCGACAATACCTCAAAAGCACAAGAAGCTTATCAGAATACCAGTTTACAAATAGCAAACCAATTACATTATATCTTTTCAAAGCTTAAGCCTTAAACGATGAGCACACCAAAAAAATTAAATCTTTTAGATCGCAACCTCACGGTATGGATCCTTATTGCTATGGGACTAGGCGTAGCTTTAGGTTATTTTTTTCCTAAATTTCCTGTGTTTGTAAATGGTTTAAGTAGTGGGTCGACAAATATTCCTATTGCCATTGGATTGATCTTAATGATGTATCCGCCACTAGCAAAAGTAAATTATGCTTTATTACCTAAAGTCTTTAAAAACACAAAAATACTATCCATTTCCCTAGTTTTAAATTGGGTGATTGGCCCTATACTTATGTTTATTCTAGCATTAGTATTTCTTCAAGACCACCCTGGTTATCTGGTTGGTTTGATTCTTATTGGCTTGGCACGCTGTATTGCCATGGTATTGGTTTGGAATGATCTCGCTGAAGGAAGCAGTGAATACGGAGCTGGTTTAGTCGCATTAAACAGTATTTTTCAAGTCTTTGCCTATAGTTTTTATGCCTGGTTATTTATTACCGTGCTACCGCCTTACTTTGGTTTTGAAGGGGCTATTGTAGATATTTCAATTGCTACTATTGCCGAAAGTGTGGCTATTTATCTAGGCTTACCCTTTTTATTAGGAATTGTGAGTCGCTATGTATTGGTAAAACAAAAAGGGGTAGAATGGTATAATACGGTCTTTATACCCAAAATATCTCCCTTAACCTTAGTGGCCTTACTTTTTACTATTGTGATTATGTTCTCGTTAAAAGGAGAGCTCATTGTGGAGATTCCGTTTGATGTGGTTATCATCGCTATTCCATTAATGCTTTACTTTACCATCATGTTTGCTATCGGTTTTTTTATGACTAAAGATAGTGGTGCGGACTACGATAAAACAACTGCTGTAGCATTTACGGCTGCTGGTAATAATTTTGAACTGGCTATTGCTGTTGCTATTGCCGTTTTCGGACTCCAATCGGATCAAGCCTTTGCGGGTGTTATCGGACCACTAATTGAAGTTCCCGCCCTCATTCTCCTAGTGCGCGTGTCTTTCTGGTTGCGTAAAAAATACTTTGTAAACATTACAAACTAATACAAATACTCAAACCCACATGTTTAATGAAAAGGCTTATTACTCGTTGTTATAAGCTTTTATATACCGTTGAGCACGTGGGTTTGCACTTTCTAAAGCTAGGGATTTGGAGTAGTTATTATAGGCTTGCAAACTATCACCACTTCGCAAATAAGCATCAGCTAAACTATCATACACATTAGCGCTTTTAGGATACAAAGCCACATTAATTTTAAAAATAGCTATAGCCTCTTCATAGGCTTTGCTACTCAACTTATTATATCCAAACCTGTTAAACTTTACTTCTTCAATAAGAGCTAAAGACGAATCTTTACTTTGCAGCTCTAGATACCCTTTTAATGCCTTGTCATACGCTTTCCTATGCAAATAATAACTCGGCACGCGTATAGAATCCGGTTGCTTTCTATAATCGTAAGTCACGGACTCATCACCCATTACCTCCGACAAGTAGTATAGACCGTCTGAAGGGTTTTGAACAAATCGCATTTTTTTATTCATTTCCTTTATGTAAAAGGTCTCGTTATCTAAAAGTAAGGGCTCTATATCTTTCACACCTACCCAATCTATTAAGAGTTTATTGTTATCATAATGCACATCGATTTCGGCATCGGGATGAAATAAATAATGCCCTGTAGTTTGCTGCTGAAAGGTTTCAGAAAAAACAGGTTTATCAGAACAACTACATACGATGACGGTAAATAAAAGAAAATACAAATATTTCATCTGAAACAGGGATTTAATAGTATGTAAAATAAGGGTATAAAAAAACGCCTCATAGCTATGAGACGTTTAAATTGTATTTTTGTTACGTATGGATTATTTAACAGCCATAAGTTCTACATCGAAAATTAAAGTAGCATCTGGTGGAATAACTCCCCCTGCACCACGAGCACCATATCCTAAATCACTAGGAATAACGAAACGCGCTTTATCTCCAACATTTAAAAGGCTTACACCTTCATCCCATCCTGCGATAACTTGTCCCATACCTAAAGCGAAATCTATAGGAGAATTACGTTTGTAAGACGAATCGAAAACGGTCCCATCAGTTAAAGTCCCCTTATAGTGAACAGATACTGTTTTTCCTTTTTCTGCTTTTGCTCCGTTTCCTTTTTGAATGATTTGGTAACGCAATCCACTTTCAGTAGTTTCAAAACCTTTAGCATACTTCTCTAATTCTGCTGCTTTTGCTGCACGCTCTTCAGCGATACGCGCCTCACGAGCCCCTTCGAAAGTTCTAAACGCTTCAATAGCATTAAAATTTTCGGCAGCCTCACCCACTCTAACTATTTCTAAGGTTTCAATGCTATCACCTTGAGCAATGGCATCAACAATATCTTGTCCTTCAATAACTTTTCCAAATACAGTATGATTACCATCTAACCAATCGGTAGCAACATGTGTAATAAAAAACTGACTACCATTTGTTCCTGGTCCTGCATTAGCCATAGATAAAACTCCTGGTCCGTCGTGTTTTAATTCTGGATGAAACTCATCGTCAAATTTATACCCTGGGTTTCCAGTTCCTGTTCCTTGAGGACATCCCCCTTGAATCATAAAATCAGGAATTACTCTGTGGAATTTTAATCCGTCGTAATAAGGAGTACCCTGTGGTTTTGCAGTGTTTTCCATATTACCCTCTGCTAAAGCAACAAAGTTACCTACTGTTCCTGGTGTTTTTTCAAATTCTAAATTCACTAAAATAACACCTTTGTTCGTGTTAAATTTTGCGTATAAACCGTCTTGCATTGTCTTATTTTTTTATGAGTGGCAAAGATACTAAGGTTTTACGAATTACGTTTTATCATTTCACATCTTTTTAAAATGGGCTTAAATAAAAATCAGCCTAAAAAAAGATTATTTTAGGCTGATTGTGTTTTAGTTAGCGACTTCACTCATAAATTTGATACGATAAAGCCGAAGCTCTTCGTCATCGTATTCACCATCGAACTCATCGATAGCGACATCTATTTTATCAGTTTCCGACTCCATAAAATAATCATGAAGCTCTTCCTGTTGGTCTTCATCTAAAATATCGTCTATCCAGTAATCAATATTCAGTTTTGTACCTGAGAATACAATCGCTTCCATTTCTTTAATAAAAGCTGGCATCTCCATACCTTTTGCCGAAGAGATATCGGTAAGAGGTAGTTTTCGGTCCACATTCTGAATAATATATAATTTAAGCCCTGAATTTGTTCCCGTAGATTTCACTACCAGATCATCAGGTCTTACAACATCATTATCTTCTACATAACGCGCTATAAGGGCAACAAAATCCTTACCATATTTCTTGGCTTTCCCTTCACCTACACCGTGAACATTACTAAGTTCTGCTGTCGTAATAGGGTATTTCAAAGCCATATCTTCTAGGGACGGATCTTGAAAAATCACAAATGGCGGTACGCCTAATTTTTTCGCATTTGTTTTACGAAGGCTTTTTAACATCGCCATTAACTCCTTATCTACAACAGCTCCACTACCTTTTGAAGCGGCAACAATACTATCGTCGTGCGTTTCATTAAAAGAGTGATCCTCAGTCATCATAAATGACGTAGGATTTTTAATAAAATCTAAGCCTGATTTTGTAATCTTAATCACACCATACGTTTCGATATCTTTTTTAAGATATCCTGATACTAATACCTGACGTATTAATGCCATCCAATAGGTGTTTTCCTTATGTTTACCGGTACCAAAAAAGGGTTTTGTTTCGGTTTTATGAGATTTTATTAAGGCATTTTCCTTACCGATAATAACGTTTACCAAGTCTTTAGACTTGTACTTCTCCATTGTTTTTTTAACAATCTCCAATAGCAACTTCACATTATCCTGCGCTTCATGTTGCTTTTTAGGGTAACGCATATTATCGTCTAAGTCTCCACCCTCTCCGGTTTCATTATCGAATTCTTCACCAAAATAGTGTAAAATAAATTTACGCCTAGATATTGAAGTCTCAGCAAAAGCTACTACTTCCTGAAGCAGTGCCTGACCAATTTCTTGTTCAGCAACGGGTTTCCCAGACATGAATTTCTCTAACTTCTCGATGTCTTTATAACTATAGAAAGCTAAGCAATGCCCTTCTCCACCATCGCGACCTGCACGACCGGTTTCTTGGTAATAGCTTTCAATACTTTTTGGAATATCATGATGGATTACAAAGCGCACATCGGGTTTATCGATTCCCATTCCAAATGCAATGGTAGCAACAACCACATCAATATCCTCCATTAAGAACATATCTTGATGTTTTACACGGGTTTTAGCATCTAACCCCGCATGATAGGGTAAAGCTTTTACTCCGTTAACCTGTAACACTTGGGCTAGTTCCTCTACACGTTTACGACTTAAACAGTAAATAATACCTGTCTTACCTTCATTTTGCTTAACAAATCGGATAATATCGGCATCGACATTTTTAGTTTTTGGGCGTATTTCGTAGTATAGATTCGGGCGGTTAAAAGATGCTTTAAAGGTACGCGCATTAGACATCCCTAAGTTTTTCAAGATGTCCTCTTGAACTTTTGGAGTTGCCGTAGCCGTTAATCCTATAATAGGGATATTGTCGCCAATACGTTCTATAATCTGTTTTAAATTTCTATATTCTGGTCTAAAATCATGTCCCCACTCACTGATACAATGGGCTTCGTCTACAGCCATAAAAGAAATTTTTACACTGCGCAAAAATTCTACATTCTCTTCTTTGGTAAGGGACTCCGGGGCAACATATAAAAGCTTCGTTATACCATTGGTAATATCTTGCTTTACTTGTTTAACTTCAGTTTTATTTAATGAGGAATTTAATACGTGTGCAACACCATGTTCATCAGAAACACCACGAATGGCATCCACCTGATTTTTCATTAGTGCGATTAAAGGCGAGACAACAATTGCCGTTCCCTCTTGCATTAATGCTGGTAGTTGATAACATAAGGACTTACCGCCACCCGTAGGCATAATAACAAAGGTGCTTTCCTTTGCTAAAATACTTTTGATAACAGCTTCTTGTAATCCTTTAAATTCACTGAAGCCAAAATATGTTTTTAGTGCTGAATGCAATTCACTTTTCACTAGTAACTTAATTGGTTTTAATTATTATTTACACTTTTTAAACTATACAATTTTCAAAAAAATAATCACTAATATTTAACGCTCTTTAATAATCTTTCCTTTTTATTTTTTCGCTAAATTTGCTGCGAATAAGAGATATTACAAATTATTCATATTGCATAATATTTTAAAGATAACAAAATCTTTTAAAAGCATCATCTATAAAATTTGATTATTTTGAATACTAAAGACAACATTATAAAATTAGCAAAAGAAACGATCGCAATAGAAAGCAAATCTATTGAAAACTTAGCACATTTAATCGATTCTGATTTTGCTGATGCTGTTGAATTAATATACAACTCCAAAGGTAGGGTAATTATTACAGGAATTGGTAAAAGTGCTATAATTGCCACAAAAATTGTAGCGACTTTAAATTCTACAGGTACACCTGCAGTTTTTATGCATGCCGCCGATGCCATTCATGGAGACTTGGGTTTAATCCTAAAAGACGATGTGGTTATTTGTATTTCTAAAAGTGGAAACACTCCAGAAATCAAGGTTTTAGTTCCCTTAATAAAAAATGCAAACAATAAGATGATTGCTATAACGGGAAATAAAGATTCTTTTTTAGGCAAGCAAGCAGATTACATTTTAAACGCCTTTGTAGAAAAGGAAGCGTGTCCTAATAACCTAGCACCAACAACTAGCACTACTGCTCAATTGGTAATGGGTGACGCTCTAGCAGTCTGTTTGTTGGAACTTCGCGGTTTTTCAAGCAAAGATTTTGCAAAGTACCACCCTGGAGGCGCTTTGGGTAAAAAACTATATTTAAGAGTACACGATTTATCGTCGGCCAACCAAAAACCGAAAGTCAACTTAGACACTAACGTTAAACAAGTAATTATTGAGATTTCTGAAAAAATGTTAGGGGTTACTGCGGTTGTAGACCAAGACAAGATTGTTGGAATTATTACCGATGGTGATTTAAGACGTATGCTTACCAAAGTGGATGACTTTACGAAGTTAACCGCAAAAGATATTATGAGCGCCAATCCGAAATGCATCGCCGAAGAAGCAATGGCTGTCGACGCAATGGACCTTATGGAAACCTATGGTATTTCTCAGTTATTAGTAGAACATAATGGTGTCTATGCTGGTGTTGTTCATTTACATGATTTAATTAAAGAAGGTATAATATAATGGCAAAAAGAGATGTAAACAGTATGTCATTTTTAGATCATTTAGAGGATCTAAGATGGCATTTAATTCGAATCTGTGTCGCTATTATCATTTGCGGGGCGGTAGCCTTTGTTTTTAAATCCTTCATTTTTAATGTGGTTATTTTTGGCCCAAGTAAAATGTCATTCCCCACTTACGAATGGTTATGTAGTATGGCAAATTTTGTCGGTATTGAGGAGTCCACCTTTTGTGGAGAAGAACTACCATTTATTATTCAAAGTAGAACGATGGCTGGGCAATTCTCTGCACATATATGGACCTCTATCTATGCTGGTTTTATTGTAGCCTTTCCTTACGTTATTTATCAATTATGGCTTTTTATAAGCCCAGGAATGAAATCTGGAGAACGTAAACACTCACGTGGTTTTATCATCGTATCCTCATTTTTATTCTTTTTAGGTGTTCTTTTTGGGTACTATATTATAACTCCACTATCAATAAACTTTTTAGGAACCTATCAGGTGAGTGCGCAGGTGGAAAACAATTTTGATATTAGTAGCTATATTGGCTTATTGCGAGCGTCGGTTATAGCCTCTGGATTAATTTTTGAGCTTCCCATCATTATTTATTTCTTAACTAAGGTAGGCTTAGTAACTCCAGAATTCCTAAGAAAATACAGAAAGTATGCTTTAGTAATTGTCCTTATTTTGTCTGCAGTAATCACACCTCCAGACGTCGCTAGTCAGATTATTGTAGCTATTCCTATTCTTATCTTATATGAGATAAGTATTTATATTTCAAAATTTGTGTTGCGCAAAGAAGAACGTAAAATCAAGAAAGATGTCAGACCTAGTTAGTGAATTCAATGACTACCGTTCTAAAATGAACGATAAGATTCTAGCCGATAACAACAAAGTTATCAAACGTATTTTTAATTTAGATACTAACGCGTTTTCTGAAGGGGCCTTAGATGTGCAAACCAAAGAATTATTAGGCTTGGTAGCCTCTACAGTATTGCGTTGTGACGATTGCATAAAGTACCACTTAGAAGCGTGTTACAAAGCCGGTTTATCTAAGGAAAAGGTTGTAGAAACCTTAAGTATTGCTACTTTAGTAGGTGGAACTATCGTTATTCCTCATTTACGCCGTGCTTACGAATTTTGGGATGCCTTAGAAGCACAGCGTTAAACTTTGCATAATTAGTCACTAGTGATTCTTGTTTTATTTTGAATTTACTATTTTTAGCACTTATACTCAAACCTTATGAAGCTTAAAGCCGAAAATTTAATGAAGTCCTACAACGGACGAAAAGTTGTAAAAGACGTATCTCTAGAAGTGAATACTGGAGAGATTGTTGGTTTACTAGGACCTAATGGTGCTGGAAAAACAACCTCGTTTTATATGATTGTCGGCTTAATAAAACCGAATGGAGGAAGTATCCATTTGGAAGGTACAAATATCACCAATTACCCGATGTACAAACGTGCACAACACGGTATTGGATACTTAGCTCAAGAAGCTTCTGTTTTTAGAAAGCTTAGTATTGAGGATAATATTTTGAGTGTGCTTCAAATGACTAAGCTGAGTAAAAAAGAGCAACTACATAAAATGGAGTCGCTTATTGAAGAGTTCAGTTTAGGTCATATTCGTAAAAATAGAGGAGACTTATTATCGGGAGGGGAACGCCGAAGAACGGAGATCGCCAGAGCACTTGCTACCGATCCTAATTTTATATTACTCGATGAGCCTTTTGCAGGGGTTGACCCTGTTGCAGTTGAAGATATCCAGCGTATTATTGCACAGCTTACAAAGAAAAACATTGGTATATTAATTACCGATCACAACGTGCAAGAAACTTTAGCGATTACCGATCGCACCTATTTAATGTTTGAAGGAAGCATCTTAAAAGCTGGAGAGCCTGAAGAATTAGCTAATGATGAAATGGTTCGTAAAGTGTACTTAGGACAGAATTTCGAACTCCGTAAAAAGAAAATTCGCGACTAATAGACTTCTATAAATTAGTAGTACGCAGTTTTAGTTCTGAGTGAAGCCGTACACTTAACATTCAACCTGCTACACGTTAGCAATCTTGTAAATGGAACAACGCAAAACCATTTCATCAAACATTGCCTTTAGAAAATACTTCCTATCATGGATGCTACTACTTATAGTATACATAATTACCTAATATTTTAATTTAAGCCGCTTTTGGGATTATGGGGTTTGGACAATCGCTTTACTTACTTTTGTTTTATTCATTTCCTTGAAAAAGGTAGAGTTCACAAAAAATGCGGTCTATTTTGATAATAAAAAAACCGAGTATGAATCTATTACAGGTTTAAAAGTATTTGAAATCCAACAAAGACCTTTTTATCTTTTTAAAACGAATTCTACACGTATTTTTAAGAGATACCATCTCACTGAATTGGGTGGCATTGGCTACTTTGCCATACTTAAGATTTTATTTACTAAATCAGCCGACACTGAATTGGTATTAGCTGAATTTTTGAAGCTATTAGATGAAAAGTCTAATATCCCGAAGACTCATTAAGTTCAACAACTGAACATCTATTTAATATCTATAGCAGCTCTTACTTAGGCTTTTTTCACTTTCGAAACAATCCACTTCACACCTACTACAAGGCCCAATACAAGCGCTCCAAAAGCTAGACCGACGATAAAATCACGAAGCATTCCTGGTATAGTTTCTAAAAAGTGATGTAGAAACTCTATGTTATGAACAAATATCCCTCCAGCGACTAATAGTAAAGCTATCGTACCAATTACCCCTAAGCTTTTAATCACCCACGGTAAGGCATTTACAAAAAAACGTCCAATAGACGCTAAAACCCCTTTACCATCATCACTTAATGCGATTAATTTCAAACCGAAATCATCCATTCTTACAATTAAAGCAACGATACCATACACCCCAATGGTCGCTATAATAGCGACTATAGACACTACCAAAACTTGAAACAAAAGATCGCGTCCTACAACGGTTCCTAAAGCAATAATTACGATCTCTACCGACAGGATAAAATCGGTTAAAATTGCCGATTTAATTTTACTTTTTTCAGCTTCAAGAACCTCTTCTTCTGTCAGCTCTTCTTTAAGTTGCGCTGTTTTTTCATGAGCGTGTGGCACGAGGTATTCGTAGATTTTTTCAGCACCTTCATAGGCGAGATAAAACCCTCCTAATACCAAAATAACGGTAACGGCAACCGGTAAAAAGGCACTCAATAAAAAGGCGACCGGTAAAATAATCAACTTATTAATAAAGGATCCTTTGGTAATTGCCCATAAAACGGGTAGCTCCCTAGACGAAACAAATCCTGAAGCTTTTTCGGCATTTACTGCTAAATCATCACCTAAGATCCCAGCGGTTTTTTTAGTTGTAATTTTACTCATCACCACAACATCGTCCATTAATGCTGCGATATCGTCTAATAATGCAAAAAATCCTGAAGCCATAAAATTTAAGTCTAGTTTATTGTAATGTTTTGAGGTTTGTTATTGATCTTTTAAAATCTCTATTTGGAAAACAAAGACATTAAAATATATAATAGTATTATTAAAGGGATAGCTGCAAACTGAAGCACTATCAATAACACCACACATAATAAAATAAACAGATATCGGATGGCATTGTTTTTAAAACTCCAATCTTTAAATTTTAGGGCGAATAATTTCACCGGTGCATTTAAAATATAACAGCTTGCAATAGCTAACGGTATTAAGAACCAAGTATTTAAAATGATACTATTTATAAGATCATTATTTTGAAACTCCATGATTAAAGGCAGCGAAAGAATCAGCAGGGCATTTGCCGGAGTTGGTAAGCCTTTAAAATAAGACTGTTGCTCTTCATCTACATTAAATTTTGCCAAGCGATAAGCAGAACCCAAAGTCACTAAAAACCCAATTAGGGCGATAGGAGCAAATTTAAAATCACCTAGGTGTAACATAGAATTCCAATCTGTAGACCCTGTTAGGAATGCCGAATCATCGATACTCAGGCTTATCAGTTTAAACATCACAATCCCTGGAACCAATCCGCTAGTTACCATATCGGCTAAGGAATCTAACTGCAAGCCTATTTCACTTTGCACATTGAGTTTCCGCGCTAATAATCCGTCGAAAAAATCAAAGAAAATTCCCAAAAACACAAATACTGCGGCAGCAACAAATAAATTATTAACCGCGAATAAAACGGCGATACTTCCGCATAATAAATTAAGAAGAGTCACGAAATTTGGAATAAAAGACTTTATAGCCATACAGATGATGTTTATTTTTTTGTAAAAATAATAAAGTAAACGCGTAAAAAAAGGGTTTATACAATATACTATGCGCTTTCAAGTTTAATATATAGAAAAATTATAGCATCTTTGTAAAAAATTTCGCAATTGAAAGCATTTATTACACTTGTTTTTATAACAGTGACCTTGGCAACCTATGCTCAAACCAAATATTCTAATGAATTTATGAATATCGGTGTCGACGCGGCTGCTCTTGGAATGAGTAATGCTGTTACTGCAAGCACAAAAGATGTTAACGCGGGATATTGGAATCCTGCAGGACTAGTTAACCTAGAAGATAGGCAATTGGCATTAATGCACTCCAGTTACTTTGCTAATATAGCCAATTACGATTATGCTGCTTTTGCGATGCCTTTAGATGACAGAAGTGCCTTCGGAATCTCATTAATCCGATTTGCTGTCGATGATATTTTAGATACCACACAACTTATAGACGACCAGGGTAATGTGAATTACGACCGTATCAGTTTATTCTCTACTGCCGATTATGGGTTAACCTTTTCTTATGCCAGAAAACTACCGGTTCAAGGCTTAAATTATGGAGTAAACGCTAAAGTGATTCGACGTATTATTGGTGACTTCGCCAACTCATGGGGGTTTGGTTTCGATGCTGCTATTCAGTTTAAAACGGATAACAATTGGGAATTTGGTGTGATGGCAAGAGATATTACAACAACTTTTAATTCGTGGAGTTACGACGAGGAGGCTTTCGAGCGTGTTCAAAATGCTGTTGAAGGTCAGAACCAAGAGCTACCAGAAACAACAGAGATAACAATTCCGAAATTACAACTTGGCGTTGCTAAAACTTATACTTTTCATTACGATTATACCTTACGTGCTGAGTTGGATTTAAACATGCGATTCGCACAAAACAATGATATTATCTCCACCTCTTTTGCTAGTATAAATCCTGCTTTAGGATTTGAATTCGGCTATATCGATATGATATATCTTCGTGGTGGTGTCGGAAATTTTCAAAATGAATTACAAATAGACAATAGTGAATCGTTAAGCTTTCAACCAAGCTTTGGTTTAGGGTTTAAATACAATGGCATTCATGTCGATTACGCGTTTACTGATATTGGTGACCAGAGTGTCGCCTTATATTCTAACGTCTTTTCACTTAAATTAGATTTCAGCATTTTTAGATAGATGTTCTTTTGCAACCTATGAAAAAACTACTTCTTATATGCGCACTTTTTATGAGTGCCGTTACTACCGCTCAAAACTCTCCGATAATAGAAAACGCACAATTTAGCGTGCTAACTATTGGCCCAGGAACATCCTTAAATGATGCTTTTGGACACAGTGCTTTTCGTATAAAAACATCGTTTTCTGACGAGGTTTATAACTACGGTATGTTTGATTTTGATGCACCAAATTTCTATTTAAATTTTGCTAAAGGGAAGCTCGATTATTATATGGGTGCGAGTAGTTATAAGCGTTTTAAAGACGTCTATATTTGGCAAAACCGGACGATAAAAGAGCAGATTTTAAATATCACACCGGCTCAAAAAATAGAGTTGTATAATTATTTAATTTATAATCTAAAGCCTGAAAACAAGTACTATGCTTACGATTTCTTTTTTGATAATTGCGCCACTAGAATTCGCGATGTTTCAGAAAAAGCATGGGATGGTAATTTAAAATACACTACACCAGCATCCTACAAAGGAGAAACCTTCAGAACGTTAATTCAAAACAACCTAGAATGGAATTCTTGGGGAAGTTTTGGGATTGATGTTGCCTTAGGCTCGGTAATCGATACCAAGGCCACGCCTAGAGAATATATGTTTTTACCGGAATACATCTTCGAATTCTTTGAAGAAACCACCTTTAAAACCACCGGAGCCCCTTTAGTTAAGGAATCGCATATCATCTATAAAAAAAGAGACAAGGACCACTCTAGCGCTTTTTTAACGCGTCCGTTGTTTGTATTTTCTATACTAAGTCTTCTCATCTTATTTATAACCTACCGTGATTTTAAAACCAATTCCCGATCTAAAGTATTAGACCTTATCCTATTTAACATTACTGGGCTTATAGGTGTTTTACTTTGCTTTTTATGGTTTGCTACCGACCACACGGCAACGGCTAATAATTACAACCTATTATGGGCCTTTCCATTAAGTTTGTTTTGCACACTACAGCTTTTAAAAAGAATCCCTAAGCAGTGGTTTATTGGTTACCTAAAATTACTGGTTGTCATGTTGTGTTTATTGACCTTACATTGGAGTATTGGTGTGCAACGATTTGCCCCGGTATTAGTACCGTTATTAATAGCGTTGGTGGTTCGCTACATGTACCTCATCCGCTATTACAAAACGATAAAAGAATAAATTATTTTCTAATTTGGACAAATTTACAGAAACGGTCATTTCCATAATTATAGGTCTTCAGTACGAATAACAAAACTTCTATCGGATTTTTTGGATATTTAGCCGTTATTTGCATAAAAACAATACATTGAATTATTTAACGGTAGAAAATATAGCGAAGTCTTATGGTGAACTCACCCTTTTTGAAGACCTTTCGTTTAGTGTACATAAAGATCAAAAGATAGCTTTCGTTGCGAAAAACGGAACAGGAAAGACCTCTATTTTAAATATTTTAGCACAGTTAGACTCCCCCGATGCAGGTCAGGTGATATTTAGAAAAAACATTAAAGTCTCTTTCCTCCCTCAAGAACCCCATTTGGATGAAAATTTAACCGTGGAGGCTACAATTTTCAATTCTGACAATCCAATATTGGATGTCATTAAAAATTACGAAAAAGCCTTACTAAACCCTGAAGATGAAGAGCTTTACCAAAGAGCTTTCGAGCAAATGGATATTAATAATGCTTGGGATTTCGAAACGCAATACAAGCAAATTTTATCAAAGCTTAAATTAGATAAATTAGATCAAAAAGTAAGCGCACTGTCTGGGGGACAAAAAAAGCGTCTATCGCTAGCCAATGCCTTAATTAATAAACCTGATTTATTAATTTTAGATGAGCCTACCAACCATTTAGATTTAGAAATGATTGAGTGGTTAGAAGAGTTTTTTGCTAAGGAAAACATCACCTTATTTATGGTGACTCACGATAGGTATTTCCTGGAGCGTGTGTGTAATGAGATTATAGAATTAGACCACGGAAAACTGTATTCTTACAAAGGAAACTACTCGTATTACCTTGAGAAAAAGGAAGCGCGAATAGAGCAAGATGAAGTAGAAACTGGCAAAGCCAAACAATTGTATAAAAAAGAATTGGGGTGGATGCGTAAGCAACCGAAAGCCCGAACTACGAAATCAAAATCTAGAATTGACGATTTCGCCGATATTAAACACCGCGCACAGCAGCGTCGCCAAGACCATGAAGTCCAGTTGGAACTGAATATGGAGCGCTTGGGGAGTAAAATCCTTGAGTTTCATAAAGTATCAAAAGCTTTTGATGACAAAGTGATCCTTAATAAATTCAGTTATGTCTTTCAAAAAGGTGAACGCGTTGGGATTATAGGAAAAAACGGAACCGGGAAATCGACGTTCCTGAATATCTTAACCCAAAGAGAAGAGCCTGATGCGGGAACAATAACCATTGGTGAAACCGTAAAATTTGGTTACTACACCCAAAAAGGAATAAAAGTAAAACCAGATCAAAAAGTTATTGATGTGGTTCGTGAGTTTGGTGATTATATCCCATTAAAAAAAGGACGCCAAATTAGTGCTCAGCAACTTTTAGAACGCTTTTTATTCGACAGAAAAAAACAATATGATTTTGTCGAAAAACTAAGTGGTGGTGAACGCAAACGTTTATATCTATGTACTGTATTAATTCAGAATCCTAACTTTTTGATTTTGGATGAGCCGACTAACGATTTAGATATCGTAACGCTTAATGTTTTAGAACAGTTTTTATTGGATTTCCCTGGTTGCTTAATTGTTGTGTCTCACGACCGTTACTTTATGGATAAGATTGTCGATCACCTTTTTGTATTTAGAGGTGAAGGGCTTATCGAAAACTTCCCTGGAAACTACACCGACTTTAGAGTTTATGACGACAGTAAGGATGTTGTTGTAGAGGCTGATGAGGACGATAGTAAAAAAGAAAAGAAAAACTGGAAGAAAGAGTCAACCGTAAAATTGAGTTACAACGAGCAAAAGGAGTACAAAAACCTTGAGAGTAAAATCAGCAGTTTAGAATACGACAAGAAAGAGTTTGAAAAGAAGTTTTTAAACCCTGACCTCAGCACAGAAGAAATTAACGAACTGTCGTTAAAACTTCAGAAGATTATTGATGCTCTTGAAGAAAAAGAAATGCGTTGGCTAGAACTCTCCGAAAAACTAGAAGGCTAATTTCTTTTATCAATTCGTTATACTAATGTGGTACAGTATTCTAGCCTATTTTAAGTTTTTAACAAAAGCCTCAAATCAGCACGGCGTACACTCGCCATTTGTCTATAATTTTATCACCAAATGCGTGTACGACAACACGCGTTATAGCGCTTATACCGCTTTAAAACACTATCGCAAACAGTTATCGTCTTCCAAAGAGACGTTAGAGGTTAGCGACTTTGGTGCGGGTTCTCGCGTAATGAAAACCAAAACAAGACGTGTTGGTGCTATGGCTAAAAAAGCGGGCACCCCGTTAAAACGCGCTAAATTAATGTATCGAATGACGCGTTATTTTAACATGGAGGAGCTTTTAGAACTCGGCACCTCTTTGGGTACAGCGCCCCATGCTATGCATCTAGGAAATCCCAAAGCACAGATTACTACAATTGAAGGCTGCCCGAATACTGCTGAATTTGCAAAACAAAGTTTAAAACAAAACAATGTAGCTAATACCACAGTTATTACAGGTGATTTCAGATCCGTATTACAAAAACAAAACACAAGGCCTTACGATTTGGTGTTTTTTGATGGTCATCATGAAAAAGAAGCGACTATAGCTTATTTTGAAAGCCTTGTTGTTAACACACATAACGATTCGGTTTTTATTTTTGATGATATTTATTGGTCTCGGGGTATGACAGAGGCCTGGGAATACATTAAACAACATCCTCAAGTAACGGTAACCGTTGACCTCTTCTTTTGGGGTATTGTGTTCTTCCGCAAAGAGCAAGTCAAAGAACATTTTAAAATCCGATTTTAAGTCTATACTTTTTAAAAGAATGGCGCAACTAAAAGATTTTGAATCGAGAACTTACACAGAGTAAAATTGCTTCTCGATACAATTCCTCATGCTCCGGAATCACTCGAAGTGACCTCGTTTTCCTCATTGTCAGTTCGAGTGTTTTACGTGCAATGCAATGGAACATAAAATGTATCGAGAACAATTTCAATAATCAAGACTTCAGGTGATTTACATAATCATAGATTAAACGAAATAGATGTCATTCTGAAAGAGGTACGACTAAAGAATCTTTACAAGAATTGAAGTTATAAGGTCCATTTTGATCGAGGACACATGTAGCGTAAGATTCCTCGCTATGCTCAGAAATCGAAGATTCGACGCAGTCAATGACAAAGAATGGCTCATCGCGTAACTAAGACTTCCAAATTCTACCCTCTAGCTTCCAGTTTCCAGCTTCCAACCTCTAGCTTCTACCCTCAACCTCTCAAAGTGACATAGAGGCTCTATGCATCAAGTGACCCGGAATTAAAACCTAATCCCAATTCCCTAATGACTAACCCCTACGAACCCTGTCAGTTCGAGTGGCGCGACATAGGAGCGTTGTATCGAGAACCTTTTGTACGAAATCACTTCCTTCTTGTCATCCTGAAAGAGGTACGACTGAAGAATCTTTACAAGAATTGAAGTTTTATGCCCGGGTGTGATCGAGGACACATGTAGCTCAAGATTCTTCGCTATGCTCAGAAATCGAAGATTCGACGCAGTCAATGACAAATAATGGCTCATCGCGTAACTAAGACTTCCAAATTCTACCCTCCAGCTTCTACCCTCAAGCTTCTTTGGAATCACTCAAAGTGACATGGAGGTTCTATACATCAAGTGAACCAAAATTAAACTATTTACTAATTACTGGCTACTAACCGCTTTTTACGCCTGAAGAACCTATACTTAAATTCAATCAAAAAGTTTCTTTTGTTACTTTGTTCATTTTTTTCATCGCCAAAAAAACGAACCAAAAACATCTAGGCTGACGAAACTATACCTAAATTTTATCATTCGACAGCTAAAACTTAGGAACTCGCTGGTGGAATCCGCATTCACGTCATGCTTATCACAAGCTCAAACAGCCTAAATTTTTTAACGCTGCCTTCATTTCAAATTTTACGATATATATTCGATAGGCCGAAGGCTTCCTTTTGGAACTACTAGTTGTGATTAAAACCTATCATTCCATGTTTCTTTAAACCCTAACCTTGATTATCATGATAATCATGATAATCAAAAAGATTAATTTTTGTCATTCTGAAAGAGGTACGACTGAAGAATCTTTACAAGAATTGAAGTTATAAGGTCCATTTTGATCGAGGACACATGTAGCGTAAGATTCTTCGCTATGCTCAGAAATCGAAGATTCGACGCAGTCAATGACAAATAATGGCTCATCGCGTAACTAAGACTTCCAAATTCTACCCTCCAGTTTCCAGTTTCCAGCTTCCAACCTCAGGCTTCTTTGGAATCACTCAAAGTGACATGGAGGCTCTATGCATGATGTGAACAGAGATTAAACTAATTACTAACTACTATTCCCCCTAATTTACTCTATAACGATTCTTCCTTACCTGCTTTCAATTTTCACTTTTTTGATATACCTTTAACCTATGAAAATTTACACAAAAACTGGAGACAAAGGCACCACTGCATTATTTGGTGGTACCCGAGTACCAAAACATCATATTCGTATTGATAGTTATGGTACTGTAGACGAGTTAAACTCACATATAGGATTAATTCGCGATCAAGACATTAAAAAAGAGTACAAAGACATTCTTGTTATTATACAAGACCGCTTATTTACTGTTGGTGCTATTTTAGCTACCGATCCTGAAAAGGCGACTCTTAAAAATGGAAAAGAACGTTTAAACATTCCGAAAATATCTGAAGAAGACATTGCTCTTTTAGAACGTGAGATGGATGCTATGAACGCCGACTTACCACAAATGACGCATTTTGTGCTTCCTGGCGGTCACCAAACGGTGTCATTCTGTCACATTGCACGCTGTGTATGCCGTCGCGCAGAACGCTTAGCATCAGCACTTAACGAAATAGAGCCTTTTTTACCCGAGGCACTAAAGTATTTAAATCGTTTATCTGACTATCTTTTTGTGTTGGCACGAAAATTGTCTTTTGACCTGCAAGCAGATGAAGTGAAATGGATTCCGGAGAAAAATTAAAACAAATTATATCTTCAATAAGAATACTTAAAAAAACACGCGCTTTTTCTGTAATTTAATAACACTGCAAGATATTTACAGTCAAATAGTTTCAGTGCAAAAAAGACGTTCTTTTTTATTATTGATAAAATAATTCACTTTTTTCTTGACTATTACAACTAAAAAATTATTTTTGCAAAAAAATAAACCTAATAAGAAATGTATTGGACTTTAGAATTAGCATCTTATTTAAGTGATGCGCCTTGGCCGGCAACAAAAGATGAGCTTATAGATTACGCTATTAGAACAGGAGCTCCTTTAGAAGTTGTTGAAAACTTACAAGCAATTGAAGACGAAGGAGATTCGTACGACTCTATAGAAGAAATCTGGCCAGATTATCCAACAGATGAAGACTACCTCTGGAATGAGGATGAGTATTAATAAATTAAAATAAAGAAAAAAGTCTCATAATGGAGACTTTTTTTTGTGCTTATTTTAAAAAAAGCACAGAAACATAACGTATATTTAAGCCCTTTTTACAAGGGGTATTAATATACATATAATAATTACCAGTAAACTCTGCTGGTGCAACAATAAATAATCTACAATGAGTTTTTTAGATTCAGTATTAAAACTATTTGTTGGCGACAAATCAAAACAGGATGTTAAGTCCATAACGCCAATCGTTGAAAAAATTAAAACATACGAAGCTGCCCTAGAAGCACTATCTAACGATGAGCTTAGGGCGAAAACAGCTGAATTTAAAGCCATAATTGCTAAAACTAGACAACCGTTTAATGACAGAATTGATGCGCTTTTAGAGGAATCTAATGCTTCGGATGATATTGATAGACGTGAGGATATTTATTTAGAAATTGATAAAATAAAAGACGAGTCTTACCTTGCTACCGAAGACACGCTTAACACTATTTTACCAGAAGCTTTTGCTGTTGTTAAAGAAACTGCAAAGCGTTTTACTAACAACACTCAAATTACGGTAACTGCAAATGCTTTCGATAGAGAGATTTCTGGTACTAAAGGCTACGTTACCTTAGAAGACGATAAAGCCATTTGGGCAAACTCATGGGATGCTGCTGGAAAGCCAATCACATGGGATATGATTCATTACGACGTACAGCTGATTGGTGGTATTGCGATGCACCAAGGTAAAATTGCAGAGATGCAAACGGGTGAAGGTAAAACATTAGTAGCAACCCTTCCGGTTTACTTAAATGCTTTAGCTGAAAAAGGCGTTCACTTAGTAACAGTAAACGACTACTTAGCAAAACGTGATAGCGCGTGGATGGCCCCTCTGTTTGAGTTCCACGGTATGAGTATCGACTGTATCGATTACCACAAACCAAACTCAGACGCTCGTAAAAAAGCGTATAACGCCGATATTACTTACGGTACAAATAACGAATTTGGATTCGATTATTTACGTGATAATATGGCAAACTCACCTAACGACTTAGTACAACGTCCGCATCACTACGCAATTGTCGATGAGGTCGATTCTGTATTAGTCGATGATGCGAGAACACCATTAATTATTTCAGGACCTATCCCTCAAGGTGATCGTCATGAATTCACTGAATTAAAACCTAAAGTTGAAGATATTGTAAACGTACAACGTCGTCACTTAACACAAGTTTTAGCAGAAGCTAAAAAACTCATTGCTTCTGGAGACACGAAAGAAGGTGGTTTCCAACTGTTAAGAGTGTATAGAGGTATCCCAAAAAACAAAGCTTTAATCAAGTTCTTATCGGAAGAAGGGATTAAGCAATTGCTTCAAAAAACAGAAAACCAGTACATGGCAGATAACAATCGTGAGATGCCAAAGGTTGATGAAGAACTGTACTATGTTATTGAAGAGAAAAATAATCAGATTGAATTAACCGATAAAGGTATCGAATACCTATCAGGAAAAGACAATCCTGATTTCTTCGTTATGCCAGAAATTGGTATTGAGATTTCTAAAATAGAAGCTCAAAACCTATCTTCTGAAGAAGAAGCGAATTTAAAAGAAGAGTTATTTAGAGAGTTCGGAGTTAAATCGGAACGTATTCATACCCTTAACCAATTACTAAAAGCTTACGCTTTATTTGAAAAAGACAACCAATATGTTGTTATGGAAAATAAAGTAATGATTGTAGACGAGCAAACCGGTCGTATTATGGATGGCCGACGTTATAGTGATGGTTTACACCAAGCGATTGAAGCTAAAGAAAATGTAAAAATTGAAGATGCGACCCAAACTTTTGCAACGGTAACACTTCAAAACTACTTTAGAATGTACCGCAAACTGTCTGGTATGACGGGTACAGCGGTTACTGAAGCTGGAGAGTTCTGGGAGATCTACGAACTTGATGTTGTAGAAATTCCTACCAACAGACCGATAGCACGTGATGATAGAGAGGATTTAGTTTTCAAAACAAAACGTGAAAAATACAATGCTGTTATTGATGAGGTCACCAAGCTTTCAAAAGCGGGACGCCCTGTATTAATTGGTACAACAAACGTTGAAATTAGTGAGTTATTAGGTCGTATGTTAGACTTAAGAAAAGTCCCTCATAATGTATTAAACGCCAAATTACACAAAAAAGAGGCCGATATTGTTGCTGAAGCTGGACAACCAGGACAAGTAACTATTGCAACCAATATGGCGGGTCGTGGTACCGACATTAAATTATCGGAGGCTGTAAAAGCAGCTGGTGGTTTAGCTATTATAGGTACCGAGCGTCACGATTCACGTCGTGTAGACCGTCAGTTAAGAGGTCGTGCTGGTCGTCAGGGAGATCCAGGAAGCTCTCAATTCTACGTATCGTTAGAAGATAACTTAATGCGTTTATTTGGTAGTGAGCGTATCGCTAAAATGATGGATAGAATGGGCCTTGAAGAAGGTGAAGTGATTCAGCATTCAATGATATCAAAATCTATAGAACGTGCTCAGAAGAAAGTCGAAGAAAATAACTTTGGTGTTCGTAAGCGTTTATTAGAATATGATGATGTAATGAACTCTCAACGTGAGGTGGTTTACAAGCGACGTCACCATGCTTTATTTGGAGAGCGTTTACGTGTGGATTTAGCAAATATGATTTTCGATATTTCGGAAACGATTACAGACAGTAATAAAACGGCTAACGATTATAAAAATTTCGAATTTGAATTGATTCGTTATTTCTCTATGAGTTCACCGATTACGGAAGCTGAATTTGCAAAATTATCACCACAAGTGATAGCTCAAAAAGTATACAAAACAGCATTCGACCACTATAAATCAAAAATGAGTCGTAATGCAGAAGTTGCTTTCCCTGTTATTAAAGATGTTTTTGAAAACCAAGGGGATAAATACAAGCGTATTGTTGTTCCATTTACAGACGGTACAAAGACATTAAACGTGGTTACCGACTTAGAAAAAGCTTACGAATCTCAAGGTAAAGAATTGGTTAACGATTTCGAGAAAAATATAGCTTTAGCAATTATTGACGATTCTTGGAAAACGCATTTACGTAAAATGGATGAGTTAAAACAATCGGTACAGTTAGCGGTTCACGAACAAAAAGACCCTTTACTTATTTACAAGTTTGAGGCCTTCGAATTGTTTAAAACAATGATTGACCAGGTTAATAAAGATGTTATCGCTTTCTTATTTAAAGGAGAGTTACCAAGTGAAACTACAGCTGCTATAAGCGAGGCTAAACAAGTTCGTGAAAAAGACAACTTACAAACTCAAAAAGATGAGATTCCGAATCTTGATGAGCGCTCGTCGCAAAACCAGGCTGCCGGAAACACTCAAGCGCAACAGCAAGTGGTAGAAACTATAGTTCGCGACAAGCCTAAAGTTGGTCGTAACGATAAAGTGACTATCAAACACGTTATGAGCGGTGAAAATAAAACTTTAAAATACAAACAAGCAGAACCTTTAATCGCTAAAGGAGAATGGGTGATTATTGAAGATTAACACTACATTTACTACTAAAAAAAGCCTGATGTTTATTATAAACATCAGGCTTTTTTTTTTATAAATAACATAACTTTATTTATTTCGCTTACAATCTCTAATCCAATTATTACTCTTTTAAAACTTACTTCAAAGAGCTGCTTAAATTATCTAGCATTAAAAACTAAAAACTCCTACTACAATCACTTGAATTAAAAACGAGTCCCTCAGTTCGCTTTATTCCAATTTCAGAAACTATAAATAGGTATATTTCTCAATTTTTATTCTTAAAACGATTAAAATAAAAAAAATTTAACAAAAGTTTCACAGTAATAATAATAAATCACTAAATTCATCAAAATTATGAAGAATTAACCATAAGTCCTTAATCAATAAAACCCTAATATAACCTACTATGAAGATTACACAATTACTATGTGCATCTGTTATTATTTTTAACAGCTGTAGTTCTACAAAAAAAATTAATAAAGATAATATTATAGGCTCCTGGAGAGTTTCAGAAATCAAAAAGTTTGATAAAGATAATTTACTACTTGACGAAAACACTCCGTTAGATTTAGAAAATCAGCAACTAAACAAAGGATCAGTATTGCATCTATTTCCAGATTCTACTTATACTGAATTAACTGAGCAGAAAGTAGAAGTAGGACAATGGTCTTTTCTTAATGATAGAGAATTTAAATATAAAAATCACAAATTAACAATAGAGCGGTTTGAAGAATTAGAGGCCAGCAAAAATCTAATAGCAAGTATTCCAAGGGAAGATCAATCAATAGAATCGGAATTTACTTTAGTTGAAGATGTATCCAAAATAAAAGATTATAAGAAAGATCCGTTTTACCCAAGTAATAATCAATGGAGACAAAAACCTTCAAAAAAAGAAAATAATGAAGAAATAATTGCTCGATTATCTAATTATTTATTACACAATGCTTATATCTTGAAAGCGGCACATGAACGAAATGAAAGTTCAGTTTCCTTTACACATTCTAAAGGGATTATTAAAGTATATCAAGGTGGAATAGGAATCGTTAAAGAGGATAAAATACATAAAGCATGGTTTGATTATTTCTATGACGAAAAGGACGCTATGAAAGCGTATCATTTATTTAATAGCTATTTAAATAACGAAGGTATTTCCACGATAAAGTCAACTGGAGATTGGGTAAAAGATGATTATGAAATATTATTAACCCTACATTCTCAAATTAGCAAAACTAAAAAAAGAGAGCATCGACGATTTATTGCAAAAAAAATCAGTTAATAACTCTTTAGCCATAAATTTATTTAAATAAGCATCACTAAATATCCCCCTAAATAATACTGCTATTATTTAGGGGGATATTTAGTTTACATAATTAATTATATACTATTTTCCTAACCCCAAAATAATATTAGGATCCGGACAATTTTGCTTGTAAAACTCTAAATCTCTTAGTGATGATACTCCGGGGTAATCGCCTATATTGCCCTGCAATTCTCTAATCACTTGAAAATGCAAATGCGGTGCATAATCACCGTTTACTGAGGCATCGCCCAAAACAGCTATCTGCTAACCTTGTTTTACAACTGTTCCTTCTTTTAAATCCCTCAAAGATTCGCGACTTAAATGCCCATATAAAGTATAAAAAGGAACGCTGTTAATGGTATGTTTTAAAATAAGCGTTGGTCCGTAATCCCCATAATTCCTATTGTCTTTAAAACTATGGATTTCGCCATCAAAGGCAGCCAACACTTTAGTACCTGATTCCACCCATAAATCCACTCCCAAGTGAATATTGCGTTCGGTTTCTGAAACTTCTGTATTAAAATACGCACTCCGTGAATAGATACTTCGACGTTCTAAATACCCTCCATAAGCCACGCGCTTGCCTTGGGCCGATAACCGAGAGCTAATATACTCTTGCCATGCCCTAGACGACGAGACATCAAATTCTTTTAAATCACGATTTGCTTCAGACAAATCTATAGGCATATAACTCGACCTATCTAAAGTCGCATCAATCACACAACAAGGAGACTGAATATTTTCGGCTAAAACAGAAGAAAACAAAGCGGTTGTCATCATAAATTTTATTTCCTTAAATGTAAAAAAAAGACCATCATGGCAGATGGTCTTTTACACTTTATTTACACTAAGATTATAGGATATTATTCTTGAAAAAACTTAACACCGTCTAATTTTTCCCATCCACCACGAGTGAAATCAGGAATTTCTACTGGAGCAGAATTATTATCTAAAGACAATTCTGTTAGAGGTCCTAAACACGACCATTCGGCTAAATCATAAACATCCATATCTAATGGCAATCCTTTTTGCAGGCAATACATTAAACGGTAGTCCATAATAAAATCCATACCGCCATGGCCACCAACTTCTTTCGCTTTCTCTTCAATATCTTTCACTATAGGATGCTTATATTTTTCCATTAAAGCGGTTTTAATATGATCGGGAGTAAACTGATGTGTATTAAATTTATCTGAAGGCGATACAATATCAGACCCTAAATCTTCAGCATTTAAAGCAAAGCCTTCTAAAGGATACTTGTTCGCGAATCCTTTGGTTCCACTCAATTGAAACATTCTTGAATACGGACGTGGTGAGGTCACATCATGTTGGATGTGAATGGTTTTACCTTTTTCGGTTTTAATCATGGTCATAGTATGGTCACCATTTCTAAAATCGGTTACCACCTCTCCTGTAGTTTCTTTAATATACGCAGGGTTTCCTACGGCTTTGGTGTCCATAGAAACTAAGTAGTTCATTTTATCTCCACGGTGAATATCTAGAGACAAGCAAGCTGGTCCCATACCGTGTGTCGCATACAAATCGCCACGGTGTTTGCGGTTGTAGTCCATGCGCCAATTATTCCAATAGTCTCCCCAATACGGTTGTAATTGGTGGATATATGATCCTTCGGCATGCAACACTTCTCCAAAAACACCTTGTTGTGCCATGTTTAAACTGGTCAACTCAAAAAAGTCATACACACAGTTTTCTAGTTGCATACAGTGTTTTCTAGTTTTTTCAGAGGTATCTATAAGCTCCCAAATTTCTTCCATTGTTAAAGCTCCCGGCACTTCTATAGCCACGTGCTTACCGTCTTTCATAGCTTGAACTCCCATTTTCGCATGGTTTTTCCAGTCGGTAGCAATATAAATCAAGTCTAAATTTGGCAAAGCTGAAAGCTCTCTCCACCCGTCCTCGCCGTAAAAAGCTTGAGCTTTAGGAAGGCCTAAGCCCTCTAAGTCGGCATTTACAGCTTCGGTACGGTCTTCCATAATATCACAAATAGCGACTATCTCGACATTTGGAATATTAGTAATTCGCGTTACCGCTCCAGAACCTCGCATCCCCAAACCAATAAACCCTACACGAACTACCGGAATAGGATCTGCTGTAAGACGCAAAACATCTTTCTGACCTGCAGCACGTATAGGAACCTCTGTTTTAATAACTGGAGATGTCGACGATTGCGTTGCTGGCTGAGTAGTGTTACACGACAACACAGTGAGCACTAACACCAATAAAAGGCTACATCCTTTTTGGAATGATAAATAATTCATGAATTTAAATTTATAAGGTTTGATTGTACTGAATATTATAGGTTTTACTTAAGTAATGTTTTACGTTTTCAAACAAATGCAATTGTGTTTTAGTCCGTATAAGATTATGGTTTTCATAACTGACTTCGTAATAGATATCATTATTAAGATAGTCTTCCAAAAAACGACAGGCTTGTTCTAAGAGAATTAAAGGTAAACTAAAATGAATAGCGCTTAGCTCTTGAGGTGTTAAAAAGTCTTGTCCTTCTTTTATATACGCTGATATAAATGCATCGTAAACGGTTTCATTAAAACGAACTTTACTCAGATCTTGCTCATCTTCGGGAGCTGTACTTGCCCCGGTTCTTAAGGCATCGCCAATATCATGTAAAACACTCCCTGGCATTACCGTATCAAAATCAATTATAGTGAGTAAATCACCATCAGAATTGAACAAAAAATTACTGACTTTGGTATCATTATGCACCACTTTTTGTGGAATTGTTTTATGTTGAATTGCCTTTGCTATAGGCTGAATAAAGTCAAAATTAGCCTGTACATATGCTATTTCCCGATCGGCGCTTAAGCGTCTTTCTGCTGAAGCATTAGCTATACTTGACAATAAATTAGAGTACCGTTTTTCAGTATGATGAAAATCTGGAATTGTCTCTATCAATTCAGACATAGGAAAATTGGTTAAAGCAGCATGAAACCTTGCGAGATACCCTCCCAATTGCCCGGCCATTTTTGGTGAGTCGATAATATGCTGCACCGTAGAAGGTATATACTTAGAAACCTGCCAAACACCATGTTCTGCCTCGACAAAAAACTCCCCGTTTATAGTCGCTAAAAACGCAATGGTTTTAAAATTGTTAGCTTGTAAATAATTGACAACATTTATCTTATTATTTAACACCCCTTGAATATTAGGGAATACCTTTTGGTTTATCTTTTGAATAATAAAGATACCACGCGAAGTATCCACTTTATACGTACTATTTATTAGTCCGCTTTGAAGCGTTTCTACACTAGAAATTGTGATAGTATCAAAATAACACTTTAATATGGTAAGCAGTTGGTCTTTCATTATATAGTGTCGTAGATTCCTTTATCGTGTAATTGCTGTAACTGAGTACGCACCTCATCCTTATCAGATTTGTAGGTCACCCCTACCCAATTGGATTCTGTAACCAAAGCTTTTACTTTAAAACGCTCTTGTTGAATCATAGCGTCTATAACTGTTGGTAATTGGTATTCTATACTCGGGTTTTGTTGCCACTGCGCAATAAAGTCGGTAATATCGTCATCTATAAAATCATAAATATCTGGCGTTAAGCCCCACATATTCATAGAAACTAAGCTGTTTTTTGCTAGCACTTTCTGTTTTCCTTCGGCAGAGAGGTAAACAATATCATCATTGGCCTTGCTTATTTTTTCTCGCTCAACGGTAGTTTGCAACCAACCGTTATTAATGGTTGCTTCCGCCCTATTAACAGTGCCATTACTACTTAATGTTTTTTCTATGGGGAATAAAACAGCACAGGGTTGCGCTTCCGACTGTAAATAATTATAGGCTAAGCGAAACGACTCGCGGCCATAAAAATCATCAGCATTAATCAATACAAAAGGTGTATTTATTTCATCTTTAGCACACCACAACGCATGAGCGGTACCCCAAGGTTTCTCTCGGGAATAAGTTTTACCTGTAACAGTAACGTCCTTTTCTTGAATAGCAAAACGTACCGGCCAGTTTCTCTGAGTAATATAGCGGTCTGTTAACAGCTCTACCATCGACTCTTGAACCACCAGAACAATGGAGGTAAACCCCACGTTTAAAGCATCAAATAAAGAGTAATCCATAATAGAATATCCGTTGGGACCAATAGCATCCACCTGTTTAAAACCACCATAACGTGATCCTAATCCTGCTGCCAATACCACTAATGTTGTGTTCATCATAAAACTTTTGTGCGATAACAAATTTATCGTTTTATTCTAAGAATCCTCCGAAATTTCATAAAACGAGTCGATTTTTACCGGTTTGTCTTGAAAAATGTAAACTTTTTGTTTATACTATTAATGTGATGTTAAATTCTAACATTCTATTGACACATAATTAGGTTTTAAAGTATCTTTATACCTCTAATACATACTATAATTAATGAATGCTTTTCTAAAATGGTTTATCCTAGTTTTGATCGTTGTTGCAGCGGGTGTATTCTCGTATTCCTATTTTAACGACGGGATTTTTAATGAGACTTTAAGTCCGAAAAAAACAGTCGCTTTTGAAGTGGACGACCTGGAGCTTAAAGTGGTTTATAACCGCCCATCAAAAAGAAACCGTGAAGTGTTTGGTGCACTAGTACCGTATAATAAAGTATGGCGAACGGGAGCCAATGAGGCGACGACTTTCGAAACAAACAAAAATCTTACGGTTGAAAACCAGGTGCTTCCTGCGGGAAAATACACCCTTTGGACGATTCCTAATGATACGGCTTGGAATGTGATTTTCAACTCTAAAATGTACCCTTGGGGCGTTAATGAAACGATGGAAGCCATGCGTGACCCTCAATATGATGTCGCTACCTTAAAAGCAGCACCTCAAAAAATAGATACAACAGTAGAACAGTTTACAATCGCTTTTGATAATTCTACCGATAATTTGTTTTTAACCTTAGCTTGGGATATGACAAAAGTTGCCGTACCTTTAAAATAACACGTATTAAATTCCTTGATTATTGACAGCTTCTAAAAAATCGGCATTAAAAGAAAACGATGGTGTTTCCCCACCAGAAACCACCAATGCTATATCTATTGCTAAGATTAAAGCCAATCGAAAAAAACACCGTTCGGTAGAGTCGCTGGTGTCTGCTATTTTGGAGGGTAATATTACTGCATTAAGTCAGGCGATTACCTTAGTAGAAAGTAAAAACCCTGAACATTTAGAAAAAGCAAATGCGATTATAAAACACTGTCTACCTCACGCTAACAAATCGGTAAGAATCGGAATTACCGGTGTCCCAGGAGTTGGTAAAAGTACTTTTATTGAATCTTTTGGAATGCACCTCACGGCTTTAGGAAAAAAGGTTGCTGTTTTGGCTGTAGACCCGAGTAGTTCGATTACAAAAGGTAGTATTCTAGGCGATAAAACGAGAATGGAAGATTTGGTAAAAAACAAAAATGCCTATATCCGTCCTTCGGCTTCCGGTTCTTCTTTAGGAGGTGTTGCCCGTAAAACACGAGAAAGCATTATTTTATGTGAAGCGGCAGGTTTTGATTCTATTATTATCGAAACCGTTGGTGTCGGTCAAAGTGAAACCGCTGTTCATAGTATGGTTGATTTCTTCTTGCTGCTCAAACTAGCCGGTGCTGGTGATGAGCTTCAAGGCATTAAACGCGGTATTATAGAAATGGCAGATACCATTGCGATTAATAAAGCCGATGGTGAAAATATGAAAGCTGCAAAGCTGGCTAAAGTCGAATTTAATCGTGCCTTACATCTTTATCCTCAGAAAGCATCACAATGGCAACCTAAAGTAACCACCTCTAGTGCGATTAACAACGACGGTATTGATAAAATATGGGAGATAATTTCTGATTATGTGACCCTAACTAAGGCCAATCAGTTTTTTGATGACAACAGAATGGATCAAAATAAATTTTGGCTGATTCAAACTATTGAAGAACAACTTAAAAATGATTTCTTTAATAATACGGAAGTTAAAATAGAACTCGCAAAACAACTTCAACTGATTGAAGATAATAAAACGACACCTTTTGCGGCTGCCGACTATCTTTTAAAGCTTAAACTATAGTTTCGGCTTTTACGAGATTATAAGAAATTCTCTTTATACCAATTTACTTGCTGCTCTACCGATTCTAACAAGGTTGTCTTCGGATTGTAATTCAGCAGGCGTTTCGCTTTTTCAATATTTGCCTTGGTACGTAATTGATCTCCAGCTCGCGCTTCCACGTTTGTAATCGCAATCGCTTTTCCTATCACTTTTTCTACGGCTTCTATCCCTTCTTGGGTAGTATGCTCTACTTCTGTCCCTAAATTTATAATTTCACCATCTACAGCTGTTTCATTTCCGATGACACTAACAATACCATCGATAATATCTCCCACATAGGTAAAGCTACGCAGGTGAGACGCACTCCCTTGATACAGAGGGAAAGCATCACCGTAATAAGCACATGCTATGAGTTTGGTATACATTTTCTCTGGGCGTTCGCGAGGGCCGATAACAGAATACAGTCTTAAAGAACATGCTTTAAACAGTGTTTCTCGACTTTTTTGAAGCACCAATTGCTCGGCTGCTAATTTTGTTACCCCATAATGAGAAGCGGGCTTTGGTGCCACATGTTCTGGAAAGGTAGCTTCCAGTCCATAGATAGATGACGTCCCTATATTTATAAAGAGCTGCAAATCGGTAAGCTGAACCGCAAAATCAATTAATTGTTTTGTCGCCAAGATATTATTGGTAAAATAATCTTCGAAGCTAGACGATGCCGAAATCCCCGGTTGAGCGGCAAAATGAAAAATATAATTAATATCCTGTGGTAAAAGAGAGCTTAAGTCGGCAGTACGCAAGTCACCAGTAATTATCTGTATGCCTTTATCAACTAAAGCCTTTGCATTCAGCTGTTTTAACTCTAAACTGTAATACGGATTAAAGTTATCAAAGCCAATAACATCATGACCCATTTCTTTCAGTCTTTCGCATGTATGCGAACCAATAAACCCTGCTGCTCCTGTTACTAATATTCTCATAAATTTCAATATCCTTCTACAAAGAAACATATTTTATTTCATACTCATTTTCAATTCTTAAAAAAACAATACATTTGCAGTATTAATACTTATTTATGAACTACGATTTTACAATAGTTGTACCGGTTTACAACGAAGAAGATAATTTATTACGTGTTGAAACCGAATTACTAGCTTACACAAAAAAAGCTTTAAAAAAAACTAAAATATTATTTGTAAACGATGGTTCTAAAGATAAAAGTCAGGAGCTAATAGAGCTGATAGCGCATAGAAACCCAGAATTTTCTTTTATATCTTTTGAGGAAAATCGCGGATTAAGTGCAGCGATTAAAGCGGGTTTTGATTATACTGAAACACCGCTTGTTGGCTATATCGATTCTGATTTACAAACCGCTCCCGAGGATTTTAATCTGTTATTACAACATATTGGCAACCACGAACTGGTAACTGGTGTTCGCGCTAATAGAAAAGATAGTTTTGTAAAGAATATGTCTTCTACCATTGCCAATGGTATACGTCGTAGTTTCACTCATGACGGGATGGACGATACGGGATGTCCGTTAAAAGTCATCAAAACCGATTACGCAAAACGCATTCCGATGTTTAAAGGTTTACACCGATTTTTACCGGCTATGATTTTGTTACAAAACGGAAAAATCAAACAAATTCCTGTCCAACATTTCCCGCGTGTGGCTGGAGAAGCTAAGTTTGGTGTATGGAACCGTTTACTTGGTCCGTTAATGGACTGTTTCGCTTATTTGTGGATGAAAAAAAAGTACATTAGTTATACGGTAGCAAAACAAGGATAATGAGCGACTGGATCATTTACAGTATCGGTTTTCTGGCGCAACTATTATTCTCGTCTCGTTTGGTTGTACAATGGCTCACCAGCGAAAAGCAAAAACGAGTGATTACACCTACCCTATTTTGGACTTTAAGTTTAATTGCATCTTTTCTACTTTTTATTTACGGCTACTTACGAAACGATTTTGCTATTATGTTAGGACAAGGTTTAACCTACTTTATATACATACGCAATCTACAATTACAAAATCAGTGGCAGCGCTATCCGGTGATTGTTAGGTATATTCTATTATTTATGCCTGCCTTTATCACTGTTTTCTATTTTAATAATAACACTATAGATGTGCAACTGTTATTTAAAAATGAAAGCATACCGCTGTGGCTTTTAGTTTTGGGAATAGTTTCACAAACGGTATTCACCCTACGCTTTGTGTTTCAATGGCTATACTCAGAAAAGCATAAAACCTCTTCTTTGCCTTTTGGTTTTTGGGCTTTGAGTTTAATTGGTTCTCTTCTTATATTAGCATATGCTATTTTTAGAAAAGACCCAGTGTTACTTGTAGGTCATTTATTAGGAGCCACCATCTATATTAGAAATTTAATCTTATTAAAAAAGCAAGATGCCCAAACTTCTTAAAAACTATCCGATTCTTACAATTTGTTTGTTGGTAGCGGTAATGCTATTGCCAAATTTAGATGCTATTCAGGTTTCTATTATGGAAGCCCGCAATTTTATTACTGCTCGTGAGATGGTGTTAAATGATAATTGGTTGCTGACCACAATGAATGAAGAACCCCGTTACCAAAAACCACCGTTTCCCACATGGCTAACCGCTTTTTCGGGACTCGTTTTTGGTGTTGATAGTGTTTTTGGTATGCGTCTACCAGCTGTTTTATTAGTGATGGTTGTGGGGATTTTTATGTATAAACTATCCCGTAGCATTTTAAAAAGTAGAAGTCATGCACTTATTAACGCACTAATTGTGGTAACTTCTTTTTATGTGATTGGAATTATTATCGAAGCACCGTGGGATATTTTTGCCCATGGATTTATGCTCGTTGCTATTTATCACCTACACAAATTATTTAACGCAAAAGGTATGGTGTGGAAACACACGTTAATCGCTGGTATTTTTATTGGATTTTCCCTGTTAAGTAAGGGACCGGTTTCCTTTTATGCGCTATTATTACCCTTTTTACTAGCTTATGGCTTTACCCTAAGTTATAAAAACCCAAAAGCGAAAGTATTTTCTTTTTTTAGTGTCCTTGTTATAGCTTTAGTTGTTGGTGGCTGGTGGTATGTTTACGTACGCCTTAACGACCCTACAACTTTTAATGCAATTACCGAAAAGGAAACGGGGAATTGGACGAGTTATAATGTGAGACCTTTTTATTATTACTGGAGCTTTTTTACCCAAAGCGGATTGTGGACTATTCCCGCAGTAATTAGTTTACTATATCCCTATTTAAAATCAAGAGTCAGCCATTTTAAAGCCTATAAATTTAGTCTACTTTGGACTATCCTAGCTGTGGTATTACTCTCCATTATCCCTGAGAAAAAATCACGTTATCTCATGCCGGTATTAATTCCCTTAGCTTTTAACATCGGGTTTTATATTGAATACCTCATCAGACGATTTAAAGACCTTAAAGATAAGCGCGAAACACTACCTGTTTATTTTAATTTCGGACTCATAGCTACTATTGGAGTAGCTTTTCCGGTGGTGTTTTATGTGCTATTTAAAAATGATATCCAACACCATTGGTTAGCCTTTTATATTGCCTCGTTGGTATTAGTTTCCCTGGGAGGCCTCATTTTACAGCAACTGATTAAGAAAAACATAAAGCAGGTGTTTTTACTTAGCGTATTGTTTTTTTCGGCTGTATTTATCGTAGGACTACCGCTAATCGGACTGTTTAAAAATGATAATTTCAGATCGGTTGCCAGTTTAAAATCTGATAATGACAAACGCGGGATTACCTTGCACGCCTTAAATTACGTTGCACCAGAAACCATTTGGCAATACGGCGATATGATGCCGCAGATTCACTTTAGTGAAAACGCCTATCAATTTCCTTCAACACCAAAATTTGGAATACTTACCAATCGTATATCACCTGAAGAACTAACACTTATAAAAGCTACTTATAACGTGAAAGAAATAGGAACTTACGATTTAAACCAGGCCAAAGAAGGCTCTAAGCAGTATAATGACCGTTTAACAAACACCTTTTATATTCTAACTAAAAAGTAAGAGCTTACCTCCTACCGCGAAACCGAAGCCGGTAATACCCTTATTAAATCGTTTTTACAATGTAACTGCTGGGTAAAAACTAAACCTCCAAAAACCGTAAGGTTGAATTATCAAACCTGTGGTTTATTAGGCGTATGAATACCTTTTCCTAACCTCACTACTTAATTACGGTAAAGCGTTTCTGAATGTAGCTATCTAACCTATAAAAAGCGTATCCAGAGATTGCTCCAAAAATACCTCCACATAAAATATCTAATGGAAAATGCACTCCAATATAAATACGGCTATAGGCCATAAGTAAAGACCACACAATTAATATATAAATTAAGTATTTAAAGCGGTACTGAAGCATTTTACCTGTAAATATAGCAACCGCCATACTGTTACTTGCATGACCAGAAAAATAACCATACTGACCACCACAATACGATTTTACTAAACGCATCACATCTACCAAACTCGCGTCATGACATGGTCTTAAACGTTGAAAACCACTTTTAAATAAGTTCGTCACCTGATCGGTAAATGTTATCATAAAGACAATAACAACTAGAGTGAGTATAAACATTTTAGTAGGACGTTTTTTATACATTAAAAACACTAAAATAGCATATAAGGGTATCCAATTAAATTTGGCTGTATAAGACATCCAAAAGGCATCCCAGTACACGTTACCTAGGCCGTTTAAGAATAAAAACAGTTCTTTGTCTAACTCTATAAGTTGTTCTATCATATCATATATTTTGATGGGTACGTCCTAGGTTATACTCTTTATATCTCGGATGGCGCTTGGACGTAAACTAAACCGAAACGGCAATACATGCCAGTAATGATTTGCATAAATTAAGCAAAGCCACTAGAATATTACTCGTCGTATCTTGAAACTTCTCTATCGTAAAATGCTGTAGCCAATTCTATTAAATTTTCAGTTTCTAACTCTAATTCTTTTTGATCTTCAGCATCAAAATCTTCTAACCATTCCACCTCATCATTCTCTAGGTTTATAATAAACATTGGGAATTCAGTATGAATGACAAAAATAGCATTCGGTAAATCGGTATTATCACCGAGTATAAATTTAGGTAGTTCCATTATTCGTTTCTTTTTGAGCAATTAATTTTTTTGTAAGATAATTAAATCGGATATATAATAAAATAGAAGCTGTAGTTAATCCTGCGATTAGCCCCATCCAAATACCAAAACTAGCATAATACGCCTCGGTACCGAAATAAAAACTGATAGGAAAACCTACTAACCAGTAAGATATAAATGTTAAGATAGTCGGTATTTTAACATCTTGCAACCCACGAAGTGCACCTAGAACTACCACTTGAATACTATCACTAATTTGAAACACTGCAGCGGCTAATAGTAGTTTTGCTGCAATACTCACCACTTCCATATTGTCCTCATAGTTAATAACGTCGTCAAAATCGACATAAATCCGCGGTAAGTACTCATGGAAAGCCAAAAAGAGCAAGCCGAAAAAGAGCGCTAAAATAGTTCCTAATAAGAATAGTGAAAAGGCAATACGTCGTAGTTCGTAATATTTATGTAATCCTTTTTGATTTCCAACTCTAACCATAGCTGCCACACTCAAACCAGAAGCCACCATAAAGGTCATAGAACTTAAGTTTAAGGCTATTTGATTCGCCGCTTGTGGGTTTTTACCCAACAAACCACTTAACCACACTGCAGAAGTAAAGATTCCAACCTCAAAAAACATTTGCATAGCACTTGGTGTTCCTAAGTTCACTATTTTTCTGAGCATAAGTTTATCTAAAACAAACAGCTTGATATTGGTAACGAAATAACGACTTTTATCTTTTTTCTTTAACAAATACCAAAGGTACCACAACATGACGAAACGAGAAATTAATGTTCCGTAGGCGGCACCGACAATTCCGTATTCCGGGAATCCGAATTTCCCAAAAATGAATAGGTAGTTTAATACAATATTAATTACATTTCCTATAATAGTCGCATACATAGGATATTTTGTCATAGACATCCCATCACTAAACTGTTTAAAAGCTTGGAAAATAATTAAAGGTATAAGTGAGAACGCTACTAAGTCCAGATAAGGCAAGGCTAAATCAACAACCTCTACGGGCTGTTTCATTAAATACATTAATGGTTTTGAAAAGTAGATCATTAGGAATAGTAAAATCCCTAGAATAGTACATAAGACTAGCCCGTGTTTAAATGCGGATTTACCATCCTCTTTATTCTTAGCGGAATCGGCCTCTGCAGTTAGGGGTGTAATGGCTGTACTAAATCCAATGCCTATGGACATAGCGATAAACATAAAGCTATTTCCTAAGGAAACTGCTGCTAACTCGGCAGTACCCAATTGCCCCACCATAATATTATCTACAAAGCTCACAAAGGTATGTCCCAACATCCCCAACATCACAGGTGCTGCGAGCTGCCAATTGTATTTAAACTCTTTCGTGTATTGACTTAAAATCATCGTGCAAAAGTAAGACTTAGCTTTGAGGTTTGAATGAAAAAATATAGAGATTTTGTACGCTTTTATCGATTTAACTTTTTATTATAAAATCGCTATGAATACTATAGGTTTACCACTTCTGCTTTCGCTTTTTCAAACTCAGAAACGATATCTTTTACTATAGTCGCTACAGGTTTTATATCGTGAATCAGCCCTGCTATTTGTCCGATTTCTAATTCTCCATCATCTAAATCCCCTTCAAACATACCTCTTTTAGCACGGGCACGACCTAGGAGTTTTACTAGATCGTCAACCGACGGTCCTGTTTTATAAAGCTCTTGTACCTCATCGTAAAACTTATTTTTTATTAAACGTACTGGAGCTAATTCTTTTAAGGTTAATTGGGTATCCCCTTCTTTAGCATTAACTACAACCTCTTTAAAGTTTTGATGTGCTGATGACTCTTCACTAGCCACAAAACGACTTCCTACCTGTACGCCATCGGCACCAAGAACCATACACGCTAACATTGCTTTACCAGTGGCTATACCACCAGCGGCAATTAACGGAATGTTTAATTGTTCTTTAACCATTGGAATTAAAGTCAGCGTTGTCGTTTCATCACGCCCATTATGACCCCCAGCCTCAAAGCCTTCTGCTACTATGGCATCGACTCCTGCATCTTGTGCTTTTAGAGCAAATTTTACACTACTCACCACATGTACAACGGTAATACCGCGATCTTGCAACCACTTGGTCCAAGTCTTAGGATTTCCTGCCGATGTAAATACGATTTTCACATCTTCTTCTACAATAATATCCATGATTTCAGTGATATTAGGATATAGCATAGGCACGTTAACGCCGAACGGTTTATTGGTCGCCGCTTTACATTTCTGAATATGCTCTCTTAACACGTCTGGATACATACTCCCCGCCCCTATAAGTCCTAATATTCCCGAATTACTCGCTGCCGAAGCTAAGCGCCAGCCGCTATTCCAAATCATTCCTGCTTGAATGATTGGATAGTCGATATTAAAAAGTTTTGTTATTCTGTTTTCCAATGTTAAAAAGTTTTATGTTATGATAAAAACAAGGTGGCTTACCCCTATAAATAAGGCGATAGGACACACTTCTGTTTCCGATTAATTTAAAATTAGTTTACTTGTTTTTGAACCCGATTCTGATTCAATTTTTATTAAATACACCCCTCTTGGTAGTTCAGAGACATTCACTTTAGATTGCTGACTAAGTAAGGCAACATTCAATACTTTTTTCCCTAATACCGTATATAGTTTTAGCTGAGCTGTAGTAATACTCGAAGGCAGTTTTACGTATACGAATTGCTTAGCAGGGTTAGGATAGACCTTAATCGCTATAGGTTCTAAAACCTCGTCGTTAACCGATAAGCCTTGTTGTAAGGCAAGAGACAAATCGGGAATACCATAGCCTAGATAATAATCTGGCGCGGTATATTGTGATGCCGACTCCCTAACCAGCTGCATAATTTGGGCATTCGTTAAATTCGGTAAAGCTTGCCACAGACAGGTTATACCACCGGCTAATATTGGGGAACTAAAAGAGGTCCCGTTTACTGTAGACACCCCTCCACTAGTATTAATAACATAGCTCGCCTGACCTTGAGCTACGACATCTGGTTTTTGGGTAGGTTGAAAAGCACTCCCTACAGAACTAAAACTCGCATAAGTGCCGTCCGATTTTACTGCTCCAATAGAAAGTACACCTGCCGCATCTGCTGGTGCAAAAACACCATTAGCTCCAGAATTTCCTGCCGAAGTAACTAATAACATCCCTTTTTCGAAGGCGATATTAGCCCCTTTAGTGATGTAGGTGGTATTACCATCTAGATCGGCACTGCTATATGTGTAATTCGGATTGTCGTAAGTTTTATAACCTAAAGACGTATTAATAACATCTACCCCCAAGCTATCGGCACGCTCTGCAGCTTCCACCCATAAACTTTCTTCTATAGGGTTTTCGGTTGGTGCGTTTTCGGTAATAAACAAGTAGTAATTCGCATCGGGTGCTGTACCTACAAAGGTATTTTCAAGATACCCTGCCATATCACTAAACACTAAAGTTCCGTGATTACTCTGGGTGTTGTTATACACATCGGCATCGCGATTAACAAAATCGTAAGTCCCCAAGATATTACCGGCATTGCGAACACGATCAAATCCTGGATTAGTATCAACACTAGGAAAACCAGCATCAATAACCGCAACTGTCATTCCCGAACCGGTATAATTTGCAAGATGCAAATCGTCACCATTAAACATTTCTATTTGATTTGCGGCATCACCATAGTTAAAGGTGGTACTTACACTTTGTAATTCGTATTCAAATTTATTAGCCACCTTTTTAGGGTTGGCGATTTTAGCATTTAAACCCCCATCAGCAAAAACAATATCGTCTATAAACGTTAAGGCTGATAACGCATTAATATCTGATTCTAAACCGCGAACATGGACGGCATTAAACCATTTTGATTTTGCCAATACGGTAATACCGCTTTGCGTTTTTAATTGGGAAATGTAATTTTCGTTAACAGGAACATCTCTTTCATCGATAGCTACATTATGTGCCGTTTTACGGTCGATAGCCTTTTGTGTTAAAATAGCAATCGGATTGGCTATAGACGCGGCTACATTCTCCTTATCGGTTAAATATACCCATGCATCTTCTTGGGCATAAACCGACAGTTGAAAACATAAAAAAGCTAAGACTAGTAATTTGTATTTCATAAGACTACAGTTAGACTGCAATTTATGAAATAACTCCCGAACCTACTAATTCGTCTTCCAAATACCAAGCTACAAATTGCCCTTCTGTAATTGCCGATTGGTTGTTTTCGAATTCCACATATAGTCCAGAATCCACTTTGTATAAGGTCGCTTTTTCTAAAGCTTGACGGTAACGAATACGAGCCAACACCTCTAAAGTTTCACCTGTTTGTAATTGCAAATCCTCACGTACCCAATGTAATTCGTCATTAGACACAAATAAAGCGCGCTTGTATAAGCCTGGGTGGTTTTTACCTTGTCCCGTATAAATAATATTGGTTTCTACATCGGTATCAATAACAAATAGCGGTTCTACTTTACCACCAACAGACAGTCCTTTTCGTTGTCCTTTAGTAAAATAATGCGCCCCTTGATGAGTACCAACCACATCACCATCGGTAGCGGTGTATTTAATTTTACGTGCTAGATATTCTAATTCCTCTTCTTTAGAATCAAAATCTTTTTTATCCTCATTATACGCTCCAAAGGCTTTTGGTATTTCAATAATATCACCTTGTTTTGGTTTTAATTGTTGCTGAAGAAATTCTGGCAACCTTACTTTACCAATAAAACACAAGCCTTGAGAATCCTTTTTATCAGCAGTAATTAAATCGGCTTCTGCTGCTATTGCTCTTACTTCTGGTTTCTGTAATTCACCGATAGGAAATAAAGCTTTCGCTAATTGGTCTTGCGATAATTGGCATAAAAAATACGACTGATCCTTGTTATTGTCTTTTCCTGATAATAACTGATAGGTTTCTTTTCCGTTTTCTGTAAGTGTCCCTTTGCGGCAGTAGTGTCCAGTGGCTACGTAATCTGCACCTAAGTCTAAGGCGATTTTCATAAACACATCAAACTTAATCTCACGATTACATAACACATCGGGATTTGGTGTTCTTCCCTTTTCGTATTCGTTAAACATATAATCTACAATACGCTCTTTATATTGCTCGCTTAAGTCTACGGTTTGAAAAGGAATACCTAATTTTTCTGCCACTAACATGGCATCGTTGCTATCGTCTAACCACGGGCATTCGTCAGAAATCGTTACAGAATCGTCGTGCCAATTTTTCATAAATAGTCCAATAACCTCATAACCTTGCTCTTTTAACAAGTATGCTGCTACACTAGAATCTACGCCTCCTGAAAGCCCTACTATTACTCTTTTTTTCATTGTTTTATTTATCGCTGCAAAGATACTAACATTTTTGCTATTATTAAGCCTTCTATAGGCTAACGAAACGCGGGATTAAACGGTATAATTTCTGGACTTAATTACATCTCATCACTACACCTTCTTTCAATTAGCAACCTAAGAGTTTCTCAATTAACATCTGGATTACTGACTACAATAGGTGGAGATATTACTGTAGATGCGGCTAACCTTGCGTTAACAGATGTTCAACAAAGAGTTTGTAATATAAGCCCTACACTAATTAACATACAAGCAACAAATGGGGTTGCCCATTTTATAGACAACCTTATTTTAACCCAACTATAAACAGAATAAAACCATCCAGTAAATAAGCAATAACCCGCATGGACACAGAAGTGTACATGCGGGTTATTTATTACTCAACCTATTGAGGAATATTATTTATTTTTATTCTTGTATGGGTTTTTACTGCGTTTAGTAAAGTCTTTTTCTCTAACTAGCTTACCATTTTCATAGAATTTCCAGATTCCGTGTTTTAAATCATTTCGATAAACACCTTCCATTTTAATCTTTCCATCAGAATCATAAGATTTTGATGGTCCTTCTAAAGCACCATTGGTATAATTAAACAAGCGTATTAGTACGCCTTTCTCAGAAAACCATTCTGATACACCATCTAAAACACCGTCTTTAAAATTAGCTTTTTCAGCAATAACACCGTTTTTATAGTAGGTCTTCTTTTCTCCTTCTAACTTTCCATTATCATTATAAAACTCTTCCATCATTACAAGGCCACCCCCCTTGTGGTAGTACACCCATTTGCCTACTTGAATTTTATCTTTCATTCCACCTTTACTCACTATATTTTTGTTAGTGTCATAAAAGGTAACGTGTACTACCTCACTATTAGTAACAAATTCTCGTGTTACCGCTAGGACAGCTTTTCCATCCACATTTTTATAGAATTTGAAAGTCCCCGTTTCTTTACCATGGTTAAACTCCCCTTCATAACGTAATATCTTGGAGTTATCGTAGTTTTTAGTCCATTTTCCGTGGCGCTCGCCCTGTGCATCAAATTGATTAATCTCTTGAGCAAAAAGTTGTCCTGAAAAAAAACATAGAATAATTATAAGTATCGATCTCATAAAATTATAACGTTTAAATTAATAGTATTAGTATGAAAAAAAAAAGCTGCCTTCTGTAAAAATTGGGAAGGCAGCTTTTTTATTGATTATAAAGGATTATTTTTTTCCTTTTTGATTTTGCATTTTTTTCTGTTGCTCTGCCTGCTCCATCATTTCCTTCATTTTCTTTTGGAATCGACTTTCTTTCTTAGGATTCTTTTTCTTCACTTGAATTTTAGCATGAATTTTTTCTTCATCTAAAACAAAGTTCTTAATCACTAATAAAATTCCAATACTAATAAGGTTTGAAATAAAGTAATACAAACTCAATCCTGAAGCATATTGGTTAAAGAAAATCATCATCATAATCGGTGCAAAATAGATCATGTACTTCATCATCTTTTGCATATCTGGCATCCCTTCTTGAGTTGGTGCCGACATGGTTTGCTGTCCTGTTGTTAACTTCATATAGAAGAAAATAGCTACCGCTGCAAGTATAGGAAATAAACTTACGTGATCACCGTATAACGGAATATGGAATGGTAACTCTGCAATCACATCATAAGATGATAAATCGTCTGCCCAAAGGAAGCTTTTTTGACGCAATGCGAATGCTGTTGGGAAAAACATAAACAGAGCGTAGAATACCGGCATTTGAATTAATGCTGGTAAACATCCTGCTAGCGGACTCGCCCCGGCTTTATTTTGAAGTGCCATAGTTTCCTGTTGCATCTTCATTTTATTGTCTTTATACTTTTCACGAATCGCATCTAGCTCCGGCTTTAACACCTTCATTTTCATTTGCGATAAATACTGTTTGTATTGAACAAAAGACATGGCTAACTTAATCAATACTGTCATTACAATAATGGCAACCCCATAAGGGAAAACACTAGATAAGAAACCAAACAACGGAATAAATAAATATTTATTTATCCATCCAAAAATCCCCCACCCCAATGGAATACTTTTTTCAAGACCTTTTTCTGCTTTTTTTAGGGCTTTGACCTCGGTTGGTCCATAATAGAACCCTAAATTTTCATTAAATTCATTACCACTTAAGGCTAATGTTGTTTTGGCATTGTATAGTTTAGTATATACGGTATCAATCTCTTCATCTTGAACTAAATTATTAGACGTTAATGAAATCGATTTAAAGGCGCTGTCGTTCGTTAAAATCGAACTAAAGAAATGCTGTCTAAAAGATAACCAATCAACATCCTCTTCCACCTCATTATCCTGATCTCCATGACCTAATTTTTCGATGTTACCTCCGTCTTGTTGGTATGTTAAACGTGTATAACGATTCTCGTATGCGATACTTTGGTCATGACGAAAAGCTTTTAAAGACCAATCTAAATTAACTTCTTGTGAGCTATTAATGACATCATTTAACCCTTGAGATTTAACTGTGAAATCGATTAAATAGTTATCCGGTTTTATAATATATCTGTATTCTAAAAATTTAGATTCAGACACTTTAAGTTTCATCGATACTATTGTATTCTCACCACTCTTAGTCACTTTAGGTTGAAATACTAAGTCTTTCGTATTTAAAATGCGATTATCGGTTGTACCGAAATTAATATTAAAAGAGGCGTTTTTATCTTTTACAAGATAAATAGGAATAGAATCGTAGTTAACAAACTTATTAAGTTTCACTTCTGAAATCTGACCTCCTTTAGTATCGAAAGTAATGGTTAATAAGTCGGTTTTAACCACAGGATTTTCAGCTGTAGATGCTTGTGATGCTGAATAAGCGAATGCTCCAAATTTATTTTGTAAAGCAATGGTTTTTAAAGAATCAGGCAAAGCTTCTAAAGGAACATCAGCTAGCGCTTCGGTTTTAGAATTCTCAATTAAAGCATTTTGCTCTTGCTTTGCGGCATCAATTTGCTCTTGTTTTGCTTTTTCTTGAGCAGCCAGTTCTTCTTCGCTTGGTTTATTCTGCCATAGCATAAACAATAAGATTCCAAAAATAATAATGAATCCTATTATCGAGTTTAAGTCTAATTTTTTTTCTTCCATGTTTTAATATTTAGAGCTTTAGTCATAAAAACTAAACACATCTATTTAATCGTTATAGTCAAACTTCTGACCACAAATCTATTTATGCCAATGTGGCGTATTACTTTTTCTTCTTTTTCGATTTGTACTGCTTAGCTGCAGTTACAAAAGCCATAAATAATGGGTGCGGACTCGCTACCGTACTTTTATATTCTGGGTGGTATTGAACACCTACAAACCAAGGGTGTGAAGGGACTTCAACTATCTCTACTAATTTCGTCTCTGGATTAAACCCGGTTGCGAGCATACCTCCAGCTTCAATTTGAACTTTAAAATCGTTGTTATACTCATAGCGGTGTCTATGACGTTCTTGAATAACTTTTTGGTTATAGACCTTGCTTGCAATGGTGTTTTCAGCAAGTTCACAATCCCAAAGCCCTAAACGCATAGTTCCTCCCTTTTCAGTAACACTTTTTTGCTCCTCCATTAAATTAATAACAGGGTACTTTGTGTTTTCATCCATCTCGGTAGAATTCGCATCCTCTAAGCCTAAAACATTTCTAGAGTATTCTATAACCGCCATTTGCATTCCTAAACAAATTCCTAAGAATGGAATATTGTTTTCTCTGACATACTTAATCGCTTCAATTTTACCACTTATTCCACGCTCTCCAAAACCTGGCGCTACTAGAGCTCCATCTAGATGAGAGAGTTTCAGTTTTATATTATCGGCGTTTAGATATTCAGAATGTATACTTTCTATATTAACTTTAACTTCATTTTCTGCCCCGGCATGCGTAAACGCTTCCAAGATAGACTTGTAAGAATCTTGTAATTCTACGTATTTACCAATTAAACCAATAGTAACTTCACTTTTTGGGTTTTTATGGCGTTTTAAAAAGGCATTCCACTGTTTTAAATCTGGTGTTTCACTTTTTAAATCTAATTTCTTTAAAACTATTTTGTCTAAACCTTGCTCTAACATTAAATTAGGAACATCGTAAATGGTTTTTGCATCTATAGATTGAATTACCGAATCTTGTGTAACGTTACAGAAACGTGCTAATTTAACACGTAAATCTTGAGGTAATTCGTGTTCGGTACGGCACACTAATATATCGGCTTGGACTCCACTCTCCATAAGAGTTTTAACACTGTGTTGTGTAGGTTTTGTTTTTAATTCACCTGCTGCTGCCAAGTAAGGCACTAAAGTTAAGTGAATAACTAAGGCGTTGTGTTCCCCTAAATCCCACTTTAACTGTCTTACAGCCTCTATATAAGGTAGTGACTCAATATCACCAACAGTACCTCCAATTTCAGTAATAACAATATCAAAATCGCCAGAATTACCTAAAATTTGGATTCTATTTTTTATCTCGTCTGTAATATGAGGAATGACTTGAACTGTTTTACCTAAAAACTCACCACGACGCTCTTTGTCGATAACACTTTGATAGATACGTCCGGTAGTCACATTATTGGCTTGACTAGTAGCAACGTTTAAGAAACGTTCGTAATGTCCTAAATCAAGATCTGTTTCAGCGCCATCATCGGTAACATAACATTCACCATGTTCGTAGGGATTTAATGTACCGGGATCGATATTAATATAAGGGTCTAATTTCTGAATTGTAGTTCTATACCCTTGTGCTTGTAGTAGTTTTGCTAAGGAAGCTGCAATGATTCCTTTTCCTAAAGAAGAACTTACTCCTCCTGTTACGAATATGTATTTTGTTGTTGCCATAGTGCGTTGTTAAACGCGAGCAAATTTACAATATTAAGTTGATAAAATTAACCTTTAACACTTTATTTATTTTGGAAAATTTCGTTGAATATTTCTTACAATATTCTCTAGACCATTAAGCTTTAATGTGTATACCGTTTCCAACATTTGACCTAACTTCCCTTTAGGAAAACCTTTGGCATGGTACCAAACCACATAGTATTCTGGTAAATCTATTAAATACCGATCTTTATATTTTCCATATGGCATTTTTGTATGTGCCAATTGTATTAAAAATTTTTTATCGGGTTGTAGGGCTTCCATTTTATGGGGTTTTATATGAAGATGTTTTTTTTAATGCTAGGGCTACGTGTTTAGACCAGAACATTTGACCTTCTTTATCTAAAGAAAACTGACTTTCTTGATCGTATTGACGCTGCATAATTTCTAGAGCTTTATTAATAGAATCATGTACAAACTTAAGGTCTTCAACAATTGTATTTGATGCTGTTAATTGTGCCGCTCGGGCTCTAAAGTAGCGTGCGTGTAACTCGGTAATATCAAAATGTACCTGTTCGTGAGCTAAAATATGATTGGAAATCTCATCGGTTTTAAACCAAGAGTATTCAGGATAGAAAAGCGCAGATATATCAGATTTAAACCCTACAATATCACGTCCTCTTTTTTGTAATGAATACCTATAACTAAGACCAGCAGCTGTTATTGCTGACGCTTTTGTATTATAATCGGGCTGCCCCTTAAAATCGGACCATTTTAATTTATAATCTTCACTCCATGTAATCGCTGTTTGCGTATCCTTTTGAAAAATGGACAGACAAAAGAATATTAAAAGATACTTAAACATAACACGGGCATTAGAATTATAAAACGCTAAGAGCGCGCTGCTTATTGCTTAACCTCTTCTATTTTTAGGTCGTTAAAATGTACAATATAAACCGCGTTATTATAATAGCCTCCAAACATTTTCTTTTGATAAGAAAACTTACTTTCTACATACTTAGTTAGTGGCGCATCGGTAGTTGATGTGTATAAATCGTCTGATGTTAACAGGCGTAGAACAACATCCATAGTAACATCAAAACCTCTTACTACATAGGCATTAGGTGTTAAACCATAGGTCTTTTTATAGCTGCTAACAAAACTATTTTCTTCATCCTCATTAACCACTTTAGATACAGCTGGATAGGTGAATTTTAAGTTAGACAAATGATAATTTGACACAATATCTGCTTCAAAAGCTTTTGTTTGACCAGAAGTAGCTAATATAATTTCTCTCTGACTAGAGTCGTTTAAAGAATTTAATATACTCGTCACATTAGAAATAAAACCCGAGTTATCCGTTTCTAAAAACACTATATTTTTACCTGGCTTTAGGGCCTTTATTACATCTTGATCAAAAATATAAAAAGCATCTTTACCAGATTTTTTATCCGTTCTTGAACTTACACTTGACGCTCCTAGTTGTGTTTTTAAAGCCCCCGCTTTTGTAAGGTGTTTTTGATCTGACACCACAACTATATTAGCTCCTGCTTGGTTTTTAAAATGATTAATTATAGCTTGTTCTAAATCGTCTTCGGAAGCTCTAGATTGAAAGACATTACTTCCTAGTGTAACCGATTTAGTAATTGGTGACACTACAGCGATATTATCTTCTCTTAAAGCTGATGCTACTGCATTAAAGTTCTTTGGCATCAACGGACCAATAACAGCATCGGTGTTTGAAAAGTCGTTAGTACTTAAAATTGACAACAATTCACTGTGCATATTTTGTGTATCGTAAACATTCACTTTTAGGTTAGCCCCCATCTTTTTAAGTGAATCCAAGGCAATTAAAGCACCTGAATAAAAATCTAGTGAGATACTTAAAGTTCTATCATTTTTTACCGCCTCTTTAGGGTCTTCACCAACTTTATTTAATCTAAAAGGTAGCATAATTGCTATTTCTTTGGCTCCTGCGTCACGACGATTTAATTCTGTTATTAAATTAGTACTAGACAAGTCGTTTACCTGACCTTGCATGCTTTCTGAATTATTTTCAACCGCCAAACCTTTTACAAATGGCACTTTTAACACCATGCCTTCTTTTAATCCTGTTTCAGATAAGCCTGGATTTAAATTTTCTAATTCCTCTTGCTCTAATCCTGTTTTTACTTTTAACCTATAAAAACCTTCTTTAGGTAAAACGGTATAATAGCTAAATTTATCATCTACATTTTTAATGGCTTCCTTTTCAAGACTAGGCACCTTAATCGTTTCTCCAGGTTGTAGCACCTCTGGTAAACCAGGGTTTAAATCCTCTAGTTCTTTAACGGTTATACCATATTTGTAGGCTATTCGCCATTTCCCTTCTTTAGGCTGTACGACATAGGTATTGGTGTTTCCCGAATTATTTGGAGTTACGGGAGTAGTAATCGTATTTGGCTCTTGATTTTTATCAGCCCCTTTTACAGCGACCTTTTTATACACTGGTATTTGTAACTCATCACCTTTTCTTAGATTATTGGCATATAAGAACGTGTTGTGTTTTTTAATATCCGCTTGAGAAATGTTGTAAGTTTTAGACAGACTGTATAACGTTTCTTTACGTCTTACTTTATGAGTAATAAACTTATCCACTTCATCGACAACCGTAACCTGCTTAACAGGGTTACTAATTACCGTTCCTGCTTTAGGCAAAATTAAAACGGTATTACTTTTTAAGCCTTTTCTTGCATCTGGGTTTAATCCTAAAATAGCAGAAACAGACACGTTATAGTGTTTCGAAATACTTTCTAAAGTTTCTCCGGAAGTTACTTTATGCGTGGAATAATCTTGTCCTTGCATGGAAGTACATCCTAAAAAACTAAATGCTATTACTACTGTAACTAATATTTTTCTCATATGTTCATTATACTTTAAAAACGGTAATGCAATACCACACCATTATTTTTATTTCTCACTAGTAAAATGGGATTGCAAAAGAAAGCGCGTTCACTTAGGTAACGCGCTTTCCTATACAATTCTTATAATTCTAAATATTAAACGCTAAAAAAACGTTTACTTTTTTATTCCCACTCTATTGTTGCTGGTGGTTTAGAACTTATATCGTATACTACTCGGTTTACACCTTTTACTTTATTTATAATATCGTTAGATGTTTTTTGCAGAAATTCATAAGGTAAATTTACCCAGTCTGCCGTCATACCATCTGTACTTTCTACTGCTCGTAAAGCTACACATTTTTCGTAAGTACGCTCATCGCCCATTACACCTACACTATTTACAGGTAGTAATATAGCGCCTGCTTGCCATACTTTATCGTATAGTCCTGCTTTTTTCAATCCGTTAATAAAAACAGCATCAACTTCTTGCAATATTCTCACTTTCTCCGGGGTAATATCTCCCAGAATACGAATTGCTAAACCTGGACCTGGAAAAGGGTGACGCCCTAACAGCGCTTTATCCATTCCCATAGACGCACCTACACGACGCACTTCATCTTTAAACAATGCCTTTAGAGGCTCCACAATTTTAAGTTTCATAAAATCTGGTAGTCCGCCAACATTATGGTGACTTTTAATAGTTGCACTTGGACCTCCTGTTGCCGAAACACTTTCGATTACATCAGGATAAATCGTTCCTTGAGCCAACCATTTCACATCTTGAATTTGGTGTGCTTCATCATCGAAAACCTCAATAAACACACGTCCAATAGCCTTACGCTTTAATTCTGGATCGCTTAATCCTGCTAATGCATCCAAAAAGCGTGCCGAAGCATCGACTCCTTTTACGTTTAAGCCCATTCCTTTGTATTGCTCTAATACATCGGTAAACTCATTTTTACGCAAGAGTCCGTTATTTACAAAAATACAATATAGATTTTCTCCAATTGCTTTGTGTAATAACATAGCAGCCACACTAGAATCTACACCTCCCGAAAGCCCTAAAACCACCTTATCGTTTCCAATTTGTGCTTTTAGCTTATCGACAGTTTCTTCTACAAAGCTATCTGGTGTCCAATCTGGATTAACCTTTGCGATGTGAATTAGAAAGTTTTCTAGTAACTGCTTACCATCTGTAGAGTGGTAAACTTCAGGGTGAAATTGAATAGCGTAGGTTTCCTCACCTTCAATTTTATAAGCCGCATTTTGAACGTCTTCAGTACTTGCTAAAAGCACTCCATTTTCAGGAAGACTTTTTATAGTATCACTGTGACTCATCCAAACTTGGCTCCCTTTTTCTATGTTTTTGAAAAATGTTTCTCCTCCTTTAACAAAACTTAAATTAGCTCGTCCATATTCTCTTGTATTGGAAGGTGCTACCTCCCCACCAGAAAAATGAGCTAAATATTGAGCCCCATAACACACTGCAAGCATAGGCTTTTTGGTTCTTATGGCTGATAAATCTGGATGAAAAGCTTCATCAGATCTCACAGACATAGGGCTACCAGAAAGGATAACTGCCTTGTAATCTGAAACGTTTTTTGGAATTTTGTTAAATGGGTGTATTTCGGAATAGATGTTAAGTTCTCTAACTCTACGCGCAATAAGTTGTGTGTATTGCGATCCAAAATCTAATATTAATACCTTGTCGTGTTGCATACGCAAAAATACTATTTAATTACAAAAAAATAAATGATACACGAAATAAATTAATGCATCGAGTTTAATATTAATTCTATGTCCTTTTCTGTCGTATCGGGATTGATAAAACAAAAACGGGATACGGTTTCGTAAGTCTCTCCTTGCTTGTACTTTGTAGGGGTTACTAAAGCAAATCCTTTGCGATGGTTTTCGTAGGTCCACTCGGTATAATCTTCCGGCTGCCATCCTTTTCTTCGATACAGCACACAAGATAAGCTTGGTGGTCTTACCAATTCTAAATCTGGATGAGCTTCAATCATTTCCCCTGCTATTTTAGCGAGTTCTAATCCGCGCTCCACAGCATCTTTATAACGATCTATACCATGCATAGCTAAAGAAAACCATAATGGTAAGCCACGAACACGTCGTGTAAGTTGAATTTGGTATTCGGCAGGATTAAATCCGTGCGCCCCTTCATCTTTAAAAATATCCAAATAGGACCCTTGTTGTGAATGTGCATTTTTTGCCAATTCAGGGTTTTTATAAAGTACAGCACCACAGTCGTAGGGTGAGAACATCCATTTGTGGGGATCGATAGTAATACTATCTGCTCTTTCTATTCCATTAAATAAATGTCTTACAGAATCGGCAACCAAAGCCCCTCCTCCATAAGCCGCATCTACATGAAACCATAAATCTTCAGCTTCACACACTTTGGCAATACCCTCTAAATCATCTATAATCCCAGCATTTGTAGTTCCACCTGTAGCCACAACTGCAAATAAGCGTTCGCGCTCTACATCAGACAACTTTGAAATCGTTTCTTGTAAACTAGCCCCTTCTAAGGCTTCTTCAGACTCTACCAATAGCACATCGACATCAATGACTTTAGCCATGGCTTTTACAGAAGAATGCGCTCCGCTAGAAGCAATCATTATTCCTTTCATTCCTCTATTGCTTGGCTTTTCTCGCCAATGCTCGCGAGCGGTAACTAAGGCAGATAAATTGGCTGCCGTTCCGCCACTAGTAAATACACCAAAAGCACCTTCTGGCAATCCTGTTAAGGACACAATCCATTTCATTGCTTCATTTTCACAAAAAATACCACCAGCACCTTCCATCCAGTATGCACCATGAATACTTGAGGCCGAGGTTACTAAATCGAACATAATAGCCGCCTTTGTTGGAGATGCTGGAACAAACGCTAAATTGCGAGGATGATCGACAGGTACATTAGCATTTGCCAAGTGCTGTTTCCATAAATTAAAAGCATTTTCACCTCCTATTCCTTTATCGGTAATTGTTTCACCTACCAGGGCTTTTAATTCTTCAGCTTTTAAGGGTTTTCCTATTTTTCTATCAGTTGCCGAAATACGGTCTATTGCGTATTTCATTACATCCATAGTCATTTCGACTAGTCCTAAATCTATTTTGTGCATGGGTTACAATTCTAATATTACGAAATTGTCGTTTAAAGGGTGAAGTTCATTTAGAAGGTTAGGGATTAAATCCTCCCCGAACTCTTCATATAATTGTGAGAAATTTGTTATTCTTTCTTGTAAGCTTTCATTTGGAAACAACTCGTTTTGAAGTGTTGTCGCACGTGAAATAGCGTCTTTTAGCTTACGCTTTTGTGCGGTTAACAATCGCTTCTCTAAATGTTTTAATCCGTTAACTTGTTTTTGCTCTTGCGCTGCAACAGCACCTATAAAAGACTTATCGGTTTGCTCGGCTAAGGAATACAAGTTTTTAAACTGGGATTTTAAATGTGCTATTTGCTCCGAAAAATCAATATCGATATTAGAGATTTGACGTACGCGTTTATTGATAAAGCTATCGCGATTTAAAAATAAATCTTGATTAGAAATTTTTAGCTGATGTTGTTTTTTGGATTGGTTCTCGGTTTTTATTAAAGCTGAATTACGCAATAAAAGCATCGGAAAAACAACGGCGTTTGCTTTAAAATTGTCTTGCAACTGAAACCAATAGGCCAACTCACCACCACCACCGATATAACATAAATTAGGTAATATAACCTCTTGGTATAAGGGTCTTAAAATAACATTAGGACTAAAATGTTCCGGATGTAAATCGACCTCATGCATTAATTTATCGGTCGTCCACGTGATATCGGTATTAAGGACTTTGTAAGTACGGTCTTCAAAAACAATACGCTCTCTTACATTTTTTATAGTGTAAAAAAGATTGATTTCTCTTGGGTTAACCTGAATGGTATAATCGCCATCAACCTTACTTAAAGCTTCACTCGTTTTACTTACTTCTTGAAAAGCAATTTGTTCTAGTAATTCTTTTTTAATAAAGGGAACAAACTCCTGCTTAAGTGCTTTAGAACTTGCGTCGATTATTACTAATCCGTAATCTTTAAACAATTCATTTGCTAGATAACGCGTCGCATCTGCTAAATTATCGTGGTCTAGATAAGCCTTTTTAAATAGATTGCGAAGGGTGTTTGCATTATCACCTAATCCCAGTTCTTTAGAAAACAGGTCAAATACAGGCGCTAAACCTTCCGTGTTTAATTCACCAACAGCTCCAGAAGCTGCTTTATTCCATCGGATTTTTTTTCCTTTAAAATTGAAGTAATTAATTTCCTCAAAATCATGATCCTCGGTAGCCATCCAATACACAGGTACCACATGAGCCTCAGGGTAGGCTTCACTTACCTGCTTAGCAAGATTTATGGTCGAAACAATTTTGTACAAAAAATAAAGGGGACCGGTGAATAAATTCAGCTGATGTCCTGTGGTAACGGTAAACGTACTAGGCTGCTTTAAAGCTTCAATATTTTGAATTACTGCTGCTGACGTTTCGGTATTTTTATATTGAGACCAAAGTGAATTTGATAGCACTTCTCGGGTTTCCATAGAAATGGTTTGCCGTTTCGCTTCCATTTGAAACTTAAAATTCTCTAACTTTGGAAAATAGTTATAAAACGGCTTCAATTCTTCTTTTTCCGCGAGGTAATCGCACATTAACTTAGAAAAAAAACCAGTGTCTTTAAATGAAATATAGTCTGTTGGCATAGTCAATTTTGATTCTTCCGTAAAGATAAGGCACTTTGGATAAAATCAGGTCTTAAAATTTACATAAAAGATTGCTTAATGCTCGGCTATTTTTCGTAATTTAAAGTGTGTAAAACACCTCTATTATGAAAGCGCACACCTCTATAGCACAACAAAAGCTCTCTTTACAGTTAATTTCACTTATGCTATTTTTATTAGGTTTAGGGGGTCTGCAAGCGCAACAGATTACAACTATTAAAGGCGAAGTTATAGATTCTCAAACCGACCACCCTATTCCATTAGTCCGTATACAAATCAATGATAGTAATATTAGTACCGTATCAAATTCTGAAGGTGATTTTATGTTGAAAATCCCTCAAGGTAACACATCTCAATTTGTAACACTTAGCGCATTAGGTTATAACAAAAAAGTGATAGCTCTAGCAGATTTAAAAGCGTCGCAAAACACCGTTACATTGGACATTGCTCCAACAGTTTTAGCACAAGTTGACATCAATACCCCTAGTAGCGCACGCGTTTTAGTAGAGAATATGTTAAACTTAAAAAATAAAAATTACAATACGAATAAGGTTATCATGACTGGTTTTTATAGAGAAACCATTAAACGCCGACAACGAAATGCCTCATTATCTGAAGCCGTAATTTCTATTTACAAAGAACCCTATACCAGTAGTAAACAAGACGCTATTTCACTTATAAAAGCAAGAAAACAAACAGATTACAAAAAGTTAGATACGGTAGCCTTTAAACTTCAAGGAGGTCCGCATAGTGCTTTGCACACAGATATTATAAAGTATTCGGAATATGTATTCCATGAAAATAATTTAGACAAGTATATTTTTTCATTCGAAAAATCAACTCAAATAAACAATAACCTGGTGTACGTTGTCTCTTTTAAACAACGTGAAGACATTTTAGATGCCTTGTATTATGGCACCTTGTATATTGACGCCGAAACCTACGCTCTAACCCGAGCTGCCTTTAAATTAAACATAAAAAACAGAGAGGAAGCCACGCGCTTATTTGTGATTAAAAAACCCCGAAAGGCAATTGTCTATCCCACAGAAGCCACTTACGTTGTGCATTATAAAAATGACAATCACATCTGGCAAATTGCCTATAGCAATATCACCTTGGCATTTAAAGTGAAATGGAAAAACAAGCTTTTTAATACACGCTACACCTTACAAAGCGAAATGGCTATTACCGATTGGAAAGACAATACGGATAATACAGCTCTTAAAAACAAAGAAAAACTAAAGACAAATGCCATACTTCAAAATGAAGCTTCAGGATTTTCTGAACCTGAATTTTGGGGCAGGTATAATATAATTGAGCCTGAAAAATCGATAGAATACGCCATCGATAAAATAAATAAGGAACAAAAAAAAGAGTAATCTAATTATAGATTACTCTTTTTTAATGTTTTTAGTATCGTTTTTTAGCTGATGACCTCGGCATACAAATCAAAATCTGCAGCATCGGTAATTTTAACCTTTGTAAACTCTCCAGTTTTTAGATATACTTTAGAGGCATCAATTAACACTTCATTATCCACATCTGGTGAATCAAATTCGGTACGCCCTACAAAGTAGTCGCCTTCTTTTCTATCGATTACCACCTTAAGCTCTTGTCCGATTTTTTCTTGATTCAATTCCCATGAAATTTGAGATTGAATTTCCATGATTTCATTAGCACGCTCTTGCTTCACTTCTTCAGGAACATCATCCTCTAAATTATAAGCATGAGTATTTTCTTCGTGTGAATATGTAAAACAACCCATACGTTCAAAACGCATTTCGCGAACCCATTCTCTCAACTCTTCGAAATCTTCCTGAGTTTCTCCAGGGTATCCAACAATTAGAGTTGTACGAATAGTCATTCCAGGAACTGTTTCTCTAAAAGCCTTTAGTAATTTGGTCGTCTTTTCTTTGGTGGTACCGCGACGCATACTCTTTAAAATAGAGTCACTAATATGTTGTAAAGGAATATCTAAATAATTACAAATTTTAGGCTCGCGATTCATAAGATCTAAAACATCCATCGGGAATCCTGTTGGAAAAGCATAATGCAGACGAATCCACTCAATACCTTCTACCTTAACTAGGTTTTCTAAAAGTTCGGCTAGATTTCTTTTTTTATAAATATCTAATCCGTAGTAAGTTAAATCCTGAGCAATTAATATTAATTCCTTAACACCATTTGCAGCTAATTTTTCAGCTTCAATCACAAGGTTTTCAATGGGTGTACTTTTGTGTTTCCCTCTCATTATAGGAATAGCACAAAAACTACACGGTCTATCACAACCTTCTGCGATTTTTAAATAAGCATAATTTTTAGGCGTTGTCGTTAGACGCTCCCCTATTAATTCGTGTTTATAATCGGCACCTAATGCTTTTAAAAGTCCAGGAAGTTCTGTGGTACCAAAATACTGATCCACATTAGGAATTTCCTTTTCTAAGTCCGGCTTATAGCGCTCTGATAAACATCCGGTAACAAACACCTTATCTACTTCACCATCTTCTTTTTTCTGCATGTACTCTAAAATGGTATTTACACTTTCCTCTTTGGCATTATTTATAAAGCCACAAGTGTTAATAACCACTATATTTCCTTCCTCTTCATGTGCTACCTCCTTACCGCTCGCTTTTAATTGTCCCATTAAAACCTCACTATCGTAGACATTTTTGCTACAACCTAAAGTGATGACATTGATTTTGTTCTTCTTAAGTGATTTAGTACGCATATAATAATTTTGGATTGCAAAGATACAACGATAATTAAACCTTTTCTATATTTTAAGATTTAAAACGAATAGCCTCTTTTAGCAATCGTGTTTTTTTAATGTGAAAGTCTTTTATATTGAATTACAAAAGACTGTTTAACTGATTCTAAGTTGGTTGTGTTATAACCAACTCCTATTGGAAACAAAAATTGAAGCTGTATTAGAGCTTCAATTTTTACTATCTATTTTAAGGGATGAGCTATTTAAAAAAAGAATCTACAAACTCATATTTATTAAAAACTTGTAAATCTTCAATACCTTCACCTACCCCAATATACTTTACAGGAATTTTAAATTGATCTGAGATCCCGATAACCACACCTCCTTTTGCCGTTCCATCTAATTTAGTCACTGCCAATGAGGTTACCTCTGTAGCTGCCGTAAATTGTTTAGCTTGCTCGAAAGCATTTTGACCGGTAGAACCATCTAATACTAATAATACATCATGAGGCGCATCGCCAACCACTTTTTGCATCACGCGTTTTACTTTCGTCAACTCGTTCATTAGGTTAATTTTGTTGTGCAAACGACCTGCTGTATCAATTATAATAACATCGGCATCTTGAGTCACCCCAGACTGTAAAGCATCGAAAGCAACACTTGCAGGATCACTTCCCATTTCCTGACGTACCATTGGTACATCTACGCGATCTGCCCAAACTTGTAATTGATCGATAGCCGCCGCTCTAAATGTATCGGCAGCACCAAGAACAACTTTTAAACCTTTCTTTTTAAACTGATAGGCTAATTTTCCGATGGTTGTAGTTTTACCAACCCCGTTAACACCTACGACCATGAGTACATAAGGCGTTTTTTTACCATCGGGTTGTGGAGCTAATTTAGGAATGGTATACTCCACGTCTTCACCAGAATTGGTTTCAGATAATAAACCAGCGATTTCCTCTCTTAAAATTTTATTGAGTTCGGCTGTACCGAGGTATTTATCTTTGGCTACTCGGTCTTCGATGCGGTCAATAACTTTTAGAGTCGTATTCACTCCGACATCACTAGATACCAGAACTTCCTCTAAGTTATCTAATACATCCTCATCTACTTTCGATTTACCTGCGACCGCCTTACTTAGTTTACCTAAAAAAGACGTACTCGTTTTTTCTAATCCTTTATCTAAGGTTTCTTTTTTTTCTGAAGAAAATATTTTTTTAAAAAAACTCATATTATTGTGTGTTGGCTATACAATTAAAGGCCGTTGTTAACTATGGTCTAAACAACTTACCTAAAGGCTCTATAACAAATTTTAAGCCTTTTTTAACAAACTGAAAATTTGTCATTAAAACTGACGTAAAGAAAAGCAATATTATATAAAAACAAAAGCCGCTTTCTAAACGAAAGCAGCTTACTGTAAATTTTATATAAGAAGTAGAACTTATTTTTTGAAAAATTCCTCTACTAATTCTGGTGCCATAATTGATTCAACAAACATGTAAGCTCCTGTTTTTGGAGACTTTACCATTTTTATTGCTTTTGATAATCTCTTAGATCCTGTCTGTAATGATGCTACTGATTTCTTTGCCATGACTCAATTATTTTATTTCTTTATGAACTGTCATACGCTTAAGAATTGGATTAAATTTCTTAATCTCCATTCTATCTGGCGTGTTTTTCTTGTTTTTTGTTGTAATATAACGAGAAGTTCCTGGTTTCCCAGACTCTTTATGCTCCGTACATTCTAATATTACCTGTACTCTGTTGCCTTTTTTTGCCATTTTCTTATGCTTTTAAACCGTTTTGGCTATTATTTTAAAAATCCTTTAGATTTAGCATCTTTAATCGCTGCCGCAATTCCAATCTTATTGATTGTTTTTAATGCTGATGCAGAAACTTTTAAAGTTACCCACTTATCTTCCTCAGCAATGAAAAAACGCTTCTTTAATAAGTTCACGTTGAATTTACGCTTCGTTCTATTCTTTGCGTGCGACACGTTGTTTCCAACCATCGCTACTTTTCCTGTAAGTTCACAAACTCTTGACATTACTATATAACTTTAAAAATGATGTTATTAAAAATCGAGGTGCAAATATATAAAATGTTTTAGTAAAGTCAATCTGTTTTTCAGCAATTTTTCTAAATTTCTTTTTTCAAAAGCTCTAAAGCCTTATTAACAGCCTTGTTTAGTACTCTTTCGCGATTACTTCCTAATTGCAATTTTTGTGAAACTACTTTATTTTCTGAAGCAAAAGCAATAAAAACAGTTCCAACTTCGGCACCCGAGTCCCCTTTTAAAGGTCCGGCGTTGCCAGTTGTTGATATAGCATAATCACTTTTATATAATATCCTTGCTTTTTTCGCCATAGATTCTGCCACCTCAGCACTTACTACAGAATGTGCTTCAATTAGCGCTTCAGGCACGCCTAAGATGTCTATTTTACTTTGAGTAGCATAGGTTACCAAACCGCCTTTAAAGAACGCAGAGGCTCCCGCACTTGCTGTAAATAATTCAGCCATCTTACCTCCAGTACAACTTTCTGCTAAGGCTAGGGTTTTACCCGATTTAACAAGGCGTTTTGCAATTACAAGCTCTAAGTCGCCATCCTCCTCTTCTATACCAACAAACTCCTCCGAGATAAGCGGGAGTAGCTTTTGAATTTCGGCATTTACAGTCTGAGTGATAAGGTCATTATTGATACCAATAGCAGACAAACGCAATCTTACTTTACCAAAATTTGGCAAGTAAGCCAATTTTATATACTCCGGAAGATTAGATTCCCAAACCGAAATTTTCTCAGCAAGAAGACTCTCACCAACGCCATAAGTGATTACGGTTTTATGAAGTATGTAGGGACGTTTGTACTTGGTTTTTAGTTTAGGAATAACTTCATTTTCCATTAACAAGCGCATCTCATAAGGCACACCGGGTAGAGAAATAAAGACTTTGTTATTCTTCTCTATCCACATACCTGGAGCACTCCCTACAGTATTCATTAACGCTTGTGCTTGCGATGGTATTAAGGCTTGATCTAAGTTTACTTGTTGCAGGGGTTGCTTGACATAATCACGCCATAAACGTTCTATATTTTCGGTTACAGCTTGGTTACGCACCAAATGATCATTAAAATACGTACAAATAGTATGCTTGGTAATATCGTCTTTGGTAGGACCAAGACCACCGGTTACAATAATAATATCGGCATTCGCTTCGGCTTCTGCCAAGGCTTTTAGAATATGCTCTTTATCATCTTGAATAGAGGTGATTTGATACACAGAAACACCAATAGAATTCAGAATTTTTCCTATAAATGCCGAGTTAGTATCAACAATTTGACCTATTAGAATTTCGTCGCCAATAGTTATAATTTCTGCTTGCATTAATTACAAATTAAAATCTACTTTCAATTCATTGGAAGCAGCCTTTATAGCTTTTAATACTTTTTGAAGTTGCATAGAAACATCTTCATCTCTTTTTTCAAATTTACCCCAGTCTTGAATATCTACAAGCTCGTTTAAAACACCTAATTCGAACACATCGATAGTAGGTTTCATTTTATGAGCCGTTTGGTAAGTTAACATGTAATTTTCATTCTCTACAGCCTCTTTTAATGTATTTGCATCAGCAGGGACTTCTTCTAAAAAGGTTTGCGCTAAGGCTATTAAAAACTCCTCATCATTATCCGCTAACTCTCTTAACCGATGCAATTTATAGCTATTTTCCATTATTTTACTGTGATTGAAAACATTTCGTTTTGTTCAATAAATCCTTTTAATTTGTCGTTGGCATTTACTTTGCCAACTCCTGAGGGTGTACCCGTAAAGATAATGTCTCCAATCTTTAAAGTAAAATATTTCGAGACATATTCGATAATTTCATCAATTTTCCAAAGCATCAAACGCGTATTCCCTTCTTGAACAAGGGTCTCGTTTTTCACTAGTGAAAAATTCAAATTCTCTAGGTTATCAAACTCACTTTTAGGTATCCATTTCCCTATTACTGCGGCCCCATCAAACGCTTTTGCCTTTTCCCAGGGCAGTCCTTTTGCTTTTAAATCCTGTTGCAAATCACGTGCCGTAAAGTCAATTCCTAAGCCAATTTCATCATAATATTTGTGGGCAAATTTTTTATCAATATACTTCCCGACCTTATTAATCTTTACTAAAATTTCAACCTCATGATGTACATCATTCGAAAATTCAGGAATAAAAAACGGCTGTTTTTTTAACAAGATTGCCGTATCTGGTTTTAAAAACACAACGGGATCTGTTGGCTTTTCATTATTGAGTTCTGCAATGTGATCGGTATAATTTCTACCTATACAAATTAGTTTCATATGGATTATATATTATAAAAACAGCAGTACTAATTGCTTATATTTTATTGTTGAATGCGCGTAGTTTTATCGCTGTTAGCACTTTTTTAGTGTACAAAGGAAAGTCGGCATTTAACAACCACCCGAAGTAACCAGGTTCTTTATCTAAAACGTCTTCTACTGCTTTACCTTTATGTTTTCCAAAAGAAAAACACTCTACACCTTCTTTATTATACGCTATAAATCCAGCAAAATCAGCGAACTTTTTATGCGCACTAAATTCCGCTAAAAATTTAGTATCATTTTCAAGATTTTCATAACGCTCTATTTGCGCTTTTAACACTTCGTAGGTAGCCATAGTATCTGCTTCTGCAGAATGCGCATTTTCTAAACTCTGGTCGCAATAAAACTTATAGGCTGCACTTAGTGTGCGTTGTTCCATCTTATGAAAAATGGTTTGCACATCGATAGCTACCCTATTTTTCATATCAAAATCCACCTCAGCACGTAACATTTCTTCGGCTAAAAGCGGGATATCAAAACGATTAGAATTAAAACCTGCCAGATCACAATCTTTAATCATAGCATTAATCTCTTTTGACAAGGCCTTAAAAGTAGGCTCGTTTGCCACCTTTTCATCGGTAATTCCGTGAATTGCACTGGTTTCTGCCGGTATTGGCATTTCTGGATTTACCAACCAGGTTTTACTTTCTTTATTGCCGTTTGGAAATACTTTTAAAATTGAAATTTCGACGACGCGATCCTTAGAAATATTAATACCTGTCGTTTCTAAATCGAAAAAACAAATGGGCTTTTTGAGATTTAATTGCATGGAATTGTTGTATGATTTATGCAAATATAATTTTATTATACTACTTTTACTTTGTTAGCATTTTAATTATTTAAAACTTTACAGCTATTCCCTAAAACGATTTAAATATGATTATTAGAAAAGCCACAAAAAAAGATTCTGATTCGATAGCCACATTATTATTACTTGCAATGGAAGATATTGCCTATAAATTAGTGACTGAAAATGATTACGATAAAGCGAAACGGTTTTTAAAATATTTTATTGAGAAAGAGAATAACCAGTACTCTTATGAGAACTGTACTGTAGTTGAAAATGACAATACTATTATCGCTGCTGTAAACATTTATGACGGCGGACAATTAGAGACTTTACGCGCGCCTATAATTAAATATATCCGCACCTTTTACAACTCCCAAATACATATTGAAAACGAAACACAAGCAGGAGAATTTTACATCGATGCTTTAGGCGTTTGCGAATCGCAACAAGGATTAGGTATTGGCTCAAAACTTTTAAAGCACCTTATCGAAGAGTATGTAACCAAGCGTAAAGTGACTTTAGGCTTACTGGTTGATAAAACCAATCCGAATGCTAAAAAATTATATTTAAAATTAGGTTTTATACCTGTAGGAGAGAAAACATTACTAAGCTACCATTTAGATCATATGCAAATAACTCCTTAAAAATAAAAGAATAACAAGTGGTGATTCACTACGAGTTATAACAAAAAAAGCACAGTTTAAAAACTGTGCTTTTTTATTATGGTTTACTGGTTGTTACCCCCGTTTTATAATTCTCTTTTAACATCCCAAGCTTCTAGGTAATCTTTAACAGCTTTTACAAACTGACCTCCAAGCGCACCGTTTACAACTCTATGGTCGTAAGAGTGAGACAAGAACATTTTGTATCGGATACCAATAAAATCACCATCTGGTGTTTCAATTACTGCAGGCACTTTACGAATAGCACCTAAAGCTAATATCCCTACTTGTGGCTGATTAATAATTGGTGTTCCCATAATACTTCCAAAAGTCCCTACGTTCGTCACCGTGTAAGTTCCTCCTTGAATATCGTCTGGCTTTAATTTATTCTCACGTGCTCTAGTAGCTAAATCATTAACTTGCTTAGTCATTCCAACTAAATTAAGTTGATCTGCATTTTTAATTACTGGAACAATTAAATCACCACTTGGTAAGGCCGCAGCCATCCCTAAGTTAATATTTTTCTTCTTGATAATTTTATCTCCTTGTAACGAGATATTCATCATTGGGAAATCGCGTAATGCTTTTGCAATAGCTTCCATAAATATCGGAGTAAACGTTAAGTTCTCTCCTTCGCGCTTCATAAAGCTATCTTTTACTTTCTTTCTCCAGTTCCAGATATTAGTTACATCTGCCTCAATAAAACTCTGTACGTGTGCACTCGTTTGTACCGATTCTACCATGTGATGAGCAACTAATTTACCCATTCTAGTCATTTCGATAATTTCATCTTCACCACTTGCAACAACTGGAGCTGCCTGCTTAACAGGAGCTTGTTTTGGTGCTGCGGTTGCTGGAGCAGCAGCTTGTGCTGGTTTCGAAGATCGCGTTTCTAAATAAGATAACATATCGTTTTTAGTCACACGTCCATCTTTACCTGTACCAGGAACAGCATCTAATTCAGCTTGTGAAACGCCTTCCTTTTTCGCCATGTTCTTAACTAATGGAGAATAGAAGCGGTCGTCATTAGATTCTATTGGTGCCGCAGTTTCTTGAGCAGAAACTACTGTTTGCTCTACCTCTTTAACTTGTGCCGGAGCTTCGGCTGTATTACTCTTTGGTGCTTCAGTGGTTTCACTACCTTCACCATCTGTTTCTATAATCGCTATGGTTTGTCCTACCTGAACAACATCGTCTGCATTAAATAGCTTTTCAACTAAAACCCCATCTACCTCACTTGGCACTTCACTATCCACCTTATCAGTTGCAATTTCTAAAACTGCTTCATCTGCTTCAATTGTATCACCAACTTCTTTAAGCCAAGAGGTTATTGTTGCTTCTGCAACGCTTTCTCCCATTTTTGGTAACTTAAGTTCAAATCTTGCCATATCAATAATTTATAGATCTATTTTCTTTTTTAGAGTGTAAAATTAATAAAAAATAGTCGATTTCTTTCACTATTCAATATAATTCTACTGTTATAGTTTTGTTATTTTATGAATTAAAAAGGAATAACCTCTCCTCTTGATTTAGAAGAGTCGCTTCCGAGGATAAAATTAGAGTTTTTAGGTAGAATTTTAAAAGTAAATTTTTTATTTTTTTCAGATTCAGAAATTTCCTTGATTATGTCTTTAAAACTCACAAAATTAGCATCAAAAATAATTTCAGATTGGCTAGCTGCTTCAGTGCTATTAGAAATGGCATTTACTGGAAATGAAAATCGCTTCTGATAATCGGTAGCAGCTCCCGAGCCGCGAATGCAAGATGATTTCTTTATTAATTTAGCGTCAGGCTTTTCTGTTTTTAAACGACTAGCCATTTGAATCCCTAACCATACCAAGCCATTAAAAATAAGATTACTTTTAAAATGTTTTTTATAAAAAATTTGCATGGCGCCATAAAAACGCTTCGCATACTCTTTATCTTTTAAAGTACTTTCTCCTTTATAATGTATAACTGTTGTTTTACCATAATAGTAATTACTATACCCAGCTTGAAGCACTTTATATGACAAATCGATATCTTCTCCATACATAAAATAGTCTTCATCAAAACCACCAACACGCTTATAAACGTCATGCTTCATTAGCATAAATGCACCAACGAAAACGGGGGCTTCTCCAATAGCGTCTTCAGTTAAGGTATTTACATAATACAGCGTATCGTGACCCAACATTTTTGTTATTGCCACCTGAGGTGTTGGAACGTGTCGTTTACTTTCGGGAAGAAAACGCCCTGTACCATCTATTAATCGGCATCCAAGAATACCTAAATTAGCAGTATTCTCAGCAAATTTTAACAGCTCAGTAAAAGTATCTTCTCCTACCACTGTATCGGGATTAAGAATACAAACATACTCCCCATTAGCTTTTTGAAACCCTAGGTTATTCCCTTTAGAAAACCCTGAGTTCTCTTTGTTTTCGATTAGAATTACATTGGGAAACTTTTCTTTTATCATCACACAGCTGTCGTCTTTCGAATCATTATCGACAACGATAATTTCTGCATCAATAGGTGCAATAGCAGCTTCCACACTTTGAAGACACAGTTCTAAAAAGTAGCGTACATTATAATTTAATATGATTACAGAAAGCTTCAACTACCAGTTATTGTTTTAAAGAAGCCTCGAAAGGAATACGGTTTAAAATACTACGTCCTAAAGTAATTTCATCGGCATACTCTAACTCATCACCCACTGAAATACCTCTTGCAATCGTAGATGTTTTGACATCTAAGCCTTGAATTTGTCTAAAGATATAAAAGTTTGTCGTATCACCTTCCATGGTAGAGCTCAACGCAAATATAAGCTCCTTTACGCCTCCAGATTTCACTTTTTCTACCAAGCTCGGTATATTTAAATCGTGCGGTCCAACACCATCTATAGGCGAGATTTTCCCTCCTAGCACATGATAAATCCCTTTATGAGACGCCGTATTTTCGATCGCCATGACATCGCGAATATCTTCTACGACACATATAATTTCTTTATCGCGGTGTACACTTGAGCAAATTTCACAAATAGCTACATCACTTAAATTATGACAGGATTCACAAAATTTCAAATCATTACGCATAGCACTTAGAGCCCCTGTTAAAGTTTGCGTTTGCTCTTTTGGCTGACGCAATAAATGCAACACCAAACGCAATGCCGTTCGTTTACCTATACCCGGTAATTGAGACACTTCGCCCACTGCTTTTTCTAATAGTTTAGATGAAAATTCCATAGTCGCAAATTTACTACTTTTTTAAATTTTTGTTGAGCATTATCCGACTATATTTTAATCCCTAATTAAAGCGCTACAACTAACTTTATTTGTATTTTTGAGGCACCGAAATTTATCTTATACCATGTCTGCAACTCAAATTATCCTATTAATTGCCGCTTATTTTGGAGTGTTAATTTTAATATCCTACCTCACCGGGAAAGAAGATTCTAACGCTGCTTTTTTTAAAGCTAATAAGTCCGCACCTTGGTACTTGGTTGCTTTTGGAATGATTGGCGCTTCATTATCTGGAGTCACCTTTATATCGGTGCCAGGAGCTGTAGAAACCAAACAGTTTGGATACTTTCAAGTGGTATTGGGCTATTTTTTTGGCTACCTAGTCATTGCTTACGTTTTACTACCACTATACTATCGGATGAATTTAATCTCCATTTACTCCTACCTTAAAGAGCGATTTGGAATGGTGAGCTACAAAACAGGATCGGTAGCTTTTTTAATTTCTAGAACCGTAGGCGCTGCCTTTAGACTCTTTTTAGTAGCCAAGGTATTACAGCTATTAATTTTCAATCAGTTTGGTATTCCATTTCCCATTACTGTTATTTTCACCATTGCTTTAATTTGGCTCTACACCTTTAAAGGCGGTATAAAAACCATCATTTTTACCGATACCTTACAGACACTTTTTATGCTAATTTCGGTGGTAGTCACCATTTCCTTTTTAGCTTCTGCATTAGATTTAAACAGTATTTCGGCCGTTATTTCCAATGTGAGAGCAAGTGAGATGAGTACCATTTTCTTCCTAGATGACGTTAACGATGCACAATTCTTTATTAAGAGTTTCCTGGCAGGTATGTTTATAACCATTACGATGACCGGTTTAGACCAAGATATGATGCAAAAAAACCTAACCTGTAGAAATCTAAAGGATGCTCAAAAAAACATGATTGTATTTAGCATCGTTCTTATCGCTGTCAACTTATTATTTTTAGCCTTAGGTTTATTACTCACACAATATGCTCAACAACACGGTATAACTGCCAACAAAGATGATTTATTCCCAACAATAGCTATGCTCCCAGAGATAGGCATGGTCACTTCAGCTTTCTTTTTATTGGGACTTATTGCTGCTGCGTATTCTAGTGCCGACTCGGCCTTAACATCCTTAACCACATCCTTCTGTATCGATATTATCGATTTAGAGAAAAGACCTGAAGACCGTCAGAAAAAAATCAGAAAACAGGTTCATATTATGGTGAGTATCATCTTAATTATTGTAATTATTTTGTTCGATACTATTTTTAAGGACGTTTCTGTCATCTGGGAATTATTTAAAGCTGCAGGATACACCTATGGTCCGTTATTAGGTTTATTTGCCTTCGGGATATACACTAAAAAACAAATAAAAGACCAACACGTATGGATAATAGCTATTGTAGCGCCCATATTATCCTACATTTTAAATATGTATTCGGTAGATCTATTTAATGGTTACCAAATTGGTTTCGAAATACTAATCGTAAACGGATTAATTATGGCTTTAGGTTTATTTTTAATTTCTAAAAAGAAAACACCTATTACGGCCTAGTAATTAATATTGATTGGTTGACAATAACACTAAGGTACACGCCACCTCATAATCTATCCCTTCTGCTTTTAAAAGGTCATAGAATTCAGGGTTTTCGGTTCCGGGGTTAAAAATAACACGCTTTGGACTCAACCCCATAATGTAATTATAATACTCTTTTTGACGTTCCGGATTTAAGTACAACGTAACGGTATCAATATTTTTATAAGGTTTTAACTCGGTATCTATTACCACGCCTCGAACCTCACCTTCACGTAAACCAATTGCCACAGTTTCATGATTGTAATCAGCTAACCTATTAATGGCAATATTAGAATACCGACTCGGCTTTAACGAGGCTCCAATAACAACTGTTTTTTTACTCATATTTAATTTGTTTTAATAATGTATATGTATGTTCTCTTATTTAATAGCATAAATTAAGATCTGCAACTCTATTGTAGAATTAAGAGACAGTCAAAGTACAAAATATACTTTTTGTTAAAAACACCTTTATACTTTTCTTATAAGACTTTAGATTCACCCAAACACACAACCCTCTGACTGCAAGCTTCTTAAGATTAATCCTATTTGTAGAATTTTTATTACTAATATAAACTTAATGCAATGTTAAACTTGTACTAAACTGCTAGAAATGAGAAAACAACTCCTTTTTATTGCCTTATCTTTGCAGTAATAATTTAAATCATACTTCGATTTTTTAATTATTGTTGATTAATAGCAAAAAAATCCTAGGAATTAATTTCTAGGATTTTTTATTTAGAGAATGAAAGGCTTTGGTCTTTCATTTATACAGAAAGCAGTTTAAGAATTATATTTTATTTGAATTAGTCTTCCTTTTTATAAAATTCTCACAACCACTTAACGTATATACATTAAAAATCCCAAAGCATGCTTCGGGATTTTTTTATTTTATTGACAAAACCAAGTCGGTTTGGACTCCTGGATTACCATTTAAGAATAACACTTCCCCAAGTAAAACCACTTCCAAAAGCAGCTAAAACTACGGTATCACCAGTTTTTATTTTTCCTTGCTCCCAAGCTTCTGTTAAAGCAATAGGAATAGAAGCTGCCGTTGTGTTTCCGTATTTTTGAATATTATTAAACACTTGGTCATCGCTTAATTGAAATTTCTTTTGAATAAACTGTGAGATTCTCAAATTCGCTTGGTGCGGAATTAACATATCAATATCTTCAGGGGTTAATTTATTTTTCTGAAGCCCCTCCATAATCACTTCACTAAAACGGACTACAGCATTTTTAAATACAAACTGTCCATTCATATGCGGAAAATAACTCTCATCGTTTGGATCGTTATCGGCAATAATATCATTTACCCAGCGCTTGCCCATTCCTGGAGCGACTAATACCAATTCTTCGGCATGCTCCCCTTGAGAGTGCAGGTGTGTAGATAAAATTCCTTTAGACGTATCTTCTTCACGTGTTAAAACTGCTGCTCCAGCACCATCTCCAAAAATAACTGAAACGCCACGTCCGCGAGTTGTTTTATCTAATCCATGAGAGTGTAACTCTGACCCAATAACTAAAATGTTTTTATACATTCCAGTTTTTATAAAATTATCGGCTACAGAAATAGCATATACAAAGCCCGAACATTGGTTACGAATATCTAACGCACCCACGGTCTTAATATTTAGTGCTTCTTGAACTTGAACTCCTGGACCAGGAAAATACATATCCGGACTCAAGGTTGCAAAAATTATAAAATCGATTTCATCTTTATCAATTCCTGCCCGCTCGATAGCTATTTTTGCGGCTTTTACCCCCATAGAGGATGTCGTATCACCAGAATCTTTCACCCAGCGACGCTCTTTAATCCCCGTACGTTCTTGAATCCATTCGTCGTTGGTATCCATTAATTGAGACAACTCATCATTGGTGACAACGTTTTCTGGAACAAAATGACCTAAGCCTATAATTTTTGAATTATACATAAATTTCTATTTAATCGTAAAAGTTACCAATAACTCTTCAACATAAAAAGTTATTCGGGCGCAATTTAACCTTTTCAGCCCGTAGTACACAAAATTATTTTTTAATAAAAGTAAGAAATCAATATTGACAGTTTGTCACTTTTTATCTATTGGCATTTTTGTTGACTATTATATTTCCACGAGTTAAACAACAAACAACTTCTCGATCTATCGAGAAAAAAATAAATTAATTATTATGGCAAAAGGAAATATTAATGTTTCTGTAGAAAATATTTTTCCGCTTATTAAGAAGTTCTTATATAGTGATCACGAAATATTTTTAAGAGAATTAATTAGTAATGGTACAGATGCGACCTTAAAATTAAAACATTTAACAAGCATCGGGGAATCTAAATCTGAGTATGGTAATCCTTTTATCGAAGTTAAAATCGATAAAGAAGGAAAAAAACTACACATTATCGATCAAGGTTTAGGAATGACTGCCGAGGAGGTAGAGAAATACATTAACCAAGTTGCTTTTTCTGGAGCTGAAGAGTTTTTAGACAAATATAAAGACTCAGCAAAAGACTCTGGGATTATTGGTCATTTCGGATTAGGTTTTTACTCAGCATTTATGGTGGCTGAAAAAGTAGAAATCCTGACAAAATCGCATAAAGCTGATGAGCCTGCTGCTCACTGGGTGTGTGACGGGTCTCCTGAATTCACTTTAGATACTTGCGACAAACAAGATCGAGGAACAGAAATTATTTTACATATCGCAGAGGATTCTACCGAGTTTTTAGAAGACAGTAGAATTAGTGCTTTATTACAGAAGTATAACAAGTTTATGCCTATTCCAATTAAATTTGGAACAAAAGAAGAAACACTACCTCTTCCTGAAGATGCAAAAGAAGATGCAACACCAGAGAAAATAACTGTCGATAACTTTATTAACAACCCTAACCCGGCGTGGACAAAACAACCAACGGAGTTAGAGGATAAAGATTACAAAAGTTTCTATAGAGAGTTGTACCCAACACAATTCGAAGAACCTTTATTCCATATTCACTTAAATGTTGATTACCCTTTTAATCTTACTGGAATTTTATACTTCCCGAAGATGACTCAGGATATGGCGATGCAAAAAGATAAAATTCAATTGTACCAAAACCAAGTTTACGTTACAGATAACGTAGAGGGTATTGTACCTGAATTCTTAACTATGCTTCGCGGAGTAATTGATTCTCCAGACATTCCATTAAACGTATCGCGTTCTTACTTACAAGCCGATGGAGCGGTAAAGAAAATATCATCTTACATTACTCGTAAAGTAGCCGATAAACTGAAGTCTCTTTTTAATGAAAACCGTGAGGATTTCGAAAGCAAATGGAACGATATTAAAGTTGTTATCGAATACGGAATGCTTTCTGAAGATAAATTCTTCGAAAAAGCCGATGCCTTTGCATTATACCCAACAGTAGATGGTAATTACTACACTTACGAGGAGTTAACAGAAAAAATCAAAGAGAACCAAACAGATAAAGATGGTAAATTAATACTTCTTTATGCTAGTGATACCGATGCACAACACACGTATATTGAGGCTGCTAAAGCTAAAAATTACGAGGTTCTATTATTAGATTCTCCAATCGTACCTCACCTAATGCAAAAACTAGAAAGCACGAAAGAAAACATTACGTTTGCTCGTGTAGATGCGGATTCTATTGATAAATTAATCAAAAAAGAAGACTCAGCAATTTCTAAATTAAGTGAAGACGAAACAAAAACTTTAGACGAGCTTTTAAAAGAAGTCATTCCTTCAGAAAAGTTTATGGTACAGCTAGAAGCTTTAGATAGCGATGCTGCTCCATTTATGATTACGCAACCAGAGTTTATGCGTCGTATGAAAGAAATGCAAGCTTCTGGAGGTGGTGGTATGTTTGGCATGGGTAATATGCCAGAAATGTACAACCTTGTGGTTAATACAAACTCTGCATTAGTTGGCGATATTTTAGCCACTGAAGCTAAAGAGAAAAAAGAACAATTAATTACACAAAGTTTAGATTTAGCACGTTTATCTCAAGGTCTTTTAAAAGGAAAAGAGCTAAGTGACTTTATAAAACGTAGTTACGAGATGATCAAATAATAGCTAGTCTATTCTATTTGACACCTATTTAATAGAAATCCACTTCATCCTTTTGAAGTGGATTTTTTTATTTACTTTTACTTATTAGGCAGAACCTATACTCGACATAAAACCTAATGAGACTTTATAGTCAACTACCAATAAACGCATATATAAATGGTACTAAAAAAACAAATCAACACCTTATTTGCTTTTGTGTTAATCGCCTGTCTGTCATTAACCACAACAGCGCAAGAAAAAGCAAAACCCGTCTTCGAAAACGGAGAAGCTCAAATTGTTAAAGCATTCAGCGACCCGAAATCGTGGATACGCCACGACCTTTGGGTAGAGACTGAAACAAACACAGATGGAGACGACCAATTAGATCGTGTTCACGTCGCAGTAACGCGTCCGCAACAAACAGAAACCGAAGGTTTACAACTACCAATTATTTACGTAACGAGTCCGTATTTTGCAGGTGTCGCTCCCGATATTGATGGTATTATGTGGGATGTAAAGCACGAACTAGGCGAGCCAGCACCAAGAGGCCGTGTACACCCGGAAGTAAAACGCCAAGGAAAACGTCCGATAATCTCAAATTCCCACCTATTAAAATGGGTCCCTCGAGGTTATATTGTTGTGCATTCTTCTTCTCCAGGAACAGGTTTATCGCAAGGTGCTCCAACCTTAGGAGGGGAAAATGAATCTTTAGCACCAAAAGCTGTTATCGATTGGTTAAACGGTCGAGCTAAGGGATATACAACGCCCGATGGTGACGAAACTGTAGATGCCTATTGGTCTACAGGAAAAGTAGGAATGACAGGTACCTCGTTTAATGGAACGCTACCTTTAGCTGCTGCTACCACTGGTGTAGACGGCTTAGAAGCTATAATCCCAATTGCACCAAACACCTCGTACTACCATTACTATAGATCTAACGGATTAGTGCGTTCTCCAGGTGGTTACTTAGGAGAAGATATTGATGTTTTATATGATTTTATTCATAGTGGAGATGAAGCAAAAAGACCTCATAACAACAAGGTGATTAGAGATACTGAATTAGTGCCTAATATGGACCGGTTAACGGGTGATTATAATGCATTTTGGGCGAGTAGAGATTATTTAAACCATATGAAACCAATGAAGGCCGCTTTATTAATGTCTCATGGTTTTAATGATTGGAATGTTATGCCGGAACACAGTTACCGTATCTACAAACAAGCAGAAAAACAAGGTATCCCATCTCAAATTTACTACCACCAACAAGGTCACGGCGGACCACCACCGTTAACCCTAATGAATCGTTGGTTTACACATTATTTACACGGGATAGATAATGGTGTCGAAAATGATGCTAAAGCGTGGATAGTTCGTGAGAACGATAAAAACGATGCGCCTACAGCATACGAGAATTTCCCAAATCCGAAGGCAGAAAAAGTAAGCTTATTTTTAGGAAAGGGCGGATTAGCCAATGGGAGTTTAAATACAACAAAACCCAAAAGAAGTATAAAAGAAACACTTACCGACAACTATAATTTTTCGGGAAGTGATTTGGCGCAAGAAGAATCATCAAAACACAGGTTGCTATACACAACACCTATTTTAAAAGAGGCTATACACCTTTCTGGAGAAGCCGAAATAACCATAAGATTATCTAGTAGTAAGTCGGCAGCAAACCTATCTGTGTGGTTAGTCTCTTTACCATGGAATACAGAGAAAAAAGCAAAAATCACAGAAAACATTATCACTCGTGGTTGGGCCGATCCTCAAAATCATAAATCGCTGTCAGAAAGCGCACCGTTAATTCCGGGAGAGTTTTATGAAATGACTTTTAAATTAATGCCAGACGATCAAATTATTCCTGCAGGTCAGCAAATTGGATTGATGATTTTTTCTAGTGATTCAGAATTTACCATTTTACCAAAACCAGGCACGAAGCTAACGGTAGATCTTCAAAACACCTCCTTAACACTACCAATTGTTGGAGGTGAATCAACTTATAAAAAAGCAACGCTTCAGTAATACTAGCGTTTCAAATTGTTTTAAACCACTCAAAAATCAATTTAGAGATTTATGAGTGGTTTTTTTATTCCATACAAATTCTCTTATTTTGATAAAAAGCACACTTTTTAAAAAGGCAATTCAACTATCTTTGTGGCAGATTTTATACTATGAATTTTAAATTATTGTCTTCACCCTTACAGGGTTTTACAGATTACCGTTTTCGTAACGCGCAGCAAAAATACTTTGGCGGCATAGATACCTTTTATGCGCCTTACATTCGATTGAATGGTAAGCTTAAAATAAAGTCGTCCTACGAACGCGATCTACTACCAGAAAACAATACGACCTTAGAGGTTATTCCGCAAGTGATTACTAACGACGCTGAAGAGTTTTTATTTGTAGCTAAATATGTTCAAGATCTAGGGTATAAAGAATTAAATTGGAATTTAGGCTGTCCCTACCCCATGGTAACCAATCGCGGTATGGGCTCTGGATTAATTTGTGACCCCAATAAAATTGACGCTATTTTAGAGCGCGCACATACTGAAACGGATATTCTAGTCTCGATGAAAATGAGAATGGGCTATGAAACCCCAGAAGAAATTCTACACACCTTCCCTATTCTAGAAAAGTATCCGATAAAAAACATTGCCATACACGCCCGAATAGGCAAGCAACTCTATAAAGGAGGCGTAAACTTAGAAGCCTTTGAAAAATGCATAAGCACGACTAAACAAAAACTCTATTATAATGGCGACATCACATCGGTTGCTGGTTTTAAGGCCATGCAAGACCGATTTCCATCGATAGATCATTTTATGATTGGTCGCGGATTAATTGCTGATCCGTTTCTGCCTAGTATGATAAAAAATAACACTACGGAATACCCTGAAAATCGTTGGACTATCTTTAAGGAGTTTCACGATGAAATTTACCATCAATATGATGCTACCCTATCGGGTCCGACACCTATAAAAATGAAAATGCTAGGCTTTTGGGAGTATTTCTCTCAGTCTTTTTCCAATCCGCAAAAAACCTATAAGAAGATAAAAAAAGCTTCAAATCCAGTAAAATACCAAGCTGCCGTAGCCGAAATATTATCTTCTGAAAGGTAACTACAAAAATATAGTATTGGTATAATTCAATGTATACTAATACAAACTGTTAAAAAAATGCTCAGGCTTTTCGTTAATCTAACGTTAAGCCTGTTTTATTATACTTAGACTATAGTTATTTTTATAGAATGAAGTCCTCTAAACAAAAAATAACTTTTAAAGTCATTATTGGCTATATCACCTTAGGGGTTTTAGTAGTTATTTCAGGCTATTTATTATTATCGGAAGTAAAAACCTATTTACAAACCCAAAATGAAGATGTTTTTGATCGTACAAAAATATTAAAAACAGGAAGTTTAATAGCCGATATATACGAAAATGAAAGTTTAGCACGTGCTGCTATTCAATTAAACTCTCAAGAAAAATACGATGATTATATTTTAAAGAATGATTTATTACTACTAAAAATTGATTCTTTAAATGCTTTTGTTAGTAGTGATTATCAGAAACAAATTCTCGATAGTATTAAGCTTGTTTTTAATAATAAGCTTCAAAACATGAATGAGCTAAAAGCTATTAAACTAGAAAACTCCTCAGAAACCACCTTAAACAATGCCATTACCAAGTTAAACTCTATCGATGGTTTATTAGGGAAACTCAATATTAATGATTTTGTAGAAAACCCGAATGCCCTTAACGCGAAAACTAAAAAAAACTTAATCGAATATGTAGAATTATTAAACAAATACCGTCCGGTAGATACCTTGGTTACTAAAAATCAAAAGAAAATTGATTCTTTAGTCTCAGTTTCACGAGCTTTATTAAAAAACGTACAAACCAAAACGCTAGCCCAAAAAACATCGCTTCAAAACAAAGAACAAGAATTAGTTGAAATTGACTTAACGGCCTCCAAGCATTTAAAAAACTTATTACAAACTTTAGAGTCTGAAGTTTTAGCCTACGATTATACCATTCAAAAAAGCAGAAACGAAACACTAGATCGTAGTATTTCAATTCTAATTAGTTTGGCCATTGTAAGTTTTATTAGTGTTATTATTTTTTCGCTTTTAATTCTTAATGATTTTTGGAAGGCACAACGTTATAGGGAAGAGTTGGAAATTGCCAATGAAAAAACATCGAATTTACTAAAAAGCAGGGAGCAATTAATTTCTATGGTCAGTCATGATTTACGTTCTCCACTTGGAACGATAACCGGTTACAGCGAATTGTTACAAACCGTAAAAGAGAAAACAAAACTTAAATACTATAGTCTAAACATAAAAAACGCCGCCACTTACATGGCAAAGTTGGTCGATGATTTACTAGAATTCTCCAAGCTTGAACACGGTAATATAAGTATCGAATCGGTGGCATTTAATTTAAAAAACAGCATTCAAGAAGTCTGCTTACAGGTACAACCCCACACTACAAAAAGCCCTGTGACTTTACAAATTGATTATAATAAAAACTGCCCAGAAATCATTGTTAGCGATCCGTTTAGAATTAAACAAATCCTTTTTAACTTAGTAGAAAACGCCTATAAATTCACAGAAAACGGCACTATTACTGTTGCTGTACGACTGCACGAGCACGAGGATAAAAAACAATTACACATTACTGTTTCCGATACCGGAATTGGAATTAGCAAATCGCAACAGCACCTCATATTTAAGGAATTTACCCAAGCTACCAACAGTACAAAGAGTTTAAAAAGTGGTTTCGGACTAGGGCTAACTATTTCAAAAAAAATCGCAACTCTACTTCAAGGTGACTTAACCCTAACAAGTAAATTAAACGCAGGAAGCACATTCACACTTTCAATTCCCTATACAGCGGCTCCTGATACTGAGAAACAAAAAAGTAAACCCATTTTAAAGACTGTTGTTGTTATTGATGATGATGATACCTTAAGACAATTAATAAAGGACATCCTTGAAAGACAAAAGGTAAAGGTTTACGATTTTGAAAATGCCCAAATCGCTTTAACGGCATTACCGGATATAGCTTACGATTTGATACTTACCGATATTCAATTGCCAAAAATGAATGGGTTTCACTTTTTAGAAACTCTAAAAAACAGTGACTTTCATAAGAACAATCCCGTAATTGCGATGACTGGTCGTACGCGCCTTGAAGCAAGCCATTATACTAACAGCGGTTTTTCGGCTGTTCTCATTAAACCTTTTTCTCCAGAAACATTAAATAAAACCTTAGCTGACTATTTTTCTTTTACTAGTAATCAAGTAACCCCTAAGGTTACACCCCATCAAACAAGTGATCACTATAGCCTTAAAAATCTAATCTCTTTTTTAGGTGATGACAAGCAATCTATTGAAGAAACAATGCGGAATTTTACTAAGGATACCAAGAATAACTTAGAGGCATTGGAAGCAGCTTTTATACGCAAAGATCTTTCTAATATCAATCAGATCAGTCATAAAATGCTGAGCATGTTTAATCAATTAGAAATTGAATCTATTTTACCTTATTTACACTATTTCGAAAGTGCTAAGAGCGCCGATAATGTCGAGTTTAACTCTTTTAAAACGCATTTAAAGGTATTGATTGAGTCTTTAGAAAATGATTTTAATTAAGAATTAAACCTAGTTAATATCGTATTCCTTCATTTTATTATACAAGGTCTTCCTAGTAATATTTAATAATTTAGCCGCTTTTGTACGGTTGTAATCCACTTCGTTTAGCGCGTTAATAATCAGTTCTTTTTCGTTATCTTTTTTAGAAAAATTTTCGATTCCTGATTTTTGTTGCGCATCAGTTTTAAACTTTTCAGGTAGTGCGGTGACTTCAATATAATCTCCAGTTGTTAATAGTGTAGCGCGTTTAATAACATTCGATAACTCCCGTAAATTTCCCGGCCAGCTATAATTTTGAAATCGCTTTACAACCTCTGAAGAAAAGCCTACCACTTCTTTCTTAAGCTGAGTATTGGCTTTCGATAAAAAGAAATCGGCATACAAAATAATATCGCTTTGTCGTTCAGATAAATTGGGTACTTGAATGCTAAATTCATTTAATCGATGATAGAGATCTTCTCGGAATGTATTTGCTTCAACTGCTTTTAATAAATCCTCATTCGTTGCTGTAATTAACCTAATATCGACTTCTATTTCGGTATTACTACCAATAGGTTTCACACGGCGTTCTTGAAGTGCTCGCAATAATTGAATCTGATTTTCGTAGGATAAATTTCCTACCTCATCTAAAAAAAGCGTGCCATTATTAGCCGCTTCAAAATGACCAATTTTATCATTAAAAGCCCCTGTAAAAGATCCTTTTTTATGTCCGAAAAACTCACTGGAAGCTATTTCTTTAGGAATGGCACCACAATCAACAGCTATAAAAGGGGCCTCTCTTCGAGTGCTTTGTAAATGAATAGATTTTGCAACCACCTCTTTCCCTGTTCCACTTTCTCCGGTTATAAGCACCGACATATCTGTTGGCGCGACCAAATCGATATATTCATACAGTTTTTTAGAAGCCTTACTTATTCCTGTAATAAAAGTAGGATTAGAAGTCGCTGACTCCTTTTTAGCCTTTTGCTTTTTATTGGTGTCCGAGATTTTTGTATTTAAAGCACCTTCTTTTGAGGTCTCCGGATTTTCCTCTAAAGCATTTTTTATAATCTCTAATAATTCATCGGGATTAAAAGGCTTAGAAATATAATCGAAGGCACCATTTTTCATTGCCTTTACTGCCGTGGTTACTTCTGCATAACTCGTCATTAAGACCACCGGTGTGTGTTTCAGACTGTGTTTGACATCATCTAATAGAGAAATTCCATCTCCATCAGGAAGTCTTAAGTCGGTAAAAATCAAATCAAAATGTTCTTCTTTTATTAAAGATTTAGACTGTGCAATGGAGTGCGATAACACAATATTGAATTTATGACGTTCTAAAAAACGCTTCAGCATTTGTGAAAAAGCAATATCATCCTCAACCAATAAAATAGATTTCATTTTAACTCTTTTTGTAAAAATAATTCATATTTCATAGTGTGTGTCTAAAAAAAAGCATAAAAAAAGCGCTTTTAAAAAAGCGCTTTTCTAACGTATCAAAATTGTGATTAAAATCTCACCTTTTACTGGTTTGGTTTTAAAACTTTAAAATTATCTATTCAACCTCTTTTAACCACTCCCCAGTTTTAGAAGCATATACCGTTTGCACTGCTCCTTCTACAGACAGCTCTAATTTATACTGCTCTTTTTCATTAACGTATGCTTTTGCAATCGTTGCTCCTTCAAAGTCTTTTTGTACAGCGGTTAAAACGGCTTCTGGTAATTTATCAGCTGAAATCTCAGTAAATCCTTCTGCTGTAATTTCATTCACCACGGGTTGTTGTGGTAACGTTGTCGTTGCGTAAGTTGCTGTTCCTCCTAATACTAATGCTGCTGCTAAAAATAAATTTCTCATAATACTATATGTTTTTGTTTGTTGTTAATTTGCTTATTTTTTTAAATTGATCGAACACTAATTATTCAACCTCTTTTAACCACTCCCCAGTTTTAGAAGCATACACTGTTTGCACTGCTCCTTCTACAGATAATTCTAATTTATACTGCTCTTTTTCATTAACGTATGCTTTTGCAATCGTTGCTCCTTCAAAGTCTTTTTGCACTGCGGTTAAAACGGCTTCCGGTAATTTATCAGCTGAAATCTCAGTAAATCCTTCTGCTGTGATTTCATTTACCACTGGTTGTTCAGGTAACGCTGTCGTTGCGTAAGTTGCTGTTCCTCCTAATACTAATGCTGCTGCTAAAAATAAATTTCTCATAATGCTATATGTTTTTGTTTGTTATTAATTGATTTCCCTTTAGCTATTGAAACAAATGTGCCAAGTCTCTTTAAAAACTAAAAACAACACCTAACAACCTCATAATCAACTGGATAAAATATTCTCACTAAAAAATCTAGCAATATTAACTTTGGGTAAGCCAAGGGGAATTACCCAATCATTGTGTAATTTTTACCCATATTTAGTACCCAACCTATAAAATGGCAACCCCATTAAGGGAGACAAAAATGTTTAAATCAAATAATTTAGTCTCTTTTTGAACCTACTTAAATTGCATATCTTCGCGTTATAAAACAATCCACTTTGAAAGACCTTTTACTCATTACACCACCATTCACCCAATTAAATACGCCGTATCCAGGTACCGCTTATTTAAAGGGTTTTCTAAAAACCAAAGGGATTAGTACCTTTCAAATGGATTTGGGAATCGAGGTTATTTTAAAGTTGTTTACTAAGGACGTATTTTCAGAACTCTTTGATTACGCTTATGAAAATGACACGATTGTTACCGAAAACGGTCAGCGCATTTACAGTTTAAGACATGAGTACTTAAAACCTTTAGACGAGGTTATCAAGTTTCTTCAAGGTAAAAACAACACGTTTGCTCGTCAAATATGTACCTTAAATTTTCTACCTCAAGCGTCACGATTCGAGCAACTCGATGATTTAGAGTATGCTTTCGGACTTATGGGCATGCAAGATAAAGCCAAACACTTAGCAACCCTATACTTGGAGGATTTGTCCGATTTTATCATAGAGTGTATCGATTCCAATTTTGGATTTAGTCGCTATGCCGAACGCTTGGGACAAAGCGCAAATGCTTTTGAAGAATTATATAAGGAATTACATAAAGACCCCACACGCATCGATGAGATTACCTTAGAGATTTTAGAGCAACGCATTCAAGAGACACAACCCAAACTCATCGGGCTGTCTGTCCCTTTCCCAGGAAACCTTTACAGTGCATTTAGATGCGCACAATATATAAAAGCAAAGTACCCAGAAATTAAAATAACCATGGGTGGCGGATTCCCAAATACAGAATTACGCTCGTTAACAGATACCCGTGTTTTTGAGTTTTTTGACTTTATTACCCTAGATGATGGCGAACTACCTGTCGAATTGCTATATAAATACCTAAGTGATGATTCTCAAGAATTAAAACGAACTTTTCTCTTAGAAAATAATGTTGTCACCTATAAAAACAACTGTACGACGCCCGATTATAAGCAAGCTCAAGTTGGTACTCCGGACTATAGTGACTTACTATTGGACCAATATATTTCGGTCATTGAAATAGCAAATCCCATGCACAGCTTATGGAGTGACGGCCGATGGAACAAACTAACAATGGCACATGGTTGCTATTGGGGAAAGTGTACGTTTTGCGATATATCGCTTGATTATATTAAAATTTACGAGCCTGTAGCTGCCAAGCTACTCGTAGACCGTATGGAAGAACTTATAGCCCAGACTGGTGAATATGGTTTTCATTTTGTCGATGAGGCAGCCCCGCCAGCGTTAATGAAAGCTTTAGCGTTAGAGATTATTAAACGCGATCTTGTTGTTACATGGTGGACCAACATTAGGTTTGAGAAAAACTTCACTAAAGATTTGTGCTTATTACTAAAAGCCTCAGGGTGTATTGCCATTTCTGGTGGTTTAGAAGTTGCTTCCGATCGTTTACTAAAACTAATCGATAAAGGCGTTACCGTACAACAGGTTGCACAAGTTACTCGAAATCTTACCGAAGCAAATATTATGGTGCATTCCTATTTAATGTATGGCTACCCCACACAAACCGAACAGGAAACGGTAGACAGCTTAGAAATGGTACGTCAGTTATTTGAAATCGGAATTCTACAATCAGGATTTTGGCATCAGTTTGCTCTAACTACCCACAGTCCGATAGGAAAAAACCCTCAAGACTACGGCGTAACACCACATTACAACACCATAACCTTTGCCAATAACGATGTTGATTTTTCAGACAGTACCGGTATAGATCATACTAAATTTAGTTATGGTTTAAAGAAATCTTTATTCAATTTTATGCACGGTATAGGTTTTGAATTACCACTACAAGACTGGTTTGATTTTAATATTCCCAATACTACAATTCCGCCACATTTTATCGAAGATTGCCTTCAAAACGAAGGGCTGTTCAACACCAAACCGACATCAAAAATAGTATGGCTTGGTCAGAAACCTTTAATAGAAGAGCAGTCAAAGACAAAAAAAGGGCGTACTTTTCATCACTTACTAATGACGTTTCACACAAAAACAGAAGCGATTACTATAAGCCTAAATAAAGATCATGGAGATTGGCTTTTGGAGCAATTGGATGTATTAATGCCGCATAACGAAAAGCTTCCTACATTCTCTCTGTTAAAAAAGGATTTTGAAACTCATTTTGAAGATTTTGAGTTGTTTTGGTACTCGAAACCTATAGTAAAATTAAGAGCTGCAGGATTATTAGCGATTTAAGGACTAAATTAAACGCAGGTGCAATCTCAGGAGACAACACAATTACAGTGCATCGAAACCATAACCGCATCAGGTTTTTTTATTCTAATTATTTAGATATTTAATAAAATAGCTATTAAAAATAGACTTGTTTATAATTAACAATTACTATTTTGTAATGCATACCACATTACAAATGGTGTTTGACAGATTAGAAGACTTTGAAACATGTTTTGCCTAGTAAAATGCAAACGCTAGGCTTTTAATCATTTATTAACACTGCGCTATTAAACGTGCAAAATCTAAAAAGCTATCTTTGCCCGCAATGCAAAACAAGATAAAAAATAACCTTAATACCATCGAATTATTCCTAAAAGGCTCGAGCTTTTACAGAGGAATTGTACTTACTATTTCGATTATCATTCCATTGCTATTCTTTTTCGCTATCGATCGTTTTGAATTCGCACCATCCATTGTTTTAGGTGCTTTTTTAAACGCCCCTAGTGATATTCCTGGTAGTTTAAAACGAAAAATAAACGGTGTGTTAATTAGTATCCTGCTCACCACAGTAATAACCTTTATTATACTCATTTCTAAACCCGTTTTTATAATCTTACTACTGGTTATTGCCGCCTTAAGCTTTTTAATTTCGATGATTTCCGTCTATGGTTTTAGAGCATCATTAATATCTTTTTCTGGGTTATTAGCTATAGTGTTGTCCTTGGCTGTCGACAAACCTGATTTACAACAGATTCTTGTTCATATAGGCTTGTTAGTTGTAGGAGGTCTGTGGTATTTAGGCATATCACTTTTAGCGGGGTGGATTGCTCCCAAAAAAGATGATGACCAGTTATTATCTGATACCCTGCAACTCACAGGAGACTATTTAAAAATCAGAGCCAAGCTATTATCAAAACCTCATAAGCGCGAAAAATTCTCTAAAAAAGCATTAGTAATTCAAACACAAATTAGTGAAAAGCACGAAACCCTAAGAGAGCTTTTACTAGAAGGGAGAAAGCGTTCTGGACGTTCACATTCTAACGAGCGACGTCTTCTTATTTTTATCTCTTCGGTCGATATTTTTGAGCTTGCTTTAGCTAACACTTTAGATTACTCGAAAATAGATTCTCTTTTCGGTCTAAAAAAACAACATCTTAAAGCCTTTAAAAAGATGAATAAAGTAATGGGAAACCACCTTATTACTTTATCAGAACTCTTATTAAAAAAAGGACAACTCCCAGACGATACTATTTTAAATACAACCTTGGATGAAACCATACAAGCCATTCAAGACTATAAGTCCGAAGTCAAACTACCAAAAGCTCGAGAAGGAGCAATAACATTAAGAAATCTTAACGAATACCAAAAACATTTATTAGAGGAGATAAAAGCCATCCGACGTGTTTTAGGAAAAGTTAAAAACAGTTCTAAAGTCGTTTTAAGACATCAAGATTCGAAACAGTTTTTAACCTTACAAGAATATCGATTTAATATAATTGTACAGAATTTTAGTTTAAAATCACCCATGTTTAGGCATGCGTTGCGCATTTCGATAGCTATTGTATTCGGATTTGCAATTGGTAGTTTATTAGGGGTAAAAAATGCCTATTGGATTGCCCTTACGATAATTGTTATTATGCGTCCCAACTATGGTTTAACTAAAGAGCGTTCTAAAAATAGAATCATTGGGACACTTATTGGAGCTGTTATAGCTACCGCCATTGTACTAATCACGAAAAACACCATTGTATATATGGTTCTTGCCGTGGTTTCATTAACCTTTGCCTTTTCGTTAATTCAACAAAGCTATAAGGCTGGTGCTGCTTTTATAACGCTAAACATTGTTTTCGTGTATTCTCTTATGGATCCCAATGCGTTTACTGTTATTCAATACCGTGTTATAGATACCGTATTTGGAGCCGGGGTAGCCGTTTTAGCTAACTATGTTTTATTCCCTAGCTGGGAATACAGGAACTTGGATAGTGTAATTCTTGAGGCCATTCAAGCCAATACTAAGTATTTACTAGCAACAAAAAAACTATACCATAACAAAGAGGAGAATAATTTGGAATATAAAATTTGTCGAAAAGAAGCTTTTTTAGCTATGAGTAACCTCAATGCCGCCTTTCAACGTTTAACCCAAGACCCAAAGTCAAAACAAAAAGAATCAGGTTTAATTTACGATATCGTTACTCTAAACCACACCATTCTATCTGCCATAGCGTCTATAGGTAGTTACACAGTTAACAACCACACAACACGTCCTTCGGAAGAGTTCGACACCCTTATTGCTGGTATTTCAACCTGTTTAAAAAATGCTGCTTCGCTTTTAGTAAAAAGTGATACACAAATGCATTATAAACCGGAAAACATGAAGCTCGCTCAAGAAAAATTATTAAAAAGCTATGATGATTTATCTCAAGCACGCGATAAGGATATTGAAGCAGGATTTGTAGAAATAGACAGTGATTTCTTATTGCACTTGCGAGAAGCACACCTCATAACAAACCAATTAATATGGTTAAAAACGCTGAGTAACAATTTACAAAAAGCAACTTTTAAATATAAAGCTATCTTTAGTAAAAGTTAACAGTAAGGTTCGTATTTCCTTGCTTAAAATAGTCAAGAATCAGATTTAATTTAAACACTACTGACTCGGTTTTAGCGTCTTTAAAATAAGGGAATCCATTTACCACTTCTAAACTTTCCTGGGCAATAGCTCCTTGAGTCAACAATCATTTTTAATAGGTGATTGCATCACTTTTTTCGTTTATCTTTGCATCAAATATTAATTTATGTCATTTAAAGACTTACAACTTAACCGTCCCATTTTAAGAGCTGTTGCCGAAAAAGGCTACGACAACCCTACTTTGGTTCAAGAAAAAACAATTCCTTTAATACTAGAGAATAAAGATGTTATTGTCTCTGCGCAAACAGGAACAGGAAAAACTGCTGCCTTTGCACTTCCTATCCTACAACGCCTTTATGACAAGCAGGATGCTCCAAAAAAAGGAAAGAAAATTCGCGCATTAATTGTAAGTCCGACACGTGAATTAGCCATTCAAATTAATGAGAATTTCGAAGCGTATGCAACCTACACCAATCTTAAAACAACGGTGGTTTTTGGTGGTGCTTCATTAGAACCTCAAAAAGATATTCTTAAAAAGGGAGTCGATATTTTAATTGCTACTCCTGGGCGTTTGTTAGATTTACACAAACAAGATAGTATTAATTTGGATTACATAGAAACCTTGGTATTGGACGAGGCCGATTTAATGTTAGATATGGGGTTCATAGATGATGTACGTAAAATTGAACGTCTTTGTCCTAATGATAAACAAACCTTATTATTTTCTGCAACCATTCCTTTTAAGGTTCAAGACTTAGCAAAAACGATTTTAAAAGACCCTAAACGTGTTGAAGTCGCTCAAAACTCATCGACTTCAAAAAATGTTGACCAGGCACTTTATTACGTACCGAAACCTAAAAAAATCGAACTCTGTTTACATTTATTGCGAAACACAATAAAGGGTCGTATTATAATTTTCAGGCGTACAAAATACGGCGTTGATAAATTAGAAAAAACACTTTTAAAAAACGGTTATAAGGCAAATAGTATCCACGGTGATAAAAGTCAATCAGAAAGGCAAGAAGCTCTAAATAGTTTTAAAAAGAAAGAATTTAATATCCTTATCGCTACCGATGTTGCTGCGCGAGGTATTGACATCTCAAATTTAGATGCTGTTATTAACTTCGATATCCCTAACGTTCCTGAAACTTATGTTCATAGAATTGGAAGAACGGCAAGAGCAGGAAATACCGGTGGCGCCTTTTCTTTTTGTTCTGCAGATGAGAAAGACTACGTAGTAAATATTCAAAAGCTGATTCATTTACAGTTGGATGTTATCGAAGACCACCCTTATCCTTTAGATCCGAAAGCAAAACCGGTAGTCCATAAAAAACAAGGATCTAAACACAGAAAAGGACGAAAAAGTGAAGGTTCTAAAAAGAAAAAGAAACGCTGGTATTAATTTATTATGGGAAACTTGATACGAATAAAAAGTATTCACTATTTTTATCCGTATGAACACAAATTATTACTTCGTTTTAGCCCTTTGCTGTCTCCCTTTTTGGAGTTTCTCACAGAATACAACCCTAATATCTGAGAACCAAGACCCCATTTCTTATGCCTCAATTTCTTTTGGAAATGGAAACGGGATTTTTGCCGACGATAACGGTAAATTTTATTTCACGAAGAAATTATACAGTGACATCGACACCTTATATATTTCAGCTTTAGGCTACAAGGATTTTAAAATCCCAACTCAAAATTTACCAAGCACACTCGTTCTGGAGAGTGAAATTGACAAATTACAAGAGGTCATAGTAAAAAGCAAACCGACGGGTCCGTTTAAAATTAAAGAAATCGACCCTACCACACATGAAGATTATTACCAGTGTTGGTTACCCACAATCGAATCGGAAATTGCGGTATTCTTCCCTAACGAAACACAGCAAACAAAGCGTCTTACCAAACTATATCTTCCTATAAAAGTAGAAGCCAAGACCTGGCGAAAAAGAAAACGTGCTAATACTGAAAAACGCCCCTTCTCAACTCTGTTTAGAGTACAGTTCTACGAAAACAACAACGGCTTACCCGGTGACGTATTAACTTACGATAAAGTGGTTTTTATAGCAACTGAAGAACACGAAAAAATATACGAACTTGATATTAAAGCGCATGATATTTTTGTGCCAAAATCAGGGGTTTTCGTTTCCATTCAAGTATTAGGTTACACTGATGACAAGGGGAAACTACTACCGAATAAAAAATACCAAGAGGTAAAAACGAAGCGAGGTGTTGTAAAAGTATCTACCACATTTAGACCTTTATTACCGTTTACAGATGCCATTAGCACCAAGCAAACATATGTGAAACGCATATTTTTAAATGGAGGAAAATGGGTGCTTTACGACAAGGAAAATATTAAAAAATCGAACCTCCTAGCCTCAGGTTTAAACAATTATGGTATGGGACTAGAAATGGAAGTGTATTCTAAAAAATAAAGACACGCGTGTTTCTCCTAAACAACAGTACCGTTTATATACCTATTACTTTCGTGTAGTAAAAAACACCTTTTAGAGATGCGCTATTTTAAGGGTCGTAAAAAAGGTCTTAACCCTATAAATTCCTAATAATAACCGGATATTAATTTTTCGATTAAAAAGCGAAAAAGACGGTGAAAATTTAAATTTTTATACTATTTTTAAAACTATGACAGAAATAGATATCGAGAAAGAAAACGCTGCAATTGCAAGGGCGTATAAGAATTTATTGAAGGTAAGTTACACCACCCTTACGGACGACGACAAAAAACTAATTAGAAAAGCTTTTGATGTCGCTGTTGATGCGCATAAAGATCAACGTCGTAAAAGTGGAGAAGCTTATATCTTCCATCCTATTGCTGTGGCCAAAATTGTAGCCTCAGAAATCGGGTTGGATGCGACCTCTATTGCTGCTGCATTATTACATGATGTCGTAGAAGATAGCGACGATTATACTACAGAAGATATTGAGCGTCTTTTTGGAAATACAGTTGCTAGAATTGTAGATGGATTAACCAAAATTTCGTCATTAAAAACAGATACTGATGTTTCACTTCAAGCTGAAAACTTCAGGAAAATGTTACTGACTTTAAATGATGATGTCCGTGTAATAATTATCAAAATAGCCGATAGACTCCACAATATGCAAACCATGGAATCTATGCGTCCTGATAAACAGGAGAAAATAGCTAGTGAGACCCTCTATATCTATGCGCCACTAGCCCATAGAATCGGACTGTATAATATAAAAAGTGAGCTTGAAGACTTAGGCTTGAAATACACCGAACCTGAAGTCTACTACGATATATTAACAAAAATGAAAGAAAGTAAGCAGGAACAAGACGCTTACATTGAGGAGTTTAATAATATCATTAAAAACTCACTAGATAAAGAAGGTTTGTCTTATGACATTAAGGGGCGTCCGAAATCTATTTTTTCAATCAAACGAAAAATGGACAAACAAGGTGTCTCTTTTGATGAAGTGTATGATAAATTTGCAGTAAGAATAATCTATAAAGCCGACACGGCAAATAATGAAAAATTTATAGCCTGGAAAATATACTCGGTGGTTACCGATCACTTTAGACCTAACCCAACCCGTTTACGCGATTGGATATCATCGCCTAAATCTACAGGTTACGAAGCCTTACACATAACGGTAATGGGACCAAAAGGTCGCTGGGTAGAAGTTCAGATTCGAAGTCAGCGTATGAATGAGATTGCCGAAAAAGGTTATGCGGCACATTATAAATATAAAAACAATGACAAAGAAGACAGTTTAGACGTTTGGATAAATCGATTACAAGAGGCACTAGAGAATCACGAAACCAATGCTGTTGACTTTGTCGAGCAGTTTAAATTAAACTTATATTCTAAAGAGATATTTGTCTTTACACCAAAAGGTGATTTAAAATCCTTACCCAAAGGTGCTACCCCATTAGATTTTGCATTCAGCATACATACCGAAGTCGGTATGAGAACGCGAGGTGCTAAAGTGAATGGAAAGCTAGTGCCGTTAAGTCATGTACTAAAAAGCGGTGACCAGGTAGATATTTTAACTTCCGAAAGCGTAAAACCCAATCCTAACTGGTTGGATTATGCGACTACCTCTCGAGCAAGAGGGAAAATTAAGTCACTGCTTAAAGAGAAAAACAAAGAAATTGCAGAAGAAGGTAAAGAGATTCTAAGACGTAAATTAAAACAACTTAAAATCACCCTAAATGAAAACTCTGTAAATGAAATGGTTAGCCATTTTAAACTTAAAACGAGTTTAGACTTATTTTACCGCGTCGGTATTGGGACTATTAGCAACCCGATGTTAAAAGAATATGCAGCCTCTAGAAGCAATGCCTTAATGAGCTTCTTTAAAAATAAAATAAATCGAAAGCCATCGGTTAACCAAGAGGATGTTGAAAAGGATGAAATCACCGACAAGTATGACCTTCTTGTTTTTGGTAAGGAAGAAGAGAAATTAGACTACAAACTAGCAACCTGTTGTAACCCTATACCCGGAGATTCTGTATTTGGTTTTTTAACCATTAATGAAGGTATAAAAGTTCACAAAAAAAATTGCCCGAATGCCCTAAGTATGCATTCCAATTATGCCTACCGTATAATGCAAGCCAAGTGGATTGATTCGACACAACAAGCATTTGCAGCCCAAATTATTTTGTCAGGAATAGATAACTTAGGACTTGTTAATGAGATGACTAAAGTTATTTCCTCTAATATGCATGTTAATATGACGAGTTTAAGTTTTAAAACAGAAGACGGCATTTTTTCGGGAAAAATTAACGTGATTGTAAAAAACAAAACCTTGCTTAAAAAAGTGATGGATAACCTTAAAAAGGTTACCGGTATTGAGAAAGTATATCGCGCTTAAAAGACTTTGTTAATAACAATTAATTAATACTATCTTTAAACTCTAAAAATATTAGAGAACACCTAAAAAAAATATGTAAATTTGCCATGAAATTATGAGCGCAGATACAGAAAATAAAAATCAAGAGATAGTTAAAAACGTTTTTACAACTTTTTTAGAAGGCAACGGCCATCGAAAAACTCCAGAACGCTATGCTATTCTTCAAGAAATCTATAATAACAAAGAGCATTTTGATATTGAGTCCTTGTACCTCAATATGAAAAACAAAAAATATAGAGTCAGTCGTGCGACCCTTTATAATACTATAGATTTACTTTTAGAATGTGGTCTAGTTCGTAAGCATCAATTTGGCCAAAACCAAGCGCATTACGAAAAATCATACTTTGATAAACAACACGATCACGTCATTCTAACGGACACAGGAGAAGTTATTGAATTTTGTGATCCGAGAATTCAATCGATAAAACAAACGATTGAGGACGTTTTTGATATTAAAATCAACAACCATTCGCTCTATTTTTACGGAACAAAAAACACAACAACAAAATAATTATATAATGGCAGTAGACTTACTACTAGGATTGCAATGGGGAGATGAAGGCAAAGGAAAGATTGTCGACGTTCTAACCTCTAAATACAATATTATTGCCCGTTTTCAAGGGGGACCAAACGCAGGTCACACTTTAGTTTTTAACGGTAAAAAACACGTGCTTCACACTATCCCTTCTGGAATTTTCCATGAGGAAGCAACCAATTTAGTAGGTAACGGTGTTGTTATAGACCCGGTTATCTTTAAAAAAGAGCTTGATAAATTAGAAGAACAAGGTGTAGATTACAGAAAGTCACTTTTAATTTCTCGTAAAGCACACATCATTTTACCTACACACCGTTTATTGGATGCTGCTAGTGAAGCCTCAAAAGGGAAAGCTAAAATTGGCTCTACATTAAAAGGTATTGGTCCAACATACATGGACAAAACAGGTAGAAACGGATTGCGTGTTGGCGATTTAGAATTATCAAATTGGAAAGAAAAATACAGAGCTTTAGCAGATAAGCATGAAGCGATGATTGACTTTTACAATGCTGAAATACAATACGACTTAGCAGAATTAGAAACTGAGTTTTTTGAAGCTGTTACAGTATTAAAATCTTTAAAATTTATCGATTCTGAAGAATATGTATACCAAGCACAGAAATCAGGAAAAACTATACTTGCAGAAGGTGCTCAAGGGTCTTTATTAGACATTGACTTTGGAACGTACCCATTCGTAACATCTAGTAACACTACTGCTGCTGGTGCTTGCACCGGTTTAGGAATTGCTCCAAATCAAATTGGTGAAGTCTTCGGTATTTTTAAAGCCTATACAACACGCGTTGGGTCTGGCCCTTTCCCTACGGAGTTATTCGATGAAGATGGTGCTACAATGGCTAAAATCGGTCAAGAATTTGGTGCTACAACAGGTCGCGCAAGACGCTGTGGTTGGTTAGATTTAGTCGCTTTAAAGTACGCTTGTCAAGTAAACGGTGTTACCCAACTAATGATGATGAAAGCCGATGTTTTATCGGGCTTCAAAACTTTAAAAGTAGCAACAGCTTACACTTACCAAGGCGAAACTATCGAGCATTTACCTTACAATATTGAGCCAGAAAATGTAACTCCAATTTACAAAGAGTTTAAAGGTTGGAGCGAAGATTTAACGGCAATGGGAGACACATCGAATTTACCAGAAGCGCTTAATGAGTATATCGCTTTCTTAGAAAAGGAATTAGAAATCCCTATTACTATTGTATCTGTTGGACCAGACAGAAAACAAACCATTTTTAGATAATTAGATCTTAGATATAAAACTAAACCTGCTTAGACCAAGTCTTTGCAGGTTTTTTTTGTATTAAATTACTCTTAATACCTCCTCACAAAATATAATAATCGCTATTTTTGTTTAAACTTAATATTTTGAAGATTATTAAAACACACTATATATTACTTATTATTTTTTCTTTCAGCATAGGACTAGTTTATAGCCAAGAAAGAAAGAGTATAGAAATAAAAAACTCTGGCGCTTTTGGTGAAAAGGACGAAGTCAACTATCCTGGTGCTAGTATATTAACGCGAAGTGATCAAGGGCAAGTCCATGTCTACCATGACGGTATTGATATGTGGTGCGATCAAGCCGTATTTTATGGTAAAGAAAACTTTATCGAAGCTTATGGTAATGTCCTTATGAAGCAAGGCGACACCATTCAAATGGTCGCTAAATATGCAGAATATAGTGGAAAAACTAAATTAGCTTATGCTAAGGGTGACGTTGTATTAACCGAACCTAGTTCGGTATTAACTACAAATATTCTCTATTTCGATCGGGAAAAACAACAAGCCTATTACAACGAAAACGGCAAAGTGGTGCGAGACTCTTCAGGTACTATTACAAGTACTGTTGGCCGTTACTATATGAACGATAAAAAATACAGATTTTTAAATACGGTAAAGCTAGTAAATCCTGAATACGTTTTAACCACCAATCAATTAGATTTCTATTCTGAAACGGGTCACGCTTATATGTATGGTCCATCAACTATTGTTGGTGAAACAAGTACAATATATTGCGAACGCGGTTTTTACAATACGAATAACGATACAGGGTATTTTATAAAAAACTCTAAAATAGATTATGATCACCGCGAAGTTAAAGGCGATAGTATGTATTTTGATAGAAATCGAGACTTTGCATCGGCTTCTAATAACATAAAAATTACAGATACCATAAACAACAGTATCATTAAAGGCCATTATGCTGAAGTTTACAAATCTAAAGATTCAACATTTATCACCAAACGCGCTTTAGCCATTTCGGTACAAGAAAAAGACTCTATCTATATTCACGCCGACACCTTGATGATAACCGGTAAAGAGGATAATAGAATTACACGTGCTTTTAAAAATGCTAAAATTTACAAATCAGATCTTAGTGCTAAATCAGATTCGATACATGTTAATCACCAATCTGGATTGACCCAATTAATCAACCTTTCAAAATTGGCCAACAAAGACCTATTTGCGGTAAAGCGCAGACCTATTTTATGGAATATTGGCAATCAATTAACCGGGGATACAATTCATTTAAAGTCTGATGTAGACACCGAAAAATTAGATTCATTAATTGTTTTTGAAAATGCCTTTATTATTAGTAAAGATACCTTAAGCGAAAACGGTTACAGCCAGATAGCAGGTAAACGATTAATAGGAACGTTTAGTGATCAAAATCAATTAGAGAAAGTCCATATTTACAAGAATGCGGAATCTATTTTCTACATAAGAAATGAGGATAATGAACTCGTAGGTATCGATGTTGGTCGTTCGGCGAATATAGAAATGACTTTTGATGCTGGAGACATCGTGGAGTACAGACGCTTAATACAACCTGAAGCAAAAACCTATCCTGAAGACGAGTTACCAGAAACATCAAGACGATTAAAGGGGTTTGATTGGCGCGAAGAAGAGCGTCCGTTAAGTGTTGAAGATTTATTTCGTGATGATCCGCCATTAAACTTACCAATTATTAAAGGGTTGGATCCTTTTGTTCCCGAGGAAGAATTTTTTGACGAAGACTTATTAAACCGCGCTCAAGAGGCCGATGAAGAAAGCCGACCGAAATCGCGATATATTGATAAGAAAAAAGAGGTACAACCAGGAAAAGCATCGCGCCATATTCCGAAACCTATTTTAAAGGATACGTTTATAAAAGCGGCCCCTGTAAAAAGTTTAAACAGCACAAAGAAGCCGAGTACCAATAAAAAATTAAATCCGACAGTAAAGAAACCTGTTACTCCTAAATAAATGAAGTCCGATTTTTTTAAATACCAGGCACAAACATCGCCACACCCTTTAGCTGTTGAAATTTCTCATGCTGAAGGGTCATATATTTACGATACAAACAATAAAGCCTATTTAGATTTTGTTGCAGGCGTATCTGCTTGCAGTTTAGGGCACAGACATCCTCGGGTAGTTAACGCTATAAAAAAACAGCTTGACAGCTATTTACATGTTATGGTTTATGGAGAATACATCCAAGAGACTGCTGTAGAGCTCAGTAAGTTGCTAGCAAAACATTTACCCGCTTCTTTGGAAAAAACCTATTTGGTAAACTCAGGAACCGAAGCCATAGAAGGCGCCATTAAATTAGCACGACGATCAACACAGCGTCAAGAAATTATTTCTGCCCATAATGCATACCACGGTAACACGTTAGGGTCTTTAAGCTTAATGGATTTTGAAGAGCGCAAAGCCCCCTTTAAACCACTATTACCAGGAGTTAGTCATATTCGTTTTAATAACGAAGATGATTTAGAACTCATTACAGAAAAAACTGCTGGTGTTATTTTAGAAACGATTCAGGGTGGCGCAGGTTTTATAGAACCCCAAAACGATTATTTAGCTAATGTAAAAAAACGCTGTGAAGCCGTTGGAGCCTTGCTTATATTAGACGAAATACAACCAGGAGTTGGACGTACTGGAAAACTATTTGGCTTTGAAAACTACAATTGTATTCCCGATGTGTTAGTAACAGGAAAAGGATTGGGAGGCGGAATGCCTATTGGTGCTTTTACGGCATCGGCGAAACTAATGGACACCTTATCCGACAATCCGAAAATGGGACATATAACCACTTTTGGTGGGCATCCCGTTATTGCGGCCGCTGCCCTAGCAACCTTACAAGAAATTACCGAAAGTGACTTAATGGCAGAAGCCTTAGTTAAAGAGCAACTATTCAGAAAACATTTAAAACACCCACTAATTACAGAAATAAGAGGAAAAGGATTAATGTTAGCCGCGTTAACACCATCAGCAGACATCACGAACGAACTCGTTTTAGAGGCGCAAAATGAAGGTCTTATTCTCTTTTGGTTACTTTTTGAAACCCGGGCAATTAGGATAACACCACCTTTAACCATTTCCAACGAAGAGATTATTAAGGGCTGTGGCATTGTTATTGCTATTCTTAATAAAATACAAAAGCGGATACAATAATATAACCCTTTTATAATCAGAGTAAAACACCCAAAGCATAACACATACCTCAAGGATGTTCATTACTTTGTTAAAAACATTTGAGTAATAAGGCGCTTAAAACTACAATAGAGCGTTACATTTAGTACTGAAATGGTAAACTATGACCTATGGAATTTAGCCAAGAAGATAATAATAAAGTGCCGTTAACGAAATTCGAATCCATGTTAAAAACAAACAATGTGTTGTTTTTTGATTCCAATGAGTTCGAAAATATAATTCACCATTATCTTAACCAAGGAAAAGTTGCTTTAGCAAAAAAAGCAATTAAACTCGGTTTGGAGCAGCACCCTACTTCTATTAATTTAAAATTATTTAGAATTGAGGTGTTTATATTTGAAAACGAACTAGATAAAGCAAATCGCTTATTAGATGAACTCTACGTTTTAGAGCCTTCTAATGAAGAGATTTACATACAGAAAGCCAATGTTTTATCGAAAGAAAACAAGCATAAAAAGGCTATTGATGTCTTAAAAAAGGCCTTAACTTTAACTGATGACGCGGCCGACTTATACTCTTTAATTGGTATGGAATACCTGTTTTTAGATCAGTTCGAAAATGCTCGAGATCATTTTATAAAATGTATAGAAGTTGACCCTGAGGATTATTCTGCGCTTTATAATATTATTTATTGCTTTGATTTCTTAGAGCAAAGTGACGAAGCGATTGACTATTTAAATGGTTATTTAGACAAGAACCCGTATTGCGAAGTGGCTTGGCACCAATTAGGGAAACAATATGCGTCTTTAAAAGAGTATGAAAAAGCGTTGAATGCGTATGATTTTGCAATCATATCAGACGACCGATTTGTAGGGGCGTACATAGAGAAAGGTCGCATTTTAGAACGTTTAAAACGCTATAACGAGGCCATAGAAAACTACACCATAACCTTAAGTTTGGAAGACCCGACCTCTTTTGCTTTACTGCGAATTGGGAATTGTTATGAAAAACTGGGCTTAAAGGATTTGGCTATTCAGTATTACTTTAAAACTGTGCATGAGGATCCTTTATTGGATAAAGGATGGATTGCAATTACCAAATTATACTGCAAATTAAAAAACTATCAAAAGGCTTTATACTACATTAATAAGGCCATTAATATTGATACGGAAAACGTAAATTACTGGAAACTTTACGCTAAAATTAACCATCGCTTAAATTATTTAGAAGAAGCAGAACGCGGTCATAAACGCGCTTTAGAATTGGGTAATTATGAGCTAGAAACCTGGTTACAGCGTTCGGACTTACTTTTACAGTTAGGCGAGCCTGAAGCAGCTACTTTTAGCTTAATTCAAGCGGCAGAATTTTTTCCTGAAAATGCAGAAATAGAATTTCGATTAGCAGGCTTATATTACGCCCTTGTAGAGTCTGACAAGACAACCTATCACCTAAATAATGCCATGCGATTTGACGCCGACCAAGTTATTATTTTAGAGGAACTATTCCCTGAATTTTACGCGTCTATTGAGGTTAAAAACTTACTAAAAAAGCAGCAATAACATAATCGAATAATTTAATTTGCATACCTTTGGTTGAGTTAAAACTAAAACATGCAAAGACGATTATCCGATTATCTAATTATAGCACTTAAAGGCGTTGCTATGGGTGCTGCAGATGCTGTACCAGGAGTTTCAGGAGGCACCATAGCTTTTATTTCTGGTATCTACGAAGAACTAATTACTACCATTAGTACTATTAATATATCCCTTTTTAAAACACTAAAAAATCAGGGGTTAAAAGCATTTTGGAAACAAGCTAATGGCAGTTTTGTTTTGGCATTGCTAACAGGAATTATTATTAGTTTTATTTCCTTTATGCGATTGGCTAAATACCTCATTGAATACCACCCCGTACTTATTTGGTCTTTCTTTTTTGGCTTAATTGTAGTGAGTATTTATTTCGTAGGAAAGCAAATCACGAAATGGAATATTTCTACCTATATTGCTTTAATTATTGGCGCTGGCTTGGCCTATTACATTACAAGCCTACCTGCGCTAGCAGCTAACTCCAACCCATTCTACTTATTATTTGCAGGTGCTATTGCGATTTGTGCTATGATTTTACCTGGTATTTCTGGCTCGTTTATTTTGGTCATTCTTGGAGCATATAAAACTTTAAGTGATGCATTCCACGATTTCGATTTAAAAAGAATTGGCTTATTTGCTTTAGGAGCAGTAATAGGATTATTAAGTTTTAGCCGCGTATTAAAATGGCTATTTGAAAACTACAAAAACACTACGCTTGCCGTATTAACTGGGTTTATTTTCGGATCATTAAATAAAGTATGGCCTTGGAAAAAAACCGTTAGTGTAATGGCCGATGCAACGGGAGAGGTATTAAATTTTAGTGCAGTATCAGAAGTGGGAACACTTTCTGTTTTACAAAAAAGCACAAGCGATTTTGAGTCGTATAAAACCGTTATTGAAAATAGTGTTTTGCCTACTCAATATTCAGAAATCAATAATCATATCGATCCACAAACTTTACCTGCCATCGGATTAATGGTTGCTGGTTTTTTAACTATCTTCATCCTTGAAAAAATAGGTACACGGGAATAAATGGAGAAGACAAGAACGTTTTCAGATAAAGTCTTTCTAGTCTTAAAAGGATTAGTTATGGGAGCTGCAAATAAAGTTCCCGGTGTATCTGGTGGTGTTGTTGCTTTTGTGGCTGGTTTTTATGAGGAGTTTATTTACTCGCTTCAAAAAATAAATGGCAAAGCGTTTAAGTTGTTAATCTCCGGACGATTCAAATCCTTTTACTCCTACACCAATGGCCGCTTTTTAAGTCTGCTGTTTCTAGGAATGGTAATCAGTTATTTCAGTATTTCAAAACTGTTAGATTATTTTATTAAACATTACGAGCTCTACGTTTGGAGTGTTTTCTTTGGTATGATAATCGCTTCCATATACTCCATTAGTAAAGAGTTTAAAAACTGGAATGCCAAAATGTATTTAGCCTTGTGCTTAGGTACAATCTTAGGCGTTAGTATAAGTTTTCTTGATCCAGCGACCGAAAATGACAATCTTGTCTTTGTTTTCTTTTGTGGTATTATCAGCGTTTCAGGAATGACACTTCCAGGATTTTCGGGCTCGTTTATTCTTATTCTTCTAGGTAATTATGTGTTGCTGTTAGTGGACTCAGTAAATGCCTTATTCGATACATTTTACGAAATTTTTAGCGGGGACTTTAGCTTTACTAGCAACTTAGAACGGATTAGATTACTCAAAGTATTGGCGGTATTTACGATAGGCTCGGTGGTTGGATTGGTAACATTTTCTCATATTCTTAATTATATTTTAAGACACTATAAAAGTATTACATTAGCTTCTATATTAGGGTTTATTGTCGGCTCATTAGGTGTCGTTTGGCCTTGGAAAACAACCCTTTTTAAAACCGATATTAACGGGACTCTGTTACAGGATTCCAATGGCAAACACATTATAGAAAACTACCAGCGCTATTTACCGGAATTCACCATTGAGACCGCAATTGCTATAGCGTATATTCTATTTGGAATTTCTATTGTATTGGCATTGGAGTATTACGGTCATAAAACAAAACAATCACATGCGTAAATTTGGTTTAGTTGGTAAAAACATTGATTACTCGTTTTCTAGAACGTATTTCAAGAAAAAATTTGAAGCTGAAGCCATAAGCGATGCTTCATACGTAAACTTCGATCTTGAAAACATTACAGATTTTAAGACTCTAAAATGCCATCCTGATCTCAAAGGATTAAACGTTACTATTCCGTATAAGGAAACCATTATTCCTTTCTTAGACTCACTACACGCCGACGCCAAACACATTGGTGCTGTAAACACCATTAAAATTACCAAAAACGGTGAATACGTTGGCTATAATACCGACTATTACGGTTTTAAACAGGCCTTAACCCCTTTTTTAAAACCACAACACACAAAGGCTTTAATTCTAGGAACAGGGGGCGCAAGTAAGGCTGTGGCCTATGCTTTAGAGCAATTGCGTATTAGCTATCGATTTGTATCGCGCTCAGCTTCTACAACGGGTACCATAACCTATGAGTCACTATCTGTCGAGGATCTAAGAAATCATTTACTAATTATCAATTGCACGCCCTTAGGAACACACCCGAATACAGAAGAATGCCCAAATATTCCCTATCATGGTATTACCGATGAACATATTCTATTCGACTTAATTTATAATCCTGAGAAAACTAAATTCTTAAGTTTAGGAGAAAAACATAAAGCGACGTTTATAAACGGTTTAAAAATGTTAGAATACCAAGCTGAAAAAGCTTGGGAGATTTGGAATACATAAACCGTAGTTAAAAAGTCTTTAATATTAATTACTTAGCCCTTTGTAAATACTCAACTTTTAGTATCTTTAAAGTCTAAATTATTAAGTGATAACCCTTAACATTTTTAAAATGTCAGAGCAAGATAACCTGCACAATGCAGATGGAAAAGAAGAAATTACCGACCAATTAGAGTCTGGTACTACCGTTGAATCTCAACAAGAAAACACCAACCAACCCCCTACAAATGAAACAGATGTAGATGCGGTTTTAAATGAAATCGATGCTTCAAACGCAGAAGATGCAGAAGATGAAGACAATAGTGAAAGACACTCTATAGCGCTTAAAGATTATCAAGAACTATCGTTGGATGAGTTGGTTATCGAACTAGAGAACTTACTTAAAAACCACAAGGTTCAAGCCATAAAAACACATGTTGAAGGTATTAAAAACGAATTTAATGACCAATTCAACACCTTATTAGAAGAAAAGAAAGAAGAATTCATAAGCCAAGGTGGTAATGAAATAGATTTCAAATATTCTACACCCATAAAAAGAGCGTTTAATGACGCTTATAAAGAGTATCGCTCTCGTATAAGTGCCTATTATAACGGACTAGAAAAAAACTTAAAGAGTAATCTAGGGACTCGCTTAGAGATTATTGAGGAGATAAAGGCCTTAACTGACGACCCAGAGACTTCAATGAACTCTAAGTACAAGGCTTTTAAAGACCTTCAAGACCGCTGGAAAAATGCAGGTCCTATTCCGCGCGATAAATACAACAACGCTTGGAATAGTTACCATTTTAATGTCGAGCGTTTTTATGAGTTATTACACTTAGACCGTGACTTACGCGATAAAGATTATGAACACAATCTTATCCAGAAAATAAAAATTATTGATCGTGCTGAAGAATTAGCAAAAGACGACAATACCAACCGTTCGTTTAGAGAGTTACAAGTATTGCATAAACTTTGGAAAGAGGATTTAGGTCCTGTAGCCAAGGAACATCGCGATTTAATTTGGGACCGTTTTAAACAAGCAACAAAAGTTATAAACGACAAGCGTCAAGCCTTCTATGATAAACAAGACGAGATTTATGAAAAAAACCTCGTTGTTAAGCAAGAGATTATCTCTAAAATAGAGGCACTTGCTACTCAAGAAGTAAAATCACACAGTGAGTGGCAAAATAAAATTAAAGACGTCGAGTCATTAAGAAACGACTTTTTTAAGGCCGGAAAAGTACCGATTAAAGTAAATGAAGCAACGTGGACTAAATTCAAGGAAGCTGTTCGTGCTTTTAACAGACAGAAAAATGCCTTTTACAAAAACTTAAAGAAAGATCAATTTGATAATTTGAGTAAAAAGCAGGCTTTAATTGAAATCGCAGAGGAGCATAAAGACAGTGAGGATTTTGATACGGTAACCCCGTTAATGAAAAAAATTCAGGGTGACTGGAAGCGTATTGGTCATGTACCTAGAAAGGACAGCGACAAGATATGGAAGCAGTTTAAAGCTGCTTGTAACCACTATTTTGACCGAGTTCATCAGCTTAGAAATGCCGCTAGCGCAGAAGAAGAACAAGCCCTTTTAGAAAAACAAGCGCTTTTAAATGAGGTAAAAGCTGTTGAATTGATAGGAGAACAAAAGGAAGATTTAGCAACTATTACAGGTTATATTTCTAAATGGAAGACCATTGGTCGCGTTCCTGGAAAAAAGCGTAAAATAGAAAATGAGTTCAATGCCGTATTAGATGGATTATTCAATCATTTAGATATGAATAAAAAAGACGTTGAAATGATTAAATTTGAAAACAAACTTCAAGATTTATCATCGGCAGAAGACTCTAGAGTTTTAGATAATGAGCGTACGTTTATTAGAAAAAAGGTTGATGAAATAAAAGCTGAAATTATTCAGTTAGAAAACAACCTACAGTTTTTTAATAATCCTGATAAATCAAACCCTTTAGTAAAATCGGTTTACGATAATATTAAAAAACAAAAAGATGCTTTAGAGATTTGGAAATCGAAGCTTAGAAAAATTAAAGATTTATACTAGATACGCTATTTAGATATATAAAAAAGACTCACACTGTGGGTCTTTTTTTTTGCTCTAGTATCATTTAGATTGTGAATCATTACCTATATAAAATGCACTTTACCCCCTGTGATTGTATTAGGAAAATAAGACAATTAATAAAAAATCAAATCCTGCTTATCTATAACGACAAGCAGGATTTTGACTCCTAACTAAACTAACCTATTATTTCTTATATAAAGTGTATACAGAAATAATCTATTTATAAAATGACATCTTAAAAGTTTATGCTATTAATCAATTATATACCTATGAAGGATGATGTCATTTGTTTTATATACGGATAAAATCCAGATTTGGATTTTTCAGAACTAAAAAAAATCAAACTTTTTTAGCTTCCTCCCAAAATACATCCATTTCGGCTAAGGTCATATCCTTTAAATCCTTGTTTAAGGCTTTCGCTTTTTCTTCTAAATATTCGAATCGTAGTTTAAATTTCTTATTGGTACGTTCGAGGGCATTCTCTGGGTTTATTTTTAAAAAACGAGCATAGTTTACCAACGAAAAAAGCACATCACCAAACTCACTCTCCATAGCGTCTGCATCGTTTTTACGCACTTCCACTTTAAATTCTTCCAGCTCCTCCTCTACCTTTTCCCAAACCTGTTCGGGTTGTTCCCAATCGAAGCCTACACCTGCCACTTTATCTTGAATTCGTGTTGCTTTCACTAGGGCTGGTAAGCTTTTCGGAACACCTTCTAGCACACTCTTTTTACCCTCTTTTAATTTTAAATTCTCCCAATTACGTTTTACTTCCTCTTCATCTTTAACCGTAACATCTCCATAAATATGAGGGTGACGATGGATTAATTTATCGCAGATACTATTACAGACATCAGCGATATCAAAACTATTTTTTTCACTTCCTATTTTAGAGTAGAAAACCAAATGCAATAAGACATCTCCTATTTCCTTTTTAACCTCATCTAGATCATTATCTAAAATGGCATCTCCTAGTTCGTAGGTTTCCTCTATGGTTAAGGGTCTTAAACTTTCCATAGTTTGTTTTTTATCCCATGGACACTGCGCTCTTAACTCATCCATAATAGTTAGTAAACGGTCGAAGGCTTGTAGTTGATTGGCTCTAGAATTCATAAATATAATTTTTGTAAAAGTACAACTTATAGTAAAAGTGAAACAAAAAAATCCAGCAAGATGCTGGATTTTTAGACTATTTTAAAACGTTTAAGATTACTCTTCTTCGTCTGCCGTTACGGTTTCTTCTTCAAAATTCAATAAATCATTTTTTTGAAGCATATTATACCATTGTAATACTTTTTTAATATCACTAGCATAGACACGATCTTCATCGTAATCTGGTAAAACTTCGAAGAAATACTCTTCTAATTTATCTTTACTTTCTTTATGACTTACACTGGTTTGCGAGCCATTTTCTTTGTCTTTAATTTTATTAAACACCTCTTTTAAAGGTACTTCTGCTGCTAAGGTATAGATAGCGATTTCACTTAAAACACTAACGTTTTGTTGTATCCCTACCGTGATACGGCGGTTATCCATTAATGATTCTGCTACAAAACCACCTCTAGTTTGAGCAACTAACTTATATAATCCTGGTTTACCAGAAATTGCTAATATTTTATCTAATCCCATAATAATCTATTATTGTTAAAGATTGCAAATATGAAGTGTTCACTTCTTATTTACAAATTTTTATCGTTTCTTTTTCATATTAGGAAAACGCATGCGGTAATCGACATTTATTTTTCCTTTAGAAATATTAAGTAGTTTACTTTTAATTAAGCGTTTTTTTAATGACGACAACTTATCGGTAAATAAAACACCTTCGATATGGTCGTATTCGTGTTGAAACACACGCGCTGCTAATCCGGATAGCTCTATAGTATGTTTTTTAAAATCCGTATCTAAATATTCAACTTTAATATTTGGCTTTCTAAACACATCTTCTCTAACATCAGGTATACTTAAACAGCCCTCATTAAACGCCCATTCATCTCCAGACTCTTCTAGAATAATAGGATTGATAAATGTGTGTTTAAAATCGGCTAAAAATTCGCGTTGATCTTCTTCTAAACCTTCATCTTCTGCAAATGGAGAAGTATCAACCATAAACATGCGTATTGGTAAACCTACTTGTGGAGCAGCTAAACCAACTCCATAGGCATTATGCATTGTTTCTTCCATATTCGCTATCAACTCCTTTAAGTTCGGGTAGTCTTCTGCGATATCTTTTGCTTTTTGTTTTAATACAGGATCGCCATAAGCGACTATTGGTAATACCATTACTTATAAATTTTAATATCTTTTTCTACTTTTTTCTCTCGCCTATTAATGACTTTAAACACGACTAGGTATTGTATAAATAACTTTGTAATATAATCGTAGCGCTAATTTCGTCTAATAAGGCTTTATTCTGTCGCTTTTTTTTCTTCATTCCGCTATCAACCAGGGTTTGTGCTGCCATTTTTGAAGTAAAACGCTCATCGACACGTTTTATTGGGATTTCAGGAAAAAAAGTACGGAGCTGACTTACAAATGGTGCGATTAAAGCTTCACTTTCGCTCACTTCATTGTTCATTTGTTTGGGCTCCCCCACTAAAAATAATTCTACACTGTTCTTTTTAGTATAGTCTTTTAAAAAATCAAGTAGCTCCTTAGTCGGTACGGTGGTTAACCCCGAAGCGATTATTTGCATATCGTCGGTAACTGCTAAACCCGTTCGTACTTTACCATAATCTATTGCTAGAATCTGAGCCATTTTATTTTTTTTATGCAAATTTAAGGTTTATATCCTTATTAGATTAATTATTGTGCCAAATTTAAATGTAGTGGTTATATTTGCGTGAAGGATTGTAGTGGCATCCTTTTAAATTTTAGCAAAAAATTAAAAAGATATAACGTAAAGCCTGACCTTTAGGTCACGCCCAAAGTAAAAAAATCAACTTACAAACCTTAATTTTAAAGATTTACAAAATTATTTTTAATGAAAGATTTACAACAAATTATAGAAAACGCTTGGGATGACCGTGCACTATTAAACGACAAAAAAACTATTGACTCCATAAGAAAAGTGGTTCAGTTATTGGACGATGGAACCTTACGTGTCGCTGAACCAACAGCCTCTGGATGGCAAGTTAACGAGTGGGTAAAAAAAGCGGTAGTGTTGTATTTCCCGATACAAAAAATGGAGACTTTAGAAGCTGGAATTTTTGAATATCATGACAAAATCCCTTTAAAAAGAGGGTATGAAGCCAAGGGTATTCGCGTGGTACCAAATGCCGTGGCAAGACACGGTGCGTATATCTCATCTGGAACCATTTTAATGCCGAGTTACGTAAATATTGGGGCCTATGTAGATGAAGGTACCATGGTAGACACCTGGGCAACAGTAGGGAGTTGTGCGCAAATTGGTAAAAATGTGCATCTGTCTGGCGGTGTTGGTATTGGTGGGGTTTTAGAGCCTTTACAAGCCGCTCCTGTAATTATTGAAGATGGTGCTTTTATTGGATCGCGCTGTATTGTCGTAGAAGGTGTTCGTGTAGAAACAGAAGCTGTTTTAGGCGCTAATGTTGTTTTAACGATGAGTACAAAAATTATTGATGTAACGGGAGACGAACCGGTGGAGACCAAAGGTGTTGTTCCTGCGCGTTCTGTGGTAATTCCTGGAAGTTACACTAAAAAATTTCCTGCTGGAGACTATCAAGTGCCTTGTGCCTTAATTATAGGAAAACGCAAAGAAAGCACAAATAAAAAGACCTCTTTAAACGATGCTCTACGCGAGTATAATGTTGCGGTATAAATAGTACTAAGTCTCAGAAAATCTGGCTTTAAGACTAATATTAGGAGTTTAAACTTAAATGAATGAAAGTTTTAGTTATACAACAAAAAATGATTGGGGATGTACTTACCACAAGTCTATTATTTGAGGCTTTACATGAAAGATACCCTGAGGCTGAATTACATTACCTTGTTAATTCGCATACTTTACCGGTTGTGCATAACAATCCTTTTATTTCAAAATTTATTCTTTTCACTCCAGAAATAGAAGAATCTAAACTAGCTTTATATAATCTTTTAAGAGAAATTAAAGCTGAGAAATATGATATTACAATTGATGTTTATGGAAAATTAAGTAGCACACTCATTTCCTATTTTTCTAAAGCCAAAACTCGAATTGCTTATTATAAAAAATACACTGCGTGTCTATTTACTCATCCCATAAAAAGAATAGAGTCAGCTCAACATAACAAAAGTTTAGCCATAGAAAATCGTTTTAAACTTTTAGAACCTTTAGGCATTACATTTAAAGACATCTCACCAAAAATATACTTAACAACTGAAGAGATTCGTGCTGCTAAATCATTATTAACGGCCTCTAAAATTGATTTAAACAATCCTATCTTTATGATAAGCGTTTTAGGGAGTAGCACGGTAAAGACGTATCCATTTGAATACATGGCCGATCTTTTAAATAGTATTGTAAGTACAGAAAAAAATGCACAACTACTATTTAATTACATACCCAATCAAAAGTCACAAGCTCAAGCTATTTATGATTTTTGCTTACCAGAGACCAAAGAACATATACTTTTAGACGTTTACGGTAAAAGTTTGAGAGAATTTTTAGCGATTACAAGTCAGTGTACGGCGTTAATTGGAAACGAAGGTGGAGCTATTAATATGGCTAAAGCATTAAATATACCTACATTTACCATATTTTCACCCTATTTAAATAAACAAAATTGGTTTGGCGGAGATGAAACAAATCATGTAGCTGTTCATCTTTCAGATTATTTAGCGTACGACAATAGCGATGCAAAAAAGCACCCTAAAGAATACTATTTAAAATTTAAACCAAATTTCATATCTGAACAACTTATTACCTTTTTAAAGACAAAAACTAATGCAGTATAAATTTTTAATATATATATCTTATAGTTATGCTTTACCAATTGGTATACCTTTAGAACAAGAGATAAACAAAAGAGGATATACTATTCAATGGTTTAGTGATCTTGAAGAAGGTAGAAGGGTATTACAAGGAAAAAAAAATGTTTTAGACAGCATTCAAGATGTTATTGATTACAAACCGCACGTTGTATTAACGGCAACAGATGACGTACCAGATTTTATTAGCGGTATTAAAACTCAAATATTTCATGGCTTTCTTACTTTTAAAAGACCTGAAAAAAAAAGAGGGGAAGCTCACTTTAGAATTAGAGGCTTTTTCGATTTGTATTGCACCCAAGGCCCCACAACTACAAAGGGCTTTAATGCTCAAGCTAAAAAACACCCTCATTTTGAAGTTATAGAAACAGGTTGGTCTAAGGTAGATCCCTTATTCCCTATGCTAGAGTCAAACTTAGACCAATCTGAAACACCTACCGTTTTAATCGCTTCAACGTTTACTAAACGACTAAGTTTAGCCTACAATGACTCTGTTTTTAATCACATTAAAAAATTATCTTGTAGTGGTAACTATAACTTTATTATGGTATTACATCCTAAGCTCCCTAGCGAGGTTAAACAACGATGGCAAGAACTTAATAACGAATATTTTCAATATTATGATACAACCGATTTAGTTCCCTTATTTAAAAAAGCAAATCTAATGTTTGCTGACACAACTTCTGCAATCCAAGAGTTCTTACTGCAAAAAAAACCAGTGGTTACTTTTAACCACACGTTTAACCATAATTATTTAATAAATATAACTAAAGCCTTTGAAATTAAAGACAGTTTTGATTTAGCGCTCTCCAGGCCTCCTGAACTAATTAAAAACATCACTGCCTTTGTTGAAGAACTTCATCCTTATTATGATGGTAAATCGTCTAAAAGAATTATAGATGCAACCATAGACTTCTTACATAAAGATAAAAGTCATTTAGATAGAAAACCTTTAAATTTAATTAGAAAATATAAAATCAGAAAACGTCTTAATTATTTTACTTTTAAGACCTTTTCTAGAGCTTACACCATAAAAGCATAATCTGTGATTAAGTTAACTGCAATAATTCCGACTAAAAATGAGATCCACAATATTGAAGCAGTCATAGCTACGCTTAATTTTGTCGATGAAATTTTGGTTATTGACAGTTACAGCACAGACGGTACTTTCGAAAAAGCACAAACTATGGCTACTGTAGTTATACAACGTAAGTTCACATCCTATAGTGATCAAAAAAATTATGCCATTTCACAAGCTAAACACGAATGGATTCTTTTGGTTGATGCAGACGAACGAGTAACCCCAGAGTTAAAAACTGAAATTAAATCGATTTTAAATTTAGAAAAAATACCTCATACGGCATACCGAATAAAACGCCAAAATCACTTTATGGGACAACGTGTAAACTATAGTGGTTGGCGTAACGATAGTGTCATTCGATTTTTTAAAAGAGATTATTGTAAATACAACAATAAGCACGTCCATGAATCACTAATAGTAAATGGTTCGGTAGGATCTATGAAAGGAAAATTTCTTCATTATACATATCGCAGTTTCAATCTATATATGGAAAAAATGAATCGATATGCCAACTTACAAGCTATAGATTACAATGATCATACAGGTACTTTAACTCCTTATCATTTTGTAATTAAACCATTCTGGGGCTTTTTTAAACATTATATTATTCAAAGTGGATTTCGAGATGGCTTGGTAGGTTTTACTATTGGCTATGTCCAAGCTTATGTAGTATTTATGCGATATGTCAAGCTTTGGTTATTAAGAAAAGGGAGGAAATAAAATCTTTAATTCTTCCAAAATTTTATTTTTTTCTTTATCCGTCTTCTTCGATGAAAATTACTCTGAAAATCTTGTGTTTCTTTCCACATGAGGTTAAACACCTTATCGTAATCTTCATTGATCAAATTTGAATATTCATCACTCATAATTTCAACCATACTTCTATGCGTTGTAAGTTTTGCGAAATTTCTCATTCGTTTTTGAAACGTCATGGTTTCAAACTTCATACGGTTTAAATCTACTAAGTAGAACTTATATTCACCATTATTAAACTTTATTAATGTATTTCCGGGAGAATGATCTAGAAAATTAACTCCCTTCTCATGAAGCATAAAAGTGAACGCTGTAAATGCTCGAAGGATGCCTTCATAATTGTCAATATCAAAGTTTGTAGTTAGTTCTCGATAAGTAATATCACAATTTAAATGTTCACTTATATAAAAGCTCTTTCCAAAAATGATCTTAGTAGTAAGTTCATAATATGCCACTGGTATTGGAGTCCCAATTCCCATATCCTTTAACTTATTAGCATACAAATAAGACCGCTCTGCTTTGCTTTTTCGAAAATACTTATAAACCACCTTATTTATAGCATTTGGCTTTTTAAACGATTTGATATTAAGAGTTATATTATTCAATTTAAATAAGCGTAAACTATTTCGTTGCTGATTCCCAAAAGCTTCTCCTTCCGTTTCGAAATTACTTATAAAAGAATCGAGAGTTTGCGTATAATTTTGGAATTTTGGGTGTATTACTCTGTGCATAATATTAATTGTAATTAACAGCTTGCAAAACTAAATATTGCTTAGTGTTATATATGTTTAATTGTAAACTTAGTGTTTAATTAGCCATTACACGTTTGGAACTAATTTTCGGCTTTTAAATATTTATCGATTCCATTTTTAGTCCAAATTAATTTTTCTGCAATGGTTTGACGCTCTAACTTATCATTTATCTCAAATCTACTTTTTGATTTTTCATTGTGGTAAATATGAAACACTATACCGCGATAACGCAATCGCCTGGCTTGAATACCTAAATTATGAAAACGAAGTGCTAACTCTGAATCCTCCCTGCCCCAACCTGTAAAGTCCTCGTTATACCCATTTACAGAAATAAAATCTGATTTATAATACGAGGTATTACACCCTCTAAACTTATTTGAAAATTCCGAACTTTTCCTATAGAACGTACTTATAAATGGTATGTGAAGAGCCCTAGTACGTTTTTTTATACCAGGAGAAAACACATTGAAATTTATTTTACTTTTTTCAAAAAGTGTGGGTAAATATTCTTTTTGTATGTTCACTCGAGAGCCGAATAAATAGGTGTTAGGATTAACAAACGCTAAGTGATCTTTAATAAAGTGTTCATGTAAAATACAATCACCATCTACTTGAATTATATATTTTCCATTAGCTTTAGCGATTGCCTTATTTAAAATTTGTGCTTTTCTAAATCCTTCATCCTTCTGCCATTCATGATGTATCGGGATAGATAATAGGTTTTTATACCGCTCAATCACCTCCTTCGTTTCAGACGTCGAGCCATCATCAGCAATAACAATTTCATCAGGTAATACCGATTGTTTTGTAATACTTAGTAAAACTAACTCTAATGCTCGGTGCCAATTATAAGTGGCTATGATTAAGGTGTTGGATATATAGCTCATTCTTTAAAATAGGATTCGAAAGTTGTATTACTCTTTTTAAAAGGCCCTAAGAACTTGAACCATTGGCCAAAGTTTTTTCTTAACAAAAACCATTTTGAAGGATGCAATTTTGAATTATTTTGGACTAAGGACTTAATTTCAATTAAATTGGTAGTTGGAAAATAATCTAAACTTTTCCATACACTAGCATCCAAATAAAAAACATTGTTAATACTTTTAAAGTTAGTCTTATCTGCCATTTTCCATTTGGAAAAAAACGATTTATTAATTTGATGACTGTGCCCCCAATTTTCAAGTTTAAACTTCAGTTCCTCTTCTGATCGTGATAGACACTCATGGAGTAGTACATTATTGGTATAAATAATACGCTCTTTAGTATTTCGAGCACGTTTATAATTGGGGTAATTTGTAGCTAACATAACTTTAGTCGGTTCATCTACATATAATAATCCATCCTCTAAATATTTATAAATATTAATTAAGAAACCAGCGATTTGAACTGGATTGGCTTCAGGCTTTTCAAGAAAATGATTATGTGATTTTAAGGTGTCTACAAATTGTTTAAAATCAATAAAAATTTCATCTGCATCGACTTGAATAAACCAATTACCTTCCCCCATCTTCAACGATAACATATAACGTTCACGCGTATCATTCTCAATAGTACTTAACTCCGGTTTGTAAAAATCATCACGATAGATTTCAATTTTACCATCCACATCAATATCTTTCAACCATTGGAAAAAGTTTTGAGATACAGTAAACGTATTCCCTTTCCAAGTTCGATATTCATAATCTAATGCTAAATAAATCTTATCCGATTCGCCATATACAGCTGGTATAGATTGTTTTAACTTTTCATAATCATAAGACATTAAAAACCCAACTATAATTTTTTTCATATTTTTACAACTTACCGATTCAAAAATAACAAATAATGAAAACTTAATTCAATCATTCTATTCGTTTTTAATATTTTTACAAAAAACAAATCAATGGATGTTTCTATTATCATAGTAAACTTTAACTCTTCTAAGTATACAATTAATTGTATTAAATCAATATATAAATTTACAACAGACATTGATTTTGAAATAATTATTGTTGATAATGATTCGGATGAAAAGGATGTTTTAAGTTTAACTAACTATTTACATAATAAAAATATAGTTTTTATAAAGAGCAAAAATAATTTAGGTTTTGGTGGCGGAAACCATTTAGGGTACCAATTTGCAAAGGGAGATTATTTAGCCTTTGTAAATAATGATGCAGAACTTATAGAGAACTCCTTACTAAAACTTAAAAATTATATTGAAACTGATTTGAGTATTGGCGTTTTAGGTTTACATCAAATTAATAAAGATGGTGAGAAATTTAAATATAGTTACCGCCAATTTATAGGTTTAAAATATCATTTACTAGGACAAAGTAAGCCAGAAAACTATTACAAACAACAAAACCAGGAATTAAACATACCCTTTACTGTGGATTTAGTCTCTGGCGCATTTATGTTTTTCCAAACTGAAGCTTACGAAATATCGGGCGGATTTGACCCTAATATATTCTTATTTTATGAAGAAATGGATATCTGTTTACGTTTAAAAAAACATGGTTTTAAAACTCAGTTCTATCCTAATTCTACATTTATACATTATCTAGGTAAAAGTTCTGCTAATGTAGCACTAAAAAGGGAATTTACAATTTCCTATTTATATGTGATACAAAAAAACTACCACTACTTATACTTCATTGTTTTAAGATTGGTTTTAGTATTTAAATATTTCTTTAAATCCATTATTAAACCTAAAAAATATCTTGTGTCTTTATTTATTGCCTTAAAAGGTGGCAACTCTGTAGTATACTCTATGAAAATTAAACATTAGATAAAACTTCTAATATTTGTTTTTCGGTTTTATTATAAGAAAACGGCTCCAAGATCGACTCGCAAGTATCGCTAGTAAACTCCCATAATTTTTTATCGGTGTATAAATTAATAATTTTATCTGCTATTTCCTCTGCAGTATTCGCGATCATCACTTCTTCTTTATCCATAAAATCAAAGCCTTCAGCCCCAATACTTGTTGTAACCAATGGCAGGCTATACTCTAAACTCTGACCAATTTTCCCTTTTATCCCAGCACCATAACGAAGAGGAGCAATAAATAAACGTGAATTATTAAAATACTCTTTTACGTCGTCTACAAAACCAATAATATTAAATGTTTCGGTATTCAAGGCTTTCACAAAGTCGGTTGCATAACTTCCAATTATATTAACCTTTAAACCTGGAATCTCTTTCCATACTATTGGCATAATCTCATCATGTAAAAACCGAATAGCATCTTGATTTGGTTTATGTCTAAAACTACCTATAAACAATAAATCACTTCTATTTTCAAAAGACTTGAAATCTAAGGGTTTAGTTAGATGTTGATGAATATTACTAATCACCTTTATTTGTTCGGGCTTATTGTAATGTTCTAAAAGAAACAACTTATCGGTCTCTGAAATAGCAATTGTAACATCAGCTAATTTACTATTATTAACTTCTAGCTCTAAATATTTCTCCGATTCAACTCTATGTAATTCATTTTTACTTAACTCATATTCTCGTTGTAACCGAACTGAATGAAAATCGACCATGTCGTAAATTAATTTCACCTTCGGATTTGCATTGACAACTATACTGTGATATTTATGAAATATATGAGGTCTATGCAACCAAGCAAAATCTAATTGTGATGCAATTTTTTTTATAAAGTCTTTAATTGTAAATAACTCACCTTTATGAATAGCTGGGTAATAAACAGTAACACCCATTTTTTTATAACTTTCAATATATTCACTATTGTATCGGTGATGCTTGTAGTCCGCCAATAGGAAAACTCCTATATTATTTTGTAATAAAATTGAAATAATTTCCTTTAACCTTCTTGAGCCAGAATCTTTATTAAATTCAGGAATAATCTCATCTACTATCAAGACATTTCTATCCAAAAAAACTAATGACTCAACGTTAAAAAAAACCTGTTCTTTCTGCAACTTTCTTTTTAATCTCTTTAGTCTAATTTGCTTTTTTATAGATTTATACATTGAAATAGTAAGTAAATTATTATAATAGTACCGACAAAAATAAGACGATTATTTGTTATATGTTTTTAAATAAATAAAAACTTATAAGTAATAGTTTTATTTCACACTGTATTAACACTAAAATCATGAGTATCTCCTGGAATAAAAAATAACACTATACGTAGTTAAACCACCTGCTTTTTAGAGGTTTCATATGAACTCGTTCTAACTTAATTTACTTTTCAAATCTCTTATTTCATCGACATAAAAGTCAAAATTCAATTAAATAAATTATTTTAGCTTTTTATAAATATTTATATGACTCAAGCTTTAATTTCTATAATCGTTCCGTGTTATAATGTAGAAAAATTCATATCTAATACTTTAGAAAGTGTTTATTTACAAACATATGAGCATTGGGAGTGCATTTTGATTGACGATGGTAGTAAAGATAATACAGCCGCAACTTGTTTAAATTGGTGTAAAAAAGATTCTCGTTTCAAATACTTTCACCAAGAAAACAAGGGTTTATCGAGCGCACGAAATGCTGGATTAAAACAAGCAAATGGCGCATTTATATATTTTTTTGACTCAGACGATTTAATTGCGAGCTTTACCTTAGAAAACCTTATCACTCTAATTAATGAAGATATCGATATTGTTTTTGGAAAATGCGCAGTTACCGAGGGTCAAAACTCAAACATAAAAGATTTCTTACAACACAGTCCAAAATCTTTAAAAATATACACTAACAACTCAAAATCTCTATTATCTCTTGCTATCGAAGAGCCTTTTATTTGCGTCGCTTGGAATAGACTTTATAGGAAATCCTTTTTAATTGATTACAGATTAGAATTTAAAAAAGGCTTACTACACGAAGATGAACTTTGGTTTTTTGAAACACTATTTTATGCGAAAGGCATTACTTTTAATGACAAACCTACATACTTTTATAATGTGTCTAACGCTGATTCTATTACAAATAATTTCAGCCTAAAAAATTTAGAAGCTTATCTCTATATTATTGAATACATTTATTCTAGTTATTACTGTAACACTGAACTTGAAAATCACAAGGAAATCATTTCGGCATATTTAATACACTTAAAAACAGTCGCATTAAACCATTGTTTCAATAAACTAAATCCGGAAGAAAAAAGAAAAGCTACTATTTTAATTCAAGACAGTTTTTATAAAACACTCTCTAAAAGAACAACTAAAATTCTGTGTGATGAACAAGAAAAACTACAGTACAATTTCAAATTAGTTGAGTTCTTAGAAGCCAAAGACATAGTAGCATACCTCCGCTACTATAACTCTTCAACGATTTTTAGAAAACTCAAATCAATTATTATACGTAAAAAAGCAAATGCCATTAATAAATCAAAAAATAGAAGAATTAAAAAGGTGTTTTAAGATTTAGAAAAGAAATTCTTAAAGCTAAAACCGGGCTTTTCACCTAGTTTCTTTAGTGTACCTAGCTTTTCTTTATATTTTTTACTTAAAGCAGCCTTGGCAGCTTTAGGTAAGGCAACATTATCCAAGATCGGTTTTATGGTGTTTACATCCATTTCTAGTCGCTGCTTCTCACTTGCCGAAGACCAAACGCCTTTATCGTGTATTCTGTAAACGCACATATAATCGTTAAGTTTCATTATTTTTTTATCTTGAACTTGAATGAAAAACAACGGCCAATCACCAACTGGCATCAAATCAAACCAAGGTTCCAATTTAAAATTATTACGCATTACGACCGTTGGAGTGGCTATAAAATTATAGTCCGCCAAATCCGCGGAAGTTGTTACATTGGCAACGTCTGATGACGCTAAATTAATTTCGAAAGTACCGGTCTCTTGAAAGTACTTTTTACTATTATGAAAACATAACGCAAAATCATTATTTGCTTCAAGAAAATCGACTTGCTTTTGTAGTTTTAGCGGATCGGTCCAATAATCATCTCCTTCACATAAAGCAATATACTTTCCTTTCGCTTTGGGAAACACATGATTACGCCAAGGTTTAATTTTCTGGGAGAATTGATTTTCATCTTGTAAAATGATTACAATTCTATGGTCTTTATCAGCATATTCTTTTATAATAGCTGCTGTTCCATCTGTAGAAGCATCATCATGAATAATAATCTCGATAGGGAAACTCGTTTGCTGTATTAAAAAGCCTTCAATAGTTTCTCTAACATATTTTTCGTGATTAAAGGTGGTACAACAAATACTCAATAAAGGTTCCATATTACTTTTTTATTAGTGGCTTAGCAGGATTACCTATAAGCACAGTGTTTTCCGGGAATGATTTTGTAACGTTTGCTTTAGCGCCTACAACACAATCATCTCCTAATATTAATTTTAAAGGAATAATTAAGGCATTCATCCCCAAAAGCACCCGCTTGCCTAATTTACAATAAGAGCCTACCATAGATAATGATGATAAATAACACCCATTATCTAAGCGCGCATGATGTGCAACTAAACTATTAAAATCAATAACACAATCATCACCTAAAGTACAATGCGTACTAATCTTAGCATTTAAATGAATAAAACAACCAGAACCTAGTGTTGCCGACGGACTAATAAAGGCTTTAGGATGCACTAAATTTGGTGTGACAGCTCCCAACTCTCGTAATTTCTCTGCAACCTGACATCGCACAGTGTTATCACCCATAGTTACAGCAAAATTTAGCTGACTAATATTCTTTTTAAACACGTCTTCTGTACACCCCAAAATAGGGATACCCATTACTATTTCGCCTGTTCTGTCGTTATTATAATGATAAAGTCCTTTTACATCATAACCGCAATCTTGAGCAAGTTCGATAATAACTTCTGTATAATTCCCGACGCCTATTAAGTAGATAATTGGTTTCAAAACTTATTGAATGGTTTTAATAATTATAGATAGTATTAAATTTACCTCTTCTTCTTTAAGCTCAAAGTATAATGGCAAACAAAGGATCCGTTTTGAAATGGATTCTGACACTGGCATAGCCTTTTTAGCGTGCACATAATCGAGAGTGTTTAAAGAAGGGTAAAAATAGCGCCTTGGTACAATAGCATTCTTTTCTAAAGCGGTCTTAACCCTTAAAAGCGTATCTTCATCTTTAAAAACAACTGGCATATACGAATAATTCCGTGTTGCTCCTTCTCGTGTTTTTACTAACTGTATGTCATCTATTTTTTTTAGGGCCGCCTCGTACACATTAACTAATTGTTTTCTCTTTTCTATTATAGTATCCATATATGGTAAAACAGCTAAACCCATAGCTGCTTGAAGCTCCGAAGCCTTAGCATTAATTCCTAGGCCATGAAAATGCTCACGACCATGGTGCCCAAAATTATGATGATAATAGACCTTATCAAATAAAGATTTATCGCTCATAAACATCGCACCACCCTCACCGGTATGAAACAATTTTGTAGAGTGAAAACTAACTGTGCTTACGTCCCCATAATTAAAAACAGACTGCCCTTTATACTGTACATTAAAACAATGAGCGGCATCATAAATGACTTTAAGATTGTGTTTTTTTGCCAATTTTGTAATAGCCTCAATATCACATGGGTTCCCAAAGACATGAGTCACCAAAATAGCTTCGGTATTACTAGTAATGGCGGCTTCCATTTTACTGCAATCGATAGTGAGGGTATCCTCTTCTATATCGACAAAAACAGGAGTGCAATTTTCCCAAACAATACTTGAGGTCGTTGCCACATAGCTAAAAGGTGTCGTAATTATTTCTTTCGTTATTCCTAAGGCCTTTATTGCAATTTGCAATGGCAAGGTCCCGTTTGTAGTTACAAAAAAATGCTCCACCTCCAAATAAGCAGCTAATTTAGCCTCTAATTCTACAAGAAGTTCTCCTCTATTAGTAATCCATTTATTCTGCCACGCTCGGTTTAAAATGAGCGTATATTCATCTAAAGGAGGTAAAAAAGTTTGGGTAACATTAATCATAAATACAATTTAGCAACTATTTTTGCTATTATAAACGACAAATTTAAAGCTTTAATATGAATTACAAGGACTTTTATTTAGTAATGCATTAGCCGTTTTAACAGAAAATTCAAGACCTTTGCAACGATGAAAGAAGAAATATACAAAGTTTACGAGATTTTAAAAAAGGGTGGTATCATATTATACCCTACAGATACGGTTTGGGGTATTGGTTGTGATGCGACTAATGCTGAAGCTGTAGATAAGATTTATAAGCTAAAACAGCGCGCAGAGAAAAAAGCAATGATCTGCTTGGTTCACAACTACGGCCTGTTAGAAAAACACGTCGATAAGGTGCCTAATGTCGCTTACGACATTTTAGATTTATCGGTTACACCGACCACAATTATTTACGATAACCCTGCTGGAGTTGCCGAGAATTTAATTGCCGAAGACAACTCGTTAGCCATTCGTGTTGTAAAGCACGAGTTTTGTGAAAAGCTAATTCGGAGATTAGGAAAACCATTAGTGTCAACTTCTGCAAATATTTCGGGAGAACCCACGCCAAAATCGTTTAAAGAAATAAGCGAGGTCATTTTAAAAGGTGTGGATTATGTTGTAAATTTGCCAAGCGAAACTAAAAACACAAAACCGTCTAGTATTTTTAAACTCAGTTCTAGCGGATCTATAAAAATTATTCGCGAGTAAGTTGGCAAGAAAGCGATGAATTACAAAGAAGCATTACAGCATACCATATTTAAAACCATATCTAAATCTGCAGCCGAATTAAACCTTGACAGCTATGTTATAGGGGGATTTGTTCGCGATTTTTTATTACAACGCGGCGACGCTAAAGACATCGATATTGTGGCCATTGGTAGCGGTATTGCTTTAGCAAAACAAGTTGCAAAAAACCTGCCTAATAAACCAAAAGTACAGGTTTTTAAAACCTATGGTACAGCCATGTTGCGCTATCAAGATATAGAAGTAGAGTTTGTTGGTGCCCGTAAAGAATCGTATACCCAAGACAGTAGAAATCCTGTAGTTGAAAACGGCTCGCTTCAAGACGACCAAAACCGTCGTGATTTCACTATTAATGCTTTAGCTCTCAACCTATCAGAAACACATTTCGGAGCTCTTTTAGATCCTTTTAATGGCGTTCAAGACCTCGAAAATAAAGTTATAAAAACCCCTTTAAATCCTGACATTACGTATAGCGATGACCCGTTAAGAATGCTCCGCGCTATTCGTTTTGCCACACAACTAGATTTTGAGATTGAAAAGGAGTCCCTTTTAGCAATTACTAGAAATAGTAAGCGTATAAAAATTATCACCAACGAACGTATCGTTGTAGAGATCAACAAAATTTTAGAAAGCAAAGTACCTTCTAAAGGGTTTTTACTTTTAGAAAAAACGGGGCTTTTAAAATATATCCTTCCGGAATTAACGGCTTTAAAAGGCATTGACGAGGTGGAAGGCCAAACCCACAAAGATAACTTTTACCATACGCTAGAGGTGGTAGACAATATTGCAAAACATACCGATGACGTTTGGTTACGATGGGCCGCTTTATTACATGACATAGGAAAAGCACCGACAAAACGTTTTCATAAAAAAACAGGCTGGACTTTTCATGCCCACGAATTTGAGGGGTCAAAAATGGTTTATCATTTATTTAAGCGTTTAAAAATGCCTTTAAATGAAAAAATGAAGTTTGTTCAAAAACTTGTTTTTATGAGTTCACGCCCTATTGTTCTTGCCCAAGATACGGTAACAGACTCTGCTGTTCGCCGATTAATTTTTGATGCTGGAGAATATGTGGATGATTTAATGACCTTATGTGAGGCGGATATCACAACAAAAAATCCGAAGAAATTTAATAAGTACCACAACAATTTTAAAATTGTTAGACAAAAAATAATCGAAGTCGAAGCACGCGACCAAGTTCGTAATTTCCAGCCACCAGTTACCGGTGAAGAAATTATGCAAGCCTTCAATTTAAAACCTTCTCGCGAGATCGGACTTATTAAAGAAGCGATTAAAGAAGCCATTTTAGAGGGAGATATTCCTAATGATCACGAGGCCGCATTTAATTTAATGCTTAAAGAAGGAGAGAAATTAGGTTTAAAACACGTTTAAAATGCATAAAAAATTTAGAACATTAGTAAAAACAGCTTTAGTTTTAGTTTACGTTGTTATTATCGCTGGTGCTGTTGTACGTATGACAGGTTCTGGAATGGGCTGTCCTGATTGGCCAAAATGTTTTGGTTACTACATACCTCCTACCGAAGCTTCTGAATTAGAATTTAAACCTCATTTCGAATATAAAAAAGGAATCGTAATAATAAAAGACGAAGCGCTTCTAGTTGCGAAAAGCAATTTTAATTCAGGGGACACTTTAAACCTAGAGCATTGGGAACCCTATACCAAACACGACTATGCTACTTATAACCCTGTCCACACGTGGGTAGAATATATAAATCGTTTGTCGGGAGCTTTATCCGGTATTCCGATATTAATTTTTACCGTCATGTCGTTTTGGTTTTGGAGAAAAAACATATGGATACCACTACTCTCGGTATTAATTTTGTTTAGCATGGGCTTCCAAGCATGGCTAGGAAAAACGGTTGTAGATTCTAACTTATCCCCTTATAAAATAACCATTCATATGGTTATGGCACTGGTAATTGTAGCCTTTATTTTATACTTGATTTATATAACTAAAACCGAAAGAAAGCCCTTTAAGTACAATGCCTTTTTTTATAAGTTATTGATTTTTTCTTCAGTACTTACTTTAATTCAAATTGTATTGGGTACTCAAGTAAGACAATTTATAGACGAACAAATAAAAGCATTGGGTTATGGCACGAACGCCCTGTGGCTGAACGATGCACCAATCAGCTTTTATATCCACCGTTCATTTTCAATTTTAGTCCTTGCGGTAAACGTTCTTTTACTATATATCAATAAAAAACACCATCTAAAACACGATAAACTTAATTGGGTTATTTTGTTATTAATACTGGAAACGATTACTGGTATTTTAATGGCTAACTTCGATTTTCCTTTTGGAACACAATCGCTTCATATTGTATTAGCAAGTATTCTATTTGGTTTTCAGTTTTACTTGATATTAGAAGGTTCAAAACCTAAAAATAAAATTCAAAGTTTGTAACTTTGCAGCTTAATAAAAGATTATGATTTATAGATTTAGAGTCATCTTAGATAACGATACTAAAGACGATATTTTTCGCGATTTAGAAATAAGAGAAACCGATACTTTAGAAGATTTACACAATACAATCAATCAAGCATTTGGTTTTGATGGCACAGAAATGGCGTCATTTTACTTAAGTGATGATGAGTGGAATCAAGGCGAAGAGATTTCTCTTTTTGATTTGAGTGATGACGAGAGTAGCGTGAGGCTAATGAATGAGACTAGCCTTTCTGATACCGTTCATGAAGCGCAAACAAAACTGATATATGTTTACGATTTTTTAAGTATGTGGACCTTTTTCGTGGAACTTGCTGAAATTGCAGAAGAAACTGAAGGTGTTGATTATCCAAATTTGATGTTTGTAAAAGGTCAAGTACCTGATGAAGCACCAGACAAAATTTTTGAAGCAGAAAACTTAGATGGCGATGATGATTATGATGAATACGATGATGATTTTGATATTAATGATTACGACAACTTAAATTTCGACGAAAACTGGAACTAAAGTACTAGTATCCAAGATAACGACAATATTGAAAGCTAAAACGAATAAGTTACCCCTTATTTGTTTTAGCTTTTTTTATATAAAAATAGTGAGTAATAAAACTATAGAATGAGTACTTTGTAAAAATTATACTAGCGTTTACTGGAAATAAATGTAACAAAAAGACGCTTGGACCGTCTTACTTTTAACTCACCAAAAACAAATTTATCTTGAGAACCATACTAACCATTACTAATTTAACTAAAAAATACGGCCTACTAACTGCAGTTAATAACTTATCGTTTACCATTAAAAAAGGAAATGTCTATGGCATTTTAGGTCCTAACGGAAGTGGGAAATCAACCACTTTAGGTATTGCACTAAATGTAGTCAATAAAACCAGTGGTGATTTTGAATGGTTTGACGGTACTGTTTCCACTCACGAGGCACTTAAAAAGGTAGGCGCCATAATAGAGCGTCCGAATTTTTACCCCTATATGACAGCGTACAAAAACCTGGAATTAGTGTGTAAGATAAAAGGTATTGACACCTCTAAGATTAACGAGAAATTAGAACTGGTAGATCTTATAGATAGAAAAGATAGTAAATTTAAAACGTTTTCTTTGGGAATGAAACAACGCTTAGCAATCGCTTCAGCCTTATTAAACGACCCTGAAATTCTAATCTTAGACGAGCCAACAAACGGTTTAGACCCTCAAGGTATACATAAAATTCGTGCTTTAATACAACAAATTGCAAGTACAGGTACCACTATCCTATTAGCGTCTCATTTATTAGATGAAGTCGAAAAAGTATGCACTCATGTCGTGGTATTAAGAAAAGGAAAAAAACTATATTCTGGTCGCGTCGATGAAATGATATCTAGTCACGGTTTTTTCGAACTGAAATGTGAGGACAACATCTCTCTTATTTCGTTTTTAGAATCACATCCTTCCATTGAAAAAACAATAAGAAAAGACGATTTGATAACCGCTTTTTTAAACACGCCCTTATCTGCATCAGAATTTAACAAGCAACTGTTTAATGCCGGCATCCCTCTCTCGCATTTGGTTCTAAGAAAAGAAAGTTTGGAAGAACAATTTTTAAAGCTTACAGACAACACGTCATCTTAAACAAAAACACTCTGAATACACTTCAGTAAAACTCATACTTATGTTACGATTATTAAATATAGAATTTATAAAACTTTGGAATAATAGAGCGAGTAAGATTCTTATCCTCGCCTATTTTATATTGTTATCTTGTATTGCTCTTATCGCTGCGATCAAATTTGATTTTGGCTTTTTCAAGTTTCACTTAGCGGAACAAGGCATTTTTAACTTCCCTTATATATGGCATTTTAATACTTATGTAGCAGCAGCTCTGAAGTTCTTTTTAGCTATAGTCATTGTAAGTATGATGGCTAATGAATACAGTAATAAAACCATCAAACAGAACTTAATAGACGGTTTAAGCAAAAAAGAATTTATACTCTCTAAATTTCTAACAGTTGCTGTTTTCGCTCTAGTTTCCACTATTTTTGTATTTATAATCTCTCTGACTTTAGGCTATATTTTTTCGAGCTTTACCGAAACTAGTATCGTATTTTCTGATCTAGAATATATAGTTGCTTTTTTTATCAAATTACTTGGTTTCTTTTCGTTTTGTTTATTCCTAGGGATTTTAATAAAACGCTCGGCTTTTGCCTTGGGATTTTTATTTGTTTGGTATATGGCCGAAGGCTTTGCTAGAATTGTTTTAAACCTATGGGATAAAACGTCAGAATATGCAGATGCTATTACACAATTCTTTCCACTCCAATCGATGTCAAATTTAATTAAGCAGCCTTTCTCTCGTTTAGGTGCTGTTAAAGAAATGGCTAATCAAGTAGGCGAACAATTTAATTTTGACTACACCGTACATTGGTACAATATTATTATAGTGCTATTTTGGACTAGTCTTTTTGTTATATTTTCTTATAAACTGCTACAAAAAAGAGACTTGTAAACGCCTAAACACCTCCTTTATTACGACTGTAATTTAATAGTAAATCTGTATTTTATTCTCTTATAATATGATATATTTGATAGCTATTACTATCTTTAGAACATGAAAAAAAATCTCTTACTGTTATTTTTATTATGCTTTGTATTTTCCTATGGACAAAACGAAGCCTCTAATTGGTACTTCGGTAATAATGCGGGTATAAATTTTGATATAAATACAGGAAACACAACAGCTCTAACCGACGGACAACTATCTACTGTAGAAGGGTGTACAACAATCTCTGACAGCAATGGTAGTTTAATTTTATATACTGATGGCACCACTGTATATAATAATGCACATAATGTAATTGCAAATGGAACGGGGCTTTTAGGTGATGCTTCAAGTTCCCAATCTGCGATAATTGTACCTAAACCCAATGATCCTGATATATATTATATTTTTACAGTTGGCTCAAATCAAAATAATACGGGCCTAAATTATTCAGTTGTAGACATGAACGCCGCAAGTGGTAATGAAGCCGTAATAACTAAAAACATAAATTTATTACCTGCATGTTCAGAGAAAATCTCAGCAGTATTAAAAGATTGTACTACCGGCAATATTTGGGTTATTGCCTTCTCCAATGCCAACGGATCAAGCACAGTAAATATGAACACTTTTCACGCTTATGAAGTTTCTAATTCAGGTGTAAACACTAATGCAGTAACGTCAAACGTTAACGTTAGTATTAATGATACACGAGGTAATTTAAAATTTTCTCCAGATGGAAATCGTTTAGCATGCGCTAATGCACAAGACGGTTTATTTATTGCCGATTTTAATAAACAAACTGGAACAGTTACTAATCGTCAAAATCTTCATATAAATACTCAGAATAGTAATAAACCTTATGGTGTTGAATTTTCACCAAATAGTGAATTACTTTATGTAACGTCATCTAATGACTTTTTCCAAACGCAGTCCGAAAACGAAAATCCTAACAATCACATATCTTCACTCATTCAATACAATTTATCCGACAACAATATTTCAGGTAGTCAAATAGTTATTGATAACCGTACATTATATCGCGGTGGATTACAATTAGGTCCTGACGGGAAAATTTACAGGGCTTTAAGTTCTACTTACGATTCAGGACTGCCTTTTTTGGGTGTTATTAACTCACCTAATACCATAGGAACAGGAAGTAATTATATTCATAACGCTGTAAGTCTGAATGGAAGAGATTCACGTCAAGGATTACCACCCTTTATCACCTCTTTCTTTAGTCAAAAAATCGATATTATTCAAGACAATATAAACACAACGTCTTTACCATTATGTGAAGGGGAAAGCTACACGTTAACTGCAGAAAATATTACAGGAGCAACCTACAATTGGACTCAAGACGGTACCCCAATTACTCCTACCGATTCTAATGTTCCTTATGAATTGGAGGTTTCCGAAAATGGAACCTATGAGGTTATTATAAACTTAAACAGCGGGAACTGTAATACCTTGGAAGGAATAGCTATTGTTTCTTATTACACTATTCCAATTGCCAATCAACCTAACACAGTTTATTTTTGTGATATTGATAATGACAATTCAGAAATGATAAATTTAAATTCAATCAATTCCGAAGTCCTTCTAAATCAAAACCCTTCAACCTTTACTATTAAATATTTTAATACCCAAAATGATGCTGACACTAATGAGAATGAATTACCAAATAACTACACCTTACAATCGGGAACAGTAGATCTTGTCATAAGGATAGAAAACTCAGGAAATTCGAATTGTTACGACACGACATCGGTTACAATTTCATTATCAGCTATGCCTTCACTACCTGAATTGGAGGATTTTAATAGTTGTGATTTAGATGCGAACCCAACCGATGGATTTTTCGAGACAAACTTAACTAGTTTTAATACAGCTATTTTAAATAATCAAAATACATTTGGTTTTGAAGTATCTTACCATAATTCATTGAGTGATGCTGAAAATAATTTAAATCCACTACCAGATAATTACACTAATCAAACCGCATTCGTAGAACCTATTTACATTCGTATTGAAAATCCAAATAATACACTATGTTATGTCACTGGTACTTTCAATTTGAATATAAACCCTGTTCCTGATGCTGTACCTTCCAACCTTTATCAATGTGATGAAGATGGGATTAACGATGGATTTACAACATTTAATTTAACAGAAGCCAATGCCGCTTTACTAAATAATCAAACAGAAAACATTAGTGTTTCCTTCTATTTAACTAGTGCTGACGCTCAAAACAATTTAAACCCTATTAATGCACTAGCTTATAATAACATTACGAATCCGCAAGAACTTTATGTAAAAGCAACACATACCGAAACAGGTTGTGAAAACTTTACTACACTAACTATTGAAGTCAGCACAACACAGATCAATAATTATATCGCAGATCCTGTATGCGACACTATAGGATCGGAAGATGGCATACACACCTTTGACTTAAGTACTTTTACAAGTGATATTTTAAACGGTTTACCTCAAAATTTAACGATTAATTATTACGAAAATTATGATGACGCCTTGTTAGAAAACAACCCTATTATTGAAGCGGGTTCTACTAATTTTAGTTATACAAACACTGCCCCCTACTCACAAACTATTTATGTACGTGTAGAAAATGACAATGCGTGTTACGGAATTAGTGACGTATTATTAACGATTAACCCGCTACCAGAATTAAGTAATGACGCCTCGCTTTTTTATTGCCTAAACGACTTTCCTGAAACCATAACTTTAAATGGCGGAGTTATCAATGCAAACCCTCACCATTTTTTATACGATTGGTCTACAGGTGAAACGACACAAAATATTGAAATCAACACGACAGGAACTTATACAGTTACTGTCACTAACCCGAATACAAACTGCTCTAAAACACGAACCATTATTGTAGAACCATCTAACATAGCAACGATTAACGCTATTGATATTACCGATGGGTTTATTCGTGATAATACTATTACCATTTTAACTTCTGGGGAGGGCGACTACCATTATGCACTAGTCAACGAAGATGGCGAGTCGACACCTTTTCAAGAGAGTAACACCTTTACACACATTCCACCAGGTATCTATTCGGTGTTAGTAAAAGATTTAAAAAATAACTGTGGTATCGTAAATCAAACTATTTCGGTAGTTGGGTTCCCTTTATATTTTACTCCTAATGGAGACGGTATAAATGACACGTGGCAGGTGTATGGCGTGAATTCAAAATTTCAATCCGCCTCAGATATTAAAATCTTTGACCGATACGGAAAACACATTACAACGATTAATACTTCGAGTAGAGGTTGGGATGGCACATATAATGGCAACCCTTTACCAACAAGTGATTACTGGTTTTATGTTACGCTAGAAGATGGGCGTATCTATAAAAGCCATTTCACCTTAAAAAGATAAAATGAAACAGAACCTTTTTCTATACTTAATTTTAACTACCTTTTGCTTTTACTCCTTTCAATTAGATGCTCAAAATGAGAGTGCAAATTGGTTTTTTGGTCAGGGTGCAGGATTAAACTTCAATAACGGCTTCCCTATTCCTACTTTAGATGGAGAACTGAATACCGCTGAAGGATGTGCTAGCATATCTACCAAATTAGGTGCCTTGTTATTTTATACAGATGGTATTACCGTTTGGAATAAAAATCATCAGATCATGGTCAACGGAACTGGATTAACGGGAAACGGATCTAGCACACAGTCGGCGATTATAATTCCTAAACCTAACAGTGATACAATCTATTATATTTTTACTGTAGACGCTCGCGGAGGATCAAATGGATTAAGATACTCGGAAGTTGACATGTTATTAGACAACGGTTTAGGCGCGATTACGGGCACAAAAAACATCATGTTATTAAGTACTTCAACAGAAAAAATAACAGCTGTAGAAAGCGCCGATGGCGAAAGTGTATGGGTTATTGGTCACGAATGGGAAAGTAACAGGTTTATGTCTTACTTAGTAGATTTAAATGGTGTAAATACTATACCCGTAATTAGCTCTGTAGGGTCTTTTCATCAAGGTGACTTAAACAACACTATAGGCTACCTAAAAGCTTCACCAAACAAAGAAAAAATTGCTTGCGTAAAATCTTATACGAATAACGAAGTACAAATTTTCGATTTTAATCCGGCTACAGGGATGTTAACTAATCCAGTAACCATTAATAATTTTACTTCGGAAAACTTAGGACCTTATGGTTGCGAATTTTCACCCGATAGTAGAATTCTATACATTACGGAAATCTTAAGGGACGGATCAGATTTTTCTAAAATCCATCAATACGATCTGACTGCAGGTAATGCTTCGCAAATAATGAATTCAGACACTATAATTATAGAAGAAGATGGACTTTTAGGGGCCCTGCAACAAGCAATAGATGGAAAAATTTATGTCGCTAAATCGAATTCAACAACTCTAGGGGTTATAAACTCACCAAATCTACTAGGACTAGGCTGTAATTACGTTTCTGGCAGCCTTAATTTAGGGGCTAATAAACTGTCTACATTAGGACTGCCACCATTTATACAATCGTATTTTTATGCTACTAATATATTTAACAATACTTGTTTTGGGGACACCACGGAATTTAGTATCGATACAGCTTCTACTATTACAAGTATTCAATGGGATTTTGGAGATCCTGCCTCTGGAGCAAACAATACGTCTAACCTTATGAGCCCTACACATGTATTTACAGCTCCTGGAGACTATAGCATTACAATCACATTCGAAGTGGAAGGTGAAACACAAATTTTATATCGTCTATTAACCATAGCTGATGAACCACCTGTTTTAGATTTAGACCCGCTTTCTGTCTGTGACGTTCAGGATTCGACGCCAATTAACGTTAACCTAAATAGTATCATCCCGATTGACATTCAAAGTACCTCTGATTTTAATTTTAGCTTTTTTACTTCAGAAAATGACGCGATTTCCAATACAAACCCAATATTAACCCCTTTACAATATACAATTACCACTAACGATACGATTTTTGTAAGATTAAATAACGCAAATGGTAATGGTTGTTATAGTATAAGCCAATTTGAAATTATACTTTTAAATAGTCCAGATATAGATGATTATGAAGCTGTTTTCTTTTGCGATAATGGCAATAGCACAGTTACAATTGACGTAGGTAATTTACCTTTACCGGAAAGTCATTATTCTTTTGAATGGTCCGAGGACAGTCAAACAAGTTCACATATTACTGTCAGTGGTGCCGGCACTTATACCGTTAGCATTACAGAAAACACTTCAATCACCCCTGAAAACCCAGATGGTTGTTCGGCAATACGTACTGTTGAGGTTAACTCGTCTAGCATAGCAACAATTGAGGCTATTGAAACTTCAGCGACAAATGCATTTATTACTGTTTCCGGTTTAGGAGATTATGAATTTGCATTAGATGATACCAATGGAATTTATCAAAACTCAAACCACTTTTCAAATATAAGCCCAGGTATTCACACGGTGTATGTACGTGATAAAAACCATTGCGGTATATCTGAAATGTCTTTTTCCATCTTAGATTTTCCGCATTATTTTACGCCTAACGGAGATGGAGTTAATGACTTTTGGCAAGTTTACGGTGTTTCAGCAACAGTTGAGCCTAATACAACGATTCATATTTTTGATCGTTTTGGGAAATTTATTACCGAAATCAAACCTGAAAGTCGTGGTTGGGATGGTACTCTAAATGGCAAACCGCTACCAACAAATGATTATTGGTTTTTTGTTACGCTAGAGGATGGTCGCGTTTTTAAAAGTCATTTCACTTTAAAACGCTAAGAATACAGAAAAATAAATTGTATTTTTAGGAAAGATTTTTTCTGAAATGCTAAGAACGGTTTATTTAATCTTAATTCTATTAGGTGTTAACACAGTATTGTATAGTCAAGAAATCTCACTATTCGAACAGTTTAACGGCCGCTATGATTATACCGCTATTGGAAACACTTTAAACCCTGCCGAAAATAACCTGGATCACAGTTTTTGCGAGCCTTTAGCATCTTCCCAAGCCGATTTAAACCTAGATACAAACTGCACCATAATTGCCGCTTATTTATATTGGGCAGGTTCTGGAAGCGGTGATTTGGAAGTGAATTTTAATGACACCCCTATTGTTGCAGATTACACCTATACGACTAACTATTCAGACGCTACTTATGGCACACTAACGTATTTTGCTTGTATGGCTAATGTTACCGACCTAATTCTTAGCTCTGGGAATGGTAGCTATACGCTATCAGACTTAGATATTACAAACATCTTATTAAGTATTCCTGGCTACTGTGAAAACCGCACCAATTTTGCGGGTTGGAGTTTATATATAGTGTACGAAAACCCAGCACTACCCTTAAATCAAGTGAATCTATTTCAAGGTCTAGAAATTATAAATCGAAATGTACAAGAAAAAATAATTGTATTGGAAAACGTAAATGTATTAGACAATGACGACGCGAAAATAGGTTTCCTAGCCTGGGAGGGAGATAACGCATTAAATTACGGCGAAAGCCTTTCCATTAACGGAAATATTATTTCCAACCCCCCTTTAAATGCAGCAGATAACGCTTTTAATGGCACCAATTCCTTTACAAATTCTACGACTTTTTACAATGGAGATTTAGATGTCTATAATATAGAAAACAATATAGCCATTGGAGACACATCCGTAGATATAAAATTAACAACAGGAGGATATGATAGCAACGGTTTTTTCCAAGCAGATTTAATTTTACTGAATAACATCATTACAGTCTTAAATAGTCAACTACCCGATGCGACGATAACAATCGATGCCTATTATACGACTTGTGGAACTAGAGATTTGGAAATCGATTTCACGGTTCACAACTTGAATAGCACAGATATTTTACCCACCAATACCCCCATAGCGTTTTATGCTAATAATGCACTTATTGGTGTGACCGCAACACTCGAACCTATAGCAATAGGTGCTTCAGAGTCGAATACTGTTACCTTTCAAATTCAAAATTCTATTCCTGACAACTTTAACTTAACGGTTATCGTCGATGATAACGGTACTGGCACAGGAAGCGTGATTGAGATTATTGAAACAAATAACACTGCAATTCAAGACATTTCATTAATCCCTTTACCAGAAGTCATACCGTTGGACCCACTAACTAATTGTGATCTAACAAACAACACCGCTATTTTTGATCTTACAGAAATAGAAAGCCAAATTGATGGATCTTATAGTAATCTTTATTACTTCCTGTCTATCGCCGATTTACAAACACATTTTAACCCTATAAACCTAACCAACTACTACCAGTCGTTAACCACTCCACAGACCATTTACTTGAAAGCTGAAACATCAAGCTGCTATGCCATTTACACTTTCGAATTACTTACAGAAAATTGTCCGCCATTTATTCCTGAAGGGTTTTCGCCAAATAATGATGGTATAAACGACCATTTTAATATCACGGGACTGTATACCATCTTTGAAAAACACAAATTACTCATTTACAATCGCTGGGGAACTTTAATTTTTGAAGGTAATAACGACCTTAAATGGTACGGCATTGCAAACCGCGGAATCAACGATGGACACCGTGTTCCCACAGGAACCTACTTCTACGTCTTGCATTTAAATGATGACAAATACAAACCAATGACCGGTTGGGTGTATTTAAACTATTAAAAACTAATGTATTTCATCGAATATACTTGCGTTTAAACTATTAATCGCTAAATTTGCACCGTTAGTCGATGGTTTAATAGATTGGATTTTAGACTGATTTAACACGAAGCCTCCTTATCTATGTTAAATAAGTACATTTCATTTACGAGTATTTTTATTTGCTTTATTGCTCAAATACATGGGCAACAAATAGGAATAGACAATACCTTATCTGCACAAGCCTTAATAGAAAACAACTTAGCACAAGGATGTGTACAAATTACTAATGTCACCTCTACAATTAACGGTAGTGTTAACGGGTTTGCAAGTTTTGGATACTTCGATAAGCAAAATTCTAATTTCCCTTTCCAAAATGGAATTATGTTATCGACAGGCGATGTGAATTCTGCAGGTGGTGGTCTTAATACAAATCCATTAAATGAAGGGGACTCAACATGGCTTACAGATCCAGATTTAGAATCGGCATTAGGGATAACGAATACGTTAAATGCGACTTCTATAGAATTCGATTTTATAACGGCGTCTAACACTATTCAATTCAATTACATATTGGCATCTGAAGAATATTATGGAGACTACCCTTGTCTGTATTCTGATGGTTTTGCTTTTTTAATTAAAGAAGCTGGAACCACTGAAGCTTATCAAAATATAGCCTTAATACCTGGAACTACAACCCCAGTAAATACAAATACTATTCATGACGACATTGTAGGATTTTGCCCTGCTGAAAATGAAAACTATTTTGAAGGCTATAATATTGGAGACACTAATTTTAACGGACGAACAACCGTGATGTCGGCGACAGCCAGTATCCTACCGAATACACAATATCATATTAAACTTGTGATTGCCGATCAAAACGATAGAAATTTTGACTCGGCCGTTTTTATAGAAGCTAACAGTTTTACTGATAGTATTGATTTAGGTTCTGACTTTTCAACCTGCGATGCGTCAGCGCAATTAAATGCAGAAACCAATAATCCTCAAGCTCTATATGCCTGGTATGAAAATAACACGCTACTTCCTAGTGAAACAGCAAGTACCCTATCGGTAAATAGCTCTGGAAATTACACGGTACAAGTTACAGTTCCTTTTAGTAATTCAACATGTACTTTTGAGGATTCTATTCAGGTTACTTTAAAGACCATCCAAACTGGGCCGATTATTAGTGACTTTGAATTATGTGATGACAGTAGTAATGATGGTACAGAACTATTCGATTTAACCACTAAGGGAAGTGAAATGCTAGCCAGTTTACCGTCTTCAAATTACACCATATCTTATCACTCCACTATAGGGGATGCCGAGAGTAATAGCAACCCTTTGAGTACGGTAAGCAACACCACAAATCCTGAAACAGTATTTATAAGAGCTATAGACACTAACAGTGGTTGTGTCCATATTTCTACAGTCAACTTAATTGTTAATAGTCTTCCAGAAATTACAACCTTAGATCCGATTTCAATTTGTAGTGACGGAAATCCGAGCGTTTATTTATCCGATAATGACGCTGAGATTACCAATAACAATCCCCTGTTGAGTGTCACCTACCATTATACTCAAAATGATGCTAATACAGGATATAACGCCATTCCATCACCCTACAATCAACAATCTACGACAGAGACATATTATGTTCGCGTCGTTAATGTTAACACGGGTTGCTTTGCCACAACGACACTTCAAATAAATTTTGAAGAAGGACCAACCGTAAACAACGAGACACAACAACTAAATGCTTGCGATTTGGAAGAAGATGGCTATTCTAGTTTTGATTTAACGTCTGTAATAGACGCCATTATTACTGATAATACGAATACAACTATTACATTTCATCTTACTCCAGCAGACGCTAGCAACGGAGAAAACCCTATTGAAAACCCTAGTGACGTAACCAATACCACTCCGGATTTTCAAATAGTCTACGTCAGAATTGAAAATGACTCTAATTCCTGCTATGCTATTGTACCTATAGAATTACACACTAACATTTTAAAAACAGGAACTAATATTCAAGACTTTAGTGCTTGTGATGTCGCTCCTGATGATGGCGCTACACCTTTTGATCTTGATTATATAAGTGATGTTATAACGAACGACCTCTCTGATGTTTCTATAACCTTTTTTGAGTCTGAAAATGATTTAGAAAACAACACAAATCCTATTGATCCCTCTGTTCCTTATCTTTCGACTAACGAGCAAACCTTATATCTAATTATAGAAAATCCCACGTGCTCACACCCTACGAGCATTCAACTTTTTGTTACGCCATCGGTGAACCTATTAAATACGGAGCCCTTAACCGTATGTGATACAGACAACGATGGCTTAACTACCATTAACTTGGCGGACTTTAACTCCCTTCTATCGGAAGGCGTAACCACGCCATCGGTACGTTATTTTACTTCGGAATTAGACGCTGAGCTAAACACCAATGCCCTACCTTACTTGTATAATAACAGTCAAAACCCTACAGAGTTATATGTTCGCGTAAGCAGTACCAACTCTGGCTGCTATGATATCGCGCCCTTATCGATTACGGTTTTACCCGCTCCTGCTACCAATCCGGTAGCAGATATTATCATTTGTGATAATGATCAAGATGGTATGTCTCTTGTAAACTTAGAGGCTCTAAAACCTTCTATTTCTACAGATAATGCTATTGAAATACAATTTTATACTTCAATAAGCAACCTTAACAACAGTACTAATGAAATTATTAACACACAAAATTACCCAGCAGAAACGTCAACAGTTTATGCCAAAGTAAACTATACTACAACAGGGTGTTTTGCTGTAGTTCCTATTACTATTATCGTCAACACACTACCAGAATTTGGTACAATTTCTACGTTTATTCGATGTGAAAGTGATGGTAATCAATTCGCTGATTTTTTATTTTCAGAAAAAGACAATGAAATATTAAACGGACAGTTAGGAAAAGAGGTGTTGTATTTTGAAACTCAAAACGACGCTATAGCTAGAACTAATGCGATTAATAAAAATGAAGTATATACGAACACCTCTCAATCACAAACAATTTATGTTCGCGTTGAGAACACAACCGACAGCTCGTGTTATGGTGTATCGTCTTTTAACATAGAAGTCCACGCTTTACCGGTTTACAATACCCCATCAGATTTAAATCTATGCGACGATATTTCGAATGATGGCGTTGAGGAATTTTCATTATCTCAAGTTGTTAATGAAATTGCACTAAACATCGCAGACACTTTAAATATTAGCTTTCACCTCACTCAAGAAGATGCGGAAAACCAAGTAAACCCACTACCAAACACCTATACAAATACCGTTAATCCGCAAGAGATTTTTGTGAATATCGATAACAATTCTTACTGTAATGGAATCACTTCATTTACATTAAGCGTGATACAATCTCCTGAAATTAACACGGCATCAGATATGGTTGTATGTGACACAAACATGGATGGTATTTCTGTATTTGACTTAACACTAGCAGAACTTGAAGTACTTCAAATACGTCAACACAATACGGTCATATCCTATTATGAAAATACAACAGATCTAGAAAATAATACAAACCCAATTAGCGACCCTACACAGTATAGCAACACTTCGAATCCGCAAACGGTTTATATTGAAGTTACAAATACCATTTCTAATTGTTCGGTATCTGTACCTATAGAATTAATTGTTAATCTTCCGCCTACTATTGCTACATTACCAGTAATAGAAGCCTGTGAAAACTATTATAACGCCTTCGATTTAAACACGGTAATCCCAGATCTCATTGGAAACCAAGAAGGTGTTGACTTATCCTTTTATGCGACTCAAGAGGATGCTGTATTGGAAACTAACCCGTTAAGCAGTTACTATCAATATGAAACCAACTACGAAACGATATATGTTCGTGCAGAGTTTATGGATACACATTGTGTTTCTTTTAATAGTTTCAGTTTTAAAGTAAACCCTTTACCACAAGCTCAGACAGTTCCTGATCTTGAAGCCTGTGATGATGATTTTGATGGGTTTTTGGTCTTCGATTTGTCACAACAAACTGCACTAGTTTTAGGGAATTTAAACCCCAACAACTACACGGTAACTTATTTTGATACTGAAGAAGATGCAGAAAATGGTACAAACCCGATTACAGATACCATATATGCGGCAGCTCATAACCAAACCTTCTATATTCGGTTAGAAAACAATACAACACAGTGTTATACCATAACGACCTTTACTACCCGTGTGCATCAAAGACCTCAGGTAGACATTACAGATCAAGTGATTTGTTTAGACAATTTACCACTGACAGTTTCGGCAGACACAGGGTACAGTTCAGATACGTATTTATGGTCTACAGGAGAAACCTCAGCAGATATAATTATAGAACATATTGGAAGCTATTGGGTAACCGTAACAACAGCTTTTGGATGCAATGAAACCTCAACCTTTAATGTTCAAGAATCTGAGAGTGCCGAAATTCACTTTACAGAAACCATAGATTTTAGTAACCCTAATAATATAACTGTAAGCATTTCTGGGATTGGAAACTACCTTTACCAATTAAATGATGAAATACCTCAAGAATCTAACCTTTTCACCAACGTTCCATTGGGTCTTCATACCATTACAGTTATTGATTTGTATGGCTGCAACTCTACAACAAAAGAAGTTGCTATAATTGATGCTCCACAATTTATGACCCCAAATGGTGATGGCTATTTCGATACTTGGCATATCTCTGGTGTTAGTAGACTGCAAGGAACAGTCGTTAAAATATTTGATCGCTATGGTAAATTATTAAAAGTATTAAAGCACAATGACCGTGGTTGGGATGGTAATTACAATGGCCACGCTATGCCAGCAACAGATTATTGGTTCCTTGCAGACGTGTTGAAAGACGGGATTTCTTTTGAGGTGAAAGGCCATTTTGCGCTACGCCGCTAGACAATTGCTTTAACATATATTTAAAAAAAAATACTAAAGAGTTAACTATCTTTGCAGACTAATGCCTTGAGATGAATAAATTCTTTTTTATAATTTTGGTTTTACTAAGTGTTACAGTAAATTCCCAAAATATTACGGTCGATAGTCAAACCTATTCTCCACAACAGTTAATTGAAAATATTTTAATTGGAAACAGTTGTATTTCAAATGTTCAGGTCACTAATGCTGTCGGAGGAGATTTTAACGGCTCTGATCAAAGTTATGGCTATTTTGAGGGAAACAACTCGACATTTCCATTTCAAAACGGGATTGTTTTAAGTACTGGTAAGCTAGGTAATGTTCAAGGTCCAAACACGACATTGAGTGATGACAATGCGCCGAATTGGATTGGAGATACCGACTTAGAAAACATTTTACAAGAACCAAACACGACCAATGCGACTATCATTGAGTTTGATTTTACTTCTCCAGCAAGCCAAGTGAGTTTTAGGTATATTTTTGCTTCAGAAGAATATCAGGAAGGCGATTCAAGTACCTGCCAATACTCAGATCTATTTGGTTTTCTAATTCGCCCTACGGGATCTAACGAGCAATATACTAACATCGCTGTTGTTCCTAACACCCAAACCCCAGTAAAAGTGACTACGGTACACCCTGAAATTCCTGGTAGTTGCGAAGCGATAAACGAGGACTACTTTGATAGCTTTAATGATGCTACTGCACCGATTAATTTTAACGGACAAACAAAAATATTAACAGCAACCGCGACCACCATACCAAATCAAAGTTACCATGTAAAATTGGTTATTGCAGACGAGCATAATTACCGTTACGATTCTGCTGTTTTCCTAGAAGCCGGAAGTTTTGAATTAAACACCAATTTAGGACCTGATAAAGTATTAGTAAACAACAATCCGGCTTGTGAAAACGAAACGGTAATCCTTAATGCTTACGAATCTGGAACACCCACCTACAAATGGTTTAAAGATGGTGTAGAACTTACCACTGAGACTAACGCTACTTATGAAGTGACCACACCTGGAGTCTATAGTGTGGAAGTCACATTGGATACCGGATGTATTTCTACAGGATCCATTGAAATTGAATATGTCCCAAACCCTGTGGTTAACAACACAACGCTTATCGCATGTGATATTGATCAAAACGGATTAACAACTTATAATTTGTTTGACGCCAACCAAGGCATCACCAACAACGACCCAGAATTAAGCATCGATACATTTTACACATCGCTTACCGATGCTCAGGATGAAATAAATGCTATTCCAAACCCCGCATCGTACAATAATAATTCCCCACAACAAGTGGTATATGCTACGGTATACAGTCAGAACACATCGTGTAGCTCCATTGCTGAAGTAACATTAGACATCTCAACTAACACCTTAAATTTAAATGATTTTGACACCTGTGATGATGCTGTTATTGATGGATTTACGAGTTTCGATCTGGATGCTATTCGAAGTGAAATAGAACCATTAATACCAGCAAATTATACCATTTCATTTTATGAAAGCATAGAGGATGTGTTTTCAGGGGCAAATGAAATTATAAACAGCTATACGAATTTGACAGTTAATACCGATCAAATCTATGTTGAAGTGACTACGGATAGCGGACAATGTTATGCCATTTCCGAACTCACTTTAAACGTATTATACACACCGGCTGTAGCAGAAGACGAGACCTTTATTTACTGTTTAAACAGCTATCCAGAACCCCTTACATTATTAGGAGGTGTCTTAAACGACTCCCCTAGTAATTATTATTACCAATGGTTTTTAAACGGTGTAGATACAGGAGTAAACACAAGTTTTATTGATGCAAATGAAATTGGCGTTTATACGGTTATTATTACCGACCCTAATGGGTGTTCAAACACACGAGATATTACATTAATCCCGTCTGACGCTCCTGTTATAGAAACGGTAACCCACACAGAACTCACTACAAATAACACCGCGACGGTGACGGTTTCCGGTCCTGGAGACTACGAATATGCTATTAATAATGAATATGGCTATTACCAAGATAGTAATACTTTTGAAAATTTAGCTCCCGGATTCTATACGATTTATGTTAAAGATAAGAACGGGTGCGGTTCTAGTGAAACCCATTTTTCAATTTTAGGATTCCCTCAATTTTTTACCCCTAACGGTGATAGCTATAATGATTTTTGGAAACCCCAGGGTGCTAATGCAGAATTTAATGCTAAGCTAAAAATTCTTATTTTTAACCGTTACGGAAAACTCATCACGGAAACGACTCCTGTAAAAGGATGGGATGGTACTTTAAACGGAATGCCACTACCTAGCGACGACTATTGGTACCGTATCACACATCCTAATGGCACTGAATATCGAGGACATTTTTCATTAGTGAGATAGTTTAAAAGATTATGAAGTTTAAAATACAATCTGAATTTAGCCCAACGGGAGATCAACCATCAGCAATTAAACAACTTGCCGAAGGATTAGATGCCAAAGAAAAATACCAAACCTTACTAGGGGTTACTGGTTCGGGAAAAACCTTTACAGTAGCGAATGTTATTGAGGAGGTTCAAAAACCAACTTTGGTATTGGCACATAATAAAACCTTGGCCGCTCAATTGTATTCAGAATTTAAACAGTTCTTTCCTAACAATGCCGTAGAGTACTTTGTGTCTTACTACGACTACTACCAGCCAGAAGCATATATCCCTACCTCTGGCGTGTATATAGAAAAGGATTTATCTATAAACGAGGAAATAGAAAAAATGCGTTTAAGCACGACTTCTTCCTTATTATCTGGTCGTCGTGATGTTATTGTGATTGCTTCAGTATCTTGTTTATATGGTATTGGTAACCCTGTTGAGTTTCAGAAAAACGTGGTTACTTTAGAACGCGAGCAAGAAATTTCACGTACTGAATTATTACATCAGCTAGTTCAAAGTTTATACTCGAGAACAGAAGCTGATTTTAGACATGGAAACTTCAGGATTAAAGGTGATACCGTAGATATTTTTCCTAGCTATGCTGATGACGCTTTTCGCATTCACTTTTTTGGTGATGAAATTGAAGAAATCGAACAGTTTAATGTACAGACTAATGAGGTTTTAGACCAATATGACCGCCTTACGATCTATCCGGCAAATATGTTTGTTACTTCTCCTGACGTCTTACAAAATGCGATTAAAAGCATTCAGGACGATTTAATGAAGCAGCATGACTACTTTATTGAAATCGGAAAACATTTGGAAGCAAAGCGTTTAAAAGAACGTACGGAATTCGATTTAGAAATGATTCGGGAGTTAGGTTATTGCTCGGGTATTGAAAACTACTCGCGCTACTTAGATGGTCGTGATCCGGGGACACGTCCGTTCTGTTTGTTAGATTATTTTCCTGATGATTATTTAATGGTAGTCGACGAGAGTCACGTGACCATATCTCAAGTTCACGCCATGTATGGCGGCGATAGAAGTCGGAAAGAAAATTTAGTAGATTACGGATTTAGGTTACCAGCAGCTATGGATAACAGGCCTTTAAAATTCGAAGAATTTGAAGCCCTACAAAATCAAGTTATTTATGTTAGTGCGACACCTGCCGATTACGAATTACAAAAAACAGATGGTGTTTATGTGGAGCAGGTAATTCGACCAACAGGGCTTTTAGACCCTATAATCGAAGTGAGACCCAGCCTAAATCAAATCGATGATCTTATAGAAGAAATTCAAATTCGCGTAGAAAAAGACCAACGTACATTGGTGACAACACTTACCAAGCGTATGGCTGAGGAGTTGACTAAATACCTCTCGCGAATAGATATACGCGTACGCTATATACACAGTGATGTAGATACTTTAGAACGTGTTGAAATCATGCAAGATTTACGTAAAGGGATTTTTGATGTCTTGGTTGGAGTCAACTTATTACGTGAAGGATTAGACTTACCAGAAGTATCACTAGTAGCGATTTTAGATGCTGATAAAGAAGGCTTTTTACGTTCGGCAAGGTCTTTAACACAAACGGTAGGACGAGCTGCAAGACACCTTGAAGGTAAAGCCATTATGTATGCTGACAAAATTACGAAAAGTATGCAAAAAACCATGGATGAAACAGAATACCGAAGAGCCAAGCAAATTGCCTATAACACCAAACATAACTTAAAACCAAAAGCTTTAAATAAAAGTTTGGACAGTGCGCTTTCTAAAAACTCTGTTAGCACATACAGTTACGAATTGGAAGCGTTAAAAGCTGCAGAGCCTGAAAATGAATACTTATCAAAACCCGAATTAGAAGAAAAAATAAGAGAGAAAAGAAAGATAATGGAGCAAGCTGCAAAGGCTCTAGATTTTATAATCGCTGCTCAACTACGTGATGAGATTAAAGTGTATCAAGAGAAATTAGAAAAATTAAAAGTTTAATTATACTGTATTTTAATAGCATCAATTAGCACTTCTTTTGGCACTCGCCTATTCGGAAAGCTATCGATTAGATAGAGCACTTTAGTTAAGGATTCATAGCCAAGGGACATTTTTATCCCTAAGGTAAATAGTTTTTCCGGCTCCAAAAAAACAGACGCCCTAGGAAGCAAACATACTAAATTATAAAATTGAATAATACGATCGTTATAGTGACCAATATCTGTTCGAGAGATAGAATTAGATAAGGCATACTCAAAATCTTCGTTTGAAACCTTTAAAAGTTGCGCAATATCCACTATAAACCCATAATTTAAACAAGGCTTAGCCTTATCTGGCTTTAACAAAACCATCATATCGGATAGTAAACATATTTTCTCCCCTCTAATTGACATACAATCAGCAATTTAGCCAGAAAGTAAAGTTATGATAAATCATAAATATATAATCGTTGAAACCACGTAACTTGTCGAAAAATATGTAGATTTACATCGTATTTGACAGTTATTTCATGAATTAAAAGAAAAAAACACTCAGAAACATATTCATTATCAAACAGTTAACCAATGACAAACAACGATATTTTTAAAAAATTAAGAGTTGCACACCAACTAAGAGACGACGATATTATAAAAATTTTAGAACTGGTAGATTTTAGAATTTCTAAAAGTGAATTAGGTGCATTTTTTAGACGTGAAGACCACCCTAAATATATGGAATGTGGCGATCAGATTTTAAGAAACTTCTTAAATGGTTTAGTCATTCATCTTCGTGGACCAATGCCTCCAAAAAAGGGTAAAGCTAAACCGGCGGTTAAAAGTGACAACAAAACCAAACCAGACTCATAAAGTACAAACAAAAAAAGAGCAACTTAAAAGTTGCTCTTTTTTTTTGGTGTATAAATAATATACACTCTATATGATTTAAAGAATTAAGCTAATACAGCTTGAACTTTATCTGCAGCTTCTTGGAATTCAGTTGCACTCATAACATCTAATCCAGAATTATCGATTAAATCTTTAGCGATGTCTGCGTTTGTTCCTTGTAAACGTACAATAATTGGCACATTAATAGCATCTCCCATATTTTTGTAAGCATCTACAACACCTTGTGCCACACGGTCACAACGTACAATACCACCAAATATGTTAATTAAGATTGCTTTTACACCAGAATCTTTTAATATAATTCTAAAGGCAGCTTCTACACGAGCAGCATCAGCAGTACCTCCAACATCTAAAAAGTTTGCTGGCTCACCACCTGCTTGCTTAATTAAATCCATAGTTGCCATTGCTAAACCAGCACCATTAACCATACACCCAACGTTACCATCAAGATCTACATAGTTTAATCCTAGTTCACCAGCTTCAACTTCGATTGCGCTTTCTTCACGTAAATCTCTTAATGCAGCTAAATCTTTATGTCTGTATAATGCGTTTGCATCTAAAGTTACTTTAGCATCAACAGCCATTATTTTATCATCACTAGTTTTTAAAACTGGATTGATTTCAAATAAAGAAGAATCAGATTCTACGTAAGCTTTATATAAGTTAGTTACAAATTTTGTCATTTCTTTAAATGCCATTCCACTTAACCCTAAGTTAAAAGCGATACGACGTGCTTGAAATGGTAAAATTCCTGTTGAAGGATCAATTTCTTCAGTAAAAATTAAATGTGGTGTTTCTTCAGCAACTGTTTCGATATCCATTCCACCTTCAGTAGAATACATAATCATATTACGACCAGTACCACGATTTAATAAAACAGACATGTAATATTCTTCTGGTTCATTATCGCCAGGGTAGTAAACATCTTCAGCAACTAAAACTTGGTGTACACGCTTACCTTCAGCCGAAGTTTGAGGTGTTACCAAATCCATACCTATAATTTGTCCTGCAATTTCTTTAACTTGGTCTAAGTTTTTAGCTAACTTAACTCCACCACCTTTTCCGCGTCCTCCTGCGTGAACTTGTGCCTTAATAACGTGCCAGCCTGTTCCTGTATCTTCAGTTAATTTTTTTGCAGCAGCTACAGCTTCTTCTGCATTTTGGGCAACAATACCACGTTGGATACGTACTCCAAAGCTGCTTAATAGTTCCTTTCCTTGATATTCGTGTAAATTCATCTTTTAAGAATAAAAAATTAGTTGTTCTTCGTTATAATTTGGTGAAGAATTTTAATTCCACAAAAGTAATTAACATTAAGCTTTTTACCAATATTTTTTAGAGTTGTTTATCCACAGTCATACAGATTTAAGGAAAGTTTACTAATTTCAACAAATACAACCATATCAAAATAGAAGTGACCGACTGTTTTATCAGCTCAGACTTTAATAAAAACGACAACTACTCTTGTTAAATCTAAGTAGTTAAAGTAAGGCCAACGACTAAAAACGCCTACAATTACATATCAAAAGTACCGTTAGACTATTAATTATACATCATAAAGCTACTTGTACTAATATTAAGGTTGTATTACAATAACAAAGACTCGAAAAGTAACAACACAATATTTTGTAAATCTTAATAATAAACGATATATTCTATTATATAATTTTAAAACACTAAAAGTCATCCAATTATTTTTAGCTATTTTTGTTATCTTATTAAATAAACTCACAATTTTTTAGCACCTAAAAGGGGATTTACGAATGAAGAACGTAGACAAAAAAATATTTTCACTAGAGGACTCACCTAGTAGCTTTAGCGAAACTAACAGGTTTCTAAATGTTGTTCAAGACGCTATTGCTATAGGATCTTGGGAATTAGATTTAGTAAAAAAATCTCTGTATTGGAGTCCCGTGACTAAAAAAATTCATGAGGTTTCCCAAGATTACATGCCGAAATATGAAAAGGCCGTTGAGTTCTATACAGCTTTTAAGGAAAGAGAATTACTAGAAAAAGTAATAGAAAAAGCAATCGCTACAGGGGAAAAATACGATATCGAAATCCAATTATCCACAGCAAAAAACAATAAGAAATGGGTTCGTGCTATAGGCTATCCTGTGTTTAAGGCAGGAAAGTGTATAAAATTAATGGGGATTTTGCAAGATATTACCGCAAAAACGAATGTATATAACGAGACAGCCCTTAAAGAAAAACAAGTTCGAACTATTTTAGAACACGCTCCCAATGGAGTTGCTGTGGTAGATTTAAATGATGAGTTTTTATTTGTTAATAAAAGTTTTTGTGAGTTTTTAGGCTATACGGAAAAGGACTTTTTAGAATTAAAATATGAAGAGGTCATTATTCCTGAACTACGCAGTGAATGTAAAGATTTAACGCAGAAAATGGTAGACGGCACGCTTACTAATTTTCAAATGGAAAAACAGTATCTCCAAAAAAATGGGGACTCTGTTTACGGACTAACTTCTACCTCATTACTTCGAGATGAAAACAACGCCCCATTATACTTTATAAAAAATATAATAGATATAGGACCTACTAAAAAAGTAGAGAAAAGAATTCAGCAACTCCATGAAACTACTGAAGAACAAAACTTAAGACTTTTAAATTTTGCCCATATCGTTTCTCACAATTTAAGGTCGCATTCGGGTAATTTAACCATGCTTATTGACCTTATGCAAGAAGATATTCCCGCTGCAACCCAGAACGAATACTTCCCTTTTATACAAGAGGCTGTAAAAAACTTATCAGATACTATAGATAATTTACATGAAGTCTCTTTGATTAATAGCAATATAAATGTAAATTTAGAATCATTGAATTTGCTAGAATACACTAAAAAATCTCTAAATAGCAGTCGAGCACTCCTTTTAGAAACAGATGCTGAGGTTGATGTAAATATTGCAAGTGACCTTACCGTTTTAGCTATTCCCGCGTATTTAGATAGTATTTTGTTGAATATTATTACCAACGCTATAAAGTACAGACGAAAAGACAGTAAACCAAAAATAAAGATTACAGCTACCGCAGAAGAAAACCATATTAAATTAGATATTTCGGATAACGGACTGGGAATTGATTTAGGATTACACAAGGATAAAATGTTCGGATTATACAAAACATTCCATAGTCATAAAGACTCTAGAGGTTTGGGGCTATTTATTACAAAAAATCAAATTGATGCTATAGGAGCACGTATTACTGTTATCAGTACTGTTAATAAAGGCAGTACCTTTACAATACACTTTTTATATGAACAGAATTAATTTAACTTACATAATAGATGATGACCCCATTTTTATCTTTGCAGCAAAGAGGGTTCTTAAGTCTTCAAATTTATGTGATAATTTTGCTGTGTATAACAATGGATTAGAAGCTCTAAATAGCATTAAACCTTGTGTTTCATCTGATGATGAATTGCCTGATATTATCTTTTTAGATATAAACATGCCTATTATGGATGGATGGCAGTTTTTAGATGAATTTATAAAACTAAAATTTAATAAGCTTATTACGGTCTATATTGTAAGCTCATCGGTTGATCCTGCCGATATTAAAAAATCTAAAAGCTATAGTGTAATCGACGACTTTCTAGTAAAACCCTTAAAAAAAACAACGCTACATAAAGCGGTGAAACAGGTCGTTGAAAAGCAACCTTAACCATTTTCTAATTTACCCCACATGACACGAATAGTTTATAGAACATAGCACTATTCACTTCATATATCGCTTTGCATTACACTAATTAAACGCACGACTGACTTACTGAAACTAAGTCTCCCCTTCTCTTTTAAGAACACATCGCTTACTTGTCTGTTTTTCAAAAAGTAGTGCGATGAATTCCAATAGCCGCTCTATGGGGTTAAAATAATTAAATAAGCACCCACTGAAAGTGAGTTTTATTTTTTTACGGTGCCTGTAAAATGCTGTACCCTAGCATCTATTGGATTTCCACTAACACGGCGAGAAGTCGCTATTTGTCCGCAATGCCAAATAGCATCTGAAATGGGTCCGTTAATAGCATTCCAAAATTCATACTCTTTATCTCCAAAAATGATTTTAAACTTGGAGATATCGTCACTTGCTCTTAACAAATCCGATGCTTTTTTTAGATTATTCAGGGTCGCACTGCGCAAGTCCTCGTAAGTCATTCCTTCACTATTTACCTTAATATGCGGTTGTTGCAGTGTGGCATTTAAAACAACATGACTTAAATCGTAAATATGCGCTAGTGTTTCATGAACCGTTCGCGACTCGGGAGTGGGTTTATGTTCTAGATCGGTCGCGTTTAAATCTTTGGTTGACCAGTACAATCTAAACCCTAGGGCATCTACTTGTCGGGAGGCTACTGTTCCTGCCGTAAATAGTGTCGCAGCTTCTGGCAACTCATAATACGGGAGTGTATTCTCTGTTTGTTGTGAAAAGGCGAGGGTAGTAATTAGCATAACTCCTAAGGTTATTTTTTTCATTTTTTCTGACTTTGCGTTAGCGGTTGTAGTGGCATCCTTTTTTTGCTTTACTAAATGGCAAAAAAAGATATAACGTAAAACGCGCCCTTTAGGGAACGCCCAAAACCATATACTATTAACTATTATGCAACTCTTTGTTTAGTTCTTTTTTGTAAGCTTCTAAATTAGATTTTGTGTCCTCATCCAATTCAGGCTCCTTAATATCGGTATACGTTTTTAGGGTGTCGTATAAAATTTTAGCTACTAAATACCGGGCTGTTTTTTTATTATCGGCAGGAATATTAAACCATGGTGCATGGGCTTTGGACGTTCTATTTAGAGCATCTTGATAACATGCCATATAATTATCCCACAGTTTGCGCTCTTCGAGATCGCCCGCTGAAAACTTCCAATTTTTATCTTTTTTATTTAAACGACGTAATAAGCGATTTCGTTGTTCGTTGATAGAAATATTTAAAAAGAATTTAAAAATAATGGTGCCATTGGCGGCGATATGCTTTTCGAAATTATTAATTTGCTCGAAACGTCTATCCCAAAACTCAGGAGTTATATCGTTTAAACTACTAACATCTGGTAACTGCTCTCCCAATATGTACTCTGGATGAACACGTGTAACCAATACATTTTCGTAATGGGTACGGTTATGCACACCAAACTTACCTCGGGCTGGCAGTGCAATATAGTGACGCCATAAATAATCGTGATCGCGCTCTAAACTGGTAGGCACTTTAAAACTATGCACCACTACCCCACGCACATTAAAATCTTTAAACACTTCGCGTATTAGACTGTCTTTACCGGCAGTATCCATGCCCTGCAAGCAGACTAAGACCGCATATTTATCATGTGCGTACAAGGTATCTTGGAGTTTACCTAGTTTTTTGCGCACCTTTTTTAGCTCTTTTTTTAAGGTATCATCATCGGCGTCCATTTCGATATGAGTTGGAAGCGTTTTAATGTTTATAGGGTCGGTGATTTTGAAATCGGATATCGTGATGTTTTTCATAATACAGTCGTGTTATTTTGAAGCAAACAATTTAACATCTTGCTCACTTACTTCTTTACTTCCAAGAATAATTAAGCGCTCGACAACATTGCGAAGTTCCCTAATATTACCTGTCCAATCATATTCTTGAAGTAATTGAATGGCTTTAGTTGAGAATTTTTTTACAGCCGTGCCTTGCTCGCTAGATATTTTTTCGGCAAAGTGTTTTATTAATAACGGAATGTCTTCTCGCCTATCATTTAAAGCGGGCACCTTTACTAAGATTACCGCTAGTCTGTGATATAAATCTTCTCTAAAGTTTCCTTTTTCTATTTCAGCTTTAAGGTCTTTATTGGTTGCTGCAATAACGCGTACATCGACTTTAATATCTTTATCACTACCGACGCGTTGTATTTTACTTTCTTGTAAAGCACGTAATACTTTAGCTTGTGCCGATAAGCTCATATCCCCAATTTCATCTAGGAAAATAGACCCTCCATTAGCAGCTTCAAATTTTCCAGCACGCTCTTTTACGGCACTTGTAAAAGCACCTTTAACGTGACCGAAGAGTTCACTTTCTATTAATTCACTAGGAATTGCTGCACAGTTGACTTCAATCATATTTCCTTTAGCACGATCACTTTTTTCATGCAACCAATGGGCCACAAGTTCTTTCCCTGTTCCATTAGGCCCTGTAATAAGCACTCGAGCATCGGTGGGTGCTACTTTATCTATAATTTGTTTAATATGAGAAATGGCTTCACTCTCACCAATCATCTCATATTTTTTACTTACTTTTTTCTTTAGAATCTTGTTCTCTGTAACCAGTTCTTTTTTATCTAAAGCGTGACGTACAGTATTTAATAAGCGGTTTAAATCTGGCGGTTTTGAAATGTAATCAAAAGCGCCTAAACGCATCGTATTCACGGCTGTATCTAAATCACCATGTCCAGAAATCATAACAATTGGAATTTCTGGTTTTATCTTTTTTATTGCTTCTAATACTTCAACACCATCCATTTTAGGCATTTTAATATCACAAAGCACCAAATCGAAATCTTCTTTTTTAATTTTTTCTATTCCTGCTAGTCCATCTTCGGCTTCGAACAACTCATACTTATCATTTTCTTCGGAAAGAATTTTAACTAATACACGTCTTATCGCTGCTTCGTCTTCTATTACTAATATTTTGGACATCATATTTTAAATTTTATTCCTGTTCGTAAATATAGGGCATTGTCGTTGTCTAAATTATAAACATCATTGCGATCTTTATCGCGTAATCTATTATTAATACTTAATGTATACCCCACGTAACTGTACCATACCAAGTGTTCTGTAAAACAATGCTCATAACCCAATCCTGCAACTATAACAGACATAGACAAGTTTTCGGCTGTTTTACCATTAACAAGAAAAGCATCTTGAGCATTGGCAAAATATCCATCCATACTCACGTAGGTTTGCACGATATTCTTATCATTAAAAAAGTACTTTACATTTGTTTTAGGGATCCCCAAATTATAAGACCAATTTTGATTTACGCGTCTAAAATAGCTCACAAATGGCAATGGTAATGGTATTCCTGTAGTACTATTATAGGTCAGTCCTAAAATTAAACGGTAGGGTTTATCTAAAGATTTATCATCTCTACGATCGTTAATAGCATAAACACCTCCATTAATAAAGAGATCATCGGAGGTAATACTACGTCTCAAAGTAGATGCAATTCGAGGGGTTATTTTAGCTCCCAATCGCCAACGCTCTGAAGCTTTAAAGGTATACGCTAAATTAAAATCTATGATGTGTAATCGGTTAAAGTTAGAAGTCGGAAATGGATATTTATCTTCTAAATCCAAAGCGATACGACTGTACTCACCCCCAATGACTATATAGGCATCATTTTTTAACTTTATAGGGTAATTAATTAAACCGCGAAAGCGATCAAAACTGTCTTCAGATTTTGACTTTGGAAGGTAGGTATATTCCAATCGCGCTAAATCAGTTAACTGAGCGTTAGCGAACTGAAACGATAAAAACGTTAATAAGATAATTAAATATTTTAAACCCTCTTTAATTCGTATAGATTCTATCATTGGATTATGATTTTTAATTAATTATTCTGTTGAACTAGATTCTGTTTCCCCATTATTCATCTTTAATTTAATATCCTGATCTGATTGCTGAATAATATGGATATCGCGTTGTGGAAACGGGATACTAATATTATGTTCTCGAAACAATCGGTCTATTTCAAAGCGAATATCACTTTTAGGTATTCTTACATTAAAACTATCTTCGACTGTAAAAGCGACTCTAAAATTTAGAGAACTATCTCCAAAATCTGTAAAAGTGACCCGAGGTGGTGGCGATTTAAAAACTAGGTCGGAAGACTCTGTGGCTTCAAGCAATAGTTTTTCTACCAGTCTCAAATCACTTCCATAAGCTACGCCGACGTCTATCCATTCTCTAGTATTTTTTCCGTTTTGCGTCCAATTATATAAACTATTGGTTAAATACAAGTGATTGGGAATAATCATGACTTTATTATCCACGGTAACCGCACGTGTTGTACGCAATTTTATTTCTTCGACGCGCCCAACTTTACCGTCCAATTCAATAATATCACCCACATGAACAGATTGGTCTATAAGTATAAAAACACCTGAAATTATATCTTGAAATAGGGTTTGCAAGGCTAAACCAATTCCTATTAAAAGTCCTGCTGATGCCGCAATGATTGCTGTGACATTAACTCCAATTCCAGAAAGCGCTACTAAGAGCACAACGACATATATAAACCATCGCGTAAATGAAAATACGGTATTAAATTTCGCTTTATCTTCATCGGGTAAACGTCGAGATAGTAAGCGTTTAATCATACCCAAAATTAAGGTGGTAATAATTAAAACAACCCCAACAACCATTAGCAACCCTACGGTTATTCTAATCGTGTCTGCTTCATTTTGATACAATTGAATTTCGAGAAACTTAATAAACTGTTCCCAAATAGAGCTCTCGGTTATAGCGTCTTCAATTTTATCTAATTTTTCCCCTACTTTATCTTGCATATTAGTATTTCATCCATTTTAATAGTTCGCGATAGCTTGCTTTTTTCCCATACATTAAAATCCCTACTTTATAAATCTTCGCTGCAAACCAAACAGCTAATATAAATGTAATAATTAAAATAATTAAAGATACAATTTGTTGCCAAATTGGCACTCCAAAGGGGATACGCATTAACATCACTACTGGTGATGTAAATGGAATAAACGAAAATAATGTTGAAATCGTACCGTGAGGGTCTTCGATCACCGTAAAAAAGCCAACATATACTGATAAAACTAATGGCATTAATATAGGAAACATAAACTGTTGCGTATCGGTTTCACTATCTACTGCCGCTCCAATAGCAGCATACAACGAGCTATACAATAAATACCCACCTATAAAAAACATAAAGAAGGCAATAATTAAGTTTACTAATGGTAACCGCTGTATAGCAGCCATTGCTAATTCTACTTGTGTATTGATATCCGAATCGGATAAAGACTGTTGTAGTAGTTCTTTTTGTGGTGTTTGAATTTGTGACAAATCGATATCAAAAATCAAGGAAACACTAGTAAAAAGTACAGCTCCTAATACAATCCATATTACAAACTGAGTAACACCAGCAAGCGATGTTCCTATAATTTTCCCTAACATTAATTGCATTGGTTTTACCGATGAAATAATAACTTCGATAATACGGCTTGTTTTTTCTTCGATTACCGAGCGCATAATCATATTTCCATAAATAATGATAAACATAAATAGCAAATACCCGGAAGCCCCACCAAATATAAGTTTCACAAAACTATCTAATGTAGATGTTCTTTCTCCATCAAAATTTTCTTGATTCACAGTAATATCTATCGTCGACGATTTTATAAGTGAAATATCCACCTCTTTCTCGATTAAATTCAAATCGGTTAAACGGCTTTCGATTGCCGTTTCTAAATCTGAAATTACAGATATTGAAGGCGATTCTTGTGAATAAAATTTAATACCATTAGTTATCGATTCAGGTTTATCGAAGGCTGATATATACAATAAGCCATAGGCATCCGATGCTTTAACGACCGTTTTAGCAGTTTTTAAGGTCATATTATCCAGTATGGTATATTTAGTAAACTCCTCATCTGTAAACTTATCGTAAACCAAACCTGACTCGTCCAAGATGGAAATATGCCGAACCTTGTCGTTATTAATTTGTGATAAATAAGCTACTAGTGTGACTAGGGCAATCATAATTAACGGACTTAAAACCGTCATGATTACAAACGATTTGTTGCGCACCTTAGTTAGGTATTCCCGTTTTATAATAAGTGGTAAATGATTCATAATTTACTAATTGCTTTTTACTGTTTTAATAAAAATATCATTCACACTAGGTATAAGCTCTACGAAATGAGAAACTTCTCCTTGACGCGTTAAATAGCTTAGCAGGTCGTTAGAAGATTCGTTTTCCCCCACTTTAACATTCAGTTTTAATTCGTCGCCAAGCGTTCTAAATTCGGCAGGACTCACTGCAAAATGTTCCGTAAGATTTTGACGCACTAGCTCTGGATTGGTTGTTTTTAAACCCACTTCGAACGTATTGGTTTTAAATTGTTTTTTAATATAAATTAAATTACCATCAAGAATTTTATTCGATTTATGAATTAAAGCAATATGATCACAAAGCTCTTCTACCGATTCCATTCTGTGTGTTGAAAAGATAACAGTTGCTCCATTATTTTTAAGTCTCAAAATTTCGTCTTTAATAATATCGGCATTAATAGGATCGAAGCCTGAAAACGGCTCATCAAAAATTAAAAGTTTTGGTTCGTGTAATACGGTGACAACAAACTGAATTTTCTGCGCCATTCCTTTGGATAGCTCTTGTATTTTTTTGTTCCACCAATCTCCAATTTCTAAACGCTCAAACCATTCATGAAGTTTTTTTTTCGCTTCTGCCTTTTGCATTCCTTTTAGTTGTGCTAAGTACAAAGCTTGCTCTCCTACTTTCATCGATTTATACAAACCGCGTTCTTCGGGTAAATAACCAATATCTTTAATATGGGCATTTTTAAGGGGCTGACCATCTAATAGGATATGCCCACTGTCGGGCATGGTGATTTGGTTTATAATCCTAATTAAGGTTGTTTTTCCCGCACCGTTGGGTCCCAACAGTCCAAATATACTCCCTTGAGGGACGGTAACAGACACCTTATTAAGAGCGACATGATTACCAAAAGATTTAGAAACTGAATGCGCTTCTAATAGATTATTCATAAAATTAGTATTGCTTGAATATATTACAGTGTAAATATAAAAAAAGGAATGTTGGCAATTTCACTCTAAAACATATTTTATTGTAATCTATCCGATTATTCCGATTGTAGCAGCCTGGGCTTGAAAGGGCGCTATAGCTAGCCCTTAAAATAGCAAAACCCACCCTTAAAAAATAAGGATGGGAAAAAATTGCTATGAAAAAGAAAAATTACTGCTGGCACAAAACCAGCAATATTCCAAATATACTATTTTTTAACAAAAAAAGCTCCAAAGCATTAAATAACTTCATAAAAAATAAAAAATCCTGTAAAAACAGGATTTTTTATAGTAAAGGTATTTAAACCTATACAGAATTATATTTTGCTTAAGAAAACATATCTTTTACTTTCTCAAAAAAGGACTTGTCTGAATTCTCAGGTTTTGGCTGGAAATGCTCATCATCTTTCATGGTTTCGAAAAATTCCTTTTGCGTTTTATTTAATGTTTTTGGTGTCCATACATTAACATGCACTAATAAATCTCCTTTACCATAGCCATTAATATTCGGTATTCCTTTTCCGCGTAAGCGTAAAATTTTACCTGATTGCATTCCTGCTTCAATTTTTATACGGACTTTACCTGTTACGGTATCGATTTCTTTAGAGCTTCCTAGAACAGCATCTGGCACACTAACATACAAATCATAGTGTAAGTTATCGCCTTCACGCTGTAACGTTGGGTGATCTTCCTCTTCAATAGCCACTAATAAATCTCCAGACACACCATTACCGGGCGCTTCGTTACCTTTACCTGAGACTTTAAGTTGCATCCCATCGACAACTCCTGCAGGAATTTTCACTGGAATGGTTTCTTCTTTCACTTTAAACCCTTGCGCATCGGCATCGGCAGGTTTTTTATCTATAATTTGACCTGCTCCACCACAGGCTGTACAGGTACTTGCTGTTTGCATACGTCCCAAAATAGTATTGGTCACACGCATTACTTGTCCGGCACCATTACATGTAGAACATGTTTTATAGGTTGTTCCAGAGGCTTGTACTTTACGCTTTACCTTAATTTTTTTCTCTACACCGTTAGCAATTTCTTCTAAGGTTAGTTTTAGGCGTACTCGTAAATTACTTCCTTTCGTGCGTCGTTGACCACCGCCACCTCCAAAGCCAGAGAAACCGCCGCCAAAGCCACCACCAAAAATATCACCAAATTGGCTGAATATATCATCCATATTCATACCGCCTCCGCCGCCAAAACCACCGTTGCCGTCGAACGCTTGGTGACCAAATTGGTCATATCGCGCTTTTTTATCTGCGTTACTTAAAATTTCATAAGCTCCAGCCGCTTCCTTAAATTTAGCCTCAGCTTCTTTATCATCCGGATTTTTATCAGGGTGAAACTCTATCGCCTTTTTGCGATACGCTTTTTTAATTTCGGCTGCTGTTGCGTTTTTTTGTAATCCTAGTATTTCGTAATAATCTCTCTTTGCCATCGTCTTGTTTTATTGGCCTGTCACCACCTTTGGGAAACGAATTATTTTGTCTCCTAATTTATATCCTTTCTCTAAAACGTCTATAATTTTACCCTTAAGCTTATCATTAGGTGCTGCCACCTGAGTAATCGCTTGATGTAAATCGGCATTAAAGTCGTCTCCCGATCTCACTTCTACTGGAGATAACCCTTGTTTTTCTAGAGTGGTTTTTAATTTTTTACTAATTAATTCAACTCCTTTTAAAAGCTCTTTCTCTTTCGTCTTAGAAATCTCTACATAAGCACGATCAAAATCATCAAGCACTGGAAGCAATGATAACATTACATCTTCACTTGCTGTTTTGAATAGCTCTACACGCTCTTTCGAGGTTCTTCTTTTATAGTTTTCAAATTCTGCAAAAAGACGTAAGAACTTATCTTTTTCTTGATTTAATTCTTCTGTAAGCTTTTCTTCTATAGAAAGCGTCTCGGTTTCATTAACTTCGGTAGCATTAGTATCTGTTGACTGATCTACTGCTTCTTCGTTTTTATCTATGTCTTTACTCATTTTTGAATTCTTTTTAAACACATTCTACTTGTGGCAAAAGTGTTGCCATTCTAAAAAAAATGCCATAATGTCACTTTCTTATTTTAAGTTTTTTTTTTGATATGTAAACGGCTTATTATTTATCTTTGCCCCCAATTAATCATTTAACTATAAATTAAAATTATGAAAAGAAGTTTTTTAAATATTTTCGCTGTAGCAGCGATTGGTTTAGCGGTAGTAAGCTGTAAGAATAGCAACGAAACTAAAACCACTGAAGCAGAAGTTGTTGCAGTACCTGAGGCAACTGCACAAAAATACACAGTACTTACTGACGCTTCTACAATTGAGTGGAAAGGGTCAAAACCAGCGGGAACACATTTTGGAACGATTAACTTAGAAAGTGGAGTTCTTAATGTTTTAGAGAATGAAATTCAGAGTGGAACATTTTTAATCGATATGACTTCAATTGAAGTTAACGATTTAGAAGGTGACAAAAAAGCAAGTCTTGAAGCACACTTAAAAGGAACTGCTGAAGGACAAGAAGACCACTTCTTTAATGTTGCAAAATTCCCTACAGGTGCTTTTGAAGTAACAGGAGTAACTACTGATGCTGAAGGAAAAATGATGTTATCAGGAAACTTAGCTTTAAAAGGAAAGAAAAACAACATCACTTTCCCTGTAAGTTTAACGACTAATGGAGATGACTTAACATTAACAAGTGAGTCTTTTAATATTGATAGAACAAAATGGTCTGTAAACTACAGTTCTAAAACAGTATTTGGAGATCTTGGAGACAAATTCGTTAATGACGAGATTGAATTAAAAATCGTTGTAAAAGCTAAAAAAGCTTAATTTCTAAACGTTTTATACTATAAAAGCCATTCTTTAATTAAAGAATGGCTTTTTTATTTGCAATCATTTTTCTTTGTGTCGTTGCCTTTTATAACAAGGCATTTAAGGCTGAATTTAAATTATGGTATTTAAAGTGAAAGCCTTTATTTTCAATTTTTTTCGAACAGACGCGTTGACTTTCAAAAAGGAGAATATGCATCTCTCCCAATACCAATTTCATCACAAATTTCGGAATGTTTGGCAGAAATAACGGAGCGTCTAATTTGTTAGCAATAGCTTTCGTAATATCCTCATTTGTTTTTGGATTTGGTGCCACACCATTATACACACCCTCCAATTTAAACTGAGTAACATACAGAAAAAGGCGTGCTAAATCATGGATATGAATCCAAGAATTCCATTGCTCTCCCGACCCCATATTTCCTCCTAGTCCGTATTTAATAGGTTTCTTCAGTTCAGGAAAAGCACCACCATCATTAGAAAGCACCAAACCTATGCGCACTTTAGAAACTGTAATATCCAAGTTAGAGAAGGTATCGACTGCTTTTTCCCAAAGCGATACCACTTGTCCTAAAAAAGAGTCACTTACTTCCTGTTCCGCTTCAGTATAATAGTTCGTTAAAGAATCTGGATAGATACCAATAGCACTTGCTGACACCACGTGTTTAACGCCATGTGAATTATTGGCTAATGTTTTATATAGTAAAGCCGTTGTTTTAGTCCGACTATCTATACTTATTTGTTTTTGTTTTGCCGTCCATCGCTTAGAAATACTAGCACCCACTAGGTGAATAATAGTATCCACGCCCTTTAAGCAATTCTCATCAATCTCGTCGGTGTTGGGATTCCACAAAAACCCTCGATAAGACTCTTTAGTCGAAATTTTAGAAGCACTCGTTGTTAAATAGTTGACTGATATACCTTTATCATGGCACTGTTTAACAATCTCACTTCCTATTAATCCTGTGGCTCCGGTAATTAGTACGCGCATTTAATTTTTTTATTTAAAGTACAAAATATCACGTCTCAAACCGCTATGTTTAAGTAAGGTTTAACAATTAAAACACTTACATTTTAAAAGCGCGCAGCATGTGTCGTTTTCCTGGAGGCCCTTGAAGTTTTTCAACTTTAAAACCAGCACTTATCATGGCACGTCTGGCATGTCCTTGCGCACAATAGGTTACTAAAACACCGTTAACCTTTAAAGCGTCATACATAGTTTTAAACACCGCTTCCGTCCACAATTCTGGCTGTACCCTAGGCCCAAAAGCATCAAAATAAATGATATCAAATTCTGATTGGTCACGAATATCAAGGAAGCTTTTCTTTTGTTTTTTAAGCTTAAAATGCTGTGAAACGACTTCTAAAGTTTCCCAAGGTTGCTCATGCATATTTTTAAGCCATAATGACTCATTTTCAGCAGTAAGTTCTGTGTAATTTAAGGATTGTAACTCTTCGGGTGAGATCGGGAAGGCCTCAACACCAACATAGGTTATCGCTAATTGATGCTTTTCGGCATAGTGTAAGGTTAAAAAAGCATTCAAGCCCGTACCAAATCCTATTTCTAAGACAGACACCTCTTGAATGCTTTTTTTATTGTTATCAGAAGATAAAAAACCGACTAACCCTTTGTCAATATATACATAATTGGCTTCTTGAATTGCGCCATGCTTAGAATGGTATTGTTCGTTCCATTCTGGAATATGTATGGTTTTAGAACCATCTTCGGTAGTAATTATTTCTCTTTTCAATTTACTTCTTTAAAAGTACACCATCTGCTTCAAATGAGTAAGTACGTTTAGGCTCTGTAATTGCCGCAATAGCTTCTTCAGATTCACCTGCATCTTCAGCATAGTGACGTTGGTCTTCAACAGACATTTCTTCAACAAAAGCTTTTCCATTAATTATAACCTCTTTTCCTTGAATATCTTTTGGCATAAAGAAACCGTAATCCTTAAATTTAACCATCGCTTGTTCTTCTCCACCTAGATCTAATTTCATCCAGCAGCCTTTAGACTGGCAAACCTCATTTACTTTAGCAATAAGTTTAGAATTTACGCTATCGCCAACCTTCATTGTTTTGTAATGCTCGGCCATAGAACTTGCTGCAATAGCATCATCGGCTACAATCTCTTTACCAAACGATTCATAATCGCCTTCAGCAGAATTTTCTGGAGTTACCATCTCGGTTACTGTTTCAACAACCTCAGCTTCTGTTGGTTTGTTTTCTTCTTTACAAGCGACTAATGAAAGTGCTAATGCAGGAATAAGTAAATAGTTTTTCATCTTAATTATATGGTATTATGATTTTTTTAACAAGTTCAAAGATACTATTTTAAGTGTTAAATCCATTTTTATACACCTAAATTCTGTATTTTTGCCCCTGAAAATAACGACTAATGAACACAGAAAAAAAACATAAATTAGAGATAACTAAAGCTAAAGAGTCTAAAATTGATAGCGTTGATTTTAATAACTTATCGTTTGGACGTGCTTTTACCGACCACATGTTCTCTTGTGAGTTTAAAGATGGAAAATGGCAAGTAGGTAAGATTACGCCTTACGAACCTTTAACCTTAGACCCATCGGCAAGAGTTTTTCATTATGGCCAAGCGGTTTTTGAAGGTATGAAAGCCTTTAAAGACCAAGATAACCAAGTTTGGTTATTTAGACCTGAAGACAATTTTAACCGTATTAACAAATCGGCTGCCCGATTGGCGATGCCAGAATTCCCAAAAGACATTTTCTTTGAAGGCTTAACCGAGCTATTAAAGTTAGATGATGCATGGATAAAAAACACTAAAGGTAGCGCAATGTACATAAGACCATTTGTTATTGCTACCGAGCCTGCTATATCTGCGTCACCGGCAAGCGAGTATAAATTTATGATTATAATGTCGCCTGCTCAAGCTTATTACGCTGGAGAAGTCCGTGTTCTTATTGCTTCTGAATACAGCCGTGCTACCGATGGTGGTGTTGGTTTTGCTAAAGCTGCAGGAAATTATGCTGCACAGTTTTACCCTACAAGTTTAGCTCATAAAGAAGGTTACCAACAAGTTATTTGGACCGATTCTAACTCGCATGAGTATTTAGAAGAAGCTGGAACGATGAATATCTTCTTTAGAATAAATGACACCTTAATTACTGCTCCAACAAGTGACAGAATTTTAGATGGTATTACAAGAAAAAGTGTCATCCAACTCGCAAAAGATAACAACATAGACGTTGAAGTTAGACCTATTAAAGTTGAAGAATTGGTTAATGCTGCTAAAGACGGAAGCTTAAAAGAAATTTTTGGTTCTGGAACAGCTGCGGTAATCAACCCAATTTTAGGATTTAAACATAAAGACTTTAAACACGAATTACCAAAACAAGAAGCTCCTTATTCGGCCTTCTTTAAAGAGAAACTAAATGCCATACAGTACAATTTGGCAGACGACCCACACCAGTGGCGTTATAAAATTTAATACTAAAAGGGACTAATTTTTAATTAGTCCCTTTTTATTTCACTCCTTTTTTGAGAGCTTTTGCTCATTAAATGCATGAAGCCTTTATGTTATTATTTCAGATCTAGAATCTTAGCAATATCAGGCTTAAAATACGCTGGTCCTTTAAGCACTTTTCCATCCTCTCTGTAAATAGGCTCTCCATCGTCACCCAATTTACTCATATTACTCCGTTGTATCTCGTTAAACACCTCTTCAATTTTATGTTGCATCCCGTGTTCTATGATCGTCCCACATAAAATATAAAGCATATCACCTAAGGCATCGGCAACCTCAACCAAGTCATTATTATTGGCTGCTTCAAGGTATTCTTCATTTTCCTCTTTCATCAAGTTAAACCGAAGGGTATTTTTGGCCACTCCTAAATCGGCTTTTGGCGTCTCCCGATATCCAATTTTAAAGGCGGTATGGAAATCTGCCACTGCTTTTATTTTATTTTTCATACTTATAAAAGTAATTATAGTTTGTAATGGTTATTTTTGCATAAAAATAAGAATATGTTTAGTACAGGGCAATTAGTTTTTGGTGTTTTATTTGCGATCGTCTTTATCTTTGTTATCGCTTATATGTATAGAAAAGATCTTAATTTACACCGTCAGCATTACAAAGGTACACTTTGGGTACTGCTCGCTTTTATAGGTTTTATAGGTTTTATTGCCGCCATAAAATTTATATTCTCATAATTTAACTCTGTTTTATTTAGCGCTTCTTAGTTCTAAAATAAAACAGTAATACTTATTTAATTTTAGTAAATTTGATTACTAACTAATCATAAATCATGAAAGCATTTAAATATATTTTTTTTCTTCTACTCATTGTCATTATAGCACTGTCTATATACATTGCGGTACAACCAAACTCTTTTAATGTCACTAGAACGCGTACTATTAATGCGCCTGCAGCAGTTATATACGACAATGTGATCGATTATAAGAATTGGGAGTCTTGGTCTTCTTGGGCCGAAAAAAATGAAGATTTAAAAATCATGCTACCGGAAAACACGCATGGAACAGGTAGTTCGTACTCATGGGAAGACGCCGATGGTGTTGGTACTATGCGAACTATAGCCGCTTCACCACACACCTCTATTACTCAAGAAATGGAATTGGGTGAAGATTACCCAAAATCTAATGTCAATTGGTCGTTTACTCCTAACGAACAAGGTGGGACAGATGTTACTTGGTCGATTGCGGGTGATAACTTACCATTTATGTTTAAAGCATACACGGCATTTTCAGGCTCTATGGACGATCAAATCGGACCAGACTACGAGCGTAGCTTAGAAAAACTTGATAGTTTAGTTGTGGCTTCCATGTCAAAATATAGCATTACTACAGATAATGAAATCACGATGCACAGTGGTGGTTTTTACTTATATAACACGACCTCAACAAAATTAAGCGACTATGCATCTAAAATGCAAGAGATGCTACCTAAGGTCATAGCCTATGCTAAAAACAATAACATTACTATGGCTGGTGCTCCTTTTATTTTGTATCACAAATGGGACGAAGAAAACAATGCTGTTATGTTTTCTTGCGCTGTACCAACAACAGCAAAAGTTATTACAACAGAAACGGATATATTAACGGGACAAATTCTTCCTTTTTCGGCAATTAAAACAACGTTAAAGGGTGATTATAGCAATCTAAAAACCGCTTGGGATAGCACACTAAAATCAATTAGCGAGAAAGGCTATGTAGCTGCAGAAAACGGCCCGATGTTAGAGTATTATTTAAACACCCCTATGAACACACCAAATCCAGCTGATTTGGTTACAGAAATATATGTGGCTGTAGAAAAGAAACAAGACGAAGTCGTTGAGTAAAAGCGATTGCCAATACCTAAAATAAAAAAGCAGTTCTCTACAGAGAGCTGCTTTTTGTTTATACCAATAGCACTTTAGTTTTAAGCGTCTTTTAAACAAATAATTTCAGAATCATGAACTCCGGTATGCATCGTAACACTATTTACAATTGTTCTTGGAACGGCCTTTAAAGTAATAGATCCGCAGTTTTTGGTTTCAGAACTTGTAACTGAAAACTCACCTATTTTTGATGTTTCACCACGTTCAATTTCAAAAACATTAGCATCGGTAATAGTAGTAGTTAACAGATAATAATCAAGAAACGCTACGGCCACCTCAAAGGATCCGGAAATTTCCATCCCCTTAACAAAATGAGAGCAATCCCCATAATTATTGATCGTTAAAAGAGCTTTTGGTCGCGTACTATTCATTTGAATCACGGTACTATACGATGTGTCGTCTGGATGCTCGATGGTAATACGAAGTTTATCATCGGTTCCAGGGCTAAATCGCGCTAAAATATTATTGGAATTATTAGAAGAATCACCATAATAAGTAAAATAGCCATCATCATCTACTGTAGAGAACAGGTCGTTATCTAATAAAAATCGCTTGGTAATATATTGCTCTTCGCTAGTATTTAAGTTTGTTGTTTTAATTTTATACTTCAGGCCTTCAAACTCATTCGTTAGCCCTTTTACAACAATCACTCCGCTAAACCCACTGTTCTCTTTTGTAGGTAAAGCATTATAATCAAATCTTGCATTAGCCATGGTTAATCCTGTTGACGGGTTTATTTTCTCTACAGAAATACCTCCAACATACTTAAGTTTTGGTCCAACACCACTCCAGTCTGTTTTAGGTTGAATAGGTATATAAGACTCTACAACATTACCAAAGTTTACACAATCCATTCCTGTTGGCGCCACACTCCATGATAATACAGCACGAACTTTTAAGATTTGTGCTTTAGGTTGGTCTTTTTTTAGTCCTAAAAAAGAATACGGTAATACTGCGGAGTAGAACAATCCGTCTTCGGGAACATTTTGAATATCATACACATTTACAGTCGTTGTTCCGGCATGGGTCCATTCGCAATCGTCGTCGTTTTGCACCCAAAAAGACACAAATTCTTTACTTCCCGCACTACATAAACCACCACTATATCCGGACGATTTTTTTATTTTAATAGTCCCCACTAGTGCTTCACGATGATAATCGGCACCCACACAAATAAGCTCTTCATATTCGGTATTACATTTCAATTTATTGAGTTGTGCCAGAACTTCTGCAATGGAAATATTATTGATCTCAAACAAGCTAGAAAGGTCTTTAAAATTGGACAAAAAAGGTGAGTTACTCACTTGTTTCAAAAAGGAATACCCAAAACGCTGCGGAGCTACTTTTTCTTTTTTGTAATGCTTAACCAGCTCACTAAAACTTAACGATTTAGGAGCCATTTTAAATTGAGCATTTTTTATAATATCAGAATATTGCGGCTTGATTTGCGCAATTTGATTTAATGATAAACTCGGATTAAAAATCGCTTTGCTTAAAATATCATCCAATTCAAACAAAGGAAAATCTGGAAAGAAAAACTTACGAGGTTCAATCTGAATTTGAACGTCCTTTTTATCACTCCATACATAGGTTCCCTTTGTTAACTCTGGATCGTTTTCTTCCGGAATAGTATTCCACGACAAAACAGCTCTCACTAGTGGTAAGTTAGGAACAGAACAAAACTCCCTTTTAGGTTCAATCATTAGTTCCACGACATAATCTATGGGCTTTCCAGGTGCATCACTACAATCTTTTTGCGTAGGTATATCGTTAACATTAACACCTACAACCCCCATGTCTTCCCAACCGTCTCCATCTTGGTAATCTAAATAGAAACGCACATACTCGTACGTCCCTTCTACACTTCCTCCAGAATACCCAATTGCACGTTTAATATGAATGGTAGCTGTTAGGGACTTAGAAGCCGCATGGTAACCCACACACCCCAAAGCCTCATAAGTTGTATTCATTTTTTGTTTAAAAAATGCTCCAGGTGTTTTCAGTTTTAATTTTGATAATTCAGCACCTTTTAAAGACATAAAAGATGTGAATTCTTGACGTGCAACTAGTAGTTGCTTTTCATTTAGTGATTTCATAATTATTAAATTAATAGCGTACCTACTCTATTTTGGCTTTTCGGTATCCGCACCTAACAATCGCAAGTATTCATTGCTGTTATTACCTTTTAATAATCACACTTAAAAAAAGTTAACATTTAAAATTTTAAAATATAAATCACGGATTATCTCTAATTTTATAATCAGATTAAAAAAAATTAAATAATATTGTACTTTACTAGTTATACAGAGGTAGACAAATAAGGTATGAAAAACGTAATACTTGTTTTTATAGGAGGTGGTTTTGGTAGTGTGTTACGCTATGGGATAGGGAAATATTTAAATCCTAACACAGGTATTCCCTATGGCACTTTTGCAGCCAATATAATAGGTAGTTTATTAATAGGTCTTATTTTAGGCTTAGCAGCCAAGAACATGTTATCAGACAATCAGGTGCTTCTTTTAGCAACAGGTTTTTGTGGTGGTTTCACCACTTTTTCTTCTTTTGCATACGAAAACCAAGTGTTTTTAAAATCTATGGATTTTAGCAGTTTCGCAGTGTATACTATAGCTAGTTTTACCGTTGGTTTTTTAGCGGTTTTCGGGGGGCTATTTATAGCTAAAAGCTTTTAGTAGTTATTAAATTTTTTAACTCCTGCTTCAATTTCAGTTGCTAAATAATTTTCATTCGGTACTATCGGACACGAGTATTTTTCATCATAAGCGCAATACGGATTATAAGCCGAATTAAAATCGATAGTTATCGTATCCCCCTCTGGTATTTCTAAATCAATATAGCGTCCTGCGCCATAGGTCGTTTCTCCATTAGTATGATCTAAAAACGGCAGAAACAAATAGTTTTCAAAACCTTCAGTAGTCAGTAAATCTTTATCCTGATATACATTTAATTTGAAGGTCTTTCCTTTAAGCTGAAATGTAAGTACGCCATACACACGGCTTTTAGTTAAACGGTCTGTAGTGGTTTTCATATCAAAATATTGAGATTCTGGTGTGCGCTTTAATGTGGCAGCAACCACATATTCGTCATTATATTTAAAAAAATCTAAGGACTTAAAGGACTTTCTATCTTTTGCTTTTAATGGCGACGTGGTTGCATCTTTAAAATCTGCATTTATTTTTTTCTGAAAAGGAGTCTCTCCTACTACGGGTGATTTATTTTGTGAGCAGCTAAACATAAAAACAGCTAGAATAATTAAGGCACCAAGATTTTTCATTTTATTACTTTTATTTCAATTGAATCCAAAAATACAATATAAACATTTTTTTGTTTAGCTTTACCTAATCAAAGGTATAAATATAATGACGTTGGTGTCCTCGTTTGATGACACACTCTTCATTGTAATAGGTTTTTATTAATGACCTTTAAGTGACTTATATCCTATTCGTTTTTATGGACTTAAGTTGTAGTTTCATACTATGATTGGCTTTTAACCTTTAGTATTACCTTAATCATCCATTACCGATTTATTAATAATGAAATTTTATCCAAGAGTTACACCAAGGCTATGGGAGCGCTATATTGAAACATTTAGCGGACTCTCTAAGGAAGTGTGGTGGTTGGCTTTGATAACATTAATTAATAGAGCAGGAACTATGGTTATTCCCTTTCTCTCTATTTATTTAACCGAAGAGCTGCATTTTGAATTTAAAGAGGTCGGCACCATACTCTCTGCATTTGGTGTCGGTTCGGTTGTTGGTTCATGGCTTGGCGGAAAATTAACTGATAAATTGGGCTATTACAAAATCATGGTGTTTAGCCTAGCGACTTCGGGTTTGATGTTTATAGGTTTGCAGTACCTCACCACTATAACAGCGCTAAGTTTAGGTATCTTTTTTTTAATGGTCGTTGCCGACATGTTTAGACCTGCAATGTTTGTAGCTTTAAGTGCCTATAGCAAGCCCGAGAATAAAACGCGAAGTGTAACCTTAATTCGACTAGCCATTAATTTAGGCTTTTCGGCGGGACCTGCCTTAGGCGGACTAATTATTACAACCTTAAGTTATAGTGGACTATTTTGGGTCGATGGGATAACATGTATTTTAGCGACTCTACTATTAACTCGTGTATTACACCCTAAGAAAACTAAAGTTCAAGACGAAATACTCGTACAAAACCCCATATCTGTTTACAAGGATTTTCCGTTTATTATTTTCTTTTTTGCCATGTTATTGTTTGGCATTATCTTTTTGCAATACTTTTCGACGGTACCCATCTATTATAGAAGAGCACATAGTCTTAGTGAATTTGAAATTGGCTTATTAATGGGGTTTAATGGTTTTTTTATCTTTCTATTTGAAATGCCACTAATTGCGTGGCTAGATAAATCGAAATTTAAAAAGGTCAACCTTATTGTGTTTGGAGCCGCACTAACCTCCTTAAGTTTTCTTATTTTAAACAGTACATCATGGGTAGGGATTGCTATAATAGGTATGTTATTCATGACGATAGGAGAAATGATTGCCTTCCCTTTTTCTAATGCGTTTGCTTTACAACGCGCTAAAAAAGGAAATCAAGGTGAGTATATGGCACTATACTCTATAGCCTTTTCGTTTTCTCATATTTTTGGTCATAATGCAGGTTTACGACTGGTAGATTATTTTGGCTTTGATAAAACTTGGGTGGTTATGACAGCTTTAGGCGGACTCTGTGTTTTACTACTACTAGTATTAAAAATTTATATGACTAGGAACAACGCGTAATAATTAACTTAAGACCTTAAACTCCTGCTTTTTTTATACTATTATTTTTAACGACATGCGATAACACAATTTGTGTTTTAGTCTCTCCGTAACTAATTAACTGATCGATAAAAAGCTCCAAATGCTTTTGGTTTTTTAAAACGACTTCCATTACAAAGTTTTCATTTCCTGTAATGCGATAACAATTAACTACCTCCTCATAGGTTTTTACTTTTTCTAGAAACGGTTTTAATTTCCCCATAAAAGCACGTAGGGTAATTAAAGCTTTTAATTGGTATCCGGCTTCAAAAGAAGATATTGTAGTATGATAGCCTTGTATAATTCCGAGATCCTCCATTTTCTTTATACGCTCTGAAACTGCAGGAGAAGTTATACCTACACGACGTCCAATTTCGGCGTTTGATAACCTTGCATTATCCTGTAAACAATTCAATATTTTCCAATTAAGTGAGTCGACACTCATATTAAAGATTTTTTACAAATATTAATTAATAATTAAAGCAAATATAAGCATATGCTTTAAAATAAAAAGTACTTCTTGCAAACTTGTACCTATTTTTGAGTAAAATTGATTCTGTAATAATGTCTACACTACTGCCTGCTCACCTTTCTGAATTGCCTGTATATCAAAAGGCCTTAGAAATTTTTATTTTATCACGTAGTATTTCCTCGTATTTAAATCAAGACTTATCACACTTAAAACCAGACGGTTCTGAAGACGAGCATATTTACTTTAGTGGTGATATCGTGCAACAATCTGTTTCACTTGCGCCAGAAATTATAAATGTAGAATTAGAGCGTTGTGCTGTAAAAAAGCAAAAACATATCGCTTCCTTAGAACGTCTTACCAATGCTTTATATAGAAACTGTTACCGATTAGAGAAATCTAGAAGTAATGGTAAGGATTATTTACCGGTATTAAGAAAGGAATTACGAAAATTCAGAGCGATTAAAAACCACTGGATGTTAACACTTTAGTGTGCACAAACCTTACAGTCTGCTTTATCTTGTAATTCACCCACCAAATAACCTTCATCATTTAATTTAAAACCGCAACACTCCATAAATCCTTTTGTGATTAGTGTTCGTGCACGTTGTATCTGAGACTTTACTGTAGGTAAAGGCAATTCCAATTCCTGGGCAATTTTTGCTTGCTTCATACCCTTTATATCCGCTAAAAATAATGGTGTGCGGTATTTTTTAGGCAGATTTTTTATAATTCCACGTAAACAATCTTGCTCGGTATGTGTTCCTTCTTTAGTCTCTTCAATACAAAGCAACTCCTCCTTATCAATAGAAGTTGATAGTCGGTTTTTTCTAAAGTAGTCATAAACCGTATAACGGGCAATAGAAAACACCCATGCTTTTAGTTTACTATCATCACGAATACTATTGTGTTTGGTATGTATTTTAATAAAAGTATCTTGTAATAAATCATCGGTCACGGTGTCATCTTTCACTTTACTTAGTATAAAGTGTTTAAGGTCTTGCGCATAAAGTTTCCAAATGGCTTTTGTTGTCATACAGTGAGAATAAAAACAGCGTTTATTTAGATTAAAGTTACTAAATGAAACGCTGTTAAGCATCATATTTAATACAACTTAACAGTTGCAATTTTGACAAGTACAATTATCACAGGTGCAGTTTGCACAATTTCCGGCTTTACAATTCGTACAGTTACAAGTACATTCGGTAGTTTTCATTGGTCTATTTTTTAATGTTCATATAATAGACGACACCTTCTCTAAAAAGATGCATTTTAGATGTTATTATTTTTAAAACGGAATAAAACGCATCTCTACGCCTTACATTTCACAGACTTTTATCGATCTTTCACGCCTTCTAAACCGACTATTAATCTACTTAATTAATGACAATCTCACTTAAAATAGTCGTCTTTTTGATTGTAAATGACCACTAATAGCCACCGTTTTAATGTTAAAATAGTTACGCTGTTTTCGTAAAGTTTTCAATATTCAAAAGCCTACCCAAACCATAGACAGCTGATAATAAGGCAATAAGCCTACGTTTAGAATTACAGCCTTAATTCGTACATTTTATTTTAACTATTTACCGCCTTAAGATTTCTTTAACAGTGTTGTTTATGTGTATTATTAACTTTAAATTGCCCCAAATTTAAAATCAAAAATTATGAAACAAAAACTAGTACTTTTAGCAGTGTTTTTAATGAGCACAATGTCTTACGCACAATTTGAAATTTCTGCTAGCACAGGTTACGCACTTAGTAGTGCAGGAATGAAATTAGGTGAAACAGTTACAGCTTCAGGAACAGAAAACTATTACGGAAGTTATGGTAATGGTGCTAATGTACAACTAAGAGGTACCTATTTTTTTAATGATACGTTTGGAGCTGATTTAGCTTTTGGTTACTTACAAGGAGATGACCAAACAATATCTGATGTAACTATGCCAGGTCTTGAAGTAGATGCTGTAGCTAGAGCACGTGCTTTTGGAGCATCAGCTTCTATAGTATACAAGTTTACAAACAATATTTACGGACGTTTCGGAGCCCTTTTAAAATTAGGAGGAAAAACGGAAGCTGTAGTAAACCAAAAATCGACGTTTTCTGATGCTGAAGCAGCATTCTTAGGTTTACCTCAAGGATCTTATTCTGAAACAGATTATGTTGAAGATTACCACGGGCAATTCCCATTAGGATTTGTTGGAGCTTTAGGATACAAATTCGACTTAGGTGGCAACTTTGGTTTATTTGTTGAAGCAGAATACTACGGTATTAGCTTAAAACGTAAAGATTCTGAAATCGTAGAATTTAACACAGACTTTAAAACGGCAGACGGAACTGTTGTTGCAGAAGGTGTTTACACTATCGATAACTTACCAGCAGGTTACAACAAGAAAACAACTTACGTTGATGAATTATCTCATACAGAATCTGACGATTCTAAAGAATTATCTCAGAAAGTACCTTATTCTTCTTTCGGACTTAATGTTGGTGTGACATACAAGTTTAACTAAGCAAATAAAAATAAGGATTTTAGTTTATTTTTTAAAAAGCTGATACCATGTGTAACAACATAGTATCAGCTTTTTTTTGCTCCTTATTAAAATATAATTCAGCCCTTACTTCAATTACAAAGTAAATAATCAAAACATCGTATACAAATTGGTTACTACACGACCTTTCCCTTTTTTTAATTGCACTGTAAGCAACTGTTGAACGGCTTGTGGTTTTAAACTAAACGGTGCTGCCAACACCTCTAATCCGCTTTGTTTTTTTATGCGAATGCCCTGACCAGATATAATGTCTTTATTAGGAATGAAATCGCCCTCAGGGATATGCTCGGTCAAAACAACGTACTTAAAAGCTTTAAGCTTAACTAAAACCTGTTGGACTTCAGCATTGGATAGATGCTGTAACACTTGACGTACTAATGCACAGTCACCAGAAGGCAAATCATCTACCGCAATATCTAAACAATGAAATTCTAAATTATCAGCTTTAAATTGTCTTGAATTATGGGCTACTAAATCGGGAACAATATCAACAGCAACATACCTTTTGGTAAACCCTATTAAAGCTTTACCTACATTAAAATCTCCACAGCCCAAATCACAAACCGTTAGTGGCTTTTCAAAAGACTTAAAAAAAGTAGTCACCACCTCCACATAAGGATTTACGAGCTCCGAGCTATGCGACCCTTCACCCGAATAAAAAGGTGAGCCATTAGTCCCCCAAAGATTAATGTCGTAAACCTGTTCCATTACTTTTTTTGTCGGCCATGGTGTCTTATTTTTTTCTCTATTCTTCTCCTCTTTCTTCATAAATTGTGCGTATTCTGGTACTAATTTAAGAGTGAGTTATTAAGTCTATAACACCTCTTTAATTCCCCACAGCAGAGACGGTCGCTTCTACAGTGATAGGAAAATTACACGAATTAGCAATAAAACACAACTGATGCGCGTCTTGGTGTAAGCGTTTAGCCAAATCAATTTGTGAGCGCTCTTTAATTAAGACTTGCGGTTTTAAAAGGGCCCGACTAAAAGAGCCTCGTCCGGAAAACTCAACCTCTAAAAAAGCTTCTGCATTATCGGTATACTTGACGACCTCAACTTTATGTTGAGCGCACACATATAAATAGGACATTAAATGACATGATGCCAAAGCCGATAACATAAGATCTTCAGGATTATATAAGCTATCCTCTCCACGAAAGGCTTTTGCTGCCGAAACCGGTAAATCGGGTTTAGAATCTGAAATATGAATGGTATGATTACGACTAAATGCACGCGGGTTATTGGTCTGCTCCCCCTCGTTTACTGTCCAATTTACCAAAGCTTTAAAAGTATGTTGCATTATCTATTTGTTTAATCTCGTAAAGTTAATAAAAGTACCTCATAAAAAAAGGCAGCTCGTAAGCTGCCTTTTCAATAGTATACTGTGACAAGTATTACATATTTCTTCTATACTGACCTCCAACTTCAAATAATGCAGCGGTAATCTCACCAAGAGAACATACTTTACACACATCCATTAAAGCTTCGAAAATATTTTCGTTTTTAATCGCTCTATCTTGAAGATCTTTTAATAAGACTGTTGTATCATTTGCCTGATGTAAGTTACGAAGTGTTTTAATTTGATTTTGTTTTTCTTCTTCTGTTGCTCTAATCACCTCTGCTGGTTGTACTGTAGGAGAACCTTTAGAACTTAAGAAGGTATTCACACCAATAATTGGGAAATCACCGTTGTGTTTTAGTGTTTCATAATACAAGCTTTCTTCTTGTATTTTACTACGTTGGTACATTGTTTCCATTGCACCTAACACACCTCCACGCTCGGTAATTCTATCAAATTCTAATAAAACAGCCTCTTCTACCAAGTCTGTTAACTCTTCAATAATAAACGATCCTTGAATAGGGTTTTCGTTTTTCGCTAGTCCTAATTCTTTATTAATAATTAACTGAATAGCCATTGCACGACGTACAGACTCTTCGGTTGGCGTTGTAATCGCTTCATCGTAAGCATTTGTATGTAGTGAGTTACAGTTATCGTAAATCGCATATAACGCTTGTAGCGTGGTTCGGATATCGTTAAAATCAATTTCTTGAGCATGTAAACTACGCCCTGAAGTTTGAATATGATATTTAAGCATTTGTGCTCTCGCATTCGCTCCGTACTTATTTTTCATTGCTTTTGCCCAAATCTTTCTGGCCACACGACCAATCACCGCATATTCTGGATCGATTCCATTAGAGAAAAAGAATGATAAGTTTGGTCCGAATTTATTAATATCCATTCCGCGACTTAGGTAATATTCTACGTAAGTAAAACCATTAGATAAGGTGAGCGCTAACTGTGTAATTGGGTTAGCTCCTGCCTCGGCAATATGGTATCCAGAAATAGAAACACTATAAAAGTTACGCACGTTATTTTCGATAAAGTACTCTTGCACATCCCCCATTAAACGCAAGGCGAATTCTGTAGAGAAAATACAGGTATTTTGTGCTTGATCTTCTTTTAAAATATCGGCTTGAACTGTTCCACGCACTTGAGCTATCGTATTCTTTTTAATCTCGGCATAAACGTCTGCAGGCAATACTTGATCTCCAGTAACCCCTAATAACATTAATCCTAAACCGTCATTACCTTCTGGTAATTCGCCATTGTACTGCGGTCTTTCGACACCTTTATCTTTATAAATCTTAGCTATTTTAGCTTCGACCTCTTTTTCTAATGCATTCTCTTTAATATAAATCTCACACTGCTGATCGATTGCCGCATTCATAAAGAACCCTAATAACATAGGAGCTGGACCATTAATAGTCATACTCACTGAGGTTAATACGTGGGCTAAATTAAATCCTGAATACAGTTTTTTAGCATCGTCTAAACAACAGATACTTACACCGGCATTACCAATTTTACCGTAGATATCCGGACGTAAATCTGGATCGTTACCGTAAAGCGTAACACTATCGAAGGCTGTCGATAAACGTTTTGCGGGTAGTCCTGCACTTACATAGTGAAAACGTCTATTGGTACGCTCTGGCCCTCCTTCACCGGCAAACATACGTGCTGGATCTTCTCCTGTACGTTTAAACGGATATAATCCTGAGGTATAAGGAAATTCTCCAGGTACATTTTCTTGTAAGCACCATCTTAGTATATCTCCCCATGCTTGATATTTAGGAAGGGCTACTTTTGGGATTTGTGTGTGTGATAAAGACTCGGTATGTGTTTCAATTTTGATCTCTTTATCACGGACCATAAAGCTATAAATAGGATTTTTGTATTTATTTACTTTAGCGTCCCATCCTGTAATAACTTCCCAATTATAAGGGTCTAAATTTAATTTTACACGGTCAAATTCTGCGATAAGTAATTTTACAAAATCAAGATTTTGTTCTGTTACATGTTCTAAAATAACATCACTTATCCCTGCTTTATCTAAAACTGGAGTGCTCTTAACAACTGACTCTATAGTTTTATACAAACCATAAAGAGTTTGCGCTACTTCTACTTGTTCTGTGGCTGTTTTATCGTAAGCACGGTTATTCTCGGCGATTTCTGATAAATATCGTGTTCTACTCGGCGGAATCACGAATATTTTCTCGCTCATTTCCTGAGAAATTTCGAAGGTAGACTTTAATATTGAATCTGCTTTCTCTACTAACTTATCCATAATCGCTTTGTAAAGCGTATTCATTCCTGGATCGTTAAACTGAGAAGCTATAGTACCGTAAACTGGTAACTCATCTTGAGGAATATCCCATAGATTATTGTTACGCATATATTGTTTTTTCACATCGCGAAGCGCATCGAGCGAACCGCGTTTGTCGAATTTATTTATCGCTACTAGATCGGCGAAATCTAGCATATCTATTTTCTCTAATTGTGTTGCTGCTCCAAACTCAGGGGTCATCACATAAAGTGCCACATCAGAATGCTCCATAATCTCAGTATCCGATTGCCCGATACCTGAAGTTTCTAAAATAATTAAATCGTATTCCGCGGCTTTTAAAACTTGAACGGCTTCGTTTACATATTTTGACAGGGCTAGATTAGATTGACGTGTTGCTAAACTACGCATGTAAACACGAGGTGAATTAATGGCATTCATACGAATACGATCACCCAATAATGCCCCTCCAGTTTTACGTTTTGAAGGATCGACAGACACCAATCCAACTGTTTTTTCAGGAAAATCGATTAAAAAGCGACGCACCAATTCGTCTACTAGACTTGATTTACCAGCTCCCCCTGTTCCTGTAATTCCCAGTACTGGAGTTTTAGAATTTTCATTTTTTGTATGGATTTTATCTAAAGCAGATTTTGCGACTTCCGGAAAGTTTTCTGCAGAAGAAATAACACGCGCAATCGCTTTTGGGTTTTTATCGGCTAGATGCTCGACCTCGTCGTTTAGCACATCTCCAATAGCATAATCCGATTGTTTTACTAAATCGTTAATCATGCCTTGTAATCCCATGGCACGCCCATCGTCTGGCGAGTAAATTCGAGCGATACCATAATCCATTAACTCTTTAATCTCTGAAGGTAAAATAACACCACCTCCACCACCAAAAATCTTGATGTGTTCGGCCCCTTTTTCCTTTAAAAGGTCGTACATATACTTAAAATACTCGTTGTGCCCACCTTGGTAAGAGGTTAAACAAATAGCATTAGCATCTTCTTGTATTGCAGTATTTACCACTTCCTCTACACTACGGTCGTGACCTAAATGAATCACTTCGACCCCCGTAGACTGAATAATACGACGCATAATATTTATAGATGCATCGTGTCCATCAAATAATGAAGCTGCAGTTACTATTCTAACTTTATATTTTGGTTTGTATGGTGTTGCTTGTTTCATTGGTATTATTATCAAAAAATTAATAGTTGCAAATTTAAGGAATATTAAAAAATTATGAGCTACTATCTTAAAATATCTATAGCTATCCTCCAAGAGCTTCAATTCACCATAACCAGTAATAAAAAGTGAAATTAGAGCACATAACACCCACTTTTTAGAGCACTTTTAAAATAGGTAGCGTATAAGTTTTAATGCTAATAATATTTACCGTGTTATTAAATACAAAAGTCTAAGCAGACTCCCCTTTGATAGCGTCACGAACACAATCTAACTACAGATGAAATTCATTTTTTACCGACAAATAACACAACTATCTAAAATCTAGCGATTTATGAAGCATATTTTTTTATTTTACACCTAATATGTTAAAAAATTATGTTAAATTGAATGGCATACAATCAACTTTAAACTATTTCTAAACAACATCTTATGAAATATTAATGTAATCAATGTTTTAATTAACCCCTTAAAAAATCATTTACGAATACACACTATTATCAAATAATTAATAACCAAAATTCCTTTTTAAATATGAAACTAAAAATACTATTTAGCTTGTGTTTTATTGCAAGCTTATCGGCCGTTTATGCTCAAGACTTACCAACAAATCCAGAACCTGGAAAGTGTTATGTAAAATGTATAACCAAGGATGAATTTAAAGAAGTTCAAGAAACGATTCAATCGTACCCTGCGTATTCCTCGTTAGAAGTTATTCCTGCAACCTACAAAACCGTAGAAGAAACCGTACTAATTAAGGAAGAATCTAAGAAGTATGTTTATGTTCCTGCGGTTTACGAAACTATCGATGTACCCTATGTAAAAAAAGAAAACAGCAATAACTTACGTGTTCTACCTGCTGCTTTTGGAACAGACTCTAGAACTTTTGAAATCTACCCAAAAACGTCAGGATGGGAATACAGGGTGTTAGAGGATTGTCCTTCAATAAACAAAGAAGACTGTGTTGCAGCTTGTTTTGTAGAGTACCCAGCACAACACAGAGACATATCGTTTACAACCTTAGTTTCTGATGCTAAAACTGAAAGTGTACCGGTACCAGAACAAACAGCGACTTACAAAAAACGTGTTATTAAAACACCTGCACGAATGGAAGAAATTATTATTCCAGCAGAGTACACAACCATTAAAAGACAAGTAGTAGATACACCTGCATCTACAAGAACTGTTAACAATCCTGCAAGACAAGAGACTGTTACTAAAACCGTTTTAGTTAAAAAAGGAGGTATTACAACTTGGGAAGAAGTAGATTGTGAGTTATTAAACCCTACAGCACTTCCTATCTATTACGAACTTGCAAGTGCGCGTTTAACAGCGGCTTCTAAGAAAACTATTGACGAAACATTATTACCGATGCTTAATGAAAAACCTATTAATATCGAAATCATGTCTCATACAGATTCAAGAGGTAATGACGATTATAATATGTCTTTATCACAACAACGTGCAAATGCAGTTGTTAACTACTTAGTATCTAAAGGTATTTCAAGAAATAGATTAGCTGCAAAAGGTTTTGGAGAAACACGATTAACAAACCGTTGTTCTAATGGTGTTGACTGCTCTGACGCAGAACACAAAAGAAACAGACGTACAGAATTTAGAATTTTAGGTAACTAAAAGCTATAAAATAGCTATAGAAAAAAGACTCCTACTAGGGAGTCTTTTTTTTATCAAATATATAGCTATCAAAAGGCATATTCTTTTTTTCGGCTTGAATGCCATAAGTATCCAATAATTCCGATTGCATTAACTCAAAGAATTTATAATGCATTTGCCAATCATGACGTGTCGAAGCATTTATTGTGGACTGAGACACCACTGGCAATTCTAATAAGATCCCCAACTGATACATTATATCTGCTAAAGACACGTTATCACCTTGTAATTGTAAATCATCAATTAAATAATGTGGCGCATTCTTACCCCAATCTATTTGATGGGTATCCCAAAATGTAGGATGGTTGATCGTTAACGATAAAACCGGTCCATTTACTTTTCTCTGAGTCATTTGTAAGTTAAAGGCGTTCAAAATTGCCGACAATATATTAGTATACTCTACTGTATTCTTTTTAACAAACACGTGATATTGAGAATCACTAGATGATTGAAGTTCTATTTGGCTTGTATGCACTTTTAAAGCGTACGCTAGGATATCTTGAAGACCTCCTTTTATGTCAATATAGTCCTGTTTCTCATCCACTTGAAGCGTTTCAAAAGACTCCCCTTCCCATTTCATAAACTCGAAATCCTTTGTGGGTATATAATCTTGATTCTCGTTATTTTGATTAACATCCTCTAATACTACAAACAACTCATCTAATGCTATTTTATTTCTATTTTGCTTAGCAATACGTTTTAAATCATGTGGTTTAAAATCCGCTGGACTTCCCTTCCAAACCACTTTTCCTTTTGCATTTAGCACAACCCCGTAAGGCAGTGAACGAATAGAATATTTTTTAAAGGTCTCCCCATTATAATCCACAAACACAGCTAACTCAGTAGGTCGTTTTTTTACAAAACGCTTTACTTTGTCGGCATTCTCTTCACTTAACGACACAACATAAAACTGATCGGGATATTGCTTTTGCAACACACTTAAGTATTCTGAAGCATAAACACATGGGCCACACCATGTCGCCCAAAAGTCAATAAAATATAACGCATGTTCGGATGACGATGCTGTTTTAGACAACTGGACTTTTTCCGACACATTAATTTGAGCTAACAACAGTGTTGGAATAAACAAACACATTAATAATACAAAACTTCTATTTTTAGTATTCCTCATTTTTTACAACTAACTAATCTAATAACTATTTTTTAATACAAGTATTATGCTAAAGTACTCGTTTCTATTTATTTATTTTAAAAAGAATGCGAATTTGGGGTTACAGACTAGTGTCTTAGACGATAATATTAAAATAAAAGTAAAAGCATTTTAATTGGCAGCGCGTTAGCCCTTAGCCCGAATGCAGACATTATAATGAACAATCTGAATAAAATAGATACTTATTTTTTATCTTAGCACAAACTAAAAAACTCTTATAATGAAAAGAATAATCGCTATAGTATTACTTTTAAATTTCACGGCTTGTGCAGAATTACAGCAAGTAGTTAACCAACTTCCACAACAAACTGGTGGCGTTTTAACAAACACTGATATCGCAGCTGGTTTACGCCAAGCTTTAGATTTAGGAATTGACAAACAGGTTTCTAAATTAACAGCGGAAAATGGGTTTTACAACAATGAATTAGTAAAGATTTTATTACCTGAAGAATTACAAAAAGTAGACAAAGCGTTACGCGATATCGGATTAGGAAACCTAGCTGATGAAGGATTAAAAGCTATAAACAGAGCGGCCGAAGACGCTGTTGGTGAAGCTACACCTATTTTTATTAATGCTGTAAAAGGTATTACTTTTAATGATGCCAAGTCTATTTTGTTAGGCAATAACGATGCTGCGACACAGTATTTAACTAACAAAACCCAAACAGAACTTTATGGTAAATTTAATCCTGTTATAAAAAACTCTTTTAGCAAAGTGGGTGCAGATAAAATTTGGGAAAACCTGATTAATAAATATAACGCCATTCCATTTACGAGTAATGTTAACCCTGATTTAACGGATTACGTCACCAACGAAGCCTTACAAGGGGTCTATAAAATGATTGCCGTAGAAGAGCAAGAAATAAGAACTAAAGTAGGCTCTAGAACGACTGATTTATTACAACGTGTTTTTGCCTTACAAGATTAATAAAAAGGGGATTATATTCGCTACAAAAGGATAAGGTGCCCGCTGATTTTAGTTAAAAATAGTGGTCTGAAAATTAAACCCGAATCCGCCAATTTACACATAGTAACTTCATATACAAACACTTACAAAGCCAATCTTTTAAAAGATTGGCTTTTTTTTTAATGTTTACACTTGGCAACTAACTAAAATGTTAAAATTTATTTGAATTTCAAAATTTGCCTAAATCACAATAGCCTAGTATTCAATTATTTATTATATTTAAATGATTGATAATCTAAAAGACAGGATAAAATGAAACAAAAAAATCTCCTCAAAAGCAGAAAAAAGCTTGATTTACGGTACAAGCAATTAATGGAGCAAGCTTACAATTTAAGACAAACCGATCATGAAATGAGTGATATTTCGGAGTTTAGAGCTTTAAAAACACTTAACAAGCTCAATCGGTTAAAGTTTTTAGCCCGTGGAGAGCATTTACAATCGATTTCTTAATGTTTTAAAATAATCGAAGGCATTTATTAATCGTGATCCATACCAGGAGAAATATTCTCCATCAACAAACACTGTTTTTGCGTGATGAGAAAATCGTCCCAATTCGAACGCATGTTCTTCCTTAAAGGGATAGGGTTCGCTAGACAACAATATGAGATCCGGATCTCCTTGTAGGCGTAATTTTTTTATTTCTACTTCGGGATAACGCTCTAAATTGGCATAAATATTCTCAAAGTTATTAAGCTCTAGCAAATGGTTGATAAAGGTATTATTTGCAGCCACCATCCAAGGTGCTCTCCAAATAAAATAAGCCACTTTTAACACGGGCTTATCCTTAATAAAGTCTTGAAAATCTCTTAGGTTATATTCTATTTTATTGATAATTTTTAAAGCATCGGTACGCTTGTTAAACAAAGAACCATATTCTTTAATTAAAGCTATAGTATCTTGAATTGTATATAATTCTGAAACATGTACTTTACAGATTTCAGAACAAGCGTCTACAATCTCTTTTGTATTCTCCTCCTTATTACATAATATGATATCTGGATTAAGCCCTTTTATCTTATCAATATGGATTTGCTTGGTGCCTCCCACATTTGTTTTAGTCCGTTTAAAATGTACAGGATGTACACAAAACTTAGTAATCCCGACCACATTATCTTCCAAACCCAAATCGTATAACAATTCGGTTTGCGACGGTACTAAAGATACAATCCGCAAGGGTGTTTGCTTTAAAACTATCATAGCCTCAATAATTTAAAATTAAACGGTAATCAACTGTTTCATAACCCTAAAATCATTTCCATTTCTTGTTGCAGGTCTAATGCCTTAGAAGCAGCTTCAGCAGCAAAATCAGTACCGTTTGAGGCATATATGATTCCTCGAGACGAATTGATAAGCAAGCCTACTTGGTTATTCATTCCATATTTGCAAACATCTTGCAGGTTCCCGCCTTGCGCACCAACTCCAGGTACCAGTAAAAAACTATCTGGCACAATGGTTCTAATCTCTTTAAAATATTCGGCTTTTGTTGCCCCTACCACATACATTAAACGCTCGGAGTTCTCCCAGCTTTTAGATATTTCTAAAACATGTTTATACAGCGCTTTGTCGTCTATATTCTGAGTTTGAAAATCGAAAGCTCCGGTATTTGAGGTAAGTGCCAACATTATAGTATGTTTATTATCGAAGGCTAAAAAGGGCTCTACCGAATCCTTACCCATATACGGGGCCACGGTAACACTATCGAAAGCCAAATCTTCAAAAAAAGCTTTGGCATACATTGTACTTGTATTTCCAATATCGCCACGCTTAGCATCTGCAATCGTAAAAATCTCAGGATATTTTGTGTTGAGATAATTAATGGTTTTCTCTAAAGCTTTCCATCCTTTTAAACCATAAGCTTCATAGAAGGCTGTATTTGGTTTATAGGCGACACATAAATGATGTGTAGCATCAATTATTGCTTTATTAAATTCAAAAATAGGATCCTCTAAATCTAATAAATGAGCAGGAATTTTATTTAAATCGACATCTAATCCAATACATAGAAACGATTTTTTTTTACGGATTTCGTTAGTTAGCTGTTCTGTTGTCATTACTAAATCCCCAAAAACAGGGTAGTTTTATCTGTTTATTTTGAAGTTAACCTAGTCTTAGGTTTTGTTACATTAATAAAAAAGCCTCAAAATTAGAGGCTTTTTTTATTATAACATATCGTTGTTTGCTTTCAGTTTCTCGGTATTTTCTGCTAACATCAATTCATCAAGGATTCTTTGAATATCTCCATTGATAATATTAGACAGATCGTAAAGTGTTAAACCAATTCTATGATCGGTAACACGTCCTTGCGAGTAGTTATAAGTTCTAATCTTTGCACTACGATCTCCCGATGTTACCATAGTACCACGTAGAGCAGAATCTTCCTCTTGTTTTTTAGCCAATTCCATATCATAAAGTCGAGAACGCAATACTTTAAACGCTTTTTCTTTATTTTTATGTTGTGATTTTTGATCTTGACATTGCGCCACTAATCCTGTTGGGATGTGTGTTAAACGCACTGCAGAATACGTCGTGTTTACCGATTGCCCACCAGGTCCTGACGAACAGAAAAAATCTACACGAACATCTTTTGGGTTAATCTCTACATCAAATTCTTCAGCCTCTGGAAAGACCATTACGGTTGCCGCACTAGTATGCACACGTCCTTGTGTCTCAGTTTGTGGAACACGTTGAACACGGTGAACACCTGCTTCAAATTTTAAAGTTCCATAAACATCATCTCCTGTAACTTCAAACTGAATTTCTTTAAATCCACCATTGGTACCTTCACTATAATCTACTGTGCTTACAGTCCAACCTCTACTCTCACAATATTTAGAATACATTCTAAATAAATCTCCAGCAAAAATACTCGCTTCATCTCCCCCTGTTCCGGCACGCAATTCTACAACTGCATTTTTAGAATCTTGTGGGTCTTTAGGAATCAACATGACTTTTATTTCTTCTTCTAAAACAGGAATTCCTTCTTTAGCTTCATCATATTGCATTTTAGCCATATCCACCATTTCTGGATCACTACCGTCGGAAATAATCTCTTCAGCTTCGGCTAAATTATTCGTTAACTCCAAATATTGCTCACGCTTATCCATAAGGCGGCGTAAGTCTTTATACTCTCTAGTAAGCTCTACATATCGCTTTTGATCTGAAATAATATCGGGTTGAATGATTAAATCACTAACCTCATCAAAACGCTGCTTTACTATTTGTAATTTCTCTAACATATAACTTCTAAAATAATGTCTGCCAAAAATACGATAATTTATGGATTTTTAGCATGGGTTTTACGAGCAATATTACAGCTGAAATAATTTTTACAATTTTACGTTTTAATACTACTTATGAAATTGCTAAAAAGCCTATTTGCTTATTACAAGCCCGTTTTCCTGTGGTCCTTCTCTATTAACATCCTGATTTTAATAGGAAGTCAAGACTTTGTGCATATTATTTTCACTAAACTTTTTTTAGTCATTATGTTCTGGCTATTACTCAAAGATGCTCGGGTTCGAAAAAAAATCGGGTTTTATAAAATGGTTGGTTTTTCCAACCTAAAGCTTCTTAGCCTTTTATTTTTAATGGATTGCACAACCTCTTTTATATTTATATTCTTACTAAAAGGCTTTGTTTGATTGGAGCAGAATAAACGACAAGCAACAGCTCCGTTTTCTAAAACAAAAAAAGGGAAACTGTTTCCAATTTCCCTTTTTAAACTTTTATTTTTCAATTATACTATCCGCATTTAGAAGACCCACAATCTTTACAGGTTAAACAGCCTTCTTGGTAGATTAAGTTAGTAGAACTACAACTAGAGCAGGTTTGCCCTTTGGCTTGAGTTCCATCTTCCACATAGCGTTTTAACGCGCGTACCACACCATTTTTCCAAGTATTAATAGATTCACTATCCAATTGCAGACTATTGATTAAATCAACAATTTTATCTATTGGCATACCATGACGTAAGGTACTAGAAATCAATTTTGCATAGTTCCAAAATTCCGGATTAAACTTATGAGAAAGCCCTTCGATGGTGGTTTTATACCCTCTTTTGTTTTCATATTGAAAATCGTAACGCGACGAACCGTCTTCGTTTCGGTTTTTCATAATCACACCTTTACTTACCCAGCGCGGTATTAAAATACCATCCTCATCATCTGCCAAACCGGTAAATACTTCGTATGGTTTTCCATCAATCAGGCCAATAAAAGCGATCCATTTTTCTTTACTATTCTGAAAACGAACAACATCTGCTTCTAATTCTTCAGGGCGTTTTGTTGGAAAAGCGGTTAACAATTCTTGATTATCATCTTCGGTTTTTTCTTCGTTAGATATTAAAACTCCTGAACGCGAACCATCTCTATAGACAGTTACCCCTTTACAACCTGCTTCCCAAGCTTCAAGGTACAATTGTCCTACTAATTCTTCAGTGGCATCGTTTGGTAAGTTAATAGTTACACTAATAGAATGATCTACCCATTTCTGAACAGCACCTTGCATAGTCACTTTACTCATCCAATCTACATCGTTAGAAGTCGCTTGGTAGTATGGTGATTTTTTAACAATGGTATCAAGTTCTTTTTGGTCATATTTTTTTGACACATCATAGCCATTCACTTCCATCCATTGTTTAAATCTGTGATGGAATACCACGTACTCTTCCCATGAATCTCCTACCTCATCAACAAAATCGACTTGAACATTCTTATCATTAGGATTTACTTTTCTTCTACGCTTATAAACTGGCATAAATACAGGCTCTATTCCAGATGACGTTTGCGTCATTAAACTCGTTGTTCCAGTTGGAGCAATTGTTAACAATGCAATATTTCTACGTCCGTGCTCCAACATTTCATAATACAACTTATCGTCGGCCTCTTTAAGACGTTGAATAAACGGGTTGTTTTTTTCACGTTCTGCATCAAAAATGGCGAAAGCTCCTCTATCTTTTGCTGTATACACAGAAGCTCTATATGCTTCTATACCTAGGGTTTTGTGTACTTCAACAGAGAATGCATTACCTTTTTCGCTACCATATTTAATACCTAAAGCAGCAAGCATATCACCTTCTGCAGTGATACCTATTCCTGTTCTTCGACCTTCATTGGCTTTCTTCTGGATATTTAACCATAGGTTTCTTTCGGTTGCCTTCACCTCAGCAACCTCTGGATCGGCGTCAATTTTAGCTATAATAGCATCGATTTTTTCTAATTCTAAATCGATAATATCATCCATGATACGTTGAGCAACATGAATGTGTTTTTTAAATAATTCGAAATTAAATGTCGCTTCATCGGTAAACGGATTTTCCACATATGAAAACAAGTTTATAGCTAATAAACGACACGAATCGTATGGACATAACGGTATTTCTCCACAAGGATTTGTAGACACTGTTTTATAGCCTAAGTCTGCATAACAATCCGGAACAGATTCATTTATAATCGTATCCCAAAATAAGATTCCTGGTTCTGCCGATTTCCATGCGTTATGAACAATCTTCTTCCAAATTTTATTGGCTTCGATAGTTTGAGTAAACTTCGGATTATCGCTAAAAATTGGATATTTCTGGGTGTATTGGGTATTGGCTTTAACCGCTCGCATAAACTCATCGTCAATTCTAACAGAAACATTTGCTCCTGTAACTTTACCTTGCTCTAATTTAGCATCTATAAAATCCTCAGAATCTGGATGATTAATAGAAACTGACAACATTAGGGCACCACGACGGCCATCCTGAGCTACTTCGCGAGTAGAATTAGAATAGCGCTCCATAAAAGGCACAATCCCCGTTGAAGTTAATGCTGAATTTTTAACTGCCGATCCTTTGGGACGGATGTGAGACAAATCGTGACCAACCCCTCCACGACGTTTCATTAATTGTACTTGTTCCTGGTCAATTTTCATTATACCGCCATAAGAATCAGAGTCACCTTCATTTCCAATAACAAAGCAGTTAGAAAGCGATGCTATTTGATAAGGGTTACCTATTCCTGCCATAGGACTTCCTTGTGGCACGATATATTTAAAATCTTTTATAAGGTCGAAAATTTCTTCTTCAGAAATTGGATTTGGATAACGCGATTCGATTCTTGCTATTTCTTTAGCAATACGGCTATGCATATCGTTTGGCGTAAGCTCATATAAATTACCTTCTGAGTCTTTTAACGCATATTTATTTATCCATACGCGAGCAGCTAAATCGTCGCCTTTAAAATACTTGACAGAAGCTTCAAATGCCTCTTCTTGGGAATATGTTTTAGGTTGTGCAATAGGGTGTGTTTGCGTTGCCATATTTTAGATTAATTTTTAAAAATTTACATTCTGCTACGAAGGTGTAAAGAACGTAAATTTTTACAACATTAAACATGACGAAAATCATAAAGTTTTCCATAATTTCATTTAAAACACTATAAATCAAGGTTTTAATTATTTATCAACACGAGAAAGTTAACAAATTTTGAAAATTATTTCTAAAAGTCAAAAACCACACCGACGCCCAGAATTTGCTTCCATTGCATTTTAGGCCCTTGCTCTACTTGCATCCCATCGACCTCCTTAAACGTGCTAATATCGTCATCATAAATGATATGAGATCCCAAAGCTGTTCTCACATGATCATTAACTTTAAAATTGACTAACAATTCCCAATTTATATCCACATTTCCAAAACTATTTACATAGTCGGTATACAGCTCTATCAAACTTTTAAAATCAATATTTTGAAATAAATTTGTTTCATAAGAACTTGTAATTAGGATTCCTAATTCTGAACGCACACGCTGACCATCTTTTATCACGTTTCCTTGTTCATCTTTTACCGCAGGCTCAACACCATAAGCTCCGGAGTCTGCCAATTTATCATCTAACACGATAGTCCCTTTATACGTAAGTGGTGATAAGTAAAGCGACATTTTGTCTATATTTTTACCATACTCAGCTCCAGCACCGAGAAAAGTATAACCGGGAGCCATAAACTTAGATATAGGATTATCGCGATTCGGGTAACTGTACCCGTAAAGAAATTGAGATTTAAAATTAAATCGCGCTGAATAATACCAATTAGAGACGGTATCCTTTTGGTACCCCATTTTTGATGAAATTTCTAAAACATCATCTGTTTTACGCAACTTTTGAGCCTCTTGCTTATTAGCACCTAGCCTTATTAACACCTTGTTTTTCCAGGTCAGGTTATTTTTCTTAAAATCTGCTGCTGTCACAAAACTAGTTAGTGCAGAGATAGAATTACTTCCCCCTGCGTTCCAATTCACAAAGGTCACCTCGCTCAAGTCTAAACCTGCTTTATTTTTAATAGTCCAAGGCTTTATACTGTCTTTTGCAACTATAGAATCCTGTTCGCTTTTTACAGTAATGGTATTTTGCTGAGCAAAAGAATGCACACTAAAACATAAGGTTGCTAATAAAAAAATAACTCTCATAAGATAATCGGCTATATGTATTTAGTACGTAAACGTCCCAAATTCACTTTTAATTGTAAGTTTTTTTGTTTCCGACGCCTCAACACGACCAATAATTTGAGCATCAACATTATAGCTTTTAGAAATTTTTATAATTTCCTCAGCAACCTCAAGATTAACATATAATTCCATACGGTGACCGCAATTAAACACTTGGTACATCTCTTTCCAGTCTGTTTTTGACTGCTCCTGTATCAATTTAAATAATGGTGGCACAGGAAACATATTATCTTTAACAATATGAAACTGATCTACAAAATGAAGAATTTTAGTTTGCGCTCCTCCAGAACAGTGTACCATACCATGAATATCATCGCTCGTGAATTTAGACAGTATGTTTTTAATAATTGGCGCATAGGTACGTGTTGCAGACAACACTAACTTTCCTGCATCTATTGGTGAATTCTCGACAGCATCTGTTAACTTCACTTGTCCTGAATACACTAAATCGCTAGGCACAGCTGCATCGAAACTTTCCGGATATTTTTCTGCCAAGTACTTATGAAACACATCGTGTCTTGCTGAAGTCAATCCGTTAGACCCCATACCACCGTTGTACTCCTTTTCGTAAGTCGCTTGTCCGAAACTCTCCAATCCAACGATAACATCACCAGCTTTTATATTGGCATTATCAATAACGTCACTACGCTTCATTCTTGCGGTAACTGTGGAATCTACAATTATAGTTCGCACTAAATCACCAACATCGGCAGTTTCACCTCCCGTAGAGTGGATTGTCACACCAAAACCTTGTAACTCTTCAATAAGTTCTTCTGTACCGTTAATTATTGCTGAAAGCACCTCTCCAGGTATTAAATTCTTATTTCGCCCTATGGTAGATGACAGCATAACATTATCGGTAGCCCCCACACAAAGCAGATCGTCAATATTCATTATTAAGGCATCTTGAGCAATCCCTTTCCATACAGAAATATCGCCAGTTTCTTTCCAATACATATAGGCCAAGGCACTTTTAGTACCTGCCCCATCGGCATGCATTATTAAACAATAATCGGTATCGTTTGTTAAATAATCGGGTACGATTTTACAAAACGCTTTAGGAAACAATCCTTTATCGATGTTTTTTATAGCATTATGCACATCTTCTTTCGAAGCTGACACCCCTCTTTGGCTGTAACGTTTACTTATTTCAGAACTCATAGTATGTTGTTGAATTGCAAAGATATTTATAAATGAAAAGCACACAAATATATTGTGTGCTTTTAGTCTTTATTTATGATAAAAGTTATAATTACTTCCAATCCGGCATTGATGCTGCACTAAAAAGATATTTTTCTTGTGTTGATCCACCAAATTGAAAACTATAAACTCCAGGAATAGCCCCCATATTATTACCTTGTCGCGTGAATATAACACCACCTTCAGTTGGAGAGAATTTAACATCTAAATCATTTTCACCCGGCAAAACATTAGTTAATACTTGACTTTGGGTCAATGATGGAATATCAAAAATAAATATGCGACTTTCAAAGATTCTGTAATTCACATTTTCACTTCCCGAAACATCTCTTGTATATAAAACCAAATCGCCATTTGCAGTAATATCTATACCTCCAATAGCTCCCGCGACATTTTCTATTATAACAGTTTCTTCCAAACTGGTAGATATACGATACGTAAAAAGCCTAGCATTGTAGCCAGCGGAATCATTTGTTTTAATCAATAATAGGTCTGTATCAAAGGCAGATTCTTCCACTTCTGAAATAAAAGATCCGTCGACGGTTTGAAACACCAATACCAAACCACTCCCATCTGAGTTTATGCGATATAGTTTATCTAAGTTTGGATAGTATAATTGACTCCCATTTTGAGCCCAACAGAAATCGACTTCATCCATTCTAAATCCGTTAATTGGAATAGCTGAAGTTACTTGAGTTTTATTTCCTCCCCCAGAATTCATTGTGAAAATATGGGTATTACCACCTACATTTCTCAAATACGCAATTTTATCTATAACTGGATTTGAACGCGGCCTAAAACTATTATTACTTGAATTAGTAAGCTTTAACAAACCTACATCTATTTCTGACTCACTATTATTCGCACTATCTTCATTTCCTGAATAAATAACACTATTTCCATCTTCTTGTTTTACAAAAAAGTAAGGATTATTAGGAGAAGCAATAGTAGTAAATTGACTTATTTGAGAAGCAACATCATCATTCACACCGTCATTTACTTTAACTTGCCAAAAATACGTAGTAGCTAAATCTAAATTAGAGGCTAGGTAAAAAGTATCTTGAACAGTTTCATAAATCTCAATATCATTGGTTGTCCCATTTCTTAACTCAAGCACGTAACTTAAATCGTCATCTACATTAGGATCTGAAGCCTCCCAAGTAAATTGAACCTCAAAGGACACCTCTGTCTCCAAATCTTCAGGCGCAACTAATATAGGCACAGCTGGTGGCTGATTGTTTGAATTTGACAACATCAATTCAAAAGCCACCTCTGCGGGAGCATCTTCAACTACCGAAACCGACTCAAAAGCGGTAACATAACCATCTAATTCCGCTTGTACCGCATAGGTTTTAACACCGGCATTTCTTATCTCAAAATGACCTTCTTCGTCAGTAAACACAGTACTAGTAACAGGGTTTGTAGAAACCTTAACATTCTCTAAAGGCTCATTAGACCCCGTTTTTACTACCTTCCCCTCTATTGAACCAAGCCTATTACCATCAATTTGCTCTTCACTACACGTTGTTAGCACTAGAAACAAAAAAGGTAAAAATATTATGGTTTTTAACTGTTTCATCATCATATCTTTTTAATTAGTTACCACCCTGTCTTTCAACATTAACTTCATTTTCATCCATAACGTCTTTATATAAGCTTTTCTTTAGGTTCTCTCTTTTAATTTGCCTCAATTCTTTCTTTCGAGCTCTTTCAGCTTGTTTTTTAAGATTGTTGTTTCCTATATAAAAGTTAATACCAACACCACCCCGCAGATACATGTCGTCTCGTTCACCTCTAATTTCCCCATCCAAATCATCACTAAACACAAAGTTATTATCAAGAAACAGAGAAAACCCAATATGTTCAAACGCTAAATATTCAACCCCTCCACCAAAAAAGACTTTAGGGTGCACATTATTAAAATCGCCAGAAATATTTGTACCTACCCCTGCAAATATAAAAGGCGACAGCTTATCAAATGGCAGCACATTATATTCAAGGTTTGCATCTAAAGCATAAAAACTTTGATTAAAAATATTTTCGTTTGCAAGCTTAAATCGATTTAAATTTAAATTTAAATTAAAATGATCATCGAAATAACGTTTATACCCAAATCGCGTGTTAAATTCCCATTGCGGATTTACATAATCACCATTAATAAAAGCTCCGCCTAACGCTACCTGAACAGCACTTTTTGAGCGCCTGTTAAAGAGTTTTCTATTATATAGATCTGTTATTTTGGAATCATCTAACTCTACAATATAATTATCAACCAACTCTTTATCAACCTCAGGCCCAGCTTTAGTAGTCCAATACCCATCTTTAATTCCTTCAACAATTAAGTCGTGAACAGCCTTTTCAACTGCATCTTTAACCGCTAATTGTACAGGCTCATTACGCGTAAATCCGGTTTCAGCTTCCAGAAGTCGTTGAAACTTCACAAAACGAAATAAACTCACATCTACCGCTTGTGATAAAATAGTTTTAGAAACATAAATAGTTTTTAAAATCTCACCATTACTTGTTGAAACCGCTCTTAAATAGACAGTGATTCGATCTTGCCTGTATTTGGCAGCACCGCCAACACCAAAATATCTCGCACCTGCCCCTCCTGTTATAATATTGGTATCATATGACACAATACCTCCTTCTAACATTAACCCGGCATACAAAAGAGGTGGCAACGGCGGTTCGTTAGGATTTAACCCTTTTATATATTCTTGTTTTGTATTGCGAATAATATTTCTTTCTGTAGATAAATTACTTAAATTCTCCCGTTCAATGGGAATAAACCACCCTGAATCACCTAAAGCTTTGATCAATATTGTAGTAGCACCTTGAGTTACAGCGGTACTAAACGTAGATCCGTTTTCAACAGCTTTATACTGCCCTGTTTGATCACTAAAATTATAGACAGCCACTTCAACAGGAGTTTTTGCCGGTGGTAAACTGGTTAGAAGATTAGAAGATTTTGAATGCTCTCCAACCCTAGCTGCTTCTTGTGTTAAGGGTTGATTAAAATATGCTCCACAAGAACACATGAGAATACAAATAGATAAGTAGGCAATAAATTTGTGATTAAATAGCATAAGTGGTATTCTTAAATTATGGATTTGGAACAATGACTTGGGTTTGCTCGCCATTTGAAGTATCTAAAATATTAATAACTAAACCTTCATCAGACTCAAAAACTTCGACATTTAAAGTACCAAAGGTAAATGTTCCCTCCTCATTAAAGTCGCCTACAGCTTGCACTTGCTGCGCCAGTAAAGCTCGAGATATCTGACTTAAAACTTGCTCATTCAATCTTTCTCCAAACTGCTCTAATTCCGATTGTTGCACGCTTTTCGCCCTTGGAGCCGTAAGTCCATTCTGGGCGGTTGCCGAACTTAACAACCAATTATAATTAAAAGTATCTCCTCCAAATGCGGGATTTAAAGGTTTATAACTGAATTGTTGTGAAAACATGAACGTTATGGAACCAAAAAATAATAATACAAACAGTTTGAGTCTCATAATTAATAATGTGTTATAGTCTGTTTTTGTTGTGCTAATTGCTGTAAATAGGCGATACTCCTATCTAGAGCTCTATTTGCCATATCCATTAAAAACTTTTTTTGTGGTCTCGAAAAAAACTGCCAAACCAATTGGCCATCTACCTTAACTGAAATCCTTGTGCTTCGTCGCTGACCCGGCACTTCTTCAATAAGGATATTTTTACCACTTTTAATTTGCTTATTATAATATTCAGAATAAAAGTAACGATAGAAATCCCTTCCTGGTTTTGTTAATGTCTTCTGAATTACCAAACCTTCTAAAAACAATCCATCTTTTTCCGAAGTATCTTGATCTCGAGGCTCTTGAATTTCAACTTTCTTTTTCTCATTATCCAACTCGATTTTCAAACCTCCTTGCCCATCGGAATATACCACGATACGATCCTTTCCTATAGCTCCCTGATTGTCATCTGACGATTCCAAAGGATAAATCAAAAGTAAAAGAATAGATTTATCGTTAGAATTATTATTTACTGTTACTGAAGATAGTATTTTTTTTTCATTCCCTTTCAAAAAGAAACGATTAGCCTGTGAAGTTTTCGACGAATTGTTATTTCCATCGACTTTAAACACCATAAACTCATATCGCAGACTTAAATCCGATAACATTAGGTTTTCCGCTGTTGCCGTGAAAGTTACAAACTCGCTAGTTTTCTCTATATTAATTTTAGCGTTTACCTCTGTATTGTATATGTTTTGTGCCCACAAAACATTACACACAAAAAACATATTTAAATAAAATACTAAGGCCTTAAAAGTAATTTGCATAGGATACTTTTATTTAAAACTTCTAATTATTATAGTTGGTGAAGCTTCGGTTTGAGTGAATTTAATGTTTCTCGAGATTTTATTTGCTCCAAAACGTTCAAATTTCAAATCATCACCATTTTGAGTTAAATCTAACGAGATTTCCGCATTAGTATCAATAACATAGTCTTTAATTTCATTTTCATTTCCATTTTGAGCTAAATCTGCAACTACTTTATCCACTTCATATACAAGTTGTACCTTATTTAAATCTCCATTTTGAGCAATATTAATATCACTAGCGTTAGTAATCACACTTGCAGCCACTTTGTTATATTCTCCTATTTGAGTAACAAACACCGAATTACCTTGTACTGTCGCCAATTTAGTATTGACAGTAGTATTAAAAAATGAATTAAAAACTTCTGGCGAAACATTTTCACCATTTAATTCTGTAACCGTCGTAGTTTCACTTCCTGACTCGTCCTCGCTATAATTTTGAGAAAAACTTATTTGAGATAAAGTCATAAAAAGAACAAAAGCAACTAAGGTCTTTTTTGTTAAAATTGTTTTCATAATAATTTAAATTTATAAAAAAAGGAAGGTCACTTGCTATATAGCTAACCCTCCTTTTTATGTTGTAATTAGATTAAAGCACAAACTTCAATCGGAATTGGATCTTAACACCCACTACCTGTATCAACACAAGGAGCATCTAAATCAAAATCGTTTAATCCTGGAGGACAAACTAAATCTTGAGGCGCTTGGAAATCACAGTTTTCAGCATCTGCAGCAAAATCGCCATCTGGTCCTAACTGTAAGATATTTGCTTGGTTTCCACTATGAGGTGAACCACCTAATCCTTGTTCTACAGTATAACTATGCCCACCAGAACTATACATTCCAGTTTTCTGCACTAACAAAATTTGGTTGTTTTGACCTCTCTGAGCTGTGTGTGCAGCATTCCCTTTTCCCGGATCTGCATCTTGGTAAGTACTTACTAAATTAGAGTTCCCTCTTTGAGTAGAATACACTGTATTGTCATCTCCAAATTGTCTTTGGTAAAGTTTATGATTAAAACCTAACTGAGCTGCCCCAGCCATATTGTTTTCACCTGACTGATCTTGACGACCGTAGTTATTACCTCCATTAGCATTACCATAAGCATTTTGAATTAAGGCAGCACTATTATCTTTACCTGATTGATTTTGCTCACCATAGTTACCATCTCCATCTCCCCATTGTCCTATGAACGCATCATTATTTTCACCAGATTGATTTTGTAACGCTAAATTATCATCAGATGGATTCACAACATTCATAGATCCATTTGTGATCATATCAACATTAGAATTCATAAATAAATATGCACTGTTACCTAAAGCATTAGCTGTTGGCTTACCCTGTGTCACTTCTGCATTGTTACCAACACCAGAAACAGCATTAGAGGTTTGGTTTTGATTCACCTTATTGTTATCACCTTCCTGAACCGAAACAGAAACATTTCTAGCAGAACCGTATTGACGCACTCTAGAAACGTTGTCGTCCCCATACTGCTCAGTAGTCGCTAAATGTCCTGCCGATTGATTAGGACCTGCATCTTGACGAATATCTGAAATGTTATCATCACCTTCTTGGATTGAACGCGCTTCACTGTTGTCATAAATCTGAACAATTCTAGATGAGTTATCCTCCCCATCTTGCTCGATCATTGCATAGTTATCTTCTCCTTGCTCTCCAATTCCATGATCGATTCTCGCTTTGTTACCAGAACTCGCATCATCTTTTTGACCTTGTAAAGTTAAAGCTTCATTGTAGTCTCCCTCTTGATCTGTAGTAGACTGGTTATCTGAACCAGACTGTCTTACCTCAGCTACGTTTGCATAACCACTGTCATTAAAACCATTGTTTACATCTCCAGTCTGCCAAATTCTAGCTTTGTTTTCTCCCGTACCTGAACCATTGTCTTGCATGGTTAACACAGAGTTACTAGCTCCCGCTTGCCCTACATAAACTTTTTGATTTGTACCTTCTTGAACTGATTTACCAGTATTGTTCCAGAACCCCCCTGCAGATGGTAGTGCAGCAACCACCGTAGGATCTGCTGCAGATGATCCATTTGTAGCCGTGCCTTTAGCGTTTAGGCCTTCTTGCGCCATAATTGCGCCCGTGAATAATAGTGCCGAAGCACAAAGAATTACTTTTTTCATGTTAAATATATATTGATTAATAGCATTGTAAATATATAAAATATACTCAACATAATCACCTGACCCTTAATGATAAACTAGTATTTTAACAGTATTTTCGATTATACCTCTGCTTACACCGACGAAATACCAACCTTGGTAAGAAAAACCCCACCTCACATTACAACTAACTGTTATTTAAACAGATATAACCACTCATAAACAATAGGTGTTTCATTTTTACAAACACTTACCCCTATACAAAACCAACTATGATTAAATACCAATCTACACATTCTAACCACGTATATCACTATAGAATTAGTTGCAGAAATTAAAAAGAGAGTCTTCCTAAATACGGCAGACTCTCTTTAAATTTTATTCGTGCATTATATAGTATGACTATATAATTTATTTATGCTCATTAACACCCACTACCTGTATCAACACAAGGAGCATCTAAATCAAAATCGTTTAATCCTGGAGGACAAACTAAATCCTGTGGCGCTTGGAAATCACAGTTCTCAGCATCTGTAGCAAAATTGCCATCCGGACCTAATTGTAAGATATTAGCCTGGTTTCCACTATGAGGCGAACCACCTAATCCTTGTTCTACAGTATAACTATGCCCACCAGAACTATTAGCTCCAGTTTTCTGTACTAACAAAATTTGGTTGTTTTGACCACGTTGAGCCGTATGTGCTGCATTTCCTTTTCCTGGATCAGCAAATTGGTAAGTACTTACTAAGTTAGAATTACCTCTTTGTGTAGAGTACACAGTATTGTCATCTCCAAATTGTCTTTGGTAAAGTTTATGATTAAAACCTAACTGGGCTGCCCCAGCCATATTGTTTTCACCTGACTGATCTTGACGACCATAGTTGTTACCTCCATTAGCATTACCATAAGCATTTTGAATCAAGGCAGCACTATTGTCTTTACCAGACTGATTTTGCTCACCATAGTTACCATCTCCATCTCCCCATTGCCCTATGAAACCATCATTGTTTTCACCAGATTGGTTTTGTAACGCTAAATTATCATCAGATGGGTTCACAACATTCATAGTTCCATTTGTGATCATATCAACATTAGAATTCATAAATAAATATGCACTGTTACCCAAAGCATTAGTTGTTGCTTTTCCCTGTGTCACTTCTGCATTGTTACCAACACCAGAAACAGCATTAGAGGTTTGATTTTGATTCACCTTATTGTTATCACCTTCCTGAACCGAAACAGAAACATTTCTAGCAGAACCGTATTGACGCACTCTAGTAACGTTATCATCTCCATACTGCTCTGTAGTCGCTAAATGCCCTGCCGATTGGTCAGGACCAGCATTTTGACGAATGTCTGAAATGTTATCATCTCCTTCTTGGATTGAACGCGCTTCACTGTTGTCATATTGCTGAACAATTCTAGATGAGTTATCTTCCCCATCTTGCTCAATCATAGCGAAGTTATCCTCGCCTTGCTGACCAGTACCATGATCGATTCTCGCTTTGTTACCAGAACTTGCGTCATCTTTTTGACCTTGTAATGTTAAACCCTCATTGAAGTCCCCTTCTTGATTTGTAGTAGACTGGTTGTCCGTACCTGACTGTCTTACTTCAGCTGCGTTTCCATAACCACTGTCATTAAAACCGTTATTTACATCACCTGTCTGCCAAATTCTAGCTTTGTTTTCTCCCGTACCCGAACCATTGTCTTGCATGGTTAACACAGAGTTATTAGCTCCCGCTTGCCCTACATAAACTTTTTGATTTGTACCTTCTTGAACAGACTTACCAGTGTTGTTCCAAAAACCTCCGGCAGAAGGCAATGCTGCAACTACTGTTGGATCGGTTGCAGATGATCCATTTGTTGCCGTTCCATTGGCGTTAAGCCCTTCTTGCGCCATTAGTGCGCCCGAAAATAATAGTGCCGCAGCACCGAAAAATACTTTTTTCATGTTAAATATATATTGATTAATAGCACTTCGAATATATATCAATTATTTAATATAACAAATCATACACCCTCAATTCCTTAGTATTTTAACAAATTTTTCGATAATACGACGCTTAATATCGCTTAACTGTTTTCCTACACGTTAAAAATTTAAATACTACATACTTTATAGAATTAAAAAAGGCCCCGATTTCTCGAAGCCTTTTAAACAGCACCTTCCTACGTATTTCTACGTAGTAAAAAGTAATTCTCTATACTTTGGTAGCGGCCAAAGTTCGTCGTCTACCAACAACTCCAATTTGTCACAATGGTATCTTATTTCCTCTAACATCGGAATAACTTCCTCACAATACATTGTCGCCTTAGTTTCTAAATCCGATAACTGATTAGCTTCTTTTCGCTTATTAATCATTTTCGTTACCGTTGTATTAATAATATCTACACGTTTTGAGATATCCTCAATTAATTCTAACTGAGCATGAGCGACGCGATTAAAATCTGCTTCGTAAATCTCTTTAAGTCCTTGCACATTATTAATTAAGGTGTTTTGATATTTAATAGCTGTTGGAACAATATGGTTACGCGCCAGATCTCCTAACACACGTGCTTCTATTTGGATACGTAAAATATACTCTTCCATTTCAATATCGTAACGCGACTGTACTTCGACTCTATTCATCACACCTAAATCACCATACATAGCGATAGTTTTCTCAGAAACTTTTGCTTTTAATGCTTTTGGCGTTGTCTTATTATTACTTAGACCTCTTTTCTCTGCTTCTTTTTCCCAAGCTTCCCCGTAACCGTTTCCTTCGAATAAAATGTTAGACGATTTTTTAATGTATTCTCTTAATACATTAAAAATAGCTTCGTCTTTTTTCAATTCTTTTTTCTTAATTAAAACATCCACCTCTTCTTTAAATTCAATTAATTGCTTAGCAACAATTGAGTTTATAAGCGTCATTGGATTCGCACAGTTCGCTAAAGAACCTACAGCTCTAAATTCAAACTTATTCCCTGTAAAGGCAAATGGAGACGTTCGGTTTCTATCGGTATTATCTAAAAGAATTTCTGGTATTTTACCAACGACATTTAATTTTAGATCGGTTTTCTCTTTTGGAGACAACTTACCATTCGTTACGTTTTCTAACTCTTTTAAAACATTTGTTAGTTGCTCTCCTATAAATACTGAGATGATTGCTGGAGGGGCCTCGTTAGCGCCTAGACGGTGATCGTTACTAGCTGATGCGATTGTAGCTCTTACCAACTCTTCATTATCATGTACCGCTTTAATTGTATTAATAAAGAACGTTAAAAACTGAAGATTACTCATAGGTGTTTTACCTGGACTTAATAAATTAACCCCTGTATTTGTACTTAAACTCCAGTTATTATGTTTCCCAGAACCGTTTACTCCTTTAAATGGCTTTTCATGAAATAGCACTTTAAAGTTATGACGTTCTGCTACTTTATTCATCACATCCATTAACAATGCGTTGTGATCCACTGCTAAATTTGCTTCTTCATAAATAGGAGCTAATTCAAATTGATTAGGAGCCACTTCATTATGTCTTGTCTTTACAGGAATACCTAACAGCATACATTCAATCTCTAGGTCACGCATATACGACATTGCTCGCGAAGGAATGGTACCAAAATAGTGATCGTCTAATTGCTGACCTTTTGCTGAAGAGTGCCCTAATAATGTTCTTCCCGTTAATTGAATATCTGGTCGTGATGATACTAAAGCACTATCTATTAAAAAGTACTCTTGCTCCCAACCTAAAGAAGCATTTACCTTTTTTACATTTTTATCAAAATACTTACACACAGCAACCGATGCATTATCTATAGCATTTAACGCACGTAAAAGTGGCGTCTTATTATCTAGAGCCTCTCCTGTATATGATACAAAAACAGTAGGTACACATAAGGTTTTACCAAAAATAAAAGCTGGAGAAGTAGGATCCCATGCCGTATACCCTCGCGCTTCAAACGTATTTCTAATACCTCCATTTGGAAAACTAGAAGCGTCTGGCTCTTGCTGTACAAGCTGACTTCCACCTAATTTTTCTATTGCACCACCGCCGTCGATAGTTTCGAAAAAGGCATCATGTTTTTCTGCAGTCGTTCCTGTTAATGGTTGAAACCAGTGCGTATAATGCGTTACCCCTTTAGACAAAGCCCAATCTTTCATAGATTGCGCAATTTGATTCGCTATACCTCGATCTATTTTAGTTCCTTTTTCGATGGCGTTATTAACACTTTCAAAAGCATCTTTTGTAAGCGATTGACGCATTGTTTCTTTATTAAAAACATTTTCTCCGAATAATTCAGAGCGTCGTTTTCCTTCGATAATCTCAACCGGTTTACGGTTTAAAGTTTCTTTAATTGCAAAAAAGCGTAATGTGGACATAGGTTCTGTTTATTTTTTACAAATATATAAAAAAAATGCTTTTACGTAGTTATTTTATTTTTACCCCCTAAATTTTAGGGGTAAAATATTATTTACCTAAAAAAAACCCCTAAATATCACGCTTTTTCATACCCTAAAACAAAAACACCCCTAAATTTTAATTTCTACCACATTCTAAATCACTTATTTTAGATCACTAAAACGTCTATTTTTCCTCTGATTAACTTTTAAGCGTCATGCTTTATTACATCATACAACTATTGAAAAGATAGGTTAGCACAAAAAAAAGCTTTCAATACAAGTATTGAAAGCATTAATGAATTTAAGAAGGCTTGGAGATTATAAAAAAGCCATATAAATAAATGCTGCATAAGCTCCTACCAAAAGAATCCCTTTAAGCCTTCCAATCTCCAATCGTTTTGGAATAAGAATTAAAAGAATAAGTACGGCTGCAAAACCTAACATCCAAAAAATATCGTTATTTAAAATTGTATCATCAGTCACAGGTATTTCTTTTATAATAGCAGTTAAACCCAATACCGAACCGATATTAAAAATGTTAGAACCTATTAAATTCCCCAAGGAAATTGCTTTTTCTTGCTTCATTGCCGCAATAACAGAAGCCGCTAATTCTGGAACGCTAGTACCAATAGCAATAACGGTAACTGCAATAACCGCGTCACTCACTCCCATAGAGATTGCCAGCTCCTTGGCACCATTGACTAACCAAACTGAACCAAAATACAAGGCTAACGCTCCTAACACCAACCAAGCCATCACTTTTACATTACTAACTTCAGCTAAAGACTCATCGACCTCTTCATCTATATCATCACTAATTACAGAGCCTCCTTTATTAGAATCACGAATAAGTATGATTAAAAAAACAATTAAGCTAACAAATAAGATCACCCCTTCTATTCGTGACAATATTTGATCGTTATATAAGAAATAATAAAGTAGTCCTGAGAAAATCATCATCGATGGCCACGTTAATTTATAAAACGTTCTATCTACTGCAATCGCACCAATAATAGCGGTAATTCCTAGTACCAAACCAATATTTGCAATATTAGAGCCTACAACATTATTAATGGCAATTGCTGGCGAACCAGTTAAGGCCGCATTTAAACTCACCAGTAATTCGGGAGCTGAAGTCGCAAAAGAAACCACTGTCATCCCAATTACTAACTTAGAAATATTAAATTTAAGGGACAATCCTACCGAAGCTTTCACCAAGAAATCCCCCCCAATAACTAGTAATACCAATCCTAAAATTACCCAAAGTATACTCATCCTTAATTTTTTTGTACGAAGATACTATAAGATTTTTAATGTAGGATTTTGACCTAAATATTTTATCAACCAAAAGGCCATTATAAAGATCACTATACAATACCACGAACACCTTTCTTCTCTTTTAACATTAAAGATTTCAAAGACGCCTTTTTCCTATAGATATTAATACATTATGCAAAAGGCCATTCATCTTTACTTATATTCTGTTTACCCTACGCTACAATATGACACAAAAAAAGCCACTCCTTTCGGGGTGGCTTTTTTTATTTTATACAAAATTACAAGTCTGCATTAACAGCTTACAATCCTGTGGTAATAAAATTTATTTTTCAGCTTCTGTTTCACCTTGAACTTTACTGAAAAAATCATCTTTTACCGTTCTGTAATTATCTAAATGAACAAGATAACGTAATCGGTAACTCTCGTGCTCTGAAATATAAACCATATCACAGGCCATATCTTCGCACTCTTTCAAGTTAACACGAGATAAAGCATATTTTTCAAGCGCCATTTTAAGCTCTTCATTTTCAGCTTTCTTCTCTACAAAACGCTCTAAAATAGAATCTTTAGCATCTGTTTCGCTAACCTGCTGTTTACACAAGCCAATTAAGTTATTTAATTCTTTCTCAATATATGTTACATGCTTTATCCAATTCTCCAACTCAATCGTATTGATTTTGTGGGTTACTTCGATATCATCGTCATGATTATATATCTCTGTATTATTTGTACTCATAATTAATTTTTTTTACAACAAAACATCAATACCCTTGCTGTTTTCTTGCTGTTCGACTGCTGTTATTGTTAAATGTTGTTTACCTGTTGGGAAATCCCAAACGACAGGATCTCCAGTAGCATAGCCAAAAAGAGCCGCTCCCATAGGCGTAAGTATAGAAATTTTATTTTGCTGTAAATTACGCTCACTAGGAATCACAACCTGGATTGTTTTTTCCCACCCTTGATCTGAAACAATTGATACCTTACTATTAAACCTAACAACATCTTCAGGCATTTCGTCTTCCTTTAAAACACGTGCCTCCTTAAGCTCTTCGTTTAATTTAATAATCGATTTTTGAATTTCAGAACTTTCTGAATATCCAGAAACATCAAGAATACGCTTTAAATACGCATATTCCTTTTTCTCCAAAATTAAATTGTCATACTTCATTATAACTCTTATAAAAATTAAATATCAAGGAAAAATCCCTCTTTGTACGTAAGCTTGCGCTATACGCTCTATAGCTATACAATAAGCTGCTGTTCTCATATCCATAGATTTACTCTCTGAATAAGCATACACTTTATTAAAAGATTCTTTTAATTTTTTATCAAGCTTAGCCATCACCTCATCGAGCATCCATAATTCTCCATTACGATTTTGCAACCACTCAAAATAACTACCAACAACACCACCTGAATTACATAAAATATCTGGAATGATAACGACTCCGCGTTCTAAAAGAATTTTTTCACCTTCTACGTTTGTCGGACCGTTAGCACCTTCAGCAATTAATTTTGCTTTGATAGTGTGTGCATTTTTCTCTGTAATTTGATTACCTAAGGCAGCTGGAATACAAATATCACAATCCACTCCAAAGAAATCCTTACTATCTAAAGGTTTAGAATTTAGAAAATCTACAATACTACCACTGTTTTCTCTACTGTAGTTAAATAAATCTTCAACATTTAAGCCTTCTTGATTTTGAATACTACCAAAAGCATCTTGTACTGCTACTAATTTAGCGCCTTCTTTTTCTAAGAAGTGAGAGGCCCAGTAGCCAACGTTACCAAAACCTTGCACAATATATTTCTTACCATTAAGGTCTAATTTATTGTATTCTGCCCAAAACTTAATGCTTAAATACACACCGTATCCGGTTGCGCGGTCTCTTCCTTCCAAACCGCCACTTCCTGCAGGTTTACCAGTAACCACGTGCTGATTTGCAGAACGTTCTGCTGGTGGTCTTGTACTCATATAAGTATCTGCCATCCAAGCCATTGTTTGCGCATTGGTATTAACATCCGGAGCTGGAATATCATGTTCTGGACCAATATTATCGGCTAAAGCGAAAGTAAAACGTCTTGTTATACGTTCTAGCTCGTTTTTTGAGTATAACGACGGATCCAACTGAATCCCTCCTTTACCACCACCATAAGGCAGTCCTGCTAAAGACGTTTTCCATGTCATCCACATCGCTAAAGCTCTGGCCGCATCAATATCTACTGTTGGGTGATATCTTAACCCGCCTTTGTATGGACCTAAAGCATTATTATGCTGTACTCTGTATCCGGTAAAAATCTCCACATCACCATTATCCATCTTTACAGGAAAGTGAACAATAAGTTCATTATTCGTAATACTTAAAATCTTACGAATACTTGGATGAAGGTTTATTTTATCTGCAGCTGTATTAAACTGTTCCAAAACATTCTCCATCATGCCTCTTTTGGCAGTCGGTTTTTTGTCTCCTTTGGCAGTTGTTGCTATTGTCATTTTGTTATGTTTATATTATTTTTTCAGTACTGTAATTATCAATAATCTAATATAGCTTATTTAAAAATAAATATTTTATAATATCCGCCTTTTTAACGCTTTTATTTTTCAAAGCTACAAAAAACCTATATCTTTTATTATTTTTTTCACTTTTATCACCACTAAAACCTGCATTAATTGGTCGTTTTTTATTTTGGTGACCTATTTCCTATTTCTTTTTGCTCGACAACCGATAAAACGAATACTTGACCTTACTCAAATCCTCTTATACCAAACTATTTTGATTTAAAAGTAAATCGCTTCAAAAACCGCTAAAAGATCCCCTTCCCCATTATTTAATCTTAAGACATCGCCAGTTACATTGTAATTACGCGCCGTATTAAAAACGGCTAATATTTCAGACTCATTAACCGCCACATCGGGACATATTTTCATAGTCGTTGCCAACTGCTCGAAACGGATTTGATTTTCAGACTCCATAGTATACTGTCCCGAAAACATATTACAACCTGAAAAACCTGTAATTAGATTTTCATTCGTTTTAAGAATGAAATAAATTTCACGTTCTTGATTTTCGGCCATAACCACTTCGTCCCCTGCTAATTCTTTAAGCTTCCAATACTTTTCGGTAATTGTAGTATCACCACTTTTAGTTTTGGTAAATTCAGCTATAAGTCCGTTAGTCGCATTTTTCAAGACTAACTTACCTCCTGAGACACTAACTTTTTTAGTTAATTCAAAAGCAGCAAACAGCTGCGACTCTTCAACAACTGTGTCATAACAAGCCATTCGTGTCGATGCCATTTTAGAAAATGAAAGTCCGTCATTATCGTCGGCCATATATGTTCCGTTAAAATAATTACAACCCGAATATCCTGCAACCGTATGATCTAAAGCATTAAACCTAAAGTATATTTTTTCTTTAGAAAGACCCGATTGATCAATGTCTTCTCCATTTAGTTTAGAGAGTTCCCAAGTGATATCGGAAAGTCTAACACTCTCTTTTTCATTAGCCATAGTTCCCGGTAATTGTTTTGCAGATTTACACCCAAATGCAGTCAGAATAATGACCGCAAGTGCTACTATTTTTATTTTCATCTTTACTTTTTATTATATCAAATTTACGATTAGTTTATTATAACACGAACTCTATAATTCTAAACTGTTGTTAAATTAAGAGCCATTTATAAACTAAAAAATGACATAGTGTAACATGCGTTACCAACCATCCCCTTTTTAAAGGCTATTTTTATGCTCATCAATTTATAAGCCCTAGAAAACATGTCCATTTTAAAAAAACTATTTGGTTTTAAAACCACACAAAGTAACGTGATTAAAGTTCTTAATCCCAATGACTTTAAAACACAAATAACAAACAAAAAAGTACAATTAGTAGACGTAAGAACACCAAACGAGTTCCAGTCCGGACATATTAAAGGTGCGAAAAACATAGACGCTTTTTCGGGAACGTTTAACAAAAAGTGTAATACACTAAATAAAGAAGAACCCATTTATATCTATTGCCGAAGTGGGGCGCGTAGCAAACAAGCCTCTAAAAGATTGGAAGCTTTGGGTTTTAAAGAAGTTTACGATCTTAAAGGGGGAATTTCCAATTTCTAAATTAAAAAAAACAAACCATGAAAACATCTATACAAGTACAAAATTTAAAATGTGGAGGTTGTGCTAACACCATTACCACCAAACTTTCTGATATTAAAAATATTTCAGGGATTAGCATAGCTGTAGATAAAAGCGAAGTGTCATTTGATTATTTAAATGATGAAGATCTTGAAAATGCAATAGAAAAACTAAAAGCACTAGGCTACCCTTCTACAGACGATGCTAATAGCTTAGGCTCTAAAGCCAAATCTTTTGTTAGTTGTGCAACAGGAAAACTATCCCGTTAATAAGCGGATGGAATCAAATCCATTTAGCAATCATTTTATTTAAAACAATAACAGAGAAACAGTCAGTCTAACCTCAAAAAGCGACTTTAGGTTTTAATAAGAACGGACTGATATAAAAAACAAGATACCTAATTTAATTTAGGTGTCTTGTATCTGATAAAAACCATGTCCTATTTCAATCCGCAGCAGCTCTTCATTTCTATAAATCAAAACGTTGCGAGCTAAACTCTTTTACAAATCATTTGAATTTACGATAGCTATACCCATCGCCTTCATCTCTTTTTTTAGGGTCTCAAAAACGTTATCATCTAACGCCTTAGAAGCATCCTCAATAAAGTAAGATCTAAACCCTTCTTTAAAGGCATCATAAGCTGAGAAATAAACACAAATATCAGCTGCTAGACCACACAAATACAATTCTGTAACGCCTTTTTCTTTTAAATACCCTGCCAATCCAGTTGACTTTAAATGGCCGTTGTCATAAAAGGCACTGTAGCTATCAATCTCCTTATCTGTTCCCTTTTTAAAAACAGCTTCAAACACATTCGTTTTTAGGTCCGGATGAAAGTCTGCACCTTCTGAACCTTGCACACAGTGGTCTGGCCAAAGCGTTTGAGACTTACCATGTAGAGGAATCTGCTCGAACACAGCCTTCCCTATATGATTGCTCGCAAAACTAACATGATCTTTAGGATGCCAATCTTGAGTTGCGATTACCAAATCAAATTTATCTTGAATTGTATTAATTACAGGAACCACTTTGTCACCATCGGGAACAGAAAGCGAACCTCCTGGCATAAAGTCGTTTTGTACATCTATTACTAGAAGTGTTTTCATAATTAAGTTAAGAGTATTACTGTATTATTTTTAAGCTTTATGCTTTAAAATTAGAGCGTCACGTTCTTGTTTAAGTTTAGGACTAAGTCCGATTTTATAGATATGCGGATTTTGGAAACGCTTGTATTCCTCAGGCAGTTTTTCTAATCTTGATTTTGAATACTCGGCAATTTCTGACGCCGATCGTGATGGCACGACACGTTTTCCATTGTCCATTACATTCTCTAGTAAGGGCTCTTGTTTAAGCGCAGTAAGATCTAAGCGCTTTGTTGCATCAAAAGGGTGCTCCATGTGCGTTAGTGGATCTTCATTATACAAAGTCACAGCATCAGCCCCGTAGAATTTCCCATTAGCATCTATCATTCTATACACTTGCTTTTTGTAAGGTAAAGACACTTTAATCAGATTTTCAGAGAGCTTTATTCTAGGCTCTCCTTTATATTCTGACAATTTATACACACCACCTAGGGAAGCATCTGGTTTTCCGGTAACTAAATTTGTTCCCACACCAAAAATATCAATCTGAGCGCCTTGCTCCTTTAGACTTTTTATCACATATTCATCCAACTGATTAGAAGCAACAATTTTAACATACTCCAAATTTGCATCATCTAGAATAGCTCGTGTTTTTTTTGATAAATATGCTAAATCACCACTATCTAAACGTACCCCCATTAATTTCTGTCCACGACTTTCCATTTCTTTAGCCACGGTAATCGCATTAGGCAATCCGCTTTTAAGCGTATTATAAGTATCTATTAAAAGCACGCAATTTTTGGGTCTTACTTTTGCAAAATCTCGAAATGCTTTTAGCTCATCGCCATAACTTTGAATAAAGGAATGTGCCATGGTTCCTGAGCACGGAATATTGTAATCTTCGGCCGCTTTAACATTGCTTGTACCATCAAACCCTCCAATAAATGCTGCTCTAGACGCATAATACCCTCCAGTGGCATGGGCGCGACGTAAGCCCATATCTAACAACACCCCATCCTTAGCACTATGTCTTATTCTACTTGCCTTTGTAGCGATTAAAGTTTGAAAATTAAGAATATTCAGTAAAAAGGTTTCTATGATTTGGGCCTCAATAATATTGGCTTCTACCTGTAAAATAGGACGCGTAGGAAACACGACATCCCCTTCTTTACAGGAGCGTATACTTCCTCGGAATCGAAACGCTTTTAAGTACTCTAAAAAATCTTTTTCAAATCCTTGTTGTTCTAAATAAGCCAAATCGGTAGGTGAAAACTTTAAATTTTCAAGAACATCCAACACGTCTTCTAATCCTGCAAAAATGGAATATCCTCCATCAAAAGGGTTACTTCGGTAATAATAATCAAACACCGCTTGACCATCTGGCTTGGTACTAAAATAGACCTGAGCCATGGTTATTTGATAAAGATCGGTATATGCAGCAGTAATATTCATAAGGTAATTGATTTTAATAATGACAAGATATTTAAAATATCAAAGATTTCTTAGAAAGTAGGCGAAAGAAATTAGTTTAGCGCACTCTCCTATACAGCTAATTACTAGGCATAAATCTGAAAGCGACATTCGACTTCTCACAAGACAACAGCTTTACTTTATTTTTTGTTAGAATTAACGGGTATACGTACACGAATCTTAAACCCAAAGTCAACTCTATGTATAGATATTATTAGTAGATGTTTTTAACCCCTTTAGAATGGCATTTAATTCTTCCTCTGTAAAAAGATTGTTACAGAAACTATTAACAACAGAGTCTATAGCAGAAAGCAAATAGGTTGTAAAGTTTAATCCCGATTCTTTTACTAATAGAGAGTACATTGTAGAAATAGCCACATCATTAGGCCGTGATGATAATAAAGCTATACTTCTTGACTTCGTATGATCGTAACCTGTTTTCATAAAATTTATAAATTCCGAAAACTCATTCGATTTCACAATTAGCTTACAGTCTCTAAGATCGGCTATTGTATTCCAATATCTATTATAATCTGGATCTGAGTGTAGCTTTTTCTTAAAGCTAATAAGATCTTCAAGAGTGATTTCACCACGATAATACTCAATATTCATTTCTTTATCGGATACGATTTTATAGGCCCCAAACTTTTTCATATCTATTCATGCAATTAGCGCGCAAAGCCATATTTAGCTATATTGTTGATATACAAATAAATACCAACAATAACAACCAATTTACCGCACACTTAGTAGTGATTTAAGCCACAATATATGCAAAATTTAAGATTTTAAGACACAATTTGTACTGCTATTTCATCCATTTTAATCAAGGTTTGAACTCAAACACCAAGGATTGAATACGTTATGTAATCATGAACAGAATTCCACACTTGCAAGATTCTATTTTCTCAATTAATCCATGAATTTGTTTAGCTTTGTATTTTCTCACTTATATCACGACTAACGTCGCGCACCTTCTGGGAATTGCACTTTATCTGGGTTTTTATTTAGAAGCGGCAGGACGGCTTTTAAAATACGGTTTCGGCGCGCTGCCATATCTCCGGGTTGCACAGGATACGACACGACGGCTTCCATCCAAGCATATTGATTATTTCTAAAATATACCTGAGCATCCCACAAGTTTACTTTAGCCCGTCCTACACATTCAGGGTAATGCGTATTAAAATCTTCTTGAGCGATTTGCAACAAACAACGTTCTACAAATTCTAAATCGCTAGTAAAAGCAATTTGAACTGCTGTTTCGTTCCAAATAAATGGCGCTTGCGGCCCGGAATAGTTTATAATTTCTTCTTTTAAAATCAGGCTATTTGGAAAACGAATAATTCTTCCACTTTTTCTGTCGTTACCTAAATAATCACCTTGACATTCTAAAATAGACGTATCCAAATAACTTATTTCAACAACATCACCACGAAAGTCTTTCATTTGAATACGATCACCTACGAGGTAGGAGCGCCTAAAAATTAAATATATCCAAGCTATAAAAGAGGCTATTGGTGCTTGAAGAGCAAAACCAAGAACTAAAGATAATAATCCAAAACTAACAGCCGCTGCGATTAAATTCTGAAACAAAAACGCAGCAACTACGATAATACTAGATACAATAGTAAGAAAACGAATAATTCTTAACAGGTTGTATTTATCCCCTAAAAGGTGCTCCTGACTATCAACAATTCCACTAATAATTTTACTCAAGATTACTATGAGACAAATTAAAAACAAACTGACACTTAGCTTTTTTACAAACGGAATAAAATCGTCCCATTTATCAAAATAAGGCAGCTCTAACACATAATATAGAGCTAGTAATACAATAGCGATTGCCGAATATATAGTAACTGACCGTTTAAAGTGACTTGTAGTTTTCTTGAAGTTCATAAATTATCAATTATTCTATTTACCTATAAAAATACAGCTTTTGTTACAACGTTATTTACTGTACTTATTAGCTTCAGCGCTACCTCTAGCGTAAAATTAACTACAGTACTTAATTAAAGTATTTTGCATACTCATTTGCCACCTCATGAACACCATGTTTTTTAAATTCTTTGTTATTAATGCGCTCTACAAATTCGGGAATATCATTGAAATAAATCGCCATAGCCTTTCTAACTTGACCATTAGTAAACCCCATTCCACTCACTATATACGCTTTATCCTCCTCCGTGCGTTTTAGCAAAAAATATACAAATTCCCATATTGAATTCGACCCTGTAATGGATTTCATAACTCCTTTTCTGTCCAATTTATACCTTTGCGCTAGAGAGAAGCTACTTAATTTTTTATTAGTCTGATAAAGCAACACCCAATGTTTCTGCGATTTTTCTCTCTCTATTTCTCTACCAAAAGATTTAAAAAGATGTACAATCGGTAATCGTTCAAACACATATTGATCACCCCCCTTAGAACGTATCATGATTTTGGAAACCTCACTGTCTTTGAATTTCTCCACCTTAGCTTTCTTTGATACCTTAAACTCTACTTTACTATCTAATAATTTATTAGAGGGCAGTTTAGCAAATCCATCTTTAAGACTTCCATCCACCATTTGTAATTTCGCTTTATGATATTGAGCGTTTAAAATAAAAGGAGTACAGATTAAGAGTAATACTATTACGTGTTTCATATGTTTTAGTTTAGTTTTTTGATTGCGACCGTCTTACTTTTAAATGCTTCACAACGGAGTCACCACCGTTTATAACAACGTTGTTTTAATTTGTTAAATTCCTAAAATCAAAAAATCGACAGTTGCAAATCACCCCTAGTTTAGCATACACAATATAAAATTAATTTACAGAAAAACATGAATATATAGCAACAGATGTGTTAACATGAGTTATAAATTAAACTACTTGAGACGAGCACGTTTATAAATTTCTAAACAATATGCTTTGACCAGATCCGTTTAATTTACACTATTAAGGCATGGACTTATCTTCACTATCGGAGCACAACTTAGTATTACTTATCCCAATTCTGCTCGAAGAGACTAATATACTCCACATACCTAGACTCTTTTTTAGCATACAATCTTGTTAATTGCGCCCATTCATCAAATTTTTGTTTATTCTTCAATTTAAAATAGGCTTGAGCCATATTAACCGCCATTTCACTTTTTTCAAAATCGTTATCAGACTTTTTAATTCCTATTAAATACGTTTTTTCTGCGTCTTCAATGTTATTCAAGTTCACGAGGCTAAAACCTAATTCTCTATAGAAATAGAAGTTTTTAGGGTTGTTTTCAATTGCTTTTTCTAAAACTGGAATGGCTTCTTTAAATTGACCTAAATGATTATAAGCATATGCCAACTCAAATTCAAGTCCGTCAAAATGTGGTTGAATGCCGTATGCTTTTAATAGGGGCTTAAGTGCTAAATGACATGCTCCAACGTGATTAAAATGAAAACCTTCATTTTTTAAATAACTAACTTCGTTAGAACCTGATTTATAAACAGATAACCATTCTGGTTGTTCAGGAAGCTTTAAATCCGAAATCTGCTTTTTATTTAAAACAGCAACTAAACTTGTATTTGGCTCGAGTCTGTATTTTGCATAGCCAACGGTTGCGTCTTTGGGAATAGATTTTAGGTTATGCTCTTTAATTTGGAATTGAGTCTCATAATTAAATGTAAACCCTGCTTGATTGTCTAAGTAAATAAATCCGTAAGCATAAGTCGAATCAGTGTCTTTCTTAGGAAAAGCAACCCACTTATCAACAGCGTTGAAATACTGTGTATCAAAATTTAGGCTAGCCTGTTCATTTTGTGAAAATCCAATAGTTGTAATTAGTAGTAACCCTAGGGCAGTTATTTTTTTAATGTAAATCATAATTATACATAATGTGAGTTATTAATAGCGACTAACAATATATATACATTTTATTTTAAATTATTGTAAAAATTCGTAAATACTAATAATTCTAAGAACATAAAGAATCGCTAACACTAGCAATAAGCTTTTTAATTCTTAGTTTTCCTTCAAATTGTGGACAAATAAAAAAACAAACATTAACAAAATCATTGTGACGTGCTGGTTTTAAATTTCGCTCTACACCTCAACCACCCTATTCATCAGAAAACGTTCGTAGAATAGAGTTAAGGCGGACCTTATAGATGCTAATATGTTTTAGGATTCCACAATATTAACCTTAGTAAACTTACTGTTATCTAAAACAAGCTCACCATCATAACTATACGCCACCAAATAGCCTTTTCTAGCTACGCTATAATCTAAATAAGTAAATCCGATTTAAAAAAGATTTATTAATTTTAAGCTTAACGAACAAGAAACCTCTGATTTGAAATGGAAAACTCCAAGTTGAATATTATTAAAGAAATTGCGCAGGAATTAGATTGCGGAAACGACTGTTATTACAATCCTAAAACGAAGGAATTAATAACGATTCCTAATTTTGGAGACCTGTTGGACGAAGATGAATTTCGTGAATCTTTTGGAGCGGAATTGAAAAAAGTGACGACAAATAAAGCGGAATATATAAAAATCGAGGGTATAGAAAGTTTTGAGTCTTTTAAGATCATGCAACGTTTTATTGCTCAAATTGCGGACAAACAATTTCAATCGGAATTGGAAACCGTTTTAGAACGGAAAAAACCATTTCAGAACTTTAAATACAGCATTGACAACTCGGATTATAGACAAAACTGGTTTGACTTTAAGCAAAAAGAAGTGGAAAAAATAGTAGAAAAACAATTAAACCGATGAAACGGCAGTACATAATGCCTAGTTTAAGACTAGCGCGGTTTTGTGTACGGGGATTTACCGCAGGATAAGCAGAAGCAATGAACTATAGTCTGTATGGGGCAACGTATTTTAATCCGCTTTAAAAGGACAAGAAATCCAAAGATAAGCACAATGGTCTTTTCTTTGAACCCATCTAGATATTTTTTTTCCATTAACAACAAAAACCACCTGTGCCCAAAGTCCGCTTAATTGTATTAATTCCGTTTCAAAACACTTTCCAGATTGCTAGCTTAAGACAGAAGTCAAATCAGGTTTTTCTTAGAATTTAAATCCGTATTTTGGTTCCACATCTAAATCCGAAATAATGTTTTTTAAGTTTTTAGCAAAAATCCGACTACCTTTATATTTCTCCACACCCTAGTAGGGCTAAAATATTCTCAATTTTCAGCCATTCATTATTGAATCAAACATAGCTATTTTATACCAACAATAACTTATACACGCTGTTGCTATTTCCTTTCTTTTGAGTTTAGTATTATTTAGTCTAAATGGTTGTCAACTTTAAATATTATTCTAGTTTAACAATTACTCCTGCAGGCCACACATAAGCGTTTCCATTACTATGCACGCTAATTAAATCTGCTTTTTTATCACCATTTACATCAGCAACACCAACAATATAATGGCCATTTCCCCCATCAACATTTGCGCTATTAAGTGTTCCATTAAAAGAAGACACTCCTTGTGAAAACTTATAATCTTGCCCCCCTCTATACACATA
>NZ_FNQK01000001.1:249347-279132 GCF_900107625.1 Bizionia paragorgiae
CCAACAATGAAATGCCCATTTCCGCCATCAACATTTGCGCTATTAAGTGTTCCATTAAAAGAAGACACCCCTTGTGAAAACTTATAATCTTTACCCCCTCTATATACATAAGCCTTACCGTTTTTGGAAACCGTAACGAGATCAGCTCTACCATCACCATTTACATCAGAAATACCTACAATAAAATGCCCATTTCCACCACCAACATTTGCGCTATTAAGTGTTCCATTGAAAGATGCAGTAGCATTGGAAAATTTCCCATTAGCATCCCCTTTCCATACATAAGCATTACCATTACTATGTACGCTAATTAAATCTGCTTTCTTATCACCATTTACATCGGAAACACCAACAATAAAATGCCCATTACCTTTATCTACATTTGCACTGTTTAAAGTTCCTTTGAATGAGCTCACAGCGTTGCCAAACCTCTCTTTAACCTCATATTTAAATTCAGCATAAACAATATGCTGATACCCCGACTCAACAGTCTTATAAAGACAATTACCATCATTAAAGTAGTTGCAACTTCCCATTTCTTCATGACCTAAATTTAGCCAATGTTGTTTATACCAGTCCAAAACTGTGTTTTTTTCTTTCCATGCAAATGCTCTAATACTTTTATGTATTTTATCACTTACTACATCTCCAGAATGAACTATATACACAAGAAGATTATCTCTGCTCGCTTGAGGAAAAGTAATATCCATATCTACCTTCCAACAATATTTACTATTATCATGTGGGTTAATAAGCTTATCATTTTTACTATGTATTGGTAAGTATTTTTCTATTGATGTTTTACGAAGTGAAACGTTAGCGTTTGAATTTGCTAATACAGGATTTGTCGCTACTGGATCGTATCCTTGTACAATTAAAGGTATTTTAGAATATGAAGAGTCTCTTCTTAAACGACTACCAAGACGAAATACAAGTGCACCACCTCTACTTTGACCTGCTAAGATAATAGTCTCTACGTTTGAAGGATTAAATTTTGATGTTAAGAAATTAAAAAAAGCATTTTCCCTATATCCTTTTTCATCTTGGTCTCTAAAGTATCCAAAATTTGCGTCAAAAACCAAAACAAATAAAGTTGATTCTTTTGGAAATTTGCCCGAATTAATAAGTTTGGAAGCTAATGATAAATTATTCAAGGTTCTTGTTGCTTGTAAATTTGTAGTTTTTCTAATACCTTCTTTATAATTATTAGGTTGTCCCGTTAAAACATTAGTGTAACCATTACCGTAATTACCTGTGCTTAAACCTTCACTTCCAAATGGACTATCACTCTGTTGTCCTGCTGCTATAAATACAACTTTTTTAACTTTATCTTTTGCTGGTTCACTTACAATGGCCAAATAAGTATCTTGTCTACCCGTTAAGCTAACTCCTGCATCTCTCCAATAAAGTAAATCAGGATGGCTTTTTCCAACTGCATTAGTAACCGTCATAAGATTAACTTCAATGTCTTGCGCAAATGAATGGTGATTAAAAAACATAAAACATAAGGTAATGATTGAGAGTAGTTTTTTAATTTTAGAAGTATTTTGGTATTTCATAATTGTTAATTACAGATTATTTTATATTTAAAACAAAGTTGTTATTCCTGTTTTTCAAATATACTTCCTAGATGAGTAATTAAATAGTGTTATTTGATTTTCGGTAGAGTTCATTCGATTATCGGTTTGCCTCAATGAATAGCGTGCTTGTGTATGAGGATTCTCTAAAGGATAATCAGACGCTAGCAAAAGAGCAAGGACTCTTGATTAAGCACTAAACTAAGCATTATTTTCATAAGGTGTTACAACACGTACTTTATTCAATTGTCAGTTTTTTAACTAAAAGCAAAGAGTATGCTTTATCAAAATCAGAAGCAACAGTATTCCAATCAGATTTTAGTATTTTTGGTCTCTTTATGAAGTTTAAAAATTGTCTTCCTTTATGAAAAGTTTCTACCTCTAAATCAGTTAACTTTTTCAAATTAGATATCTCATTAATTACATTTTCTAAAGTTACCCTATGTTTTGTCAATCTTTTATTATTTAGATGCATCCGCAAGGATAACTCAAATAGTGCAGCCTTTTCGAAATAATCATTTGATAAATCAGAATCGACTATGTCCCCAAATTTCAAACAACATTTTCTATAAAAATCTTTTAATGATTCCCCAGATTTCAATAGTCCAACATAATCAATATCGGTTTCTTTGATATCTGTTTCTTTATCAATAACACCGTTGTTATATACAACGATAAAGTCAATGTGCTTTCCGATTGATTTGATAAAATCATAGTAATGACCATGTCTAATAGCGGCAAATTCAGATTTGAATTCGGAAATGTCAAGTTCATTTTTCAAAACTTTATACATATATCCAACTACAACTTGTATCATTAATTTCTGTATTTCGTAAATGGTAGGTAAGGTGTTTGTGTATGATTTCGTTGCGTGTTTAAGCACTAAATTTAGCAAATAAATCACACATAGAAAGTGGAGTACACCCAAAAGGCTAGAACTAGCAATTAATTTTACACGGTGCGCCTGTTGCACAAGTTAAGAAAAAAGTAGTAATGCAATTGCTTAAAAAAGGAACGTTTCTTATCTTTATGTATGCAGGGAAAAAAGACATATCAAGAGAAGCTATTCAATCAATTTAGACTTAGCGAACGTGTGCCAGAAGACAATGTCTACCGGCGGATTCATACAGCTATAGATCTTAATTTTCTTTATAAAACCACTCAAAAGTTCTATGGATCAAGCGGACAAAAAAGCATCGATCACATTGTGTTTTTTTAAACTTTGTTTAGTGGGGTATTTAGAAAATTTATAAAGCTATTAAGTCGCTTTTAGGACCTTCTAAGTCACCTAAAATTTTAAGTGTATAAAAATAAAAACCGTCTCTAAAGACGGTTTTTTATCACAGTTGAACTATTTATTATTGGTTTGTGCAACGGTTACCGGTGTTCTAAACCGTTTTGCTTTTTTGTGATTTTATAATTTATTAATTAGCATCAAGGGCTATTTCTTTCTCTTTAAGTAAAAGGCCTGTTTTGCCATCAAGTGTTATGCTTAAATATTGTTTTTTTTTATAATTGTAATAGGTAATTAACCAAACCTTTTTGTCATTTTCTTCATTTTTATAAATCTCGGTTTTTATGCCTCCTTGTTTTGGGTATCCTTTGTCTAGCTTAATATCATTTTTATAGCAATATTCTAATATGTCTTTCCAACCAAAATTATACCCTTCGTCGGTATTTATTTCTTTAATAAGTTTACCTTCTTTATTAAATTCGTACCAAATACCGTATTCTGAACCATTGTTAAAGGATATTCCTTTAATTTCAATATTTCCATTTCTAAAATAGTTTTTTGTTGAATTAAAGTAATTATTGTCTGCGTAAACTGCTTTACTATATCCTTTTGAGTAGTCAATATATATATATAATTCTTCATTTTTATATTTATGAAGTTTTCCATTTATTTTTTCTTCATTATAACTCTTTATATCAAATGTTTCAAATTCTTTTGTGATTTTTGGTATAATTATTTCTTGTTCCATTTTCGCTTTCTTTTGCGCTTTACAGCTATTAAAATTAAGTAGTATAATTGTTATGTAAACTAAATATTTCATAATTATTATGTTATAGATTTGTTAGCTGTTATCCATTGCCAATAGTATAAACTACAGCGGTTGTTGTTATTCGGGTCGCTTGTTATATTATGTGAATAATCTAATAAGTTATCCGTTTTTTTAGCTATATAAGTAAATTCAGCATCAGTTGTCGATTCACTATTGGTAAACGTATGTGGTAAACTAAAGGAATGTAAAAACTCGTGGGCAGCTGTTTGGTGGTTTGCAGATTTAAAAACTACTACATAATCTGCTTTTTTTGCAGAATAACCACTTAAATTACCTGAAGGATGATAGCCATTTTCTGCAAAATAAAAGGCTTTAAAATAGGTTAAATACTTTGTATCTAATTTAGATTTTAAATAATCTGTTAATGTTTGGATTGGTATTGCAGGTTTTTCCGCCATTGCTGGTGTTGTAGAAGTAGCAGCAACTGCTGGTTTTTTAGGAACTAAAACACTTTTTGTTAAAATTTTACCATTTTTAACAAACCTTGAAAAATCTGGGTCAAGAGTTAAATCTATGTCTATAATTTTTGAGTCTGGATGTAACTCTATATAGGCTTGGTTAAGGTATTTATTAATTCTAGCTTTCTCTTTAGAAGCATCACTTTTTTTAGGTTTTGAAGTTTTAGAGAGTTTTGTTGTTAGTTGCACAAATACTACCTTTTTCTGTTTGTGGTTGGTAGCAGCATTTGCCCACACGTTTAGTTTACCAGCTAATATGCCTTTGGTTTGTTTTTCTTTATAGGCCTTTATTACAATTTCTTCGTCTTCAGTAAACTCTTTATCGCATTTTATTGAAACAATATCACTTAATTTTTTAGTGCCTTTTTTGTTTTTAATCTCAATTTTATTTGGTGTAAAAGTAAAATTTTCGGTGTCCTCAAATTTTAAAAAATCTGCTTTCTCTGTAACGTCTATATGTATTTTTATTTTGGCTTCTTTTCCTTTTTTTAAACTTAGCCATTCTGTAAAATGTTTGTAGTTTACTTGTTTACCACTCGCTTCTGTTGTTTTTTTCCAAGTAACCTCAAAGGGTCTATATTTTTCTTTTAAGTTTTTTAAAAGTGTAGCATCTTTTTTAAAATGTCCTTTATAATTATTTCCTTTTTTTTCTAATTTTGTAAAGGCACTATCTGTGTATTGTTTACTAACAATGTCTTCAAACTTATTATCCATAAATAAAGAGGTATCGTCTTCTCGAATCCAGTCGAAACCAAATTCTCCTTTCCAACTATCGTTAGGTCTAAAGCTTACCAAAACTTTTGGTGTTGGCACAACTTCTAAAGCTGCACTCTTTTTCTGGTAGCCATTATGGTCTATTTTTGCAATAAGTTTGTCAATATCAGCAGTTTCAAAGTCTTCCCATTGTTCCTTAATTTCTAAAGCGGTTAATTCTATACTTCCGTCATCATTTATAGCTTCTTCAAAAGTCAGTTCTGTTTGTCCGTTTTCAAATTCTGTTCCGTCTTCTTTGATAATTATTATTTTAGCCGAACTGCTTTCTTGATTTTCTATTTGTGCAGTTAATGCTACATTTTCTGTGTATGTTGTTTCTTGTAAAGTCTCTTTGGTTTCGGGATGTATCCAGTTTATATTTGAAATTTTAGGTGATGGTTCTTCTATTACAGTAGCTTTTACTGTTTCTGCATCTGGGTCTGTGATTTTCCAATACTTTACAAACATAGTTTGTCCATTTTGAACCATTGACGCTGACGATAACTCAATATAAGTTGTCATAGGTTGGTTATTGACACCATCAAAATTATCTCGATGCATAATTACATAAACATCTCGAAGTTCTATAATTCTACTTTTTCCTCCTAAAATTGCAGGTTGAATGATTATTTTAAGATATTTAATCATTGTTCCATTTACCATATATTCGAGAAAAGGATCGTTTTTTCGAGTTTCAAAAGCTATATTCCAAAGCCCACCTGTTGGTTTTGCAGAAGGTCTACCAGTAACATTTGTGTTTTGCGAGAAAGCAAGTCTAAATCGTAAGATATTTATGGTAAGATCTTCGTAATGTAATTTTGAAATTATACTCATTTTTCTATTTCTTGTTTCTATTTCTTGTTTCTATTTCGGTTTGTTTAGCCATTTGAGTGAGTCAATTGGTTTAGAACGTTATTGTGTATAGTTAGTTGCGTGGTTAAGCAACTAATTTAGCAAATAAATCACAGATAGAATATTCCGCAGGAATGTTCGTAAGTCGGCAGTGACCAAGCAATTAATTATATACGGTGTGCCTGTTGCATAAGTTAAGAAAAAAGTAGTAATGCAATTGCTTAAAAAACGAACGTTTCTTAGCTTTATGTATGCAGGAAAAAAAGACATATCAAGAGAAGCTATTCAATCAATTTAGACTTAGCGAACGTGTGCCAGAAGACAATTTCTACCGGCGGCTTCATACAGCTATAGATCTTAATTTTCTTTATAAAACCACTCAAAAGTTCTATGGATCAAGCGGACAAAAAAGCATCGATCCCATTGTGTTTTTTAAACTTTGTTTAGTGGGATATTTAGAAAATATAACTAGCCATCGCAAGCTTATTGCACATTGTAGCATGCGTTTGGATATACTGTATTTTTTAGGTTATGATGTAGACGAAGAATTACCCTGGCACTCTACCATTAGCCGTACACGACAATTATTTCCAGAAGACGTCTTTGAATCTGTTTTTATAAAGGTTTTTGAACTATGTGTATCAGCAGGTATGGTCGCTGGACATACCCAAACCATAGACTCAGCCCCTGTAAAGGCTAATGCTTCCATGGACACGTTAGAACTTAAAGTTCCCGAAGAAGATTTAGAACATCACCTGCACCAAATTCGTAACCTTAGCAATCGAGATAAGCACACCCCTTTAAGGCAATCTAAAGAAAACAAAGCAGATAAAAATCAGCAAATTTTAGCTGCATCTAACAAAGAATTACAGACTATAAAAAGCCGTAATACCAAATGGGCAAAAGATCAAGATGCTCGCCCAGGAGCGGGCGCAAAAGGCAGTCGCTACACGAGTAATAAGACCCATTATAGTCCAACCGATCCCGATGCGCATATTAGTGTAAAACCCGGCAAAGCAAGAAAACTTAATTACCTCAGTCAGCTTACTGTAGATACTGCAAACCATGTTATAAGCGATATAAAAGCGTACCATGCAGACGGTAAAGACAGTCAGCACTTACCAGACATTGTTAAGCGTGTAAAACAACGGCTTTGGAAATCACAGCTGGTTTGGGAAAATTGTGTAGCCGACACAGGCTATAGTAGCGGAGAGAATTATGCGTTTCTAGAAGCTATAGGCTTAAAAAGTTTTATCCCTGCTCATGGCACTTATAAAGGTGGTCCAAATGGATTTATTTATGATAAAGACAAGGATCATTACACCTGTCCAGAAGGTAAAACCATACCGTTTAAAAAGGTATTTATAGAAAAAAAGAATAACACCAAAAAGAAGGAATATCGCGGGTCAAAACAGTTGTGTATAGACTGTCCAATTCGTACATCGTGTTTAGGGAAATCAGCCCAAGAAAAGAAATTTACCGTTACCTATTATCGTGAGGAATACCAATGTAATATAGCTCGAGTAAACAGTAATCAAGGGAGCTACTAGAAAGGAAAACGGCAAAGCACCGTAGAACCCGTATTTGGAACCCTGACACAGTTTATGGGTTTAAACAAGGTAAATACTATTGGTATAAAACAGGCCAATAAATGTATGCAACTCTCAGCTATTGCTTACAACCTCAAAAAATATATGAAATTTATTGAAAAACGCACTAAAAGTGGTACAGGAGCACTTGCGCTTTATTTTAGTCTTAAAAACACCTTTTATAAAGCTATTAAGTCGCTTTTAGGACCTTCTAAATCACCTAAAATTTTAAGTGTATAAAAATAAAAACCGTCTCTAAAGACGGTTTTTTATCACAGTTGAACTATTTATTATTGGCTTGTGCAACGGTTACCGGTGTTACCCACAGTATTTTATTCCGTTTGTAGTTCAATCGTAATTTTTTCGCCTTTTTCCACCATTGGTCTAATATTTTCTATCTCGTCGTAATTTTCTTTTGCACTTGGAATTTGAACAGTTGCTAAATGATAAACACCAAACATTTTAGCGTCAATTTTTATATCATTCTCTTTTGCATCTAATAAAACCCAATATGGTACAAAAGCCCAATCAATATTTTTTATTGTTCCGATTGTTTCCGCACTTTCTGTATCGCCTGATAAAAAGATTTTTTTATTGTGCCACGTAATTAAATAAGAATAGTGTTTAGAAGACCATTTATGCTTTGTTTTGAATACTTGAACGCTAAAATTTGGAACTAACTTTTTCAGATTTTCTAATTCTTCAATATTCCACGAACCATATTTTTTTCCACCTTTCTCTTTGATGACTTTTTTGATGTTCTTTTCAGAGTAATGGTCAGAATGTTTGTGAGTAAAAATAAATATTGAATTCTCCCTAATGCTATCTAATTCGGATTCGTCAAATTCCATATAACCGTGTGCTCCAGATTTATATGGAAAATCTGTGTAGATATTAGTTGTTCCATCAGTTAAATATAATCCGCAATTTCCCAAAAATTCAATTTTAATTTCCTTCGATTGTGTAAATCCAAATGTTGCAATTAAGCATAAACTAAAAGTCAAAATTATTTCTCTAAATGTTCTCTTCATATTTCTTGGTTTTATATTGTGGGCAACGTGTTTCTTTAGTTTGTATTAAATATCTTTATATAGAAAAAGAGGATAACTATAACGTGTTTTAGAATTACCGCTCCATGACACGTACGAGTCCTCTCTTTCTATAAAGCTGCAAAGAACCATTTGGAATACCAGGCGTATCATATCCCGATAAAGGAAGTAGTTTTTGCAACATATTTAATAACTCTAAATGTAAAAATATGAAAAATTACAAAGAAGTTGTAGGAATTGATGTATCAAAAAAAACAATAGATGCCTATTGTTATCAAGCCCAGGTACACAAAGAGTTTGTCAACGATATTATTGGTTATAAAGGCCTTATAAAATGGGTTTTAAAGGTTGGTTTAAGTAAGGAGGTTTTTTATTGTTTTGAGAATACAGGTTATTACTCCTTGAAACTGGCTCTTTATTTACATAGTCAAGAGATTGTTTATGTAGAAGAAAGTCCACTAAAAATAAAACGTTCCTCCGGCGTTGTTAAGGAGAAAACAGATCGTATTGATGCTTGCTTAATAGCTCGTTATGCATGGCTTTATAGAGAAGAGTTGGAGCCAAGTACTGTAAAAAGCAACTCGCAACTAGAGTTAGGGAGGCTACTTGCCTTACGAGATCAATTAGTTCGTAATAATACAGGGCTTAAAGGGACTTTAAAAGAGATGAAGGCGTTATTGAGTAGCCCTACAATAGATGTTGGCTGTATAAGCCTAAAACGCAGTATTGATTACTTAACAAAACAAGTGATTAGCATCGAGTCTAGAATTAAAGAAATAGTATCTGAAAATGCGTCTATGAAACAGAACTACGAATTACTTACAAGCGTTAAAGGGATAGGTTTGGTGGTTGCATGTCAGTTGATTTATCATACAGGAAACTTCACAAGATTTGCTAGTTGGCGAACTTTTTCAAGCTACTGCGGAACGGCTCCTTTTGAACATCGTTCGGGTACTAGCATTCACAGAAGGAAACAATGTCATTATTTAGGAGATAGAAAGATGAAGAGCTTGTTGAGTATGGCTAGTGTTTCTGCAATACAATATGACAGCGAGTTACGCTTGTATTACAAGCGAAAGTTGGCCGAAGGAAAAGATAAAATGGTAGCAGTAAACAACGTAAGAAATAAAATAATAGCAAGAGCTTTTGCTGTGGTAAAACGAGGAACACCATATGTAGTTCTTCAACAACATGTAGCATAAATAATTAAACTACATTTTATTAGGATTTGATCTTGGAATACCTTTAGAAATAGTCATAAGGCTATGTCCTTACCGAAATCATCAACCAGACACCTCTTCATTATAGATAACAAACACTATATATATAAACACACAATATAGAAAATACTTTTTCTATATTATTGTAAAAAATCGTAAGTACTAAAAAATATCGTGAGAATTAAAATTACGTGAAGTGATAAAAACCTGATTCCTAACTCTGGTTTTTTCTGCAAATATTCTGCAAACAAAAAAACCAACACTTTACAAAGTGTTGGTTTTAGTAGTGACTTCAAGCGGACGGAGTTCAAACTATTTAAAAACTGCCTTAGAACTAATTTTAGCAATTCAAGAATAGGATTCGCTGCGCGCATCCCTCACAGCTCCGCTGTGAAAATAGAAAAAGGACAAAAAGAATTTTGAGTAAACTCAATTCCTTTTGTCCTTTTTCCAATTATTCGTGACCTCGACAGGATTCAAACCTGTAACCTCTTGAGCCGTAATCAAGTGCGCTATTCAGTTGCGCCACGAGGCCATTTTGAAACAAAATTGCTATAAATAGCTTGTTTCGGGATGCAAATGTATTGCTTTTTTATATAACATTCCAAATAAAAATGAAATTATTTTTATCAATCTAAGGCATTTTTTGTGACGTACACTTTCCATCCAAATATAAGCATCTGAATCTTAGAGGCTTTACTTAAATCTAACCGTTGTTTCGTAAAACTTGGTAAAAGGATTTTATTTAATTTTGCCAATACTTTAAATAGTTTTTTCTTCATAATATGAATTTAACCCCACACTAAAGCGGACTTCATTTAGCATCAAACTTAAAGTTTTAAATGTTCCCTTGCAATAATACACCACTATTTAAACACAAGTATCCCTATGCCATAATATCTTCCGTATTTCTTTCCGCTTTACGCTAAAAGCAATACAATAATATCGATAATCAATACAGCAATAGCAATCATTCTATTTTATTTAAAAAGTTAGCAAACAGTTTGACTATCAATATACGCTTTGAAATAAAAATAGCCCAACAAAAAAGAATAAATATCACAATTGCCCCTCCCTAACCATTTCATTTTTAACGGTTTTGTTTTAATTATAAACTCAATTCCCTCATTTCATTTTTATATTAATAGCGTTATAAGCGTACCTCTCTAAAACAACATATTTTATCACGTATTTCTCAAAATCAAACACAAAGGTCTGTCCGTTATCGTTATAAAACAGCGTCGAATGCTACGAATCATTTTGGTGACGCTATCTTTAAAGACACACAACTGTTAAAGCCTAATGAATTTCATTATTTAAAAGTACCGATTTGAACAAGTTATGTACCTTTGTTAAAAATCTGAATGATGAAAAAAATTACCCTCCTACTACTTTTACTGCTAAGCTCTCAGTTTGCATTATCTCAGCTTGTTATTAACGAGTTAGATTGTGACACTCCAGGAATAGACGACCAAGAGTTTATAGAACTAAAATCTATCAATCCAACAACCCAAGAGATTGTTCCAAACTTCCCTTTAGATGGGTATATTGTCGTTTTGTTTAACGGATCGACTTCTGGAGGAGATTCTAGCTATTTCAGAATTGATTTAAACGGTAGTGTTACCGACGATAACGGTTTACTTTTAATTGGTAGTCAGACAGTATCTCCACTTCCACAACTTATAATTGCGCCTAACGTTATCCAAAATGGTGCCGATGCTATTGCTATTTACCAAGCGCCAATTAGCGATTTTCCCGATGGAACGGTAGCAACCACAACCAATTTAATAGATGCTTTAGTGTATAGCACTAATGATGCCGACGACACCGGACTTATGGCTTTATTAGGCGAAACGGTTCAAATTAGTGAAGGTCCTGGAAACAACACCAACTCTATTCAGCTTAACAACGACGGTACAACCTACACCGTTACCACGCCAACACCAGGAGTTTTAAACGATTTCTCAGGAAACCAACACAACCCTATTACCGCATCTACAGATCAAGAACAGTATACTGAAGGAGATGTTGTTAGTATTGTATTTACTTCTGAAACTCCTGTTGCTAACGATCTTACTTTTAGTTTCTCTTTAGATTATGGTACTTTTGATGCGTCAGATTACACTGGAAATACCACGGTGACCATACCAAGTGGTCAATCGGCGGTAACCACTACAATTTCTATAACAGACGATACTCTAGATGAAGGTGACGAAGAGTTTGTAATATCATTTACAGATTTACAATTACCATTTATTGCAAATAATTATATTTTACGCCGCGTAGTCGATAATGATTATGTTGTCGCTAATTACGGTATACCTACGGCCAATCCGTATCCCAATCCAAACCCAAACCCTTTAGTCGTTCAGAGCACACAACCTGATGGTTACTACGACCCTATCGATGGTTTAGCGGGTAGTAATTTACGCCAGGCTTTACAAGATATTATTGCCGACCCCACTACGGTTCGCGCTCAAACCTATGCTGATGTGATCGACATTTTAAAAGAAGCAGATGTTAATCCTGCAAATAGCAACGAGGTATGGTTGGTATATACCGAGCAAGGTAGAGCGAAACTAGATTACCAATATATGGGTAGCAGCACAGGCAAATGGAATAGAGAACATACCTTTCCACGTTCTTTAGGTGGTTATGGAAGTATTGATTTAGATGAAATATCGGACGGAAAAGACGTGTATTGGACTACTAATGCCGATTCACTTCGTCACGCTAACTCTGATGCCCACGCCTTACGTGCTGCCGATGGCCCAGAAAACAGTAGCCGAGGAAATCAGCACTACGGCCAATATACAGGTCCTTCAGGGAACCTAGGTAGTTTTAAAGGCGATGTTGCGCGAAGTGTATTGTTTTTAGCCGTGCGTTATAACGGACTAGAAGTCGTAAATGGCTATCCGTCTGTTACAGGTCAGATGGGAGATTTAGCAACACTTTTAGACTGGCATAGAAATGATCCACCAGACGATTATGAAATGAATAGAAACAATGTAGTCTACACGTGGCAATTAAATCGTAACCCATTTATTGACCACCCTGATTTGGTAGAATATATTTGGGGAACTCATAGTGGAGAGGTATGGAACGCGCCCTTAAGTACCGATACATTTACTTCTGAAACACTAAGAATGTATCCAAACCCCGCAACCGATAGAATTCATATATCGGGCATTAAAAATAAATATACCCTTACAATTTTTACTGCGGAAGGTCGAAAAATAACTTCAAATACAAGCACCGGTGATGGGTATATAAACCTAAATTTATCTGCCGGCATGTACTTGGTGAAAATTGATACTGAAACGACAACGACAGTCAAAAAACTACTCGTGAATTAATACACGATTAGACCTTATAAACTAAAGCCCAAACTATGACATGGTTTGGGCTTTTTTTATACCGTAAAAAAAGAGTTGATAGATTGAAAATATTTTCATAACTTAATACATACCAATCATTTAGATTACATCTCATGTTTTAAACTAAAAACAAAAGGAGTTATGAAAACATCAAAACGACTCGAACATGCCATAACAAAACTGTATAATGCCTTTCACAATAACCAATTACATCCCGATTGTTGTATACAATGTGCTGTGGGTAATATTTGCGATCATACCGATACATGGAAACTACTCACCATTGGCCACGGATCGCTACAGTTAAGTTATTTAGGCACTTTAAATCAGAATTTTGGGAGAAAAATATTTGGCTATACCCCTCTTGAGCTGTTACAAATTGAAGCGGAATTCTTAAAAGGCTGCGGCTACAGCTTACCCATAACAAAAACCTCAGCGCGACCTAAAAACCCAAAAGATAAAGCGCTACAATTTAATGGCCTATGCCGAGTGGTTGCCTTACTTTGTAAGTTTGACAACGTTCCTAATGTTATGGAAATCTCTAAGTTATTCGAAGTAGAACATAACAGCCCGAAATACCAATTGCAGTTTTAAAAGGTCTGATCGGTTGGTTTCACATACTCAGAAAAACGGCTTAGAAGTAGTTTAAGCTTAGGCGCGATAAACGTTTTGCAAAAAGGCTTATTGGGATTGCTATAATAGTAGTTTTTAAATTGGTCTTCAGAATCTTTAAAGACATCAAAAAACAATATTTTTGTAACTAGAGGTTTGGTAAACTGACGCTGCAAATCTTTTAAAATAATACCAACCTCCTCGTATTGCGTCTTAGAATACACATAGACTGCGGATCGGTATTTACTCCGCATACTATGATTAGAAGTACTTTTATGGGTTAGCAGGTGAATTTCAGTGAGCACTGAAAGCGGAATCTTTTTGGGGTTATAATGTACAATTACCGCTTCAGAAAACCCTGTCTCCTCTCCTAGTGAAGCTATAAACCCTTGTTCTACCTTATCAACACCTTGTAACGATAAAAACACCCCTTCCGTACACCAATGGCAGCCTCCACCAAAACCAATTTTATTCATTAAAAAAAACTATTAACCGATTAAAACACCTACCACTTATAACGAATCAATTATTAAAATGAGTATAAAAAAAAAAGCGACAATCTTAAGATTATCGCTTTTTTAAACTGTTATATAATCTCTGCACTGAGACCTGCTTGTAATAATTTCGAGCACCGTGGTTCTAAATCTTTTAAGTCCCCGGTTTTTACAGTACACTGTCCTTTATAATGCACTAATAAAGAACATTGCTCTGCCTGTTCTGGTGTGTGATCGCAAACATACATAAGGGTGTCTATAACGTAATCAAAAGTATTAACATCGTCGTTATACAAAACAATCTCGTTGTTTGTTTTCTCCTTCTCCTCTACTTTAATTTGCTCTAAAACCTTTTCTTTCGTACTCATAATCAATAATTTGCACTAATATATTAATTTTTAAACTCTAATGCAACCCAATTGTTGCGTTCCAATTTAGCTTCAAAAACTAGGCCATTCTTATTGCATTCTTCTTCAATACTTTCAATGTCACTATCATAAAAGCCACTAAGGTATAATGTGCCATTCTCATTTAAACATTTCGCATATATTTTAATATCATTTAATAGAATATTACGGTTTATATTCGCAATAATCACATCGTAATGCTTCCCTTCTAACAAACTAGCATCACCTTCATAAACCTTTATATGTGGTACGTTATTGCGCTCGATGTTTTCTAAACTATTTATATAACACCAATTATCTATATCGATTGCTTCAATATCCTTAGCCCCTCTTAAAGCTGCCAAAATGGCTAAAACACCTGTACCAGACCCCATATCTAAGACCGTCTTATCTTTAACATCAGCTTTTAAAAGGTGCTGAATCATCATGTGTGTTGTTTCGTGATGTCCAGTTCCAAAACTCATTTTAGGCTCGATAACAATATCGTATTTCGTATCAGGCTTAGGGTGAAAAGGCGCCCGTACCGAACACATATCATCTACTAGAATAGGGTTAAAATTTTTCTCCCACTCTTCATTCCAATTCACTTGTTCTATGTCTTCGTGCGTATAACTAATCTCAAATTCGTCTGACTCTAGCACGTAAATATCTTTTAAAATGTCACTGTGCCACTCGTCTTTTTGAATATAGGCCGTTACTCCGTTTTCGGTTTCCACAAAGCTCTCGAAGCCTGCATAACCCAATTCAGCAATCAATATTTCGACCGCTGGCTCAATAGGTTTTACTGTAAAATAATACCCGATATAAATTGTATTAGACATGTTGTTTTTATTTTTATTATTGCACACCATCCTTAATAACCCATTAAAGATGGCGCATTTATTTTTATTTGTAGACGTCTAGAGTTCGCCGTAATCAGTAGTGCTATTAACAACGAGGTGCTATAATCATGTTCGCATTCAAAGTCTAATTCTTTTAGATCTTTAAAACGCGTTTACGATAGCATAAAAATCTTCGGCTTTTAAAGCAGCTCCTCCTATTAAACCACCATCTACATCAGGCTTAGAGAAAATCTCTTTCGCATTCGCAGGCTTTACACTCCCTCCATATAAAATCGACATGTCGTTAGCCACGTTTTCTCCGTATTTGTCGTTTAAGGTTTGACGTATAAACTGGTGCATATCTTGTGCTTGCTCTGGACTCGCTGTTTCACCAGTTCCAATAGCCCAAACAGGCTCGTAAGCTAAAACAATGTGCTCAAACGCAGAAGCCTCTAAATGAAATAGAGCATTCTTAATTTGATTTGCTACTACCGCTTCGTGGTTATTAGCTTGTCTGTCTGCCAGCTCTTCACCAAAACAAAAAATTACACGCATATTATGTTCTAATGCAGCATCCACTTTTTTAGCTAGCATGTCGTCGGTTTCATTAAAATAAGCACGACGCTCACTATGTCCTAAAATCACAGTAGTTATACCCAAACTCTTAAGCATTTCGGCACTCACCTCTCCGGTATACGCGCCATTTTTAGCAAAGTGCATATTCTGAGCAATAACTTCTATTGTACTGTCCTTAAGGTTTTCGTTCGCATGCCATAAATTAGTAAAAGTAGGCGCTATCATAACCTCAGCATCTGAGGTTTGATTTTGTTTTTTTAAATCTGAGATTAAAGCTACTGATTGTGCTAAATCATTATTCATTTTCCAGTTTCCGGCTACAATATGTTTTCTCATCGTTATGTTTATTGAAGTTTTACCTTGGGATCTAACCAAGCGTATATGATATCTACAAAAATATTAATTATTATAAAAAGCAAAGCGATTATTAAAACGGCTCCCATAATAACTGGCAAATCTAAGGTATTTAAAGCATTTACTATTTCTTTTCCTAAGCCATTCCATCCAAAAATATATTCTACAAACACCGCACCTGCTAACATAGAGGCGAACCATCCTGAAATAGCAGTTACCACAGGATTCATTGCGTTTTTTATAGCGTGTTTTCTTATAATCTGATACTCACTCAAACCTTTCGCTCTTGCCGTACGGATATAGTCTTGGTTTAAGACTTCTAAAAGTGAGTTACGCATTAATTGAATAACGACTGCCAACGGCCGTATTCCTAAAACAATAGCTGGAAGGATTAGGTTTTTCCATTTTATATGAATGGTTTCTCCAAAATCATCCAACTCTAAAAGGCTGCCTGTCATTTCTAAGTTGGTGTATTTATGCAATACAAAACCAAAAATCCAAGCAAATATAATAGCGCTAAAAAAGGAAGGGACACTCATACCAATAGTACTCGTAATTTGTATGATCTTGTCTAACACCGTATTTTTATATAAGGCTGAGACTACACCTAAAACAATCCCTAAGATTAAAGCGATAATAATTGCTGAAACCGCCAAAACAAAAGTATTTGGTAAGGTTTCGGCCAATACTTGGCTCACTTTTTTTCCTTGTTTGGTAAACGATTCTCTTAAATACGGTAATTTTAAAACAGCAGTTGTGTTCCCTACAGTAAATAGCGTGACTGCCGCGTATTTATTAGGTGACAAATACGTGTAATCGTCACGCGACGTCGAGTGTAGCGATAACGGAGACACATCATTTAAGTAATACAAATACTGTATACTTATAGGCTTATCAAAACCATACTTTTGTTTTACAATCGCCAGTTGCTCACTGTCTTCATTTTGCCCCAACATCATTTGCGCGGGGTCTCCAGGAAGCACATTAAACAAAAAGAATATAACCGTCACCACTCCAAATAAAGTGAGTAGGGCGTAAAATGTTTTATTTAGAAAATAAGATATCAAGGATATGTATTACTCTTTAAGCGTTACTTTAATCACACTCGTATACTCCTTAGTTGTTATCTCTTTTATTAAAAGAGAATCTTTTATAACATCTACAGCTTCTATAGTTTCAGCATCTATGGCATCAAGCTCTGCTAATGTTACTTCTTCTCCGTTTAACAAAAACAAGGTATTGTCTATATCTTCCGTTACAAAAGGTGATTCTACAATCGGATCTGGCTCTGGCGTTCGCTCTACCACCGGCAGCTCCAAGGTATTAATATCATTAAAGTGCATTTTCTGGATAACGGTTCCTTTTTCTAATTTCAATACTCCAGGATTAGAACGCACTATCGTTTTTAACGCCGTTTCGTCACAGAAATAAAAATCAAAATTCAACTTAAATCGCTCTTTAATAACGCTTTGCTCTTTTGGTCCTGTTGCTGTTAAACCAATAACATCGTAACCATTAGCTATTGCCTTATCAGCTGCAACTTTAATAGCTTCTAAACCTTTAGCTTCTGCCTTTTCTAAATTATAAGCCACAATAAGAACCACATGATCTAAAGCTAAAATTTCCGAGGTAAAATCAACACCATCTTTTTCAATCGAGAAGTCATGAATTGGTGGTTCGTAAGCATCTCTTATGGTTTTGGTTTCTACACGTAATAACTCACCATCAACCTCTGGGTACCCTTCGGTAACCGTGTGCTTCTCTTCCTTTCCATTCACATCAAACACATACGTATATTCTATAATGGCCTTTGGCGCATCGTCTGGAACAGTCATGTTTTGCTGAATATTAGCCCCCAACTTATACGGTCTAAAATCGATGGTTGGCAAGTGCATTAACACATGATAAGCAAAAGCTAAAGATGCAATAAAACCGACTAGAGCTATAACTGTTGTTATTAAGTTATTAAAGAAAGGTTTGATGTATTTAACCCCAATAAAAACAATGAGTATTAACACTAACAAAACAGCATCTTTAGTAAAGCTTTCCCAAGGCGTCATCGCCATAGCATCACCAAAACACCCACAGTCTTTTACTTTATCGAAGTATGCCGAATAAAAAGTAAGAAACGTAAAAAACAGTATCATTAGTAGCAAACTCCAAACTGTAAACTTAGGTTTGTACCCTATGATTAAAAAGAGTCCTAAAAGCACTTCTAAAATCACTACGATAATGGAAATCGCTAAGGCGTACGGCATAAAAACCGGTAAATCTAAAACTGTTGGTCCAAAATACTCTTCTAATTTAAAAGCAAATCCGATAGGGTCGTTTAATTTTATAAACCCTGAAATAATAAAAAATATACCGACAAAAATGCGACTAAAACCTACTAATATTCTCATAATTTTATTCTTCTGTTAAATGTATTAATGCAAAAATGGCATAGTTAATCATATCTTGATAGTTAGCATCTATACCTTCACTAACTAAAGTTTTTCCTGAGTTGTCTTCAATTTGCTTTACGCGTAATAATTTTTGCAAAATCAAATCGGTTAGCGAGCTGACTCGCATATCGCGCCAAGCCTCACCATAATCGTGATTTTTATTCTGCATTAAGGTTTTGGTTAACGCTACTTTTTCATCGTATAAAGCCGTCGCTTCTTCGGTTGATAAATCAGGTTGTTCTACCACACCTTTATCCAGCTGTATTAAAGCCATAATGCAATAGTTTATTATGCCTATAAACTCACTTTGCTCCCCTTCATCTACTCTTCTAACGTCGTTTTGTTGAAGCCCACGAATTCGCTGTGCCTTTATAAAAATTTGATCGGTAAGTGAAGGCAATCTTAAAATTCTCCAAGCACTACCATAATCGGTCATTTTGTTTATAAATAGGGTGCGACACGTATTTATTACAGCATCATATTGTTTTGACGTATTTTGCATAAATTAAATGAATTTTGTGTAAATTTCGCTTAATTTTTTCAAATGTTCAAAGTTTATGGTTTAAACTTTTCTGAACCCCAATAAACACCGATAATTATAGTACAAATGACTTTAAATTGTAACGGAAAATTAATCGCTATTTCCTCACCAAAAGTAATGGGAATTCTAAATGTAACTCCCGATTCTTTTTTTGATGGCGGCACCTATAATAGCGATGAACACTGTATTACTCAGGTAGAAAAAATGCTTGCTGACGGCGCTACATTTATTGATATTGGAGCCTATAGTTCAAGACCTGATGCTAAGAATGTGAGCGTAGCTGAAGAACTACAACGTATTATCCCTGTTATTTCTGTTTTAGTTAAACAGTTCCCCGGTATAATCTTATCGGTAGATACTTTTAGAGCAGAGGTAGCAAAACAAGCTATTGAAGCTGGTGCTACAATTATAAACGATATTTCGGCCGGACATTTAGATCCTAAGATGCTACAAACGGTTGCTGATTATAACGTCCCGTATATCATGATGCATATGAGAGGTACGCCACAAACCATGCAACAGCAAACCACTTATGATGATTTGACAAAAGATCTCCTAATTTATTTTTCAGAACGCATTCAAGCGGCACGGTCTTTAGGGATTACCGATATTATTTTAGATCCTGGCTTCGGATTTGCTAAAACGACCGATCAAAATTTTGAATTATTAAATAAACTTGATCATTTTAAAATAACAGACTTACCTTTGTTAGCTGGGATTTCTAGAAAATCTATGATTTACAAAACGCTTAATACAAGCCCAGAACACGCTTTAAACGGCACCACTGCCTTGCATATGATTGCTTTAGAGAAAGGCGCTCGTATATTACGTGTTCACGACGTTAAAGAAGCGGTAGAAACCATAACATTACATCAAAAATTACACGCATAAAATGAAACACCTATTCGTTAGCCTTTTATTTATTTTAGTAAGCGCTTGCTCTAGTGACAAATCGGTATTACTACCAGAAATTAACGGCGCCGACATCACCGAAATTACCGATGTCTCTCCGGCCTATATATTTTATGACGAAACCCAAAAAGACAGCGTCGAGTTAAACCGAAGTAGTCTTATTATATCCACAAACTGGCTGGTAAATATCGATAAGCGTCTCACTTTAAAACAAGCGCTACCGTCGATTATTAAATTACAAGAAAAAAAACGTGGAGCAGGGATTCATAAAAATGATGCTGCAAAAAACTTTTTCACCTGCAACGATACAAGCATAAAAAACTTAGGCTTTATTGAGTTTACCGACGTGGTTTACAACAACGAGAGTAAACCAAACACCGCCGAAGGACGTTATGCTATCGAAATTTTTGGCTTGGACAGCATTGCTATCCATTCGGTGAATCATAAAATTGTTAATCTTAAAAGTGATGATTTAGTAGACAGCCTTCAACAATTGGCATCCAGTTCTTCGGCACCAAAACAATTCACATTAAATTTTAATGACAAAATCTCTTTCCAAGATTACATCACTATAAAATCAAAACTCATAAAATTAGAACAAGATAATTTAGCTATTGATAAAAATGAATTTATCTTTAATTAAAATTTAAACCTAAAAACAGCACCTCTTTTGGAAATTTTTGATACCATTTTAAAATTTAGTTTAGTAGACATTATCGATGTTGTATTAGTTGCACTACTACTTTACTACGTGTACAAATTGGTTCGTGGTACGGTGGCCATTAATATTTTTATAGGTATTGTAATTATTTATATCATCTGGAAAATCACCGAAGCTTTACAAATGCAATTACTAAGTAATATTCTTGGTGGTTTTATTAGTGTGGGAATGTTTGCACTTATTGTAGTATTTCAACAAGAAATCAGGAAATTTTTATTGATGATAGGTTCCACTAATTTCGGAGCAAAGCGCAAATTTTTAAGTCAGTTGAAATTCTTAAAAACCGAAGGCATTTCGAATACAGATATCGAAACTATTATGTCTGCTTGTATTAAGATGGCAACCACTAAAACAGGTGCGTTAATCGTTTTAGAGCGCAACAATAATCTAGACTTTTTAATTAATACAGGTGATGAAATGAATATTACTGTGACTCAACCTATTATAGAGAGCATTTTCTTTAAAAACAGTCCGTTACATGACGGTGCCATTATCATCGAAAACAATATCGTTAAAGCCACACGAGTTATTTTACCTGTAAACAACGAAAAAACAATTCCTCAACGTTTTGGCTTGCGCCACCGTGCCGCTGTGGGAATTACCGAACGCACCGATGCTATCGCTATTGTTGTCAGTGAGGAAACGGGGCAGATATCTTGTTTTAAAAATGGTGACTTCCTACCGTTTGAAACGACCGAAGAATTGATTGCTATTATAAAAGAGGATTTAGATTAAATCGCTACTCTACAGCTTCAGCCTTTAAAAACTGAACCTCATAGAGGTTTCTATAGTAGCCGTTTTCATTTTTCAACAATTCACTATGGGTACCTTGCTCTACAATATGCCCGCTATCCATAACAATAATCTTATCTGCTTTTTGAATGGTTGCTAAACGGTGAGCAATAACTATAGACGTTCTATCTTTAGTAATTTTATCGGTTGCATTTTGAATGAGCTGCTCTGAATAGGAATCTACCGACGAGGTCGCTTCATCTAATACCAAGATACTTGGGTTAGTAACATAAGCTCGCAAGAAAGAAATTAGCTGACGCTGCCCTGAGGATAACATGGCTCCTCTTTCTTTTACGTTATAGTGGTAACCGCCTGGCAAACTCATAATAAAATCATGAATCCCAATATCTTTTGCTGCTTGCTGTACATCGACTTCAGAAATCTCAGGGTTATTTAGAGTAATATTAGCTAAAACGGTATCGGCAAACAAAAACACATCTTGTAACACCACAGCAATTTGCGAACGTAAAGACTTTAAAGTAACCTCTTTAATATCTATAGTATCGATGGCTATTACACCGCTATTAATTTCGTAAAAACGATTTAACAAGTTTATAATTGTCGATTTCCCGGCTCCCGTAGCACCTACAATAGCAACGGTTTCTCCGGCTTTCACCTCAAAATTAATACCTTTTAGCACCAATTCATTATCGACATAACTAAAAGTCACATTTTTAAAACTAATATCTCCTTTAAAGTTCTGAGCTTCTAATGTTCCAGTGTCATCAATTTGGGAGGTCGTATCGATTACTCTAAACACGCGCTTCGCGGCAACCATTCCCATTTGTAATGTGTTAAACTTATCGGCTATTTGTCGCAGTGGTCTAAAGAGCTTAGGAATCATCATCACAAAGGCAAACAAATCACCTTGGGTGGCTGTACCTTCTAAAACAATATTTAATCCGCCATACCACACAACCAAACCTAGAGCTACAGAAGATAATAATTCAGGAATTGGAAAAAATATGGAGTTATACCAAATCGTTTTTAACCAGCCCGCCTTATGGCGCTCGTTAATAGCTTTAAATTTCGTGTATTCGGTTTCTTCTCTAGTAAATAGCTGTAGGATTTTCATTCCTGTAACGCGCTCTTGAACAAAAGAGTTTAAATTAGAAACCTCTGTACGCACTTCTTCAAAAGCTTTTTTCATATACTTCTGAAATATTCTTGTGGCATAAAGAACAATAGGCATGGTAATAAATACGATAAGACTCAATTGCCAATTCATTACAATCATCAAACCAGAAACCACTAGCATTACTAGCAAGTCACGGGATATCATAAACAGCCCTTGACCGAAGATATCAGCAATACGTTCCATATCGGTTACCGCTCTTGTTATTAAAGTCCCTACTGAAGAGTTATCGTAGTATTTCATTTTAAATTTCAGCATGTGATTAAACAACATCACACGAACGTCTTTAACCACACTCTGTCCTAACCACGCTGCATAGAAAATAAATAGCAACTGAAAAACAGTTTCTAACAGCAGCATACCGATCATTAACAACACAAAAAACAGAAAACCATCCTCTTTTTTCTGAGCCACATTTTCGTCGATTGCATAACTTAAAACAAAAGGCGATGCTGCACTTAATACCGCGATTAAAATCACCGATAAAAGCACACCAACAAACACTGTTTTATAAGGTTTTATAAACTGAAACAACCTTTTAAACAGTGAGAAATCAAATATATTTTCTTTAGTTTTATTCATTTAAATAAATAGATTCTGGATATATAATTTCACTTAAATACAAGGCACGAGCGGGTACCGAAAAACCAGCTTCACTCCTACTTTTAGATTGAATAATAGTATGCATATCACTCACGTCTAATTTACCAACTCCGATATTAATTAAAGTACCAACAATTGCGCGGACCATATTTCGTAAAAAGCGATTGGCTTTGATTGTAAACTGTAATTCATCACCTACTATTTCCCAATCGGCTTGCATAATATCACAATAATACGTTTTTACATCAGTATTACTTTTAGAAAAACATTGAAAATCTTTATACTCCAATAGAATTTTTGAAGCTGCTTTTAGTTTATCGACATCCAATTGCGGCTTTAAATAATAGGTCTGATCGTTATTAAAGGCATTCTTACTAACAGCAATCCTATAAATATACGCACGACTTAAAGCATCAAATCGCGTATGCGCTTCAGGATGCACTTTAAAAACAGAATGAATCACAATGTCTTCGGGCAAATAGGAATTTAGCTTATACTTAAGGACATCGGCGTCAAAGACCACATCGGTATCAAAATGTGCATACATTTGTAAGGCGTGTACTCCAGCATCTGTACGCCCCGCTCCCATGGTAGAAATAGGCGTCCTTAATACTAAGGACAACCCTTTATCTAAAACTTCTTGTACAGTGATGGCATTGGGCTGAATCTGCCAACCGTGATACGCTTTACCATTATATGAAAGTTCTAGAAAATATCGCAAGTATTGTGTTATTTTTGTGATTAATTACAGCTACAAAGATAATTGTTTTTATCACTAAAGAAATCCTAAATTAATTTTAAAAGCGTGCTGTATGTTTAACACTAAAAAAAGCCTATTGCCCCAGCTATTTAGAACACTATTATGAAAAAAATCCTATTGCTTTCCGACACTCATAGTTATATTGACGATGCTATATTAGAACACGTAAAACAAGCAGACGAGGTATGGCATGCGGGAGACATTGGTAACTTAGAGGTTACCGATGCTATTAAAAAGCATAAGCCTTTAAGAGCTGTTTATGGTAATATTGACGACGATAAGGCGCGTATGGAATTTCCAGAAAACAACCGCTTTATGTGTGAAAGTGTCGATGTATGGATTACCCATATTGGTGGCTACCCCAATAAATATAATGTACGTATTCGAGAGGAAATTCAGCGCAATCCTCCAAAACTGTTTATTTGTGGACACTCTCATATTTTAAAAGTTATGCCCGATAAAAAATTAAACTTATTACATATGAATCCTGGAGCTGTTGGTAAGCACGGCTTTCATAATGTACGAACCATGTTACGTTTTACAATTTCTGGTGATACCATTGCGAATTTGGAAGTCATAGAGTTTCCTAAACGGTATTAAACTGTAATCGGCTTTAGTTTTAAAGCATAAAAAAGCCCAAGATCTTCACCTTGGGCTCACGCACTAATACTACTAAGATGTTAGGCTTATCGTAATCGATCTACAGATTTTACAAGATCTTCGTCCTTTTTGATGGCCTTATTAGCTAATGCTAATAATACGATAGACACAATAGGCAAAAAGATCCCAATACCTTTCTCTGAAACGTTAGTTTCTCCAGATATGCTTAGAGATTGATATACAAGTAATCCTAGTAAAATAAAGTTTAATATGATGTTTAGTCGCCCCACAACAAATTGAGACTTCCTATTCTTGTACATAAATATAGATATTACAGATAAGACTGCTGAAGCCATAAACATAGCAAAAAACATTAAATTATCGCTAGCGAAAATTGTAATATCGTCAGTAGTCTTCCACAAATGAAACGCAAAAATTAGACCCCCAGAAACTGTGGCTGCTAATAACAAGTATAATGTTTGTATGCGTTGAATCATTTATTTAAATGGTAATTATCTGCAGCAAAAATATAGTTTCTTTTGTTATTTTTCTAAAAAAAAATAAAATAAAGTCGTATAATTGCAGTAATAATTTGCAACAATCACGTTAGCAAGTTGTTAATTCTTCAATTAATAGTATATTTTCTCTGGGAAATATTTCAACTTAAATATTTTAAAAATATTCAATTCAACAACTCAATGTTTGAAATCTCACAATTAAAAGAAATGAAGCTTCCTGAACTACAGGAAATAGCTAAAAAACTAAGTGTGCCTAAATTTCGCACTCTAAAAAAACTAGATTTAGTATATCAAATATTAGATCTACAAGCAGCGAACCCAAAAGCTGTGAAAGAAGTAAAAATAGAAGACCTTTCAGAAACTAAAAAAGAAGCTCCTAAAAGAGCTCGCGTTCAACGTAAAGTTCCTGCTAAGAAAAAAGAACAGACTAAAGAGCCTCAAAATGAGCGTGCAGCAGACAAGACTAATGAAAAGGACACACAAAGCACTTTAGCATTTTCAGAAGAAACTAAAAAAGAGACTCCTAAAGCCGAATCTCCTAAGGAAACGGCTCAGGCTCCTGCAAAACAGGAAGCCAAAGAATCTCGTAAACCGGCACCTAAAAAGCCCGTTCACAAACACCAGAATAAAAAAGAAGATAGCAAAAACGATTCTAAAAACGATAACAAATCGCAAAATCGCCCTGCTAAACGAGAAAATACTCCAAATAAAAACCAGAATAAAAATCAGAATAAAAACAATCCTGGTAATAACGGAAATAAGGATACTAGAAACCGTTATAGAGAACCAGACTATGAGTTTGATGCCATCATAGAAAGTGAAGGTGTTTTAGATATCATGCAAGACGGTTATGGTTTTTTAAGATCTTCTGATTACAACTATTTATCATCACCTGATGATATTTATGTATCACAATCTCAAATCCGCTTATTCGGATTAAAAACAGGAGATACTGTTTTAGGAAATGTAAGACCTCCAAAAGAAGGAGAAAAGTATTTCCCACTAATTAAAGTCAACAAAATTAATGGTCAAAGCCCGGATGTGGTGAGAGACCGTGTTTCTTTCGAGCATTTAACACCATTATTCCCTCAAGAGAAATTTAATATCGCCGAAAAGCAAAGTACCATTTCTACACGTATTATGGATTTGTTCTCTCCTATTGGAAAAGGACAGCGTGGTATGATTGTATCACAACCTAAAACGGGTAAAACAATGCTTCTTAAAGACGTGGCTAATGCTATTGCTGCAAACCACCCTGAAGTTTACCAAATGGTTTTATTAATCGACGAGCGTCCTGAAGAGGTTACCGACATGCAACGTAATGTACGCGGTGAGGTTATCGCTTCTACATTCGATAAAGAAGCTCACGAACACGTTAAAATTGCTAATATTGTTTTAGAAAAAGCAAAGCGTTTAGTAGAATGTGGTCATGATGTGGTTATTCTTTTAGATTCTATTACACGTTTGGCAAGAGCCTACAACACAGTACAACCGCCTTCTGGAAAAATATTAAGTGGTGGTGTCGATGCCAATGCACTTCACAAACCAAAACGTTTTTTCGGTGCCGCAAGAAATATAGAAAACGGAGGATCGTTAACTATTATAGCAACGGCATTAACTGAAACAGGTTCTAAAATGGATGAAGTTATCTTTGAAGAATTTAAAGGTACTGGTAATATGGAACTACAATTAGATCGTAAGATTTCTAACCGTAGAATATTCCCTGCTATCGATTTAACGTCATCAAGCACACGTCGCGATGATATTTTATTAGATGAAACAACCGTGCAACGTATGTGGGTAATGCGTAAATACCTTGCCGATATGAATCCTGTTGAAGCGATGGAATTTATAAACCAACGTTTTAAACAAACAAGAAATAACGAAGAGTTTTTAATCTCAATGAACGGTTAAACAACTTCAATTTATAAATTAAAAGCCTCGAGTTACAATGTAATTCGAGGCTTTGTTTTTTTCTACTTATCGGTCCTACTCCCTTAAAAAAAGATTAATTTTAGTTAATAAAATGATAAAAAGAAGAAGTAACTAAGACACTATTTTCACGACAAATTATCTTTTAGTATCTTAGTATCGGTGAGTTTATTTTTTAATGATAAATAAAGGCCGTATAAAATTATACTGTATTCTGAATATTAGCTTTATTCCCTTTTCTAAGAAATAATTCTACACTCAACCGATTTCTAAAACAATTATTGTAAATTTAAATAAACGTATCTAGTAACGAATGAATAAGTTATCTAAAGCTTGGAGTGATTTTTTACATAAAGACTCTGCCACGGGAATTCTATTAATAATAGCTACACTATCGGCTTTAATAGTTGCAAATACCCCTTTGCGCACGTATTACCAAGCGGTAATGCACCTTAACTTTAATCTCGGGTTCGACAGTTTATACATTTCACAATCCTTGCACCACTGGGTTAATGATGGATTAATGTCACTATTTTTTCTATTAGTAGGTTTAGAGATAAAGAGCGAATTAAAATTTGGCCGTTTACGATCTTTTAAATCGGCAGTATTCCCTGTGGTTGCCGCAGTAACAGGCGCCATTGTACCGGCACTAATATATTTTGCATTTAATCGAGGTACGGAATACATAGACGGGTGGGCCATACCAATGGCAACAGATATCGCTTTCGTTATTGGGGTATTGGCGATTTTAGGATCACGTATCCCCTCTTGGGCAAAAGTGTTTATTACTACCATTGCTGTTGTAGATGATTTAATAGCAGTTTTAGTCATAGCCTTCTTTTATACTGATCAAATTTACTGGCCTTCTTTAGCTATCGCTTTAGGCTGTACCCTTGTCCTTTTACTATTTAATTTTAGAAAAGAAAACAGACTAGCCCCTTATTTATTTGTCGGCTTTATTTTATGGTGGGCTGTTTTATCTTCAGGAATTCATGCCACTATTGCAGGTGTAATCCTTGCATTTACCATTCCTCTAAATAGAGAATGGGAACTAGATAAGATTAAAAATTTTGCAAAACGCGGCTTTAAACTGTTTTTAAGAGCTAAAGATGTGACTTTGGACACAACATCATCTCAAGCCCACTATTTCTTAGAAAAAACCCAACGTGAAATGGAGTCTCCATTAAAGCGATTAGAACGCAAATTGCACGGACCAGTTTATTTCTTTATTATGCCGTTGTTTGCCTTTGTGAACGCAGGTGTAGTCTTTGATCCAGAAATTATAAATGAGGCTTTTCATATCCCTATTACTTGGGGAACTATTTTAGGTTTATTAGTAGGTAAACCTGTAGGTATATTATTAGGAATATGGATTTTATTAAAATTCTTTTATAAAGAAATGCCTAGCTCTAAAGAAGTATGGAGCCTGTTTTTAGGTATCGCACTTCTCTGCGGTATAGGATTTACCATGTCTTTATTTATAGTCAACCTATCATTTGAAGACAATTTAATTAGAGAAGAAGCAAAAATGGGTATTCTCGTTGCCTCGTTATTAAGTGGTGTATTAGGGTATTATGTGTTGCGTTACGCTACTCGTTTCCCTACAGAAATTACAGTCGAAAAAACCGGAATGAAATCTTAAGAAGAAGATTAGTATGCAGTTACTCTAGTAGTCGCTAAAAGCGGTGGTGTTAAATAATGCTACCGCTAAAGGTACTTATGAAAATATCGTTTTCTAATAAAAGCGACGCGATGAATATTTGAATTTCACCATCACTGCTTCCCATTACGGCTTTAAAAATACATCTATTAGCATCAATTGATGTATCACTAAAGGCTATTAACCGTTTTAAAACTATGCGCTACAGAACACGTAATTGGCAGCGTCTATTGCTTGAACGTTATGCCTAAGATACATTAACATGCAATTACATTAAACTATAACGAGAAGGGTCAAAAGAGAGCTATTGGATGTGATCCGTTAAATTGCATCACGCTATGATTCTTTTATCTCAAACTTGATTTTCATTGCGCCCTTACCTATTCCTATTTATCATTGACTATGTCGTATTACCGATTTCTGAAAGAGCTACGACCATAGCATCTATTTGTTTAGTACTAGAAATGAGAAATGCAATCATATTAAGCACTATCCTTACTAATGACTAACGACTAAAAACTACTTCTCGATACAATTGCTAATGCTTAGGAAGCACTGGAAGTGATTGTATGTTTATATGTAGTAGTTCGCTTGTTTTTCAAAGAATTCGGATCAATCTCAAAAGTTGTGTGTGAATTGAAATAAGATTACGATTTTTGTAAAAAAAATAGCCGTGGACAATTATTTAGAATTACTGAAACTTATTCTCCCTGAATTTTTAATTAATCATTTCGATTTAATAAAAAACACAAAAAATGGTGAAGTAATGCACCTTTATTTTGAAGAGCGCAATGTGATTCCTAAAGAGGAGAAATCCAAAATGCTTGTTGCTCATGGTTTTCACAAAGAAGTCACTATTCAAGATTTTCCACTTCGAGGTAATACAGTCTATCTTCACGTAAAACGTCGCAGATGGTTAGATAAAAATACGAATCAGGTTGTACAACGCGATTGGAATTTAGTAG